>NZ_RHNT01000053.1 GCF_003946325.1 Companilactobacillus furfuricola | reverse complement strand
CTCATGAAAATTGGCATTGAGTATATAAGCCTCTTCTTAAATAAATGCATCAAAATAACCAAACCACGACGAGAACCGATTTAATCGCCTAGTGAAAGACCAAGTTTTGAGATGCCTGGTGAACTTCCAGGCAGCTCAAAATTGCGTCGGCAGCGTTCCAGTCCCATATCGCGCCCCGACCCGGAACCGGCATTGAACATCCAATCAAACAACAACCTCTCACTAATATCTAGAATACCAACCCTTGCGAAAATGAAACGGAACAGAAACAATAGCAAAAAAAATCAACAACAAAATCGAAAAAGCAATCAAACTAAAAAAGATCTTAAACCCAGTTTTAACCCATTCAATACGTTCATTAATATCTTCAAAAGAAGCGCTCTCCTTATCACTATAAGGATCAGACACAAACGGCTCAACCTGTGTTCCCATCTTCAAACAAAGCTTAACAGCAGCATTGATCTGATATTGCTGGTCAAAATAACGCAATGCTGGGTTCAACCAGAATTTTAGCTTCCAAAACTTATAGTCCGTCAAATAGCGATTAGTGTTCGAAGATGGCTCCCAGTAGGCTGCTTTATCCTTCAGCGATATGATCAAAAAATTACGTCCATATTCCAATTGCTCGTAATATTTCTCATCATCGAACAAATATCTTTCTTGATCGGTTTCGTGAAATTTATCAATCAAAGTCGACACATAATACTGCCTTTGTTCTTCGTCCGATGGGGAGTGACAGTCATTGACATATCCTCCAGTGGGATCTTATCGACGATGATCAAGGTCACATTTTCTTTATTCTTTAATTTCTTATTCATTGTATTGATCTGATCGACTTGATTTTGGGTCAAATACTCTTTGTCTTCATAAATGTATTGGCCGATGTTAGTGTCAGCGGGGATGTTCTGGTCGTATTCGCTCTCAGCCTTGGTTTCGTGAGGATATGAGAAGAAAGTTAACCCTGCAAAAATCAGGGCGGCTAGCGAGATGATCTTGGACATTTTTAGTTCTCCGTATGTTAAAGTTAGCTTTAAGTATAACAGTATAAAACGTTTTCATGGAAATCTTTTGCCGAATTTTTAGATATTAGTGAAAATAGGGAGTAGACTACTAGATATAATTAACTTATTTGGGGATGTTATAGAGTTTTGAAACTTAAATCGATACTATTAATTCTTATACCGACTTTTCTCTTCAGTTCGATGGAAATCGCTTTGAAGATCGCAGGAAGTTCCTTCAATCCGGTCGAATTGAATTTTATCCGATTTTTGATAGGTGGATTGGCACTATTTCCATTCGCCTTATCGTACATGCGTAAGCACAGTATTTTATTGAAAAAAAAGGATTTCTGGCACTTTGCTAGTACGGGATTCGTGATTGTAGTCTTGAGTATGTCGCTTTATCAACTCTCGATCCAATTGACTGATGCTTCGATCGTTGCCATTATGTTGAGTGCCAACCCAATTTTTGGCTTGATCATTGGATTCGTCTTTTTACGCGAGAAGCTATCACGTACTAATATTTTTGCCTTAGTTTTGACGTTGATCGGTCTCTTGGTCATCATCGATCCATTCCATTTGAAGAATCCAGTTGGGATCACTTTGGGACTATTATCTTCTATCTTGTTCGGTGTTTACGGCGTAATGTCGCGAGTCAACAGCCACAAGATCGGGATCAACGCATTAGCCATGACTTGTTTTTCATTCTTATTCGGTGCCGGGGAACTCGGTATCTTGATGGGATTGAGTCACACGCCACTTGCTTCAGTTATTCCTAGCAACTACAGTCAGTTCGTTAATATTCCATTTTTCCAAGGGATCAATTTACAAACACTACCACTGATCCTTTATATCTCAGTCTTAGTTACTGGTGCAGCCTTTGGCTTGTACTTCTTAGCAATGGATGAAGTCGGAGTGGTCCAAGCTTCCTTGATATTCTTAGTCAAACCAGCATTGGCACCGATCTTGTCGCTCTTTATTTTGGGTGAAGCATTGCTACCAAGAACCGTTATCGGTATCATCATTATCTTATTAGGTTCGATGATCACTTTAGTTGGTGCCAAGATCGCTTACGGTGTTATTTCACTGTTCGTTCGAGATTCCAAACGGCCTAAACAAGAAGTTGAAGCCGAAATGGAACGTGATATGGAAAATCTTCCTTCAGACGACCGGACTAAGGACACTTTGAAGAAGTCACTTAAATCAACTATCGATTCTCAACATACTGCATCGCGGTTGCATCATGAATCTGCTAAATAAAAATAGACTAGCTTGAATTTTTCAAGCTAGTCTATTTTTTTGGCTTTGTATGAATTAGTGAGGATATGGTTTCCAGTTTAGAAACTGCTAGTTGGCAAGATTTAGTTTGCGTAAAATAGTGCTGGATATTTTTGTTGCCAAACTTGCTGCGGTTTGGATAGTGGTGTTTTGTATTATCCTTAAGGATGTTGAAACGAGCTCCAGGCGACAGCGGCCTCCGGTTTAGCAACTGTTAGCAGGCACGGCTACGCCACACCTTTGTGCTGACAGTCCCTAAATCCTCAGCAGCTGACCGTCGCCTTCCGCTCTCTGTGTTTAAAACCTCAGCAGCTGACCAACCTCGTGCTCTCTGCTTTTTTATTTTGCTGTGTGATTGAATTTGTTGAATAGTAAGGTGATGACACCTAAACCTATAATAACTACCGCACCGTATGCGATCCCAGCGCCGAAGCTGGTTAAACCTGATTGGATTAATGTTTGTCCTAGCATGTTCTACATCTCCTGTTTATCGGATTTGAGGCTATTATATGTCCGGAAGATCGATAAGTTAAGCAGATAGACTTGGATAATTTGCTACTGTTTTATTTGGCGTATGCCAAAATTTCCACGTTGATATTTTCCTGACTTTTATCACTTTGACGATTTAATATCTTTTATAAAAAGAATATTTTTCTTCGATCATTTCAGTGATTTTGGCCTGCGTTTTTGATTATCTCACACTAGGGTACTTATTGATACATTGTTATTTATTTAATTTGAACAATGATTTGTAAATCAAAATTAATCATGCAATGTTGCTTCATATTGATTTTTTTTAAAATTTAGATAATTGGCATATAATTCAAAAATATCGTTCAACTTGTGGACATTTAGCTTGAATATTTCGGAGATCTTATTTAATCGATAATTGGTCGTATTTCGATGAATGTGCAGTTGGTCAGATGTCAGACTAATATTGCCGTCACACTTGAGGTAGTAAGCTAAAGTATCGATCAGCTCTTGGCCAGTGCTGCTTTTTGATAGTGATTCGAAGGTATCTTGGATACTTTTATCGACCAAATTATCAGCCAGCAACTGATCGACAAACATAACATCTTGATAGTAGGGTGTTTTGTCGAGATCGAAAATATCGTTGATATAAATAGTTCTTTGCGCCTGTTTTTGAGCGCTAGCCAGTTGGTTATTTTTTTGACTAATTCCTAGTTTGATATTTAATTCACAACACTGATTTAAGTATTGATCTATTTGCTTATGATGTTGAGTGATGATGATCAGTTTGTTTGGGGCGGTCGACACGGCATAGTCGTTTTCAGCAATCTGAATTTTGCTATTGTGGTCGCTGATGGCAACTAAGACGTAGCGTGGTTCTTGAAGATCGATATTTAGATCTACAGCCTCAGAAATCAATTCAGGATATTTGGCGATGTCGTCAGCAACTTCAAGCCATTGGTATAAGAAACGGTTGAGACGACTTTTGTATTGCGTCCGCGGTTGATTGTTATAGTTTTGCGAGATCAATAGCTCAGTCGCTACTTTCAACAGCGAAGCCAAAGGAGCAACTATTTTAGGATCACCAGTTATCCCAACGACGCCGATGGTTTGTTGTTGAAATTTGACCGGCATATTCACGCCTGGTTGACCATGAATACCATAAGATTGGACCATTGGTAATATTTGATCAGAATCGATCGAGTCGATCGCACCAACGTGCAAAGTATTGATCCGTGACTTGTCGCCACTAGCGATGATGTAGCCTTTTTCGTTCATGATGTTGATATTGTAGGGGATGGTTTTCATCATCTTATCGACGATGGATTGTGCAAGTTTCGGATCAAGTTTCATAGTGGTAACCTCACTTTATTGTGAAAAAAAGTATAAATGGTAGCGAAATACAGCAAATTTACTAAATAAAAGATATTGATCATAATTGTGCGTTTAATTAATTTATATTCCTAATGATAAAAAATAATATTGATGTATCAGTGATTGTATAACAAAATAGTTTTTTAAACAAATAATTTTGTGCAAATGCACATTGCTAAGAAAACGGTATCATTATATTATATTCGTTGAAATGAATTTGAGATATTTTTCTCAAACATAGGGTGATGTTTTAAAATGACCATTGCTTGGTGGGCTGCCTTGATCGGCTTAGCCTTAGCTATAATTTTGATTTTATTAAAGATCAATCCTGTTTATTCATTAATGATCGGTGCAATAATCGGTTGCTTAATCGGGGGGATGGACCTCGTTCAAACGACTGATATTGTCATCAAAGGTGGCTCCAGTGTTATGGGGACGATCGTGCGAGTGATCTCTGCCGGTGTCCTAGCTGGAGTCATGATGGAGTCGGGAGCGGCAAATGTGATCGCTCGAAGTATCGTTAAAAACTTCAATGATCGACTAGTCATCTTTGCCTTAGCACTTTCTGCGTTAGTATTAACGGCTGTCGGGATCTTCATTCCAGTTGCCGTCTTGATCGTCGCACCAATCGCCTTAGAAGTTGGGCAAAAAATGCACTACAGTAAACTATCGTTATTAGTAGCTCTATCTGGTGGAGGAAAAGCGGGGAATATCATTTCTCCCAATCCTAACACTATCGCTGCAGCTAAAGGCTTCAACGTTGATCTAGCACAAGTAATGATCGCCGACTTTGTGCCAGCGGTCGTCGGCTTGATCGTGACCGTGATCTTAGCTAATATCGTCAAAAACAAAGGGACCTTTGTCCCCGAAGATATGAAGTTTACGGTTGCTGAATCTAAAGATCTACCTAGTTTGAAATCAGCTATTGTCACACCTTTAGTAGCGATCGTCCTACTATTGATCACACCAGTAGGCGACATTTTAGGCATCAAAGCTTTAGCCGGGATCAATCTCGATGCCATGTACATTTTGCCAATTGCCGGATTAGCCGGAGCATTAGCCATGAAACGGGGCAAAAAATTTATCGAGTATATGGCCAAAGGTCTAGGTAGAATGACCGATGTTGTCATGATCTTGATCGGTGCTGGAGCAATCGCTGGGTTGATCGGTGCTTCGGACCTACCACAAAAAGTGGTCGAAGTCGTGAAAACTGCCGGAGTTTCCGGAACCTTCTTAGCTCCGATCGCTGGTATCCTAATGGCCGCTGCCACAGCATCAACTTCAACTGGTGTTATCTTAGCTTCCAACTCATTCAGTAAATCGATCTTATCTTTCGGAATTTCCGGAACTGGTGCCGCAGCTATGGTCCATACTGGTGCGACCGTGATCGATCAATTGCCACATGGTAACTATTTCCACGTTACTGCTAAAGCAGTCAAGATGGACTTTAAAGAAAGAATGAGCGTTGTATTTTGGGAAATGTTAGTTGGTCTGTCGATGACGATCGTTGCCACGTTGATGTACGGAAACTTTTTCTAGGGGGATGTAAAAATGAAAATCGTATTAGCACCAGATTCATTCAAAAACTCGTTAACAGCTAAACAAGTAGCTCAATCGATGGAAGCAGGGCTCAAACAAGTTTTACCCGATGCTGAATATCGACAAGTGCCAATGGCCGATGGTGGCGAAGGAACGGTGCAATCTTTAGTCGACGCCAAAAATGGTCAGATCTTGACCGAAGGAGTTCTGGATCCTTTAGGAAATAAAGTCGACGCACATTTTGGCTTGATCGATGAAGGAAAAGTTGCTGTCATCGAAATGGCGGAAGCTAGCGGCATCCAATACATCAACCAGCAGACCCAAAATCCTTATATCACCACTACCTATGGAACTGGTCAGTTGATCAAGGCTGCTATCAAAACCGGCGCAAAAACGGTCATTATCGGCATCGGTGGTTCAGCGACCAATGATGGTGGAGCCGGTATGGCACAAGCTCTGGGAGCAAAATTGCTGAATAAAAACGGCGAAGCAGTACAATTTGGCGGAGCAGACTTGATCAATTTAGCTAAAATTGATGTCAGTTCAATGATGCCAGAATTAAAAAACGTCAAAGTTATCATCGCTTCAGACGTCACCAATCCCTTAACCGGACCAAATGGTGCTTCTCACGTCTTCGGACCGCAAAAGGGAGCCACTCCCGAAATGGTCGAAGTATTGGACCAAGCACTGTCGCACTATGCAGACATCATCAAACAAGATCTACATCTGGACTTAGAACAAAAAGCTGGGGCCGGTGCTGCCGGAGGTTTAGGTACAGGATTACTAGCCTTCACGAATTCAGAAATGCAGCCGGGAGTAAAAATCGTCGTCGAATATACCGGATTAAAAAAACAGGCTGAGGGAGCAGACTACGTCTTCACTGGTGAGGGTCAGATCGACTTTCAAACTAAGTATGGTAAAACACCCATGGGAGTGGCACAAGCAGTTAAAGAGGTCAATCCCGATGTGAAAGTTATCGCCATTGCCGGAAGTGTCGGTGAAAGAACCGAAGAACTGTATCCTATCGGAATAGATGCCATCTTCAGTTGTGTACCTGTAGTCGAGGATCTTGAAACTGCCATCAAAGACACCGATCCTAATATCCAAAAAGTTATCAAGAACATTGGACGATTGATAATGAAGTAAGGTTAATCATAACCATATGTATATAAAAAGAGCAGGCCAGTTCGGTCTGCTCTTAATTGTTATCCATATTAGCTTCGATAAAATATTCAAATAATCGATTCTTCGTGATCTTGCCGATCACCTGAAAACTCTTAGCATTTTTAACTACTGGCAATGAATCGACTTCATGTTGCAACAATAGTTTTCCCACTTCCATGATAGTCATGTCTGGAGTAACGGTGATCAAATTCGGCATCCTAGTCATCACCATACTTGCGACCATTGATTCAGTGTCGCGATTGCTGACAGTGACCGCTAAGAGATCTTTTCGAGAAATTAGTCCGAGTAGTTCTTGATTATCGTCCACCACGTAAAGTGAGCCAGCATCCTTTAAGAACAAGCTATTGACGCATTCTTGCAAGGTGGTGTTAGGCTCGACCAATGCTGGTTTTTTGACGATTGTAGAGATCTTTTTGTCATATAGTTTGGAGTAATTTAGACGGTTTTGTTCCATACCGGTATACTCGTAGCCGACTTTTGGCCGCGAATCGAGAATGCCAACAACGGTCAAAAGCCGCAGATCACCCCTGATCGTAGGCACACTGAGCCCTAGTTTAGTGGCGATTTGCTCACTAGTCATTGGACTAGTTTTCTTAGTCATATTGATTATTTGCTGCTGTCTGTTAGTTAGCTCCATCTTGATTACCCCAATATTCTGACTGATTTGAAAGTGACAGATAGTATTATATATATAATCACTTTAAGTGGCAATTAATACGTTATATATAGTATAAACTCACTGAAAAAAAACCGACACGTTTGTGCCGGCTATTTGAGGGAAGAGTATTGTAGCTCTTGTCGTGTATTTTCCAGTTTAGGGGTTAAGAAAATTTTCGAGGAGTGACCTTATTTTGAGCTACAATCCTATGGGCTCATCTTTTCGTGTTGAGCTGTGCGGGAGTTCAGCATGACAGTAGATGAGCTTGATGAACATGGGTAGTGAGCTAATTTATACGTAATTTTAGCTGAAAAATGTTTGTTTCGTCATAAATGTACAGTCCAGCCTCAATATAACGTAACAATTAACAATTCCAATATATAATACATCATAATAAATTGCAAGCGAATCCAAAACGTTTATAATTAAATTTATAGCTAAAACTTGTTGTTAATCAATTTCTTTTACCTACAATTCAATTAATCTAACTAAGAATGGAGACTGACATGAAGTACGAAAGCCGTAAGCAAGAAAAAAATCTATACTCGACCCGCAAGAAACCGATGATCGTCAATGTTCCGGAACAAAAGTTTTTTTCGATCCATGGCATCGGTGACCCTAACCAAAGTGGATTTCAAGAACGTATTCAAACACTTTATCCGATAAGTTATGGATTGAAATTCGCCTATAAGAAATATTGCACCGATAGGGATGTTGAGTTCGATGACTATGTAGTCTTTCCGCTGGAAGGCGTTTGGTCGTTGACTGAGCGGGGGCAACAGATGGATCATTTATATAAAAACGAGTTTGAGTATGACGTGATGATCAGGATCCCGGATTTTGTGCCAGATAATGTGATCGAACAAAGTGTTGAAGTTACCCGTCAGAAGAAGGATCTTCCTTTGCTTGACCAGGTTGAAGTCAAGACTTATCCGGCCATCCAAGCGGCACAGATCTGCCATGTTGGAAGTTATGATGATGAACCAGCTAGTTTTGATAAGATCGATTTGTTGGTGAAGGAAGCGGGATTGATGCGTGCCTCGAAGGTCCATCGAGAGATTTATTTGTCTGATGCTCGCCGAGTCGAGCATGACAAGTTGAAGACGATATTAAGATATCAAATAAAATAATATTACTTTTTTGAGGTTAAATTGTTGCTATCTGATTTAATACCTGCTAGTATCATCAGTGGACTTAGTAATTATTACTATTAACGACGACTTCCTTTGGTTTCAATAAATTTTGTACAAGGGTGGTACGTGAATGGCACGTAAAGCAAAGATTGAACGTGAGAAACGCTTGCAACAGACTGTTGCTAAGTATGCTTCTTTACGTCAGAAATTGAAGGATGAAGGAGATTACGAGGCTTTGAGTAAGTTGCCTCGTGACGCTTCTCCTACTCGGTTACATTCTCGAGATAAGATCGACGGTAGACCCCATGCTTATTTGCGGAAGTTTGGGATGTCACGGATTAATTTTAGAAATTTGGCACACCAGGGTCAGATCCCTGGTGTTCGCAAAGCTAGCTGGTAGTTTTTTAGCTGCTGGCTGGTGCCTCCTCATTTACGTTATGGCTTTGGACGTTTGTTCCAAAGCCATTTTTTTGTATAGATGTAAGTGAGCTATGGCAGACAGAAGCGTTTTGCTTGGGGCACGTTTTGTTAGTTTGTTTGGTGTTGGGGTGTGGAGGTAGTATTTTGGGTGCTACGTTCAATGCCGACTCCGGGGCCCGGGGATACAGACGCTGGAACGTGGTGGGCACATTTTGAACCAATCGAGCAAAAGGCGCTCGCTTGTTTCAAAACTGCACCTTCATCTAAGCTCCTTCGTCGCCAAGATGAATTTCACCACTGAGGTCTGTATCCCCGGGCCCCTCCGTCTAGATGGTATGCGATATCCCCCCCTTGGTTGAGATTTACCGATTTATTTCGTACAAATTGGCACTGTTTGCGCGTCCTATTCCTCACATGTCTATCTCAGACTATATTTTTGTTGGTAAGATCAAAAGCCTAAACCCAAACCTGAACCCAAACCTGAAGCCAAACCTGAACCCAAACCTGAACCCAAACCTGAACCCAAACCCAAACCTAAAATCTTGAATTGTTTTTATTTGTTTTCCTTTCTTTTTGCTTTCGCTTCTGGGCTTGCGTGCTCGTTTCTCGCACTCTCGCCTTTTTGGGGCTTCCTTTTTCTTTTTATTTTTTTTCTTCTATATATGGCATGGTTTTTCTTTTTGTTGTATCCTTACTAGGAGAAGTTTTTGGAGAAGTGATTTTATGAATGATTCTGGTGTTGTTGCTGTTCGTGATTTTTTGAAGGATCGCGATTTGGATGCTTTTTTGATTAGTGATAAGGAAGATCAATTTTATGTGGCTAATTATTCAGGGGACGATGGGTTTGTAGTTGTTTCTGCTGATGAGATTTTTATTGTTACTGATGCTCGCTTTTTTTCACAGATTAAGGCTGAATGTCCTGATTGTGTGATTGTTGATGTTGCGAAGTCTTCTTTGGCTGATTTTTTGGCTGAGAAGTTTTCTAAGGTTGCGATTGAATCTGGTAGTTTGTTGACTAAGGATTATTTGACTTTGGTTGATAAGGGTCTTGCTACTGTTGATGGTGACTTGGTGGTTAAGAAGGCGCGGATGTTTAAGTCTGCTGCTGAGATCGAGTTGCTTCAAAAGGGTGCTTCGATTTGTGATCAGGTGTTTGATCATATTGGTGATTTTATGAAGGTTGGTCAGTCTGAATTGGCTGTGGCTGATGAGATCGAGCGTTTTGGTAAGTCGCTGGGGGCTGAGAAGCTTTCTTTTGATACTATTGTTGCTTCTGGTGTTCGTTCGGCTTTTCCACATGGTGGTGCTTCATCTAAGATTATTGAAACTGGCGATGTGGTTACTTTAGACTTTGGCTTTGTTGTTGACGGTTACTTCTCGGATATTACTCGGACTGTTGTGATGGGTGAAGCTTCTGAGGAAGTTAAGAAGGTCTATGGTCTTGTTCAAAAAGCTGAAGGGATGGGGATTCGTTTTGCTCCTATGGTCGAGACTTTTGGTGATCTTGATCGTGTTGTTCGTGGCTTTATTAACGATACTGAATACGGTCCTTTTATCCACGGTACTGGTCATGGACTTGGTTTGGTCTGCCACGATTATCCTATTATTAGGACTTCTAATAACGATCAGTTGGAAGCTAATATTGTCTTCACGGTTGAACCGGGACTTTATTTAGAAAATAAATTCGGTGTTCGGATCGAAGATGATGTTTATAAAGATGAAGCTGGGAATATGATTAGACTAACTAATTCAACGACTGATTTGATCGAAATTAAGTAACTGATTCAAAAAATGTAAATATTTTTCTTCAAAAAGGCATCCGCAAGGCGGATATCTTTTTATTATAATACTTATATAGAGATGCAAGAAAAAGTAATATAATTTAAAATTATTTATCATAATTTGACACATTCATTTTAGAGTGGTTATATTATTAAACAGACATTTCTTAAGATAATAATAACCAAATTATTATTACCAAGCCGTTTCTTGCATTGAAGGATGTTTTATATCTTACAATTTTGTAAGCAATTTGTAAGGCAATGGAATGTTCAATCGATTTATATAGAACTATGATAAACAGCGTGTTTTCAACAGTTCTTGAGGTGAATGAGGTGAGAGAGTTGATGATCAGGATTTTAAACTTCTTGAAGAAACCAGCATCGGTTTTTGTTTTACGGACCATCTTTTATTTTGCAATATTATTAGTTCTTCTTTATATATACGGATATAACGGTGTTGGAAGTGCCAAATTTATTTATAATGATTTTTAGGTAAAAAAAGGAGAAAAAAATGAACTCAATTATTGATAGGATCACCCGCATTGCCCAAGAATATCCTGATAAGATTTGTTATCACAATGGTAATGTGCAAGCTACGTATCAACAGCTTGATCAACAATCAGATAAAGTTGCTAGTTTCATTCAAGCTAAGAACCTTCCTCAAAAGAGTCCGATCTTTGTTTTTGGTGGACAACAATTTGAGATGTTAGCTCTCTTCTTAGGTGCTATCAAAGCGGGACATGCTTACATCCCGGTCGATGATGGATCTGATCCGCAACGGATCCAACAGATCAACATGGTCGCTAAACCTTCTTTAGTATTAAATTGGAGCGATAAGAGCAACTTTGGTATCGATACGACGATCTGTGAACAAGATCAGTTAAAAGAGGTTCTCAGCGCCGACCACAAGGATTATGACAAGACACGATCAGTTGGTCCTGATGATAACTTCTACATCATCTTCACCTCTGGTACGACTGGAACTCCTAAGGGCGTACAGATCAGTACTAATAACTTGCTCGATTTCGTGGATTGGGTCGATAAGACTTATCACTATAACAGCGACACTAAGGTCATGCTGCAAGCGCCGTTCTCATTTGACCTTTCAGTTTTCTCCATCTATCCAGGGTTGACTAACGGAGCAACGCTCGAAGTCCTCGATAAGCATACAGCGAAGAACTTGCCGTTGTTGCAGCAAGCGATCCTTAATTTACAAGCAACTACTTGGATCTCGACACCATCGTTCTTTGAAATGTGTATGTTCTTCAGAGAATTCAACGCAGAAACTTTACCTCAGTTGAACAAATTTATTTTTTGCGGTGAAGAATTGACGCATGTTACTGCTGAGAAACTTCTGAAGAGATTTCCAAACGCAGAGCTATTTAATACTTACGGTCCAACGGAAAACACTGTGGCGATCACATCGATCCAGATCACGCCACAAAATTTACCACAATTTGATCGTTTGCCGATCGGCTACTTGAAGTCAAATATGGAACATCATTTGGCTAATGTTGAAGAAAAAGACGGCGAAAGAGTTGGGGAATTGGTAGTTAGCGGACCGGATGTTTCCAAAGGTTATTTGAACAATCCCGTTCAGACTGATAAAGCTTTCGAGACTATTAATGGTAAGAAATTTTATCATACTGGCGATATGGTCAGCGAAGACGATAATGGCTTGCTATTTTATAAAGGTCGGACCGACTTCCAGATCAAGATGCACGGTTATCGGATCGAGTTGGAAGAAGTCGACTCTTTATTGACCAACTTGGTTGAAGTTAAACAATCCTGCACGGTTCCTTTGTATAACAGCAAGAAACAAGTTAACAAGATCATCGCTCATGTTGTTTTGGACGATAAGTACAAACATCTTGAGCCCAAAGAACTTAACAAACAGATCAAGGCCGAATTAAAGCAAAATACCATGGATTACATGATCCCTAATGTATTCAAATTCGTCGACCAGTTGCCTATCAGTAAGAACGGAAAGATCGATAGAAAGGCATTGATAGGCGAAGTAAATGCATAATATTACACCGTACAGCAGTCCAACTTATTTTATTTACTTACTGATTTTGTTGCTGCCGATCATGATAGGTTTGTACAACGGCAAGAGGTTTAGAGTTTATGAGACTTTTGCCACGATCATTATTTTGATCACCGCATTCTTCGGTGGAAACATGAGTCAAGGTATCTCACTGATCTGTTACATTCTCTACGAAATGGTCTTAGTACTTTCGTACTTAAGATATCGGACTAAGAAAGATTCAAAGAATGATTTCTGGGTCTTCTTCTGGTCAGTTATCTTAGCTATCATTCCGTTAGTCTTCGTTAAGTTAGATCCATTGATCAACAACGCTACGATCTCGCTCTTCGCATTTATGGGAATTAGTTATTTGACCTTCAAATCGGTTGAAATGATCATGGAGATCCGTGATGGAGCAATCAAGGAAGTTAAGCCGTGGAAATTCATTCGATTCTTACTCTTCTTCCCAACCATCACATCTGGTCCTATCGATCGGTTCAGAAGATTTCAAAAGGATGTTTTGAAAGCACCATCACGAGAAGATTACGTCAAGCTGCTCAAGAGCGGTACTAACCGCTTGATGTTAGGCTTCTTGTACAAATTCATCATCGGATACGTCTTTGGTACTTTGTTACTACCAAAAGTTTCTGATCTAGCCTTATCGTATCAGCACCAAGCACCACTAGGATTATCTTGGTGGGTAGTTGCTTACATGTATGTTTACAGTATGTACTTGTTCTTCGATTTCGCCGGGTATTCACTCTTTGCTGTCGCAATCAGTAATTTCTTAGGCGTCAAGACACCAATGAACTTCAACAAGCCGTTCAAGTCACACAACATCAAGGACTTCTGGAATAGATGGCACATGACCTTATCCTTCTGGTTCCGTGATTTTATCTACATGCGGTTGATGTTCTTCATGATGAAGAAGAAATTAGTTAAGAATCGTGTCACAATGGCAAACTTAGGTTATCTAACTTTGTTCCTGATCATGGGATTTTGGCACGGTGAAACTTGGTTCTACATTGTTTATGGTCTCTTCCACGCGGGAGCAATGATCACAAACGACGCTTGGTTGAGATTTAAGAAGAGACACAAGAAATCGATTCCAAGCAACAAATTTACTGAATGTTTTGCTATCTTTTTAACATTCAATATCGTATGTTTCAGTCTCTTGATCTTTTCAGGATTTTTAAACACATTATGGTTTAGTTAAGGAGAATAATTATGGACGTAAAAGCAGGAATTATCGCAATTTTGAAAGATTTTACTGGTTTAGATGATATTGGTTCAGATCCAGATGAAAACTTATTCGCAGACGGTGTGCTAGATTCTATGGCAACGGTTGAAGTTTTAGTCGCAATGCAAGATAAATTTGATATTCAAGTACCAGTTTCAGAATTTGATCGTAATCAATGGAACACTGTTAACAAGATGGTTGACCGTGTAGGAGAATTGGAAGAAGCATAATACTATGAAGAAAAAACTATGGATGATTTTTGGACCTGTAATTATTGCCGTTGCAGCACTTTTGATCCTCCTTTGGACTCCGATCACGATCAAGAATGTGACTCCAGAAGAAGTCAACCAAGCTGCAACATCGCTAGATGCTCGTGTATTGAAGGGTGAAGACGTTAAAAATACTGCGGAAAAGGAAAATTACATTCCAATTATTGGATCATCAGAGTTATATCGGATGGATCCATTTCACCCATCTTCCATGGCCCAGAAATACCACTGGAAGAATCAACCCTTCCTGCTAGGTAATCCTGGTACAGCATCATTGACCCAAGCGATGAATATTAGTGGGATGACTAATCTCAGAAATCAAAAAGCTGTCTTTATCATTTCACCACAATGGTTTACTAAAAAGGGTGCTAGAAGTGACGCCTTTAAGTATTACTTCTCCCCACTTCAGATGTCTGGCTTTATTTTGAATTCAAATCATGGCGACAAAGATATGAATCAATATATTGCTAAACGTATCATACAATTAGGGATTAATAAGGGTCCCATTGAAAATGATGCAATTAGACGTATTGCTGCGGGGCAACAAATCACTTCACTAGAAAGATTTTACTTTGAGAGAAGTAGATCCAGTCTCCAAAGTCAAGATCTGTTGTTCGGTTCATCATTCTTGAATGATCACCAACAACGGATCGATAAGGCAACGGAACAATTGCCTGATGAATACAACTATAAGAATTTGAATAAACTAGCCACTAAGCTAGCCAAGGAACACTCGAGAGAAAATGATTTACAGATCGGTGATTCCTTCTATAGAAGACAATTGAATGCCCGGATCGCTCAGTTTAAGAATTCACACAGAAAAGCTGACTACTTGCATTCTCCAGAATACAACGACTTTCAAGCTGTGCTTTACATGTTTAAGCAAAACCACGTTCAAGTAATGTTCGTCATCCAACCTGTTAATAAGAAGTGGATGGAATATACTGGAATGCCTCAAAGTTCACTAGATAACTTTGATAAAAAGATCAAGTATCAATTGAATAGCCAAGGATTCCACAACATTGTCGATCTGACAACGGTGAAGAATTCTAACTATATTGCTGAAGATACTATCCATATGGGCTGGCGTGGTTGGCTTATGTTGGATAAGAAGCTCCATCCTTATTACCAAGACAAGCGGGCTGATCCTGCACAAACACTGTATAAGATGGATAATTATTTCTTAACTGAGGATTGGGCTAATGATTCTGATTTTTAATATTTTTAATTGATTTTTGAAGATACGACTGCGATTGTGGTCGTATTTTTTTTGTGCGCTGATTGCCGGTTCTGCGGGGGTTCCGGAAATATCGCTGTGGAACGGTGTGGACATCGATTTGAGCTCCTCGAAGAAACCCGCTTCGACGATCTCAAATACGAGTCTTCCACTAAGCTCCTTCGTCGCCAAGTGGAAACAGATTAAGATAGGTGAGTAAGTTAATTCTTGACGGAGAATTAATTTACTCACCTTTTTTTGATAAGGTGAATGTGAGATGTACGCCGTAAGTGAAATTGGCACTTGATGCCGTAGAGGAAACTGGCCATTTCGCTAAGGTC
>NZ_RHNT01000052.1 GCF_003946325.1 Companilactobacillus furfuricola | reverse complement strand
GGCACTGTTTGCGCGTCCTATTTCTCACATGTCTATCTCAGGCTTTATCTATTCTGGTGGGGAGTAGGAGCTTCCTTGTTTTGTTCCTCTATTTTCTCTGTTTTGATCACTTACTCTTTCCTCTGTTCGCGGGACTTTGCTCCGCTCAGTTTGTCTCCTGACTTACAATGCTGATGTGGTTCTTTTTTTGTATTTTCGTTAGATAATAGGAAATATCTTTTTTCTTCGCTTGCCTTCGCTTCTGGCTCGCGTGCTTGATTCTTCGCACTTTTGCCTGATTCTATTAGTTTTGATTTATTTCATTTTCTAGGTGGTGTTTCCCTTCTTTGTTTTTTTACTTGTTTAGACTAACTCTTTAAATATTTATTTATTTACTTATTTATGTTAGATTTGTTTTTTAATGTTGAATGAAATTTTACTTGTTCTTTTTTGTGGAGATTTTTTATGAAAATTTTTAAACGTATTTTTATAATTGTTTTAGTTTTAGTGGCTCTTGTTGCTGCTGGTGGTTTTGCTTTTTACAAGGCTAATACTAATGCTCTAAAATCGATCAATAATACTCAGAAGAGTGTTTCTTCTAAGATCGAGAATGGTAAGCCTTTTTCGGTTTTGCTTTTGGGTGCTGATACTGGTGCCGATGGGCGGGTTGATCACGGGAATTCTGATACTATTATGGTGCTTTCAGTTAATCCTAAGACTAAGAAAGTTTTGATGTATTCAGTTCCTCGCGATACTATGGCTGAAATGGTTGGCGATTCGCCTAAGAATGTTCAGAAGATCAATTCGGCTTATGCTATTGGCTCAAATAAGATGGCTAAGGATTCGGTTTCGGCTTTGTTGAATGTGCCGATCGATTATACTGTTACTATTAATATGAAGGCCTTGGAGAAGACGGTTGATTTTGTTGATGGCGTTGATATTACTTCTAATATGAAAGTCAGTTATGACGGAATCACTATTCCTAAGGGCAAGCACCATTTGAATGGTAAGAAGGCTTTGACTTATGCTCGGATGCGTTACCAGGATCCTCGTGGTGACTACGGTCGTCAATTACGGCAACAGCAAGTTCTCCAGGCTGTGGTTAAAAAGTTGAAATCTCCTAAATATTTAGCGCAGATGCCTAAGTTGATCAAGACGGTCGGTCCTGAGGTTATTACTGATATGACTGATAACGAGATGAATTTATTGCCGATCAAGTATCATTCTGTTGGTAATAATTTTGAATCGAAACAGATCAAGGAGAAAACTGCTTGGATCAATGGTAGTTCTTATCAAGTTGCTCCGACTGCTTCTTTGCAAAAAGCTTCCGATACTTTACGTAAGTCATTGGAGCTTTCACCAAAGACCGTCAATAATACTGAGACTAAATTAAATAAATATAATAAGGAGTTTTTCAGTGATCCTGATAATACTGATTACGATGATCGGGGTTTGAATACTACTTATTACACTGATAACACTTATTAATTTTTTAAAACTATTGGTTTGTTTTTACCAATAGTTTTTTTTGAAACGAATTCTGTGAGCTAGCGGGCTCCGGTTTAGAAACAATCGGCGAGTTCTGCTTCGCAGATCTCTTGTACTGATACCACCTAAATCCTCACTAGCTGACCAGCTTCTTCAACTCTCTTTTTTTTTATTATGTTAATATTTGTTTTTAATTTTATTCAGTGTAAAATAGAAGCAACTTTCGAGTTACTATAACTTCAGGAAAGAAGGGATTTTTTGGCAACTTATTCAGTTCAACAAGTAGCTAATAAAACTGGTCTTACTACTTACACCGTTCGTTATTATCATGATCACGGGTTGTTGCCTTTTGTTCAAAGAGACAAAAACAACAACCGTGTTTTCAGTGATTCTGACATTGAATGGTTGGAAATGATCACTTGTTTGCGGAGTACGGGTATGCCGATTGATCAGATCAAGAATTATACTGATCTAGTCGTTGAAGGCGAAAATACTGTCCCTGAACGTTATCAAATCATGCTTAATCAACAAAAACGCACGGTCAATGAAATCAAGGAGCTTCAACAACATTTGGCAACGATCAAATACAAGGTTGATCACTACGCTGAAATTATGGAAAATCACGAACCAGATTCTTTTGAACCTTCAAATATTCGTGACAAAGAAAATCTTAAGACAGAAGCAAAATAATAAACATGCTCTCCTTCAAAATTGCGGAGAACATGCTTTTTTAATATTTGATTATAAATATAAAATTATAATATCCATAATAAATTACAGTTATATGAACAAGTCTTTACAATACATCGTATCTTGTTGAAGCTGACTCTAAATTTTTGTATTCTACACTAGCACATCAATTTGGAGGATTTTTATATATGCGTAAAAGCTTGCTTTTAACTAGTGTGGCAATTTTAAATACGATGGCATCTGTTGCGGTGCCTACTGTTGTTTCAGCATCTACTACTGATTCAACTGCCACAGATACAAACATGGTCGCTACTAACGACCAAGATTCAGATTCACCTATTCAAGATAATGACGCCGAATTAGTCGGTAACAATGGAAATGTTAAGGATAACAATGTTTTAGCTGGTTCTAAAAAAGCTGAACCTGATCAAGGTGTAGCACATTCGTTCGATGCAGAATCATTGAGTGATGCTGCTCCGATGTCTCGAATGGCTCCATCTGCTTTCATCAACTTAGCCGGCCCTATGGCTCAAAGATCTGCTCAACGTTACAATGTTTATGCTTCAGTTATGATGGCTCAAGCTATCATTGAATCTGGCTGGGGTGGCTCAACTTTGGCAATGTACCCTAACCATAACCTTTTTGGTATCAAGGGAAGCTACAACGGCCAATCAGTTTATATGCCAACTCGTGAATACAGTTCTATTTATGGCTGGTACACGATCAACGCTGCCTTTAGAAAATACCCTAGTTACGAGCAATCATTTGACGACAACGGTGCTCTTTTAAGATACGGTTTGAATGGTTACTATAAAGGTACTTGGAAAGAAAATACTAGCTCATACCGTGATGCCACTCGTTGGTTACAAGGTCGTTACGCAACAGCACCTAACTACGCTGCTGTATTGAACAACACGATCCAAACTTACAACTTGACTCGTTTCGATAATCCTACACAAGGCCCTGGCGTTGATGCCGGATCACAAGCACCTTTAAATGGTGACTTTTTCAAAATGGATGATCAAGGTGTGATCACAAACCCTAAGGGTGCACAAATTTATCATCAAGCAAATCCAGATAAACCCGAAAATCAGATCTTAGCTGCTGGTTCAGCTTGGAAAACTACTGGTAAGGTAGTTACTGCTAAGGGTGAGCTTTTCTATCAAGTATCGACTACTCAATATATCAAAGCTGATGATATTAAGCTTAAGTCTGACGTTTCTGAAGATACTAAGCAACGTGTGATCAAGGCTAAGAATCCTACTAGTTCTATTGTTCCTTTGGTTGGATTTAAGGATAACGGGAAGATTTTTGCTGGTAACCGTGGACTTGCTAATGATACGCTTTGGATTACGGATCAGACTCGCGAATATCAAGGACATAAGTATTATCGTGTATCTACTAACGAATGGGTTCTTGACAGTCATGCTGAGTTTGTTAAATAGTATTTTAAATTGGACACCTTTTGGGTGTTCTTTTTTTATGAGAATTTTGTATTTTGGATTGGTAGGGGATAGTGTTTGGTTGTTTGGGTGTGCGCTGATTGCCGGTTCCGGGGCGGGGCGCTATATGGGATTGGAACGCTGTGGACGTCGATTTGAGCTTATTCGGGAAGTTCACCCGAACAATCTCAAATACGAGTCTTCCTCTAAGCTCCTTCGTCGCCAAGAGGAATTTCACAGCTGAACCCATATAGCCCCCCGCCCCTCCACCTAGGTTGATAATCAATATCCCCCCTCTTTTTTTAGTTTTACCGATTTATTTTCTACAAATTGGCACTTTTCGCTCGTCCTATTTTCTACTTGTCTATCTCAATTTATTTGTTTGTTGTTAAAAACGGTTCAAGGGCATAGCGGAATTATTTTATGGCTTGGTTTTTGAAATATATTTTTTTATTTCAAGATTTTATTGGGCTTTTCCTGTGATATGCTTTCTATATTATTTGGTAAATCGAGGTTGTTTTATGGATAAGATTGGTATTATTGGTTTGGGTAATATTGCTCAGAAGGCTTATTTGCCGGTTATGGCTGGGCTTCAGGATGAATTTGAATGGCATTTGACTACTCGTGATTTGGCTAAGGGGGAAAAGTTGCAGCATCGATTTGGCTTTTCTCACTTGCATCAGACTTTGGATCAATTGATTGCTCAAAAGCCCTTGGCTGTTTTTATTCATACGCCTACTGCTACTCACGCTGCTATTATTGAGCAGCTGTTGGAAGCTGGGATCAATGTCTATGTTGATAAGCCAGTTTCTGATGACCTTGATGATGTGAAACGCTTGTATCAGCTGGCTTCGTCAAAGGGATTGATGCTTACTTGTGGCTTCAACCGCCGGTTTGCTCCATTCAATCAGGAATTAGCTCAGATTCCTAATAAAAAATCGATCACTGTTGAAAAAACTCGAGAAAGTGTCGACCAAACTCCTAAGGATGCTATTTTTGACTTGGCGATCCATTCGGTCGATACGGCTTTGTTTCTGCTTGGCGATCAAATGATCTTGAATGCTGAGTCGCGGATCCTTACTAAGGGCAATTATTTGGATCAATTTTATTTGACCATCGACACTAAAAATACACGTGCTACCGTCATTACCAATATGCATAGTGGCATCAACTTAGAACAAGCCACTGTCCAAGGAAGCAACCAACGTGAAGTCGTGACTGACTTGAGTAAAGCTGAGATTTTTCACAGTGGTTCAGTTGAACAAAAAAGTCGGCCTGATTGGGAAAACACCTTAATCAGTCGTGGTTTTGAGCCCTTGATCAACAAATTCCTTCGCGCTGTAGTGGATGATGGTAAAAATCCGGTGTCGCCTGAATCCAGCATCTTGAGTCATGAAATGTGTTTAAAATAAGAAAAATGCAAAAAAAAGACAAGTCCCAGATTTTTTCTGGAGCTTGTCTTTTTCTATAGCTTATCGATCACAAAAAAGCTGAAACTCGTGTCTTTAAAAAGATATCGTATTTTAAATTCTTATTTTTTGGTGAAACATATTCTAGCTAACAGCGACCGGGCCGCATCTCTTTTTCTAACCTTCTCCGTCTTTAAATGCAGGATAAAGCGTCATTCCACCATCGATAAACAGTGTGATCCCAGTAACATAACTAGATTCATCAGATGCCAACCAAGCGGCACCAGCAGCAACTTCTTCAGGCGTTCCGATCCGATTCATCGGCACCATCGAAACTGTCTTATCATATTGCTTTTTGTCAGCAAATTTTTCCGCATTGATCGGCGTATTAATAGCACCAGGTCCAATTCCGTTGACCCGAATATTCCGGTCGGCATATTCCATCGCGATAGTCTTAGTAAACAACTTAACACTACCCTTAGCGGCAGCGTAACTAGCAAAAGTAGGCCATGGGATCTGTTCATGTACAGAAGACATATTAATAATATTACCTTTCTTTTGATTAGCAACAAAATAATTCAAAGCCGTCTTCGAACCTAAAAATACCCCAGTTTGATCAACCGCCGTAACCTTCTTCCAGTCATCCAAAGTAGATTCATGAGTAGGAGACTTAATCTCCATCCCAGCATTATTGACCCAAACATCTAAGCCACCAAAATTATCAACAGCAGCCTTCAAAAGTGCTTCGGCACCCTCTTCAGTACTAATATCAGCTTGAACAATAACAGCACGACCACCCTCAGCCTCAACAGCATCAGCAGCCTTCTGAGCACCAGCTTCGTCACTATGGTAATTAATCACAACAGACATATGTTCATTACCAAAGCGCTTAGCAATAGCGTTACCGATCCCCTTAGAACCACCAGTAACAACAGCAACCTTTCCATTCAAATCTGAATACATAACCAAAGCCTCGATTCCAAAATTTTTAAAAAAATATTGGTGCACATCTATTACATGGCATAATGCAAAAAACGTCAATAAATTTGATTAGCATCAAGAAAAAAATTATACAACCACATTTTAAATCATCAGAAAAATACTATCAAATAACCAAAGAAACATAAAAAAATAAGAAAATAAAAAATGCCAATGTGCAAAATAAGCACACCAGCAAAAAAGGCGAGAGTGCGAGAAACAAGCACGCGAGCCAAAAATAAATAAAGTGATAAGAAAAAATACATCAGAACAAGGCAAGAGTGCGAGAAACGAACACGCGAGCCAGAAGCGAAAGCAAGAGAATAAAAATAATATCAATTCTTATCTAATCAACAAAGCAAAGAAAAGCCAAAACAGCAATGTAAGTCAGGAAACAAGAATGAGCGGAGCAAAGTCCCGCGAACCGAGAAAAGAGTCAGTAATCTAGATAGAGAATATATCGTAACAAGAAAAGGAAGCACCTACTCCCCACCAGAATAGATAAAGCCTGAGATAGACATGTGAGAAATAGGACGAGCAAACAGTGCCAATTTGCAGAAACTAAATCGGTAAAACTCAACCAAGGGGGGAATTGTGTATCTATCTAGACGGAGGGGCCCGGGGATACAGCCCTCAGCCGCCAAATTCCTCTTGGCGACGAAGGAGCTTAGAGGAAGACTCGTATTTGAGATTGTTCGGGCGAACTTCCCGAATAAGCTCAAATCGACGTCGGCAGCGTTCCAGTGGCTGTATCCCCGGGCCCCGGAGTCGGCATTCAACGTACCAACCAAACTACTACCTCCACACCCCAACAACCAAACAAACTAACAGAACTCCAGCAAAGTAAAACGCTTCTGTCTGCCATGGCTCTCTTACATCATTACTCCTGACGACCATGATGATACATATCCACAGCCGAATCCTTCATCCCATTCAAAGTATCCATATCCTCATCAGAAATAACAAAATCCAACCGAGCATTATCCAAAATATGTTCCTTATGCGTAAAAGCTCCATTCTGAACAACAAACTCAATAGCCAACTGAGCCACACTAGCTCCATACTTCTCAGCAATCCGTTCAACAGTAGGATTGCTAAGCATCCGACCAGTAGCAAGCGGCGAATAAGCTTCGATCAAAATATCATTATCCAAAGCAAACTGAGAAATCTTAGGCTCAGTATAACCAACATAATACTGGATCTGATCAACCGCAGGCTTAACCTCAGCCGTCGACAACAAACTCTTAAGATCATGCACATTAAAGTTAGAAACTCCGATCGACTTAACCTTACCAGAAGCCAAGATCTCTTCTAAAGCCTTCCAGACTTCCTGATTAGCCTTATCATACTTCTCAATATTTTCAGACTTACCCATCTCATCCCAAGGAAATGGAGCATGAACCAAATAAAGATCCAAATAATCCAAACCTAAATTATTATAGGTAGTTTCAAAATCCTTCTTAGCACCTTCATAAGTCTTAGTCTCACCAGGAAGCTTCGAAGTAACGTAAATCTCATCACGAGCGATGCCAGAATCACGCACAGCTTGGCCAACTTCTTTTTCATTTTGATAAGCCAAAGCTGTATCGATATGACGATAGCCTGCTTTTAAAGCTTCCAAAACAGCCTGACGAGTCGATTCTGCAGGCATTTGCCAAGTACCGAAAGCAACCTTAGGGATCTTGATCCCATTATTTAAAGTGTAAGTTTCATTTAATTTTGTCATTAAAAAACCTTCTTCCATATTTACAAAGACAACTTTATACCTTCGACCATACTCGAAAGCAAACATTTAAATACTTATCAAAAATTACTTTTTTATAAACATAGAGTTAAAATAATTATGTAAATGTTTTCATTTTTGAGGAGGAATTTTCATGGTTAGTCAACATAATATTGCCCGTTGGGACGCAACTTATGACGTTGTCGTTGTAGGATTCGGTGGTGCCGGGGCCACTGCTGCAAGATTTGCCGCCGATGCTGGTGCTAAGGTCTTGCTAGTCGATTCTGCACCTGAAGGTCACGAAGGTGGAAATACTCGTTATGCCGCCCAATTGATCAACTCGGGCGATAATTTTGAGGGTGAAAAAGAATATTACAAGAATTTATTAAAACCAATGGATCTTGATGAAAATATGATCGACACATACGTTGATGGCATGGTCAACATGGCCGATTACTTGAAAAAATATTTAGACGTGAAAGATGTCGTCAGCGCCAAAGAAAAATTTGCGGATGGTTCGATTTTTGCTTCAATGATCGCTGAGTATCCAGAATATAGCGGTAAGGAAGCTAATAACTATTTAATGGTCCACGATGGTATTTTTGATACCGCTTTATGGAAAATCTTGCGTCAAAAAGTCCTCGATCGTTCAGACAAGATCGACGTTTGGTATAAGTCACCTGCGCGCCACTTAGTCCAAGATCCGATCACTTCAGAAATTATTGGTGTCCAGATCGATCGCGAACACGTCATTCGAAACATCCGTGCTAAGAACGGTGTCGTTATGACTATGGGTGGATTCGAGAACAATAAGCAGATGATGCAAGATTACACTGGCGCCTTCAAAGCTGCCCCACTAGGCTCGATCTACAATAAAGGTGACGGGATCAAAATGGCTGAAGAAGTCGGTGCTGATATGTGGCACATGAAAAACTACGAAGCCTTAGGACTCTTACACGGAATGGCTTTCGATGTCCCTGAAGGTCAACGTGCCCAATTGATCCTAAACTTCCCAGAAACTTATACCGGCAGCATCATTTCTGTCGGTGATGACGGTTCACGCTATTTCAACGAAAGCGAATCAAATCGTCACGGTCACATTTTCCAAAACGGCCACTGGCGTGTACCAGCAACCAACGTACATCCCTATTTGATCTTTGACCAAGCCCAATATGACAAGATCAAGCGTCGCCCTGACTTGCCATACAAAGACTTTTTCAAGATATTGACCAAAGCTGACACCATCAAAGAATTAGCTGAAAAAATTGACGTAGTCGCTGACACCCTAGCAAAGACGATCAAAGACTTTAATCAATTTGCTAACAACGGTGAAGACTACGCCTTCGGACGCGATCCAGAAACCATGACAGCCTTCAGCGATGGCCCTTACTATGCCGCACCATTAACACATACCGTCTTAAACACGCAAGGTGGACCAAGAAGAAACACACACGCCGAAGTACTAGATCCATTCGGTGGCCTGATCCCTCACCTATACAGTGCCGGAGAATTCGGTGGCATCAACACAAACGAATACCAAGGTGGTCAGAACCTAGCCGAATGCTTGATCTTCGGAAAAATTGCCGGTGAAAACGCCGCCGTACCCAAAGCAACCAGTCAATTAGCCACACCATTAGCAGACAATGTTCCTGAAGAAAACCAAAACAGCGCAGACTTAACTTCTGATACAACAACAAAAGCAGACTTCACAACGAGCAAAAATCAATACCTAGGCACAAGCAACTCAGGAATGGGTAGTGAAATCGTCGTCAGAGTAACAGTAGACGACAATAAAAACATCCAAAATGTAGAAATATTACAACAAAGCGAAAGCAACGACATAGCCTCCGACGCCCTAGCCCAACTACCAGAAAACATAGTAAAAGCAAACACCTACGACGTAGACTCAATCTCAGGCGCTTCAGCATCCAGCAGAGCAATCAAAGAAGCTGTAAAAAACGCCCTGGAAAAAGTAAGCGAGTAAAAAGTACGGAATAAGTAAGTAAGATAGAAAGAAAGATATTAAGTAAATGACTGATTAGTCAAATCAAGATACCCAAAAAAGACAAGTTCAACATAATCAAAAATAATCCCTTTATACTTCTCAGACGAAACATTAAAAATTCATCTGATATTCATAAAGGGATTTTTTGTCTATAAGAAAATATAGTAATGAAAAACGAAATTTGCTATTAAACCCAATATAATAGCAACGTTCTCAAAATTCACAGCTATTTTTAGAATAAATCTGAGATAGACATGTGAGAAATAGGAAGCACAGAAAAGTGCCAATTTGAACACAACATGTCAGTAAAACTCAAACCAAGGGGGAGATTATACATACTATCTAGACGGAGGGGCCCGGGGATACAGCCCTCAGTGGTGAAATTTCTCTTGGTGACGAAGGAGCCTAGAGAAAGGTGCAGTTTTGAAACAAGCGAGCGCACTTTGCTCGATTGGTTCAAAATGTGCCCACCACGTTCCAGCGGCTGTATCCCCGGGCCCCGGAGTCGGCATTGAACGCACACCAAAAATCCATTCCCAATCCCGCAATCCATAATAATAATTATCTCAAATAGAATAAATTATCTTTTTTATTAAAGATATAATTTCGTCAAAACAAGAAAATGTCAGGCCAAATTATGGATAAATCAACAAAAAAACTAACACAAAAAAAATACCTCTATTCCTTATTCTTAATTGTCAGCATTTTATTAGTAGTCTTCATCAACTACCATCCCGGTTACTCCTTTGCGACCGGCGACTATCGCTTCCACATCAATCGAATCGAAGCCCTAGCTAACGAATTTCGACACTTAAATTTTTTCCCTAAAGTAGATGGCTATTTTTCTGGTGGGATGGGTTACGCAGCTAGCTTATTTTACCCGGATATTTTCCTATATCCTTCCGCCATTTTAAGATTACTCAATGTACCGATCTTGATCACCTACTGGTTCACGATGGTCGAACTAAACTTTGCGACCTTCTGTTTAACTTATTGGGCTGGTCGGCGACTGAATCTAGCATTTAAAAATAATCTCATCTTCACCTTCATCTACACACTTGGTACTTATCGATTGCAAGTTTTGTACAGTCGCGATGACTTCGGAGAACTGATGGGTATGATGTTTTTCCCACTATTGCTTGCCGAATTGATCCGCTTAAGAAATGGAAAAACTAAACAGTGGCCTTATTTAGCACTAGCGATGAGTGGAATTGCCTGGTCACATTTGATTTCCTTATTCATGGCAGTCTGTTTTGCGATTGCTTTTGTCTTATTGAACTTGAAGAAATTTCTCGATCTCGAAAAAATCAAAGCCATCAGCAAAGCTGCTCTAATGACGGTTGGTGTCTCTCTAGCGGTTTATGCCCCAGTTATCGAACAAATGATGGACCTGTACTTCACGCTTTCGACGAATCCCCTGATCCATATTTATAATGAGACTTTACCGATCAGCCAGCTCTTCATCAATTCAGCCAACAACCAGCCTTTCCACGTTAATACCGTGAATATTGGATCCGTGGTGCTGTTTGGCTTGATCATCTACACATTCGTTAACCTAGCACAAAAAAACAATCTCGATCTTACCGTCATCGCCTGGTTTTTATTTGTCGCCTGCAGTAATTATTTTCCTTGGTTCGACCTCAGACATACCATATTCGCCATGATCCAATTCCCTTGGCGTTATTTCTCCATCATCACTTTACTAGTTGCATACTTTTATTGCTGACGACGGTTTGAAGCTATTTGATCAAAAATACATGACGACCGCACTGATCTCGGTCATCTTTTTACTCAGTTTTGGTTTAGGTACAGCCACTATCCAACAATCTTATTGGCGTCTGAATACTTATAATTCTTACAATCACATCAGCAGCTATTTGATCGGTGCTGGACACGAATATCTACCTAGCAACGTCAATTACAATTATGTCAAAATCGATGGACCTAGAGAATTGATCTACAATCCTAACAAGATCAACATTTCTGATAAAACAATCAATACTCAAGTAGTCAAGTTCCACTTTGATACTAAGAAAAAACCGGTCACAGTTGAATTGCCATTGTTTTACTACAAAGGATATCAAGCTAAAGTAACCGGTCCAGGCAGTTGTTCCACGCCAAAATTGAGTCCGCACGGCTTAGTTGATATTACGCTAAAAAATACTGGGACTGTCACAGTTAGATACCGTTATACCGTGATTCAAAAAGTTAGCCTTGCTGTATCGATAGTGTCGCTAGGAACATTAGTTTATTTTTTCAAAAAAACCGGTAGCACCGGTTTTTTTGTTTCATTAAAATGCATGTTTAGTATACCCATGTGGATGAAAAGTCCTCTTATGCAATTCCATAATTGCTTGACGTTCATCTTCAGGGATCAAACGTAAAATTTTCGCATATTCAGTCGTTGATAATATTGCTTGCAATCGTAAGTGGTCATAATCACTCAAGGATCGTACCACCAATCGATATTCTTTAACTGTTAAAAGTCGTTTAACATACCAATAACTATAGCCATTCCACGATAAAAATTTGGCTAAGACGTAATTTTTGATCAATTGGTAAAAGCCAATCGTAAAAGCTGCTACAAAAATCAGCTTGATCATCATTGGGACACCTAAAGATAATATTGCAATCACTGGTAAAAAAATCGTGAACAAAATAGTCATCAAATTGCCAACGGTTTTCATATTTAATGCTCCCCCTTGCACCATTTATTGACCAAAGAATAACAGCTAGAGTTCATGGTGTATACCAAGGAAAATGCTCTCATACCAAAAAACAATATTAATTAAAATCATATTTTTAAGGATTTATTATTAAATAAATTGTATGATTACTACGAATTTTTCGATGGTTTTCTGAGTCTAATTATCAGATCGAAGTCGACAAAATTAATTTTAGTATGCCATTTTTTTGAAATTTGTTCCTATTATTATCAGATCAACCTTTATCGATTTTGTGAATAAATCCTCAGCAGCTTACCGTTCTCTTCCGCTCTCTTTTTTTGTTAATTGTTGATAGTTTTCATAGTCGGTACTTTTCTTTAAGGACTGCATATCTTCAGCGAATAGCAAGCGTTCAACGATATGCGTCAATTCACGGGGCTGCTCGATCATCCCCTGTTTGACCCAACTTTTGAGTACGCTTTGAACACCCGCCATGATGTAAATAGCTTGATAGGAACTAAAATTAGTTGGTTGATCGAGACTTGGCGCCATAACTTGTCCCATCTTTTCCAACAGGCGGGTTTTTCCCTCAACAAATACTAAATTGGAGAGCTTAGGATTTTCGTAAAATGAATTTAATAGCGTTTCAAAGGATTGAAAAGGTGTAAACTCATGAGGGATATTCAATGAGTTAATGAATTCCGTCTCGATTTTTTCTTCACAGTCGGGAATGTCCTTGTAATAGCGATAAAAAGTCGTCCGATTGATATCTGCTAGTTCGCAGACTTCGGTGACCGTGATAGCTTCAACTGGCTTTTTTTCAAGGAGCGATAAAACAGCATCTTTGATAATTTGTTGGGTATATTTTGCACGACGATTATTTCTGATTCCTACCATTTTTTCATCCATTAGTTCAACACATTTGTTAGATTTGTTTATTTAAAAACACAATGTCGTAATTTGGTGGTTGAACTGTTCTTTCATAATCTTTATTATTTGTACATAGTGTTGCAATAATGGTAATGTAACATAATAATTGTAACGATATAAAATAAAAAGCAAAGGAATTGAATAAATACTTGAATTAAAACATATTAAAAAGTATTACTATGTCGGCGATTCAGTTACTAAAGCATTAGATGACGTCTCTGTCTCATTCCGGAAACAAGAATTCGTGGCTATCCTTGGTCCTAGTGGTTCCGGTAAAACAACGATGCTTAACGGTATCGGTGGCTTAGATATCTATGACTCCGGTGACTTGATCATCAATGGGAAATCGACCAAAGATTTCAGTGCTTCTGATTGGGATGCCTATCGGAACAATTCCGTCGGATTCATTTTCCAAAGTTATAACATCATTGGACATTTAAGTATTCTCAACAACGTTGAACTCGGGATGACGCTTAGTGGCGTGCCTAACGCTGAAAAGAAACAAAAAGCGATCGATGCTTTGGAGCGAGTTGGTTTAGGTCCACATATCAACAAGAAGCCTAACCAACTATCTGGTGGTCAAATGCAGCGTGTAGCCATTGCCCGTGCTATCGCTAACGATCCTGAGATCTTGCTTTGTGATGAGCCAACTGGTGCCTTAGATACGGAAACTAGTGAAGAGATCATGAAATTGATCAAGGAACTTTCTAGTGAACGTCTAGTTATCATGGTTACGCACAACCCAACTTTGGCAAAAGAATATGCTGACCGGATCATCAATTTCGCTGATGGTAAGATTTTAGATGACTCAAATCCTTACCAAGAAGATACTTCAGAAGACAATTTCGAGCTCAAGAAAACGAAGATGACTTTCTGGACAGCTTTGAAATTGTCATTCACTAACTTGAAGACTAAGAAGGCTCGAACATTTTTGACAGCTTTTGCTTCCAGTATCGGTATCATCAGTATTGCTATCGTTTTGGCGCTTTCGTCTGGTTTCCAAAAGCAGATCGACAAGACCCAAAGTAACACCTTAGCGCAATTCCCAGTCACGATCTCGCAAACGGCTTCAAAGACGACAGCTACCACGACGACGGAAAAGAAAACTTCCAAGTCGAACAAAGTTGAGGCTGAACTTAGTCAACAAGAGAAGTTAACACACAAGAATAAATTGACTAAGAACTATTTGAACTACGTTGCTGATCTTGATTCTGATTTAAGTAAGAACATTACTTACACTTATACAACTGGTATGAATTTATTGACTAAACAAAATGGTAAAGTCAAGACTGCTCAGTTCTCAAACGCTAGTTCTGAAGATGCTACTAGTGGCATGTCCACGGCTATGGCATCATCAACTGGTGTCGGCGTCTCTGTTTATCCATCAACATCGAACAACGGAACAAGCTTTTTGAAAAAGCATTTTAAGGTCCTTTCTGGTTCAATGCCTAAGAGCGCCAATGATGTTGTTTTGATCGTTGATCGCGATAATTCGACGAATATCAATGCTTTGAAGAATATTGGTATGAAAGTGAAAGACGGTCAAAAGTTGAACTACAACAAGATCGTTGGTACGCAGTTCAAAGTTGTTTCTAACAATGATTATTACCAAAAGAATGATGGTGGTACTTACTCACCAACTTCAAACTTGAGTAATTTGTATAACAATGCCAATAACAAGACGCTTCGTATTTCTGGTATTTTGCGCGTTAAGTCAAAATCATCAGAAAACATCCTCTCATCTGGTATCGCTTATAGCGACCAATTGACAAAGGATATTATCCAAACTAATAAGAATTCTGATATCGTGAAAGCTCAAAAGTCGAGTGATTCAAATGTGTTGACTGGTGCTTCAGTTGACTCTGATACTAAGACTTCTCTAGTTAGTGCATTAGGTGGTTCAACTACCCCTGCAAGTATTTTGATTTATCCTAATACTTTCGATAACAAAGATAAGGTATTGAAGTACTTAGACAAGTACAACAAAGGTAAGAAGAGTGCCGATAAGGTCATCTACACCGACCTGGCTGGACAAGTTTCGAACTTGACCGGTGGCTTGATGAGTGCGATTACTTACGTACTAGTGGCCTTTGCTGGTATTTCATTAGTTACAAGTATGATCATGATCGCTATTATTACTTACACTTCAGTTCTTGAAAGAACTAAGGAAATCGGTATTTTGAAGGCTCTCGGTGCTCGGAAGAAAGATATTACTCGAGTATTCGATGCTGAGACGGTTATTCTTGGTGTCGGTTCTGGATTGCTAGGTGTTATTATCGCTTGGCTAGCTACGTTCCCTATCAACGCTATTTTGAAGGGTATGACTGATTTGTCTAATGTGGCTCAGTTGAATCCGGTACATGCTTTGATTTTGATTATTATTAGTACTGTTCTTACTGTGATCGGTGGGCATATTCCTGCCCGTATGGCTGCTAAGAAGGATGCAGCTACTGCTTTGCGGTCTGAGTAGTGTTTATGGTTTTACAGCACAACCTCTCTTTTTTGAGGTTGTGCTTTTTTTGTTTGGCTATTTGGGGTGGGAGGTAGTTGTTTGGGGGTACGTTCATTGCTGGTTCCGGGGCGAGGCGCTATATGGGATTGGAACGCTGTGGACTCGATTTGAGCTTATTCGGGAAAACCGCCCGAACAATCTCAAATACGAGTCTTATTCTAAGCGATAAATCGGTTCTCGTCGTGGTTTGGTTATTTTGATGCATTTATTTAAGAAGAGGCTTATATACTCAATGCCAATTTTCATGAGCATATAAGCCTCTTCTTTATTCATTACGACTTAGGATGTTCCTTGAAAGGTCGTGGATA
>NZ_RHNT01000051.1 GCF_003946325.1 Companilactobacillus furfuricola | reverse complement strand
CCACGACTTTGACGAATACGGGCATGTGCGGGGATTGATCAATAAAATTATTTTCTAACCCGAATAACATTCCTAGGATAAAAGTCTCCAATCCTGTGATAGTCCAGAACCTGTTCTCTCGCACGTATTTCATGTTGTCACCTTCTTTAGTAGAATTCTACAGAATCAATGAGTGGCCAAATGTATTTCAGTAGTGGTATCGGCAAATTTAAACTTTTTATCGCCGTTGCTAAGATATAGCTTCCTCATAAATAATCATCTCCTCACTTTTACTCATTGTATGCTTCTACAAGAATTGATTCGTAGGCGTATTTTCCCTTGCTTGTGAAAGTCAATTCATTTCCTTCAAGTGTTACAGCGAAATCTCCATAAGCAATATAGCATGGACCATTTTTTAACTCTGAGATATCAATAAGACCATGTGCAACATAACCGTTTATATTAATTGCCTCCACGCGTATTTGAGAGACGTTTTTCCAATCTTTTTCAACTCCAAACGCTTTACAAGTAATTGAATAGCCAGATTTAAGCTGCGTAAAAGATAAACCCAATATTCTCTTAGCCCAGTTTATGTTTTTATCTAAAAGTAAAAGAATAGTTCCACTCTCCAACATTTGACTACCAGATACATCTTTATCTTTATACATCAAACTCTTCACGTCACTACCTCCAAATTTTAAGTCCATTTAAATCACTCCTAATCTGTAATAATATAAAATCTATCTTCCAACGTCCCCGCGGTTTTTGCGGCTTCGTACTCCGCTGATGTCATCATTAGAGCAGTCTTCTCAAACCCATTCAAAGTTGTTGTTAAGTCTTTCTTGTTGACCTTTTTCCCAATAGCCTCGTTGAGTGTTTCCATAGCGGTTTTATTTGATTTCATCAAATCCGATAGCTCTTTAAGAGTGTCCATATCTTGAGGCGCTCCGTTAATTAAATCGGCAATCTTTTGATCGGCATATTTTTGTAAATCATTTTTGAATTTTGCTACTTCATCTTTGGTGTTGTAATTTTCTAATTTTTTATTTGTAGTGGTTTTGTCATAATAATTATCAAAATTAGCACTATTGGAGTCCACATCGGTTCTTAATTTAGTAATATCATTTTTATTGGTCACCATTTGAGTTAAATCAACCGTATCAAGTTGGCCACTAATTTTATCTGCTTGTATTTGTAATGCCGTAGTATCTTTTCCTAAATCAGTTAACTTCTTATTTAAATCAGCTACATCATTAGTTAATAATTTCTTAAAGCTGTCATAATCAGATTGTAGAGTTGAAATAAACTTTTTGAATCTATCTTCAAAATCTGAACCTTGAGCAACATATCGTTTTTCAAAGTCTGCACTTTGGCTAGTAAAATCATTTTCACGTTTTGATTCAGCAGTATCAAAGTCCGCTTGATTAGTTTTATTTTGTTTCTTACCATCAGAAATAACTTTGTTGAAATTATCAGTAATTGTTTTGAACTTTGACTTGTCATTATCCATCAACGTATTGAATTTACTATTAAAATCGTCACGTTGATTCTTAGCATCAGTCTCTGCTTGGATTCTGCTATTGTCATACGCCTGTTCAATTGCTTCTTTATCATCTTGAGCCTTAGCAACAAACTTAGTCATCTTATCAGTTAACTCAACTACTTTTTTATCAATGACAGCATCATATGTGCCAGCTAATGAATTTAAAGCATAAACATAACTCATAGCTTGATTCAAAAGGTCTTCAAAGTCTTGAATATAATTTCCATTAGCTGAACTTGAACCAGTGCCACTTAAAACTTCAATCTTGATATCCGAAGTAGAATCATCACCAATCTTAAAGTAGACACGTCTAAATACACCAGGTTTAACATACATTGCGTCTGGTAAATCCACGCTAAAAGTATTACCTGCTTTAGATGATGCAGCTGCTTTAATTAAAGTTTGGTCGCTTCTTTCAGCAATCAAAGTAACGTCAATATTCGTTAAATCTGGATAGGTCACAAAAGACTTTCCAAGTAATACAGTTAATACATCACCTTTGTCGCCTTGACGAATCTTTAAAGGTAACTCGTAGATTGGAGTTGTCTTGTCTGTATCTAAAACAATTTTTGGTAAACTCATTTAATTACCTCCATTCAAAATATTATTAATTAAACTTCTATCAAAATTAAAAGGTCTATGAAGTTGACCATCAAAATATGTATAGTAATCATGCAACTTTTCAAATAATGGATATTCCAAATCAATTAAATGAACATATGTATATCCTTGTTCGATAATGGTTTCATCTGGCTTAAAATCATTAAACAGCTTGAAACTATATTTGGAATCGCCATCTGATTTAAGATAATCAGCGACGGCTCCAACCTCGTTGGTTTTGATATAAATATTTGCCAATTATTTTTGCTCCTTTTTCAATTTTTCATTTTCTTCTTTGAGATGTTTATTTTTGATAAACAAAATAGAATTCTCAACCTGCATATTAGCCAGCTTTTCGGATATATCTTTAATCACTTCGTTTGCATCTACATTTGAACTCATTATTCTGTTAGCACCTTTCTGCCATTGATTAATAAATTTCCATCACTTGTACCTGTTAATTTAGCACCATCTACCCAGATATAACCACCAGCTTCAGTTGCCATTCCATGAATGCCATCAATATCATGAACAGTAATATTAGGTGTTGAAATACCATAGCTAGTGACTGATGTTTTGGTTGATCCAGAACTTAAAGCAAGACCGGTATCACCAGTAATACTTACACCATGAATTTCACCACCATCGATATAAATACCTGTCATTGATTGACCAACAAATTTATCGGCATATACGTTTCCACGATTATCAATTGCTACTGTCCCTTTTCCATCATAGTAAATACCCTTAGAATTCCAACGCATTCCATAGTTACCCCCCGATTCACTAGCAACAATATCAGTGGGGTTTTCTCTATCAGGAAGGAACCTCATTACATCACGACCACTACCGTTGATATAACTTAACATGTCATCCTTAGTATCATTAACCTTCTTCTTTAACTCATCCATTAACTGTTGTTGATCTTTATCACTATCTTTTAAATCCGAAACATCTTTTTTTGTTTCTTCAACATTCTTATTAATACTATTAATATGGTTATTTTGTTCTGTTTGATAATCAGATGTAGTTGTTGGTTTATCTCCAATTGATACAGTCTTATATCTGTTAAGTAATCCATCCCAAACGGTCTTGATCACTCTAGCTGTTGTATCTATATTGAGATTAGCGAAGTAAACAGTTACCTCATCGCCCATACTTAGTTCATCAACAAAACCTAAATCATCTTTGATATCTTCCATTTCAAAATTCAAAGTAACTTTGGGAATACCAATTTTATTATCAGAAATGTATTTATTCGTTCGAGCTCGTAACTGATCAACTGTTTTAATTTTATCTTGTGAAAAATCTTTAGTTTGAATTCTTAATTTTTCAAATTTATCAGCATTAATTTTAATAATTCGTTCAGGTAGATAGACTATTTTTTCATCATCACCATAACCAGTTTTAGTAAATGGTTTAATTGCTGAATAGGTTTCTGAAATGTTTTCTTCCTGCCGAACCTGAATTAAATCTTTACCATATTGAATAACTTTCCCGGTCTTCTTACCAATCTTAGATTGGTAATTGATTGTATTATTATCAAATAAATACTCACCTTTAAACATCTGTAATAACGAGCCTTTGGCACCACCAAGGGCTTTTTTTGCGTCCGTAATAACTGTCATCGGCCAATCAATATTAGTGGATGTCGTAATATTAGATTTCATTACTAATGAAGGTTCAGGTTGCTCTAAACTACTTTTTAGCAAATTAAAAGCAGCAACCGGAGTTACTGCCGAGGCATTAATGTTCTGCTTTAATGTATTGTAATTTAAATCATTAAGGATATGTGTAGCCGTTACCTCAATCTTGTTATCAATTGATTTTTTCACATCATCAATTCTAAAACGTTGCTTTAAATAATTTTCACCAGCATCCGCAACAATGATCCGTCCCTTTTTAAGTTCACCAGCTATATCACCGGTAGACAAATACGTTAATGATAACTCCGGTAACTCATTGAACTCATTAGTAACTTCTACTTTAATACAATCCGTTAAAACTCCAATTCCCTGAGTCGTAAAGTCATCAGTAGATTTATCAAATAAAACCGGATATTCCATGTATTTCATCATATGTAAGTCCTCCAATTAAATTTAATTGAAACGTCAACATTGGCATTATCCCAACTGATTTTATTTTCGCCGTATTTTAAAATTGGATACTGATAATTAGGAAACATACCAATATTATTTTTTAGACCATTATCATCATAAATACGACGTCTCTCACAGTCAATATAAGCCGTTTTACCAATCTCTGTGAGTTTATATATAATTCCATTGATAGTTAAATTAATCGCTCCAGCGCCCTCAATTTTGAGAATGGGGTAGCTATTTACTGGTTCAGGATTAAATACACTTTGACCCGATTTAACTTTATAATATTCATTAGAATCCATTCTATATTTAAATGGTCCAACATTGAATTTAAATGTAATAGTTGCACATTTAGATGTGACATATGACATTACTGGTGCTTTAGCTAACCTAGCCAAATAATAGTAATTCTCATCCAAGTTATCCTGTAATCTTGAATAACCTTCAAAGTTTTCATCAATATTTAACCAGGTAATTAGATCACGTCTCAGATCCGATAAATTATTATAGAAAGAATCATTAAACCAGCGAATATCAATATAACATTCATAAGTTAGAGTGCCATTCTTATAACGATTATTCGTATTAACAATATCCAGATTCCGACCAGGTACTGAGGTATAACTAACATCTGCATCACCAGCTTCAACTTCAAAATCGTTCTGGATCAACAAATTAAAATCTTTGGAACTTCTATCATTGAACGTAAAGTATCTATCAATCAACTAATCACCTACCAATCCGATTATCATTTTTTTGCCAATTTGTCGCTAGTTGACTGTCTACCTTAGGAGTTAATTCACCCGCTAAAGTTCCAGAATCCAAAACTACTTGATATTGTGGGTCTTTTGATAGAAGTGTCATCATGTCATTCAATTGACTAACAATAGTAGATTCAGAATCATTAGCAGATTGAGCCTGGTTAAAATCAACACTTGTCACCTTACTAATCTGACCTTGGTTTAAACCAAAGGATCCTATTGATGAATCCATTTCATCACTAATAAAACCAGCCATTGAATTAACATTTGATTTAACATCTTTAAATGCTTCAGATAGTCCGTTATTCAAACCACCCATAATAGCTTGTCCGGCTGGAATAAGTAACTTTTTATCATAACTAATTGGACCTTTATGTTTCCCAATCCATGGACCAATACCAGAGACGAACTTTTTAACACTGTCCCATTTTGAACGTAATCCACCAAGAAAACTTTTCATTATTGCGCGACCGTTAGCACGTAAATTTGCTTTAGCTCCATCTTTAACAGCTTTGGCATTACTCTTACCAGCGGATCTTGAATCTTTTTTTCTACCAAGTAATCCATCAACGAACCAGCCAATTAATTTACCACCAGAATCAATAATTGTTCTCATTGCCGTACCTACTGATGTGACAAATGCTTGAATTATTTTAGTAGCAGCGTCTGCCATCTTTTTTTGATTATCAATAATGGCATTAGCAAATTTAATTATTAAATTCAACGCTGCTTCAACGATTTTCCCTAGGTTATCGGCGATTCCATCAACAAATGTCACAATGACATTTACAGCTGCAGCAATAATTTTAGGTAAATTTTCAGTAATACCATTAAATAGATTAACTATGAATTCAGTACCCTTAGCTAGAATCTGTGGTAAACCTTTTGCAAGCCCACCAATGAATTTAACCATAATATCAATCGACACAGCTATGATCTTAGAAATATTATCATTAATACCATTTAATAACGACATGATCATATTCATACCAGTATCAATTAATTGTGGCATTAAAGTATTAATCGCCGTCAAAATACCGGATCCCATAACTACAAACGATTGAATAATTAAAGGGGCGTTAGTAATGACTGAAGTTAGAAAACTTGTCATCATAGCACTTAATCCCAAGCCCAAATTAGTAAACATCGGAAGTAACTGGCTTGATACAGTCGTTAATTGAACAAACGATGAATTCAACAATGCAAAACTTGATATCAATGCTGCAATTCCAGCAGAGGCTACACCGATACCAATACCAGCCGAAAGAACCGCAGTACCGAATGCAGTCATCCCTGAAGCGCCGGCGGTAAAAGCTGGTGCCGCTAAAGCAAACGCTGCGACCAATCCTCCAAGAGTAATTCCAAATGTAGACATTGCCAGAATACCATCAGTACCAGTTTTGGCAAGTCCGGTCATAGCAAAAGTGAGTGCTGCTAAACCTGTGGTTGCAATCCCAACACCAGCACCGACTTTTAATATTGATGTGGCAAACGATGAAAAATTGCTTGCAACAGTTTTAACGATTCCACCTAATCCAGTAAATATTCCACCGATTGGTTTTAGCGCTGAACCGAAACCAGTAAAAATACCAGACAATGGTTTAACCACAAAACCTAATTTACTAAAAACTCTACCAAGTAACTTCAAACCAGCAGGTACACTGAATGTTCCTAAAACAGCCAATGCTGGTTTCAAGTATTTAGTAAAATCAAAAGACCCGCTAAAGGCTTTATCAAACATATTGTTGACTCCCGATTTAATTAACGGGATAGCAGTTTCAATAAATGTAACCAATGCACCAGGTAACGCTTTAAGAATATTACCGATCATTGGAATAAAGTTATTGAATATAAAGTTAGATGTAGTTTTTGCCAATGCCTTTAGCGATGGCTTGATATCTCTACCTAATGCGATATTACCCAAAAAGTTTTTTGCTGCGGCTTTCATAGAATCAAAAGATCCACTAAATGTACTAGCAGCTTCTTCAGCAGTTGTACCAGTAATATCAAGTTTGCCTTGAATTGCATGAATCGCATTATAAACATCTGAAAGATTACTAATATCGTACTTCTTACCAGTCAACTTAGTAGCATCTTTAAGAAGTCGTTCCATTTCTTCCTTAGTACCACCATAACCAAGTTTCAAGTTATCAAGCATAGTGTAATTTTGCTTAGCAAAACCTTGATACGCATTCTGAATATCGCCCATATTACTGCCAAACTTATTGGCGTTATCGCTCATATCAATCATAGCCATATTAGCTACCTTAGCTGCTTTGCCAGTATTACCACCTAATGATTGCAATAGACTGGCTGAAAAGCTAGTTACATTTTCCATATAGTCATTAGCAGACATACCCGCAGTTTTATAGGCTTGTGCAGCATATTTCTTTACCTTACCAGCTGATTTTTTAAATAGTGTTTCTACACCACCAAGTGATTGTTGTAGCTTGGCACCTTCACTAATAGATGCACCAATAGCCTTACCAATACCAGCTGTAACAATTGCGCCTTTCACAACTGATATCAATTTACTACTCAACGATTTACCTGCACTTGAACCAGCGGCTGCTGTTTCTGGATCTAATTGACCTTTTAATGCGCCACGAATGCCCTTAGCTGATGGAATAATTTGAACATATGCTTTTCCTAATTCAGTTGCCATTAATTATTTCCTCCTTTCATCAATAACTTTTTACGCTCTTTTGCAAAATCCTTGCCTGAACTAAATATGGCTTCTTTTTTCTCTTTAGGTTTTTCAAATAGTGATGACCAAAGAACTGGTCTATTTCTATTTTTTTGAGCATCCTTAGTTTTGGACCAAAGAAGTAATTTCAAGCTGTCCGCAATAGACACCATAAGCATTTCTTCTAAGTTCAACTTTTGATTTCTTAATTTCATTTTGATTCTCGAATCATCTTTTAAACCTAAAGAAAAAACAGCTACCTTGGTTAAAGGTAACTGTTTAAAGTCATATATTTGATATGTCTCTGCTAAGTCACACAAAAGTGCATCCTTATCAAATTTCAACATATAGGCAAGGATTAAGAGTTTTTTACTTGAGTTTGGTTTTCAAAGATTTCTTGAATTTCAGCGGTCATTTTTTCCATAGAAACCAACCCTTCTTTGTCTGCCAAATGTTTCTTTAGTTTCTCGGTTTGTTCTTCACCAAATAGAAGTTTTAAAACTTTTGGCATAATTAGTGGATTAGTTTCAATATCACTGATGGCTTCTAATAACTCATAATTATCTAACCTTTTTTCAGGAATTAAATAATTAAACCCTGATTTAGTCTTACCCTTCATCATATTAATTACTCTCCCTTATCTTATAATTGTGTTTCTGGTTTATTGATATATTCGTAATGATTATTTCCAACTTTATCTGGTGAGGCAGTAAACGTTGTTTCAAATCCAACAGCGTCTTCATCTCCATATGTAATATCCCCAATTTCAGAAATCGTACCATTAGGAATAACAATACGTTTTAATACTCCACCTTTTAGAATCATGTCAAAGACTAAAATATGTGGCTCATATTCATCTGAATTGGCATTAATTTTAATTCCTGTCTCTAAATCCCCAGTAACGTTCTTTTCTCCATATACCTCTTTTAAAACATCAATATTCATTGATTCGATTAGAGTGTATTGAAATGTATCTTCCTTACCCTTCTGAACGACAGAGACGGTATCACCACCCCAAGCCTTGATTGAATCAGAATCAGGGCTATTTGTATTTGTTAGTCCATCTTCTGAAATATAACCTAATGGTTTAAAATCATCAGTCAAATCTTTAATAGCATCTGTTGGAAGTGCAGTATTTAAAGGTGCCGTATATGCAGCACCACCAACTTTTGGTTTAGCAGTTGAAACATTTTGTGTATCTGACATTATTCGTCCTCCTAATATTTAAAATCATAAATCGCTTGATAGCGATATTCTTTTGTTTCTGGGTCCGTAAAGTTATAATCTGAATTCAATTTAGCTTTACTGATATCTGTGAAATAAATCATTTCATTTAAACATGCTTTAAGTTTTACATTTAACTTAGCCGCTTCATAAAGGCTTTCTGCATAACATTGAAATGCAATTGTTGCAGAATCAATATGATTAGTCTCTGACCCGCCTGTTTTTTCAAAAATAATATAGCGCTCGGGGGGGTTCTCTGGTCTTTCTAAAAAAGACGGTTCTGTAAAATGACCGTCCAAATAATTTTTAATTATTTCTTCAATCATTAATGCACCGCCTTTAGTAGCGTATTATTTTTTGAATTATCTTTTCTAGCCTTATAACTATCAGCATAGACACTAGCATTTACACGATTTTTCCCAACATAAGTATCTTGTGCATATCCATCACCAGCTGATTTTCTAATTGAAGTAGCTTTTTCTTCCAAAATTTTTTGCATTTTGGATGATTTTAATAGTTGTCCTACACCAGAAGTATTAAGTACAAATTTATTCTTAGCCATAATATTCCACTGTCACTTTCTTGTTCCAGTCAAGCGGAATCATATCTTCAATTCCTTCAAGTGGAACTCCAATTGTTCGCCATGTTTTTCCAAAGAATTGAACCTTTTTATCGATCCAATCATGAGTATCACCTTTAGGAATTGCTAAATCATAAACAGCCTTCTTACCGGTCAAATTCAATTCGTTAGTAACATCATCAGTTGATGTAGGACTAACTAAGACATTCTGAATTTCAATTGGTTTTTCCTTAAAAAGGAGTTTTCCAAATCCGTCAGTGCCATCTTCAACTTTATCCATTAAAATAACGGCAATTCCTTTAATTTGTGTCATAAGGTTCCATCACCCCGTATCTTTGACGTCTTAAACCCAATCTGGTTAATTCGGAATTCTTAATGAATAAACCACCGCCAGGAACTAAATATGAACCTGACCATAAATATCCCATAGCGGCTTCACTAGCCTGTGTCATTGGTTCTTGGCTCGTAGATGTCATTAGAGTGCGTGCCACAACATCAACTGTTACAGACTTAACCACCGTTGCATAAGACAAACGCTCATCAACCATCTGATCTAAATTTTTACCAACCTTGATTGCAGCTTCACGTAATGAATCAGAAACCACAGATAGCAATTTTTTAGCACGCTCAATTTCATCAGGTTGAAGTTTACGCCACATTTTTTCTAAGTCATCAATAGTTGCGAATGAATCCATCGTTACTTACCTTTCATCATCAAATCATAAAGAACCTGTTTCTTGTCACTAACATTGTATTTAATTCCAAAAGCATCAAGCTCTTTCATAATCTGATCCTTTGTAATATTATTCGGCACATTATCAGCTTCAGTGTCATTGACCGGAGTATTTTCAGGTTGCTTTGATTTAATCTTTGGCGGGATTTTCGTGGGTTTTCCTACTTCTATCCAATTACTACCACTAATTTTTGAATCAACATCAATAATCACTTGAGTTTTAATGTTCTGATATTTCATGTTATCCCTCCGTAGTTAGTTTGATTACACGAGCAAAACTAGCACCGTCCATGATTCCCCAGCCTAAGTAAGTTTCAGAACGTAGATAAACTTGGTTATATCCTTTCAAATCTTTACCTGAATTATCAGGATCACCGTATTGAATTACATCCATTGGAATTTGTTTTGAAAAGCCCCATTGGAACATATTTGTGAAATCTCCAAGAATAGCATAATCGTCTGAACCTGCCGAAACAGTGTTGTTAATATCTGTTTGTAAACCATTGATTGAACCAGGATTTGCACCCCAAGCAAGTGTTGGGAATAGGCGATTATTATTTCCGTCACGCATTTGAGCTAATGCAGATGAAAATTGTGAATCAATTGCCATACCTGTAATTAGATTATCTGATCCCTGAATCAGTTTAACGGCATCTTCAATATTCTTATCAGGATCCTTTTCATCAAACTCAACAGTTTGAGTAACTTTTTTATCTAAAGAATTATCACCAATAATTGTAGATGCCTCTTTAGTACGTGGATTAATTCCATGAAATACCATCAAATCCAAACCACGGGCTAATTTCTTAGCATAACCATCATTAAATGATTTTAGAATATCAATTTTTTCTTCCTCTGTAGCATACATAAATTCATCAGAAACACGTGCGCCATATTCAACCTTGAGTGGAACAATCGTTACTGGTGCAAGTGATGCCCCGCCTTCTGTTTTCTTACCATTTTCGGCAACGATATCAATATCATTATCCATCGTAAATGTGAATTCTTTTTGACCATTAAATGGAATTGGCTTTTGACCTGATAAAAGTGCAAGTGAACTTCTCCCCTTAACTTTATCAATCAAATCTGTTACTAATGTTGGTTCAAATAAGTTTCCCTTTGATGTTGTCATATTTTTATTCTCCTTCGATTCCTAGATTATTAATCATATTTTTATAAGCATTATTTTCATCTGAACCTGTATTTGGTTCAGTTGCTTTTAACGGTGGTACTGGATCACTTGGTTTAACAAAACCAGCTAATCTTTGAGCGTCTTTCGTTAAATCTTCTTCACTGTCACCAACCAAACGATCTGCTAAATCATATGGAAGACCGTTATCTAAAGCGACCTTTGTTCTAAGTTTTTCTGTTTCAAAACCTTTAATCTTTGAATTCAAATTATCAATATTCTTATCATAATCAGAATATTTTTCCTTGTTAGCACTAATAGTTGATTTTAGTGAGGTGTTCTCACTTGTCAGTGTTGATACTTGTTTCTTCAAATCGTCATAATCAGCATATTTCTTATTCAAAGTATCTTTCTCTCTATTGATACGTTCTGAAACTGCCTTATCAAAATCTTCTTGTGTTTCAATTGCTTTAAAAGCCATAATTTAAAATCCTTTCTCCCACTTACCCGGTGGTATCGGTAATTTTGGTATAAAAATAGACGTATTAATAAACGTCTAGTATCGTACCTGTTGTTTTTGTTTGGGCTTATCAATAGCGCAAGCCCAGTGTGCTAGTAAAGCACTATCCATTAAACTAATATCCATATCATCAAATTGCGACTTGTAACCAAAACCACCACTTGAACCGATATTGCGTTTTTCTGAGTTAGTCACTACCACTTTTAATGATGGTTGATTACTATGACAAATCGATTGCTGATAAATACCTTGTTCCCACATTGAATTCGCATTAATTACTTCCCTAACCGTCGGCAATATTGGTGGCTTCAATCTAAAGTCTTTCATTTCTGCAGCCAGGATATTTTGACCACTAGCACCATCAATCACAACTTTTTTTATATCTGCAGTTCGCAAAAAATTAATGATCCAATTATTACCGTTTCGAACGCTTTGGCAATCAATGGTTTCAATGAAAATCTTTCCTGAAAGAGTGTGAACTGCAATACTCATCGCAACATTGGAACCATCATTGCCGTATTTAATTCCAACATATAAAGGACCTTTTAAAATCGGCAAAGAATGAACCTTCAATTCATTCCACTCGTTTTCTGATATAGCGGATTTTTGATTATATTTAATCCAAAGACCCAGTCGCTGAATATTAAAGTCAATCTCATCAGAACCAATCTCATCTTGAACTGATCGTTCAGTGAAGATTGTCCCTAGTGATGGGTTAGTCTTATACCAAAGTTCACGATCCCGAATATTTGATTGATCTTCAACTGACCATTCTGCCCAGCCAGCGTTTTCAACTTTGCCTTCTAAAACAGCATTTCTAAAGCCAACAAATACAGTACCTGAAGATAAAGGCGTTGGCGGTGTTCCACATAAAATTGTTTGTGGGTTGTCTGAATCGGTAACAACATATTTCAATGCTGATTCTTGATCAGTCGTATATTCTTGAGCTTCATCAATTACTAGTAAGTCAAAACCTTCACCAAGTCCACCTGTTGAGGTACGAGTTCTAAACTCAATACGTCCACCGGTATCAGGTAAAGCAACTCTTTCACGTCCTGTCGCTTTTAATGACCTATATTTAATACCAGCATTATCAAGCAATTTTAAAACTCGCTCCCAGGATGAATGTGAGGTTGTGGTTCTATGCGCTGTATGAAGAATCTGTTCCCCGTTTAAAAGTCCTTGAATTTCACGGATAACGATCAATTCGGTTTTACCATTACGACGTGGGATAGAATATCCAAACTTTGTATGAACCCAAAGACCATCATCATTGACCGCAAACAAATCTTTTGCTAATTCAACTTGCCATTCTTGAGCAGTACGTCCCGACTTTTCATAGTTTTCAATTGCAGTTTGATATACAGATTTAGTAAATGGAAGTATTACCGATTGAGTAGGATGTTGATTACCAAGTTTTACTTCAGTAGTCATAGTTATCCTCCTTCAATCACCGCAGTTTAGAGACATGCTTAGGTCAAATTTTATTTTTTCTTCAAGTTTAATGTTTTACGTTTCTCTATTGCTTCGATTTTTTTTGGATCAACCCATTCTTTAGTCCAAACGTTTTGTTTCCTTCCGTCACCGGGATCATAGCTCACAATACAGCGACAACGCTCATGCCTGCGGTAGATATCATTAGGTGCTTCTTTATAAGAGTAAGTACCAGCTAAATTTTTGCACCAATCGCAAGCGTTACCGATTAATCTTCTTGTAATTTTCGGCTTCAGCCCCGTTTTAGATTGAAACTCAACATTTTTTTGAATTGAATCATCAACTATCGATTGAGTAAAAGTTACAAGTGGTTCATTTAAAATCCAATTGATATCATCAAATTTTTCAGCATTAGTAAGTCGTTCAACAATTCCTTTAACCTTTTCTTGATTAAAGTTAGGGATTTGCGCCTTTAAGTGCAAGTTTGCTTTTTCATTCAATTGTTTTTGAACATCTTCAGCATAGCCAGAAACGACATCATAATTATTTTTTAAAGTGTGATTCATCAAACGGTCCGAAATATTAAAGTACATTTTTCCGTCCGGTAAAACATCAGCAGTAACAAATTCATTGATTGCTTTTGATGAATTAGTACCGATCTCAATCGCTAATTTATTCACATCTTCATAAGTTGCCATGCCAGATTTTAATTTCTTAACAACCGATTTAATAACTGCACTTTTAGCATTATCATTTTTAAATTTCTCATCAATAGATTTTAAAAGTTCAGGAATAATATCTTTATCCATTCTTATCACCTGTTTCAATTGGTGGTTCCTGATCAGAGCCCTTTACCCCAGTAATCTCACGAACAGTTTCTTTATCTATGAACCCCGGAATAGCTTGATTCAATTTAATAGCACCATCACCAATAATTGAAAGCATATTGGCATCTGCTTCGAACAGCGGATTCCATCTAGGTACTGTATTCATGAATTGTGAACGTTCATATTGATAATCATCTCTTAAACATGCACCTAGGTATGCAACGTTCAATAAACCTGAACCAAATGAACGTTGTGCCTTTCGTCCAGCTAACCTTAAGTTCTCATGACTTGCCTTAATGGCTTCAACACTTGATGGATTTTCTGATATAAATCCCAAATCATCAATTGTCAATCCCATTTCACCAGCAAAACCAGCAGCTGCAGTTTTAAGCTGTTCAGTAAATGGTGTCATTGATGATGTTGTGAATTGTCCAAGTTTAGGACTATCACCATCATCATCTTTAGTAAATTGAAGCATTGAAGAAATAGCCGCTTTCCATGAATCCATTGGTTCAGCTTCATTACTCAACCCGACAACATATTTTTGAGGGAACGAATAAAATTCTGCAGTAATATCTGCACGTTCCAAAGTACGTTTAGCGTATTTTTGGTAATACATTCCTGATCTAGTAATTCTAGAACGTCCAAAAGGTCTAACGGCATCTGGTCTATGAATTATTGGTACTAATAACGGATGATTAGTTGGATTAGTGATATTGGTTACTGTTTTTCCATCAATAAATGTGGTTAATTGTGGTAAAAAGTATGCTTCACTAATCGGATTACCATAATCATCGCGTTTCAAAACCGCATACCCTTCGGTTAGCAATCCAGTGATTGGGTCAATAATTCCAGTTGCATTACTTGCCTCAATAACTTGCAATCGTATCCGATCTTCCGCTTTTGAAATATAAACGAATGAACACGAACCAATCAGCGCCGATAAAACTGCAGAATCAAAAAATACATCGGGATTATTAGCATTAAAAATTTCATTTACTTCAAAATCATCATTATCAAAATCACGGAATACCAAACGATCGGCCAAACTATCCACACCTTTAGCACACCATCCCAAAATTGAACGATATTGATTTCTAATTTCCGGTGGAATAGTAATACCTGGTTCATTTTCATAGTGTTTCATTGCATATTGCTCATATCGCATATTCACTCTAAAACGCTTATGTGACAGCTTATTTCTAAGATACTCAATGCCTTTATATGCCAATATATATCAACTCCTTTAAAATTTATGAGAAAAAATGTACAGTGACGGCGTGAAGCTCGGCTGTGAGCCGTCAGGGGGTCTCATGCCCCCTTTAAAATCTTGGCTCAATCAGAATCATTAAATTGTTTCAAACAGCTTATGAACGGTATTTAGACCAATCTAATGATTGAGGTAAATTTCTATTACCAATAGTTTTTACATCAACACTTTTATTTTCTTTATTTTTAAATAACTTGTCTGACTTCTGTCTGTTACAACTCCAATGAGCGAGCTGTAGGTTGTCCATGTCACTTGGATGTCCACCTTTATTTATTGGAATGATGTGATCAATAACAGCACTCATTGGATCAGGATACTTTAAACGTTTGTCTACCGGTCTGCCACAGATGCCACAGACCGATTGTGTTTTGAGTATGATCTTCTTATTCTTTTCAAAGGCAACTCGATGTTGTCCAATCCTATCAGCTCTAAGTGTCATTGATAGTGGTCCTTTCATAGATGGGTATATTAAATAGTATGGTAGGTCTTATTTATTAGGGTGGGTACTATTTGTTAGATGAGGGTATAAAAATAGACCACCGACACCAGGGTTATTAAGGTGTGGGGGTCTTAATTAAAACAATGTACTTAATAAGTACAGGGGGGGATATAGTCAGATGTGGAATCGAACCTGCATACTTGCTAGCGTATAGTATATCCACACCACTGGATACATCCCGCCGAGGAGGATTCTATGAATAAGGGATGGATACACTCCCGGTATGTATATCCAATGAGGATCAGTGGAATCGAACCA
>NZ_RHNT01000050.1 GCF_003946325.1 Companilactobacillus furfuricola | reverse complement strand
TGCACCTTTCACTAAGCTCCTTCGTCGCCAAGTGAAATTTCACCACTGAGGTCTGTATCCCCGGGCCCCTCCGTCTAAATAGTGACATAATCCCCCCCTTTTTTTTGTTTTACCGATTTATTTTGTGCAAATTGGCACTGTTTGCTCGTCCTATTTCTCACATGTCTATCTCAGGTTCCATCTATTCTGGTGGGGAGTAGGAGCTTCCTTTGCTTGTTAGGATATATTCTCTTTCTAGATTACTGACTCTTTGCTCGGTTCGCGGGACTTTGCTCCGCTCATATTTGTTTCCTGACTTACATTGCTGTTGTGAGCTTTATTTTTTTGCGGATTTGATAAGATCATATACTTTTGCTCTTCTTTTGCTTTTGCTTCTTGCTCGCGTGCTCGTTCCTCACACTCTTGTCTGGTTCTTATGTTTTCTTCTCTGTTTATTTTTTTCGAATTTTTTTCTGGGGTTATAATGTAATTGTGAATCTTTTAACTTTTATGAGGAGGCATTTGTTATGGCTGTTTTTGATGAATCTATGAAGATGGATGTTTTGAAGGATTTGATTTCTTTTAAGACTGTTAATGGACATGAGAAGGTGGCGGCGGATTATTTGGTTGATTTGTTTGACCGTTATGGTATTTCAGCTAAGCTTTTGAATGTTGCTGGTGATCGTTGCAACTTGGTGGCTGAAATTGGCTCTGGTGCTCCTATTTTGGGATTTACTGGGCATTTGGATGTTGTTGATGCTGGAGATCTTGGTTTGTGGAAGTCGGATCCTTTTTCTTTGACTGAGTCTGATGGTGTTTTGTATGGTCGTGGTGTTGCTGATATGAAGGCTGGGGTTGCGGCTTTTGTTATTGCTATGATCGAGCTTAAGGAAGCTGGGTTGCCTCAGGTTGGGACTGTCCGTTTGCTGCTTACTTTTGGTGAGGAGATCGGTGAAGAAGGTTCTGCTGCGGTTGCTGCTGATGGCTTGATGGATGATGTTGATGGGCTGGTTGTTGGTGAACCTACTGGTTTTAATATTGCTTATTCGCAAAAGGGTTCGATGGATATTAAGTTTTCTTCTAAAGGGAAGGCTGCTCATAGTTCGATGCCTCAGTTAGGTTTTAATGCGATCGATCCTTTGATGAATTTGTTGACTGAAGCTAATGGTGTTTTTCGTTCGCATGAAAAAGCTATGGATTCGATGGGACCTTTGATTTTTAATGTGACTACTATTAATGGTGGGACACAGGTTAATTCGATCCCCGATGATGCTGAAGCTGAGGTTAATGTGCGGACGGTTCCTGAATTTGATAATGAGCAGATTAAGGATTTATTGAGTGAACTGGTTGAGAAATATAATCAGCAAGGTGCTCATATTAGTTTTGAGATGTTTATGGATGAAGGTCCCGTTGCATCTACGAAAGACAATCAGTTGGTTGAATTAGCTCAGGAGCTTATGAAGCCTTATATTAAGGGAGATGTTGCCTACTTGAATGATTTGTTCAAGGATATTCAAAAGACGCTCCAAATGGCTAAAAAGGGTGATTTACTGATCGTGGTTAGTCCTGGTATTACTGATGCTTCTAATTTGGTAAAAAATAAGCGTGCTGACTATCCATTTATCGTGGCTGGACCTGGTAATTTGTCGCAACATGCTCCTAATGAATATTTAGCTAAACAAATGTATTTTGATTTTATCGACTTATATCAAAAATTAGCTGTGCAATTTTTGGAAAAGAATTAATAAGCGATTTTTTTAAAAAGTATTGAATGTGAATCCCGAGTTATCGGGATTTTTTGCTGAGTACCATTAAATTTTAAATTTTTATATCTATACCACTTGAAATTTTTCTGAATCTTCGGTAATATATTTTAAGTCGAAAGATGAGATGTCGGAGGGGTAGCGAAGTCTGGCTAAACGCGGCGGACTGTAAATCCGCTCCTTCGGGTTCGGTGGTTCGAATCCACTCCCCTCCATTTATTGGGTTATAGCCAAGCGGTAAGGCAACAGGTTTTGATCCTGTCATGCGCTGGTTCGAATCCAGCTAACCCAATTACAAAAAAGGACCGATAATATCGGTCCTTTTTTTTCTAAATTTGTAAGTTATACTGTATAATTTAAGTGCAGTTGTCTCTTTAAAGATTTGAAATGGAGGGCGAAAATGAAGGTTCCTGTTTATATTCAAATTCATAATCGTATCAAGAAAGAAATCGAAGAAGGTAAGTGGGCAGTAGGCGCTCGGATCCCTTCTGAGAGAAAATTGGCTGATGAATTTGACGTAAGTAGAATGACACTTCGCCAAGCCATCCAAACTCTTGTTGATGAGGGCATCTTACAACGTCAAGTCGGTTCCGGGACATACGTAGCTAGTAGCAAGGTCCAAGAGAAAATGTCTGGGACGACTAGTTTTACAGAGATCACTGAGAGCCAAGGTAAGCATCCATCCAGTAAGACCGTGTCTTACCACCTGGCTGACCCTTCATTAAGCGAGATGGAGAAGCTGCAGCTTCATGATGGCGATGAAGTTTTACGAATGGAACGGATCAGATATGCTGATAACCAACCTATTTGTTTTGAAGTGGCTACGATCCCAAGTAGTATCGTCGAAAATCTCGACAAACAAGATATTACATCGTCATTATACAAGGCGCTAGAAGAAAAGGCTGGCCTCAAACTGGGGAAGGCTAGTCAAACTGTTTCTGCTATGTTAGCATCAGAACGCATCGCTACTTTGTTGAGCGTCAAACGTGGTTCAGCTATTTTGAGATTGCGTCAAGTGACAACGCTGGACGATGGATTGCCATTCGAATACGTTCGTTCGCAATATGTTGGCGACAGATTTGAATTTTATCTAGAAAGATAGTTATTTTTTAAAAATATAGTCAAATATGAGTTATCATTAATTTATCTATTTTTTAAATATTTTCTTGGGAGTATTTTATGCAAAGTTTTATTAGGAGATATAGCATCTTTTTGATGATCTATATCGTATTTCAACCGGTGTTAGATGCTATTACCGGGGTAATGACTAAGGCACATATCGATGTAACGTTTGGTGTTTTAGTCAGAATGTTAGTAATGGCTGTTACGGTAGTTTTTTTGCTAATGTATTTGTTACTCAACCGAAATAATAAAAAAGGCTTCCTAGTGATCGGTTATTTTGTGATTTTAGGATTAATGTCTGCTATAAGTATGTTTATTAACTACAAACAAAAGACATTATTTGTTCCTAGCTTGGAATTGACTACTTTGGCCAAGAGTTTATACTATCCGATCATGTTCTTTGGTTACTTTTATGCTTTTGAAGAATTGCATCGAGATGGCATTCTCAACAAGTATTTTCCAAAAGTTGTTTTTTACGCAGTTAATATCATTTCATTAGTTATGATCATTGCTCACTTTACTAATACTAGTTTTAGTTCTTATTCATACTACAAACTAGGCGAAAGTGGCTGGTTCTTTGCTGCTAATGAATTGAGTGCGATCGTTTCGATCTCATTCCCAATTTTGGTTTGGTACGCTACTGATCGCCTTTCTAAGGCTAAGAGATGGTATTACTGGATCACGGTGATCATTGCGATTTATTCAGCATTGTTGATCGGTACTAAGGGTGCTTTTTTGGCGGTTATCTTTGGTACGGCGATGGCACTGATCGCCGCATTTGTTCAACGGATCCGTCATCAAGGTAGTATTAAGCATCTGAACGGTATGATCGTTTTGCTGATCGCGACGTTGGTCGGGATCGGTGTTGCTTATCCGATGATGGCTGTTGCTAAAACTTCGCAACTTCACGAAGAGATGATCTATTACAAGAAGGAACGTGCTAAGACTAAGAAGGGTCTTAATAAGGACCAGAAGAAGTATGTTCAAACTAATAAGTATGTTTCTTACATTTTCAGTGGTAGGACTATTTACTTTGAAAATGCTGCTGATAATTTCAGTAAGGCCACTCCTGCACAGAAGGTGTTTGGTATGGGGTATGCTACTGATTTTAAGAAGGTTAAGAAAGCTAAACTGGTCGAGATGGACTATGTTGATATTGTCTTCCAGTTTGGTATTTTAGGATCTATTGTGTTTATGTTGCCTTTGATTGTTAGTTTTGTTTACTTGCTTGTGTTGTTCTTTAGGCATTTTGGATCGATGTGGTCGTTTAAATGGGCTATGTTGGTTTCTAGTGTGCTGTTAGGTTTTGGGATGGCACTGCTTACTGGGCATGTTATTGAGGCGCCTTCTGTAAGTATTTACTTTGTTACTTCGTTGGCTTTTGCTATGTATAATGCTCGGTTGTTTTATAAGAATAAGAAAGATCCTGTTGAATTGGATGTTATTGAATAGTTTTGTTTGACCGTTGTCTTTGGGACAGCGGTCTTTTTTTATATAGATGTAAGAGAGCTATGGCAGACAGAGGAGTTTTGCTTGGGGCGCGTTTTGTTAGTTTGTTTGGTGTTTGGGGTAGAGGTAGTAGTTTGGTTGCTACGTTCAATGCCGACTCCGGGGCCCGGGGATACAGCCACTGGAACGTGGTGGGCACATTTTGAACCAATCGAGCAAAGTGCGCTCGCTTGTTTCAAAACTGCACCTTTCTCTAAGCTCCTTCGTCGCCAAGAGAAATTTCACCACTGAGGGCTGTATCCCCGGGCCCCTCCGTCTAGATAGAGACATTAATCCCCCCTTTGGTTGAGATTTACCGATTTATTTTGTGCAAATTGGCACTTTTTGCGCGTCCTATTTCTCACATGTCTATCTCAGGTTTTATCTATTCTGGTGGGAGTAGGTGCTTCCTTGTTTTGTTGTGGTCCTTTCTCTGTTTGAATCAATGATCTCTTTCTCGGTTCGCGGGACCTTGCTCCGCTCATTTTGTTTCCTGACTTACATTGCTGTTGTTGTCTTTATTGATTTGTTAGTTATATAAGAGCAGGTATATTTTTTGTTCTCTGACTTTCGCTTCTTGCTCGCGTGCTCGTTCCTTGCACTCTTGACTGGTTCTGGTGCTTTCTTTTTTTCTCTATTTATTTGTTTCTGGCTCTTGTGCTTGCTTCGCTTACACACTCGCTCGTTTTTTTGAATTAGTTTGCAACTTTTTTGATTTTTTTATGTATGCGCTTTTACTGATTTAATCGTATTTATAGCTTGTTCATAATAAAAATCTAATCATCATCATTAATAAATCACTTGATATTTGATTGCCTACATGCTAAATTATTTCTGGAAACAAAAGTTAGTACAACTAGAGGAGGAGACGACATGAAAAAATCTCTCAAGTATTCAGGGCTTGCCGCCGCTACCTTAATAGCTGTCGCACCTGTTGCAGCACCAATCTTTAATGCTTCTTCGGTGGTTCCTACTGCCGAACAGAAGGCCGATGCTAGTTATAGCAAGGCTACTCAAGAAGATGCTTACAACACTTTTGATGCAACTTTTAAAAACTACAATAATGCCACTCAGGCTGATTTTGTTTACGGTGCTGGATTTGCGTTTTTGAATCCTAGTAATCGTTATACTTATTCGGCGGAATTGTTGAATGGTATTTTAAGACCTTTGCATCCGCAATATCAATCGATGATCAATGATTTGGATGTTGTGGCTTTGCTTAATACTATTGTGTTCGTGGTGGTTCCTGCTGATGGGCAATCGATCTCGGAATGGCGTGATGATATGCTGGCTGCTGGACAACACGGTGGTTCGGTTAATTATCGGATCGTTGGTTTGCCGATGTCGACGATTAAGGATCATACTTTATGGTCTAACCAACAGCTGGTTAAATATTTTGAGCCGGTGGAACTTAATGGTAAGCCGTTAGATAAGACGGTTTATGCTAAGACTGAGGTGGCTCAACAAGAGATCCATGCTATGAATATTAATTTTGAAACTCCGGTCGATGGCTATGTTGGTCAAAATAAATCGGATTTTGGGACTACTGGTAAATATCCAATTTCGATCAAAGATAATTTAGGTAATAAGGTTGATCCTCAAAATGTTACTTCGACTTTTTATAACGGTTTAGACTTAGCTACGATTATTAATGCTTCTACGTTGCCTAAGGCTGGGACTGTTGTTCAGAAGATGACGATTAAGTTTAACCGTAACGAATATAACGATTTGTTCAATGACTTGGATCAAATTACGATTAATGGCGAAACTTACAGTGGTGGTTTGTTATCGAAGGTTTGGGACAAGATCGGTAATACATTGACTTTGACTCGTGTGATCAATGTTGGTCTGGATAATTGGTCTGATTCTGACGTGAACGGTGTGGTTACTACTCCGATCAAGGATATGAGCGACAATAATATTGTTACTCACTTGTACGATGGCAAGGGTAATAAAGTGGTCGGTCGTGCCTTGGCACAAGGTTCCGATTGGTATACCGATACGAAACGGGTCAATAATAATACTGGTGAAGTGATGTATCGTGTTTCAACTAATGAGTGGGTGAAGGCTGCTGATGTTTCTTATGCTGATAAGGACACTGATGTTGATACTGGCGATTCATCTGGCTTAACTAATATTACTGACCTTCCAGCAGGTTCTAAGGTTAGTTTAGACGGCCCAGCTGGCTTTGTGTATTCATTGTTCACAACTGATGGAAAAGCTGCTACTCGTGGCTTAGCTGGCGATACAGCATGGCTCACAGATAAGCAAGCTACTGATAAAGAAGGTAACACTTACTACTGTGTTTCTACGGATGAGTGGATCAAGAATGGATCGGGGGTTAACTTTGGGTAATTCTCAATACTAATTTTTTCTCAAAATTGTAATTCTTAGGTATTTTTCATGTGATAGGAAGTTATCCGCAATTGATGTTGATCATTTGCGGATTTTTTTGGATCACGCAAAAAAGCTTCCGTTCAGGGTTTGATCCCGTTCGGAAGCTTTTTGATTATTTCTTGATGATGTTTTTCTTTTGTGTTTTTTTGATTAAATGTAAATATTTGGGAATGGCCATCATTCGACCGATCCTCGTTGGTTCTTTGATCAGACGGTAAAACCACTCGAGGCTGAGTTTTTGGACTAATTTGGGTGCTCTTTTTTTCGTTCCCGAGAAGACGTCAAAACTGCCGCCAACGCCGATCCAAATAGCATCTGTATTATTGCGGTATTTATTAATGAAATATTCTTGTTTAGGTGAACCTAGAGCCACTAGGACGATATTTGGTTGTTTTTCTTCGATTTGGTGAGCTATTTCAGCTTCATCTTTAAAGTAACCGTCATGATAGCCGACTAGATCGATATTTTTGAATTCGTTTTTTATTCTGTCAGCTGAGGCTTTGATAACTTCTGGCTTTGCTCCCAACATGTAGAGTTTTAAACTCTTGCTGTTAGCTGTTTTGATCAAATACATTAAGGTGTCAAAGCCAGTGATGCGTTCGTGCATTGGAGTTCCGAGCATGTTTGCACCTTTAATGATGCCGATGCCGTCTGGGATGACATAGTCAGCATTATTGATGATATTTGAAAAACGGGTATTTTCCCTAGCCGATAAAACTATTTCTGGATTTGGTGTTACTATGAACTTGTTTTGGTGGTTGTCCAAATCGCTGTCGATCAAATCGTGAAATTGCTTTGCGGTGAAGTTGTCAAATTCTGTTCCCAAAATATTTATTCTATTTTTGTGCATACATATCTCCTTTACGATAATATTATACATGAGAACGATACTTTTGAGAGGTGCAATATGCGGGTCTTACACATTAATGCTGGAAATGAAGATGGAGGCGCTAGAACCTACATCATTAATTTGATGAAAGGTCAGGAGACGACTGATACAGATGCTACTTTGATGACTTTTGAAGAAGGTCCGGTGGCACGAATGGCGCGGGACAATGGCTTGAACGTTGTTGTCATGCCACAAAGACGTCAGATCGATCTGTCTATTTTGACTCCTTTGGTGTCTTACATTAATAGCCACCAGATCGATATCGTCCATACTCATGGACCAAGAGCTAATTTTATCTTGTCTTTGATCAGAAATCGGATCGATGCCACTTGGGTGACGACGGTCCATTCAGATCCTCGGATCGACTTTTCAGGCTTGAAGGGAAAAGTTTTTTTGAAATTGAATGTGCGAGCTTTGAAGCAAGCTGATTTTATTTTTTATATGAATCCTAGTTTGGTCAGTTATTTTGATTCGCTCCGTATTCCTAAGCGAAAGCTGTGCGAAGTTTTCAACGCTATCGATTTCAAGCAAGCTATCCCGGAGCCGAGACGCCAGAAGCAATTTAGTTTGTTAATGGTCGCTCGTTTGGTTGAAGTGAAGAACCATGAATTGATGCTCAATGCTTTGTCCAAAGTCGATTTTGACTTTCGGATGGTCTTTGTCGGTGACGGTCCTTTAATGTCACAGTTGAAGCAAAGAGCCAATACCTTGAGACTTCACGATAAGGTCAAGTTCGTAGGCTTTCACGAGAATACCGGCGATTACTACGATGAATGCGATGTTTCAGTTTTGACATCGAATTCGGAGAGTTTACCTACGGTATACTTAGAATCGGCTTTACATGGTCGACCTGTTATCGCAACCAACGTCGGTGCTACCGACAAAGTCATTAATGATAAAACTGGTTGGTTAGTGGAACCAAATAATTTGTCGCAATTAGTGACAGCGTTGAATGAGGCTCATCAAGCTTACCAAGCAGATGAACTGGATCCAAAAGGTATGGAATTGTACCAGGAAACAAAAGAAAATTATTCAATTGAAAGACTAGCTGAAGCTGTAAATAGGGGATATGAGACAGTTTTAAAGGCTTAGTCAAAGTAAAGTGGTAAAATGAAAAAAATTACCAAAAATAAGGGAGAAATGATGACTCAAAATTTGGATCGTGATCTTACTTTACATACGGATTATTATGAATTAAATATGATGTATACATACTGGAAGAAGGGAATCCACAATCGTCGGACAGTGTTTGAATGCTACTTTAGAAAATTGCCATTTGATAACGGTTATGCAATTTTTGCAGGGTTGGAACATGTGGTCGATTACTTGAAAGCTTTGAAGTTTTCCGATGACGACATTGATTACTTACGTGAATATGGGGAATTTGACGAAGAATTTTTGCGTTGGCTCAAGGATTTCACTTTCAGTTGTACGATTCGTTCAGCACGAGAAGGAGATCTTGTGTTCAATGAAGAACCGATCTTCCAAGTAGAAGGTCCACTAGCTCAAGCAACATTGATCGAAACTGCTATTTTGAATATTATTAATTTTCAAACTTTGATCGCTACTAAAGCTGCTCGGATCAAGACAGTTTGTGGCGATAATCCGGTACTTGAGTTTGGGTCAAGACGTGCCCAAGAAATTGACGCCGCTATTTGGGGTAGCCGTGCATCATATATTGGTGGCTTTGATGCCACAAGTAATGTGTTAGCCGGTAAAATGTTTGGTATCCCAATTTCCGGAACCCATGCTCACGCCTTAGTTCAAGCTTATCAAAATGAATATGATGCCTTTATGGCCTATGCTCAGACACATAAGAATTGCGTTTTCTTAGTTGATACATACGATACCTTGAAGAGTGGGGTTCCTAGTGCTATTAGGGTCGCTAAGGAAATGGGCGATAAGATCAATTTCCAAGGTGTTCGGATCGACTCTGGTGATATGGCTTATATTTCTAAGCGTGTTCGTGAACAACTTGATGAAGCTGGTTTTAAAGACGCCAAGATCTATGCTTCAAATGATCTGGATGAGAAGACTGTCCTTAACTTGAAGATGCAAGATGCCAAGATCGATGTTTGGGGAATCGGTACGAAGAATATTACCGCTTTTGATCAACCTGCTTTAGGTGCTGTCTACAAACTAGTCAGCATCGAAGATAAAAAAGGCAACATGATGGATACTTTGAAGTTATCAAGTAATGCTGCCAAGATCTCAACACCTGGTAAGAAACAAGTTTGGCGGATCACTAATAAAGATAAGAACGACAAATCAGAGGGTGATTACGTTTCCTTATTTGACGAAGATCCTCGTAAACACAGCTCGCTATACATGTTCCACCCACAATACACATACATTAATAAAACAGTTGAAAACTTCGATGCTAAGCCATTACTAGTCGATATTTACCGTGATGGTAAATTAGTCTATGACTTACCATCCGTACAAGAGATCAGAAATTATTGCGCTGATAATTTAGACTCCCTTTGGGATGAGTATAAGCGTTTGCTGAACCCACAAATTTATCCAGTCGACTTATCATCTAAGCTTTATAGCCACCGGATGAAGTACATTGAAAAAGTCAGAAACGATGTTAACAATATTAAAGTTGGTGACAATTAGTGAGAGAATTACAGAAGAAGATTATTGAGTTTGAAAGAACACAACCACAGATCGACCCTGAACAAGAGATCAGACGTTCAGTCGATTTTTTGAAGAAATATTTATTAGATCATCCAGGTTTAAAGACTTTAGTGCTTGGTATTTCTGGCGGGCAAGATTCAACTTTGGCCGGGATGCTGTCTGAAATAGCGATGACGGAACTTCGTAAAGAGACAGGAGATCCTGATTATCAATTCGTCGCCGTTCGTTTGCCGTACGGTGAGCAAGCTGACGAGTCTGACTGCATGCAAGCTATCGAATGGATGGGAGCCGATCAAGTCGTGCGCGTTAACATTAAGAAAAGTGTTGATGAAATGGTCAATGCTATTGAGATCAACGGACTTGAGATCTCTGATTTCAACAAAGGAAATATCAAAGCTCGTGCTCGAATGATCGCTCAGTATGCTATCGCTGGAGAAAATGCTGGTGTAGTAGTTGGAACTGATCATGCCGCCGAAAACATCACTGGTTTTTATACTAAGTATGGTGATGGCGCTGCTGATGTTACGCCACTGTTTAGATTAGACAAGCGTCAAGGTCGACAAATGCTGCAACATCTAAAGGCACCTGTCAATCTTTATGAGAAAACTCCTACTGCTGATCTAGAAGAAGATCGACCAAGTTTGCCTGATGAAAAAGCCTTAGGCGTGTCTTACAAATATATTGACGACTACCTTGAGGGTAAAGATGTCCCTGATGAGGCTGCGGAAACGATCGAAGGCTGGTTCAAGAGAACTGCCCATAAACGGAGACAACCTTACACAGTATTTGATGAACAAGATTAATATCCCACGTTAGAACATTCGAATTTTCGAATGTTCTTTTTTTTTATTTATAGACAAATGATAAAATATTTCATAAGAAAGAGGTGCCAACTATGAACGAAACTATTCAATTAATGAACCCTCAAGTAGTTGCTATTAAACAACAAGAGATTTTTAAATTTAATGCTATTGCTAAAGCCAAAGATCACGTTATTAATATGACTGTAGGGGAGCCTAGTTTTAATACTCCTGATCATATCAAAATGGCGGCGATTAAAGCGATAATTGACGATAATACCCGTTATACAGTTCCCGAAGGAGATCACAAGTTGCTCCAAGCTGCTTCAAAATATTTTGCCCAAAAATATGACTTGCACTTTGATCCGGAGACTGAAATGATCACTACTTTAGGTGTGACCGAAGGTGTTTTTTCAACTTTGAATGCTTTACTTGATGAAGGGGATGAAGTCTTGATCCCATCGCCTTGTTTTACGATTTATGGACCAGATGTCAATTTCGACCATTCCAAGCCACTTTATCTAGATACCTCTACAACAAATTTTAAAGTTGATCCGCAAATTTTAGACGAAATTTTGAGCACACACCCACAAATCAAAGTATTTTTGTTTAATTATCCAAATAATCCGACTGGAGTAACTTATAATAAAAAAGAACTGGAAAAGCTGGCCGCTGTTTTGAAAAAATATAGCGTCTTTGTCATCAGCGATGAAATTTATAGTGAGCTCACTTATGGGACGAAGCACTTTGCCTTTGCTAAGCTTCTACCTGAGCAAACAATCACTTTGAATGGATTATCCAAATCGCATGCGATGACCGGCTGGCGGATTGGTCTTTGCTGCGGTCCCGCAAATGTTATTTCACAAATAAATAAGATCCATGAGTTGGCTACAACATCAGTGACGACTATTTCCCAAGCAGCAGCGATCGAAGCTTATGAAAATGGGATGGACGATCCGATCGAAATGAGGAAATCCTATCAAAAAAGGCGTGATATTTTGTATGCTGGCTTGACCAAACTAGGATTTGAGTGTCCATTTCCTGATGGAGCATTTTATTTATTTGCCAAGATACCAGAAATATTCAATCAAAACGATGTTGAATTTGCTCACGAGCTTTTGGACCAATATGACCTAGCGATCCTACCGGGAAGCTTTTTTGGAATAGGTGGATCAGGTTACTTACGATTGAGTTATGCTGCTAGCCAAGAACAGATCGAAGCTGGTTTGGCTAAATTGGAACAATACCTAGTCGACCATTCAGTTTAAAGAACATTTATTGAGGAGATACTATGATAAGCAAGTTTCAAAAAGTGATCAGCTGGATCATTTTAGTATGTGTAGCGATTTATACATCAGTCGTTTTTATCCAAATGTGGCAAAATTATTTTGATCATTACCTTGCGGTTGATACGGTCAAAAATGTTGCACTCTTGGTTATTGCTTTTTTGATGGTTTTAATGATCGGCTATTTTTTGACACGGATCAGCACTGAAGATGTCAAATTGAATGCAATGGTATTGATCACATTGCTAGCGATATTTGCAATAATGGCGATTTTTTGGATCAATTCCTTACCGCCAGAGCAAGTCAGCGATTTTCATAAATTTTGGTTTACAGCACCGAAAGCACTTGATGGCAAAGCTATTTATGCTTTCGATAATGATTATTTTGCCAAATGGTCTTACCAAAGCGGTTTTTTGCTTTATGTGATGGCGATCGTTAAAATTTTTGGATGGCACATTGCAGCGATTCAGTATTTAAACGTGATTTATCAAGTAGTGATCTTGTTGTTAACTTATCAATTAGTCGTCAAAATTTTTGACAACATTAAAATGGCACGTTTGTCAGTCTTGTTATTGATGATCAATCTTGATTGGTTTGCCTTGAATAGTCAGGCTGATAACCAGTATTTAGGATCGATGTTATTTTTACTGACATTTTATTTGATCCTACAAGATAAGTATTGGACTTATATTTTAGCTGGTATAACGTTAGCGCTTGGTGCGATCATTCGGCCAATTGGACCGGTTATAATTGCGGGTATTATCGTATTTATTATCTTTTATATGTTATTGAAACAAAACAAATTCCATTGGTCTGCATTAGGAAAATTAGCGATCGTGATCGGTTTATATTTGCTGATTTTTAATAGTGCCAGTGCTCTAGTGAAGTCTAGCGGATTTAACGCTTACGGATTGAGCAATCGCGACTCTGAATGGAAGTTTGTTATCGGACTCTCAGAACGAAATTATGGTCAATACGACCAGGCGCTGGTTAACCAATTTGATTTGCATGATAGCCGCGCCAAAATGAGTAAGCAAGAACATCAAGTGATCAGAGAAAATATCGATAATATTAAAAAGGATAATCGCTGGATCAAGCTTTTTTGGCAGAAAAATGCCATTTTATGGGCTAAAGAATCTAATTCCATTAGCTTCACTAGCATCAATGTTAACCATTCAGCAAATACCGTTAAGTGGGTCACGTATTTAGGATATGTCGGCTCGATCATTTTGATCATCTTTTCCTTCATCGGTTCATTGCGATTGTTTAAATTTAACTTTAATAATGGAATATTTCTGCTGTTATTGCCACTTATGGCTTATGTAATAGTACAATTGTTAATTGAGGTACAAGGACGATACCGGATCGAATTTATCCCAATACTATCGGTCATTGGTAGCGTCGGATTATATTCGATCTGTAGTTGGATCAAGTCAAAATGGAGTGGCAGAAATGACAGAAGCGTTTAAGTTAGGGATCGTAGTTCCTTGCTATAATGAAGAAGAAGTTCTTCCTGAAACTACCAAAGAATTAACCGAGATCATCGAACAATTAGTAAATACTCAGAAGATAACTAATGACAGCAAGATCATTTTCGTTGATGACGGCAGTAAAGATAAGACTTGGGAAATGATCGATGGTTATTCTCAGTCGAATAATTTTGTTTCCGGTGTGAAGTTGAGCCGTAACTTTGGACATCAAGGGGCACTGCTCGCTGGTGTTACTAGTGCCTCTAAATCTTGCGATGCGGTCGTAACGATCGATGCTGATTTGCAAGATGATGTGAATGCAATTATTAAAATGGTCGACGAGTTTATCGATGGAGCAGAAGTCGTCTACGGAGTCCGCAATAATCGTGACACCGATAGTGCTTTTAAACGAAATACGGCTGAATCGTTCTATAAATTCATGGAAATCTTAGGAGTTAAATTAGTGCCCGATTCCGCAGATTTTCGTCTGATGAGCAAGCGTGCCTGTGAAGTCTTGCTCAGCTATAAGGAGACTAACTTGTTTCTACGTGGAATCGTACCAATGGTCGGATTTAAATCGGCTAAGGTCTACTATGCCCGTAAAGAAAGATTTGCCGGCACATCGAAATACCCGTTGCGGAAGATGCTGCGTTTAGCCATTAATGGGATCACTTCGTTTTCAATCGTTCCGATCAAAATGATCATGGGACTTGGTTTTTTGATTGTGCTTGTCAGCATTGCATTGTTGATCTATACGATCGTGCAAAAGATCCATGGCAATGTTGTTACTGGTTGGTCATCGATGATGATTTCAATTTGGGCTCTAGGCGGTGTACAATTAATTTGTATTAGCGTTATCGGCGAATACGTTGGTAAGATCTTTAGCGAAGTCAAGCATCGTCCACGTTTCACGATCGAACGCGACATTTATACGGAAAAAACTTTAAAAGAAAATAAAACGAGGTAAGTTATGAATCCAGCACAAAGAAGAGCGGTTCAATATTCGCAAGTTATTAGTAAAGTAGTTTCGACAATTGAAGAAAATCAAGATCTTTTAAATCCAGAATTTGAAATTTTACGTAAGGCTTTGGACCGCGATCAAGTTAACAAAGTTGATCCGATCAGATACAAGCGTTACATGCATGATTTTGAAAAGGGTACTGACGATTATCAAAAACTCGCAGCTCAATTGAAAAAAGCTAAGGCACCAGCACGTTTGATGGGAACACACTTGTCACTAGTTTCTACTTTCAATAAATACGTTGACGGTTGCCAAATGATGTCTGACAGTATCAAAGAAGATCAAACGATCGACCGTCAAAAATTCGACGATGCTGAGAAGATCCAAGACGAGAACATGGATAAATTTTCAAAACTAATGCAAAAGTTGACTCAGCTAGGCTAAAATGACCGACGAGCAACTAACGCAACTAATCAAAAAGGTTTCCCAAGAATATTTTGGGAAACCTTTTATTCATCACGCTAATTTCAATCCTCGTTTAAAGACTACTGGTGGTAGATTTCATTTAAGGGATCATCATATCGATATTAATCCCAAAATGCTAGAAGTTTTTGGAATGGAGACGTTGATCGGCGTTATTAAGCATGAGTTGTGCCATTATCATTTATACAATGCGGGATTGCCTTCACAACATCGTGATCGTCAGTTCAAAATACTGTTAAAACAAGTCGGTGGCCTGCGTTTTGCACCGAGTTTAAAACGGCAGAGTCATAAAATAATTCATGTTTATCAGTGCAGTAAATGTGGACGGATTTATCAACGGGTCCGTAAGCTTGATACTAGGCGCTATGTTTGTGGCAAGTGCCGCGGTAAACTGAAATTCGTAAAGGATCTGAAATTGACTAAATAGGGAACGATTTTCATGTTTATCACAAAAAAATTAATTTAGTTCTTGATAATCGTTTTCTGTTTGTGTAAAATATATCTTGTTTGTTGCGGGTATGGCGGAATTGGCAGACGCGCAAGACTAAGGATCTTGTGGAGAATTATCTCCGTGGAAGTTCGAATCTTCTTACCCGCATATGGATATTTTTACATAACCTGGATGTCAATATTTTTGACGTCTAGGTTTTTTTGTTGGAGGTTGATTGCCGGTTCTGCGGGGGTTCCGGAAATATCGCTGTGGAACGGTGTGGACGTCGATTTGAGCTCCTCGAAGAAGGGCGCTTCGACGATCTCAAATACGAGTCTTCCACTAAGCTCCTTCGTCGCCAAGAGGAAACAGGTTAAGATAGGTGAGTAAGTTAATTCTTGACGGAGAATTAATTTACTCACCTTTTTTTGATAAGGTGAATGTGAGATGTACGCCGTAAGTGAAATTGGCACTTGATGCCGTAGAGGAAACTGGCCATTTCGCTAAGGTC
>NZ_RHNT01000005.1 GCF_003946325.1 Companilactobacillus furfuricola | reverse complement strand
TCTTTTTGGAATCAACAGGCAACCTAGATCTTGATGAATTTCTTGATGGCTAACCAAAGTACAACAAGAACCGGTTTACCACCTAGTAAAAGACCCAGTTTTGAAACAAGCGAGCGCACTTGCTCGATTGGTTCAAAATGGCGTCCAGGTCGTTCCTGCGATAATCCACGGTAAAATTTTCGGAATCCACCACAGAACCGGAAATGAACCACCGACCAAAATACCATCACTATATAACTTAAGCACAAATCATCAACCCAAAAACCAGGGCACAAAAAAAGACCACATCCAAAAATGTAGTCTTAATCAAATGTCCATTAGTCTTCTGCAACGAATGGAAGTAAATCCATAATTCTTGCTCTCTTAATAGCAATAGTAAGCTTTCTTTGGTTCTTAGCACTTGTACCTGTTACACGTCTTGGTAAAATCTTACCACGTTCTGAGATAAATCTCTTCAATAGGTCAGTGTCTTTGTAATCGATGTATTCGATATGGTTAGCAGCGATGAAGTCAACTTTACGTCTTCTACGTCCGCCTCTTCTTTGTTGGGCCATAGTAAATTCTCCCTTCTTAAGTTTTTAGAACGGCAAGTCGTCATCTGAGATATCAACTGAACTTCCATTTTGAGCAAATGGATCTTGTGAGTTGTTATCAGAATTAGAATTGTTGTTGAAATTGTTAGATTGATTATTGTTAGTATTATTCGTACTATTATTGTTGCTAAATGGAGACTGACTATTATTTTGTTGATTTGAAGGTTGGAAACTGTTTTTATTGTTGTTGTTATTTGATGAACCTTCTTGTGCGGCTCTTCTTTCACTTTCGGATTTCGATTCCAAAAGTGAGAAGTTTTCTACAACTACTTCAGTAACATAAACACGATTTCCTTGTTGATTTTCATATGAACGTGTTTGAACACGTCCATCGACACCAACAAGAGAACCTTTACGTGTAAAGTTAGCAAAGTTCTCAGCAGCTTTTCTCCAAATAACACAGTTAATGAAGTCAGCTTCACGTTCACCTTGAGCGTTAGTAAATGATCTGTTAACAGCAACTGTAAATGATGTAACTGCAGCTCCGTTAGCAGTATATCTAAGTTCGGGGTCACGTGTCAGGCGTCCGACTAAAACTACTCTGTTAATCATAGGTCTGCCTCCTTAAAAATGTTTCACGTGAAACAAATTAGTCTTCACGTTTGATGGTCATTGCACGTAGAATGTTGTCGTCAAATTTTGAAAGACGATCAAATTCGTTTAAAGCAGCGTCATCTTCGGCATTTAAGTTGATGATGTGATAAATACCTTCTTTATAATTAGCAATTTCGTATGCTAAACGTTTCTTTTCCCAGTCTTTTGAGTCAATGATCTTAGCACCGTTATCTGTAATGATCTTGTCGTAACGATCAATAAGAGTCTTCTTAGCCTCTTCTTCGATATCAGGCTTGATGATATATGTGATCTCGTAGCGTGTTTCTGCCATGACTGTGCACCTCCTTATGGTCTAATGGTCCTAGTGAAAGGACAAGGAGTATAAATTATCTTCATTTTATACTCACAATGTTAGAGTTTACCATAAACCCTCCTTGAATTCTAGATGTTTTTCAAATAAAAAAATCGTTCTGCCTGACGTGTACCGAACCGATACATTTCATATTACGCAGAAACGATTTTTTTACTTTTAATTATTCAGAATCATTTGAATCTGAATCACTATTATTTTCAGAAGCATTATCTGATGATGTTTCATCAGTAGTATCTTCTGTGTTTGCTTCTGAAGAAGCATTCTCTTTTTCATCTGAACTTACATTAGAATCAGGAGCTATTTCTGAATTTTCGTCAGATTCATCTTCATCTTCGTGATCGATCTTAGTAATAGTAGAAACAACGGCATCGTCATCTACCTTGATCAATCTGACACCGAGTGTTGCACGACCAGTTTGCGAAACGTTATTGACGTCGAATCTGATCATGACACCTGTGTTAGTTACGAGCATGATATCTTCATCCCCATTTACCGAAGTAACTCCGGCAATTGGTCCATTCTTCTCTGTGACATTGGCAGTCTTGATACCTTTACCGCCACGTCCCTTGACTGGATATTCGCTAGCAGCTGTTCTCTTGCCATATCCTTTTTCAGAAATGGTTAGGACTTCTTGTTCTGGTTCAAGGATCGAGGAACCTACGACGTAATCTTCCTCACGTAACTTGATACCACGAACACCGGCAGCTGTTCTTCCCATTGGACGGACATCAGTTTCACTAAAGGTTACGGCGTAACCCTTGTGAGTACCGATGAGGATCGTTTTATCACCATTGGTCATAAAGACATTGATCAACTCATCTTCATCCCTCAGAGCGATCGCACGCAAGCCTGAATGTCTAATGTTGGCGAAGTCTTCAACGGAAGTCCGTTTGACTGTTCCTTGTTTAGTAACAAAGAATAAGAATGAATTCTTTCTATCGACATCTTTATCGACGTTGATAACAGTTTGGATCTTTTCACCTTTTTCAATGTTCAACAAGTTGATCACTGGGATACCTTTGGCTGTTCGTCCGTATTCAGGAACTTCGTAACCTTTGGTCCGGTAAACTTTACCAGTATTAGTAAAGAATAAAAGACGATCATGGGTCGATGTGTAGATCATTTGTTCAATGAAGTCATCATCGTGTACGCCCATTCCTTGGATACCACGACCACCACGGTTTTGAACGCGGAATTCGTCAGCAGATAAACGCTTGATGTAACCATTATGAGTCAAAACAACTAAGATGTTCTCTTCTTCGATCAGATCTTCATCTTCGATATTCGTAATCTCACTAGCACGGATCTCAGTCCGACGTTCGTCACCAAATTTGTCCTGAATATCGAGCAATTCATCATAAATGATCTTATCGACACGTTCAGGAGTAGCCAAGATATCTTTGTAGTCAGCAATTTTTACTAACAATTCTTGGTATTCAGATTCGACTTTTTCACGTTCCAAACCTGTCAAACGAACCAGACGCATATCAAGGATAGCTTGTGATTGTTTGTCAGATAATTTGAAATTGTCCATTAAAGTTTGTTTAGCAATTGCAGAAGTTTGTGATCCACGGATGATCTTGATGATCTCATCGATGTGGTCCAAAGCTATTCTCAATCCTTCAAGGATATGAGCACGAGCCTCAGCACGTCTCAAATCGTACTCAGTTCTTCTGCGGATAACTACTTCTTGATGTTTCAAGTATTCGAGTAAAACTTCTTTTAATGAAAGTACTCGAGGTGTCTTATCAACGATAGCCACCATATTAATACCGTAAGAAATTTGAAGTTGTGTCAACTTGTACAAGTTATTCAAAATAACGGAAGCTGACATATCACGTCTAACATCGATCACGATCCGCATACCTTCACGGTCCGATTCATCGTTTAGATCTGTGATACCTTCGATCTTCTTTTCACGGGCAAGATCAGCAATTCTTTCAACCAAAGTAGCTTTGTTGACCATGTATGGAAGTTCCGTGACGATGATCTGTTCAGCGCCACTCTTCTTAGTAACAACATCAACTTTGGCACGTAAAGTGATAGTACCTTTACCTGATTCATAAGCGCGTCTAATACCAGAACGTCCCATGATGATACCACCTGTGGCAAAATCAGGACCAGGCAAGACTTTCATCAAATCAGCGATCGTTGCATCTTTATTTCTCATCAAAATGTGCAAAGCATCGATAACTTCTTTCAAGTTATGCGAAGGCACATTAGTTGTCATACCAACGGCAATACCAGTAGCTCCGTTAACTAATAAGTTAGGGAATCTAGCTGGCAAGACCATTGGTTCTTTTTCTTCACCATCATAGTTAGGTACGAGATCAACAGTATCTTTGTTGATGTCACGTAACATTTCAACGGCCATTTTACTCATACGTGCTTCGGTATAACGCATAGCAGCAGGAGGATCACCATCGATCGAACCAAAGTTACCGTGTCCATCAACTAGTGGATAGCGATAACTAAAGTCCTGAGCCATTCTTACCATTGATTCGTAAATAGCTGAGTCACCATGGGGGTGATATTTACCCATGATGTCACCAACGAAACGAGCACTCTTCTTGTATGGCTTGTCAGGTGTAACACCCAACTCATTCATACCATATAGGATACGGCGATGAACAGGTTTCAAACCATCACGTACGTCAGGAAGAGCACGAGATACGATAACACTGGCAGCATAGTCAACGAAAGACTTCTTCATGACTTCCGTTAAATTGACATTTTCAATTCTTCTATCGTCCATTTAAATTAGTCCCCTCCCTGTACTAATAATCAACTTCAGCATAACGAGCATTGTCTTCAATAAATTCACGTCTAGGAGCAACCTTGTCACCCATCAACATTGAAAAAATTTGATTTGCGGCAACTGCGTCATCGAGCTGGACACGATCAAGTCTTCTCTTTTCAGGATCCATAGTTGTTTCCCATAATTGGTCAGCGTCCATTTCACCAAGACCCTTGTAACGTTGGATCTTAGGTTCCGGCTTAGCTGGCAATTGTGAAATGAAATCGTCTTTTTCCTTATCAGTATCAAGGTATTTCATAATCTTACCTTGTCTAACCTGATACAAAGGTGGCTTAGCGATGTAAACATAGCCTGCATCAACTACTGGTCTCATATATCTGTAAAGTAATGTCAAAAGTAGTGTCCGAATGTGGGCACCATCAACATCGGCATCGGTCATAATAATGATCTTATGATAACGAGCTTTAGCAATATCAAAGTCTTCGCCAAAACCAGTTCCCATAGCTGTAAATAAGGTTCTGATTTCCTCATTAGCTAGGATCTTGTCCATTGAAGCTTTTTCAACGTTCAAGATCTTACCTCTAATAGGTAGAATAGCTTGTGTCAAACGGGAACGACCAGTTTTAGCAGAACCACCGGCAGAATCACCCTCGACGATAAATAGTTCTGAGATCTCAGGATCTTTACTGGAGTTATCAGCTAACTTACCAGGTAAATTACTGATCTCTAAACCGTTTTGTTTTCTAGTAACTTCACGGGCACGTTTAGCAGCCAGACGAGCTTTAGTAGCTAAAGTACCTTTTTCAACGATCTTCTTGGCAACGTTAGGATTTTCCATCAAGAACTTCATGAAATGCTCACTGAATAAGCGATCAGTAATAGTTCTAGCATCGGAGTTTCCTAGTTTAGTCTTCGTTTGACCTTCGAATTGTGGATCCGGGTGCTTAACAGAAACGACCGCAGTCATCCCTTCACGCACATCTTCACCCGAAAGCTTCTCGGTATCTTTCAAAAGCTTATTCTTGTGACCGTAATCGTTAATAACACGAGTCAAAGCAGTCTTGAAACCAACTTCGTGAGTACCACCTTCATAAGTGTGGATGTTATTAGCGAAAGTCATCAAGTTAGTGTGATATTCGTCGACATATTGCAGAGCAACTTCAACGGTAATACCATCTTGAACGCCTTCAAGGTAAATAGGTTCAGCAAATAAAGTCTCTTTACCCTTATTCAAAAATTCGACGTAACTCTTGATACCACCTTCATAGTGGAAGACTAATTTCTCAGCGGTATCTTTACGTTTATCAGTAAATGTAAGCTTTAATCCCTTATTTAAGAAAGCTAGTTCGCGGATTCTTGTTGTCAGAATTTTATCATCATAAACAGTTGTTTCAGTGAAAATATCTGGATCTGGGACAAAGTGAACCCGGGTACCATGCTCGAATTCACCGGCTTCGCCGACTTCGTGCATCGAGTGCTTAACTTTACCCTTTTCAAAGTCGATCCCGTATTTCTTGCCGCCACGAGTAACGACAACATCCAGTTCACTACTTAAGGCGTTAACAACAGAAGCACCAACACCGTGAAGTCCACCAGATACTTTGTATCCGCCACCGCCGAATTTACCACCGGCATGTAAGATCGTATAAACAGTCTCTAGAGCAGGCTTACCGGTTTTCTTTTGGATATCGACCGGGATACCACGACCATCATCAGTAACAGTGATCGAGTTGTCAGGTTCAACGGTAACCTCGATCTTAGTAGCGAAACCAGCAAGGGCCTCATCAATACCATTATCGATGATTTCCCATACTAGATGGTGTAAACCTTGGCCACTAGTAGATCCGATATACATACCAGGTCTTTTACGAACAGCTTCGAGCCCTTCGAGGACTTGGATTTGACTGGCATCATATTCTTCAGCTAGTTTTTCTTTTTTCTCTAATTCTTGTTCTTTGCTGTTTTCAGCCATTAAATTTCCTCCTGTTTAATATTTCCGTCAATAATCTGCAAAACATTAGGATCTTTAATCAAAGTTTGGTCAACATCATCAAGTGACGTTGTAGTTATGAAAGTTTGGATACTTGAACCGATCGACGACAATAAATGCGTCTGTCGTTTGTAATCTAGTTCTGATAAAACATCATCCAATAACAAAATTGGATAATCTCCGACTTCTTCTTTGATCAACTCGACCTCCGCCAACTTCAAGCTCAAAGCAACAGAACGCTGCTGTCCTTGTGAGCCGAAATCTTGAACGTTTTTATCATTAACTAAGAATTTAATATCATCCCTGTGAGGACCGTATAAAGTGACCCCACGCATAATTTCTTTGCGGTAGTTCTTCTTATAAGTATCTTTGTATAGATTGTAGATCGACTCCACATCCATACCTTCAGCATTAAAAAAAGCACTATATTGAAGTTGTAAAACTTCTTGGTTTTCAGTTATCTTGGCATGGATCTTCTCAATAAAAACTTGCAGCCGCTGTAAAAAAGTCATACGTGTGTAAGTTACTTCTGCACAATAAGCTGCAAGTTGATCTGATAAAACATCTAGATACACTAAATCTTTCGTGTCCTGATGTTGTAATTTCTTGAGATAGACATTTCTTTGTTTGAGGACAGCCCGAAACTGACTGACTGTCTTTAAATACTGCGAAGAAATTTGACCAAATTCCATATCGACAAATTTCCGACGTACTGATGGATTACCCTTAACGATCGACAGATCTTCTGGTGAAAATAAAACAACGTTTAAATTACCAATATAACTTGATAACTTACGTTGCTCGAGATTGTTTAGTCTTGCTTTCTTACCAGACTTGCTGATCACTAAGTTCATCTTCAAACGGCTGGAATTATCCTTGATAACCGTTCCTGAAATCCTAGCAAAATCACTTCCCCATCTGATTAAATCCTTGTCATTGGACGTTCTATGGCTTCTGGTCAAAGCTAAAAAATACATAGCCTCTAATAAGTTCGTCTTACCTTGAGCGTTTCGTCCCAAAAAAACATTGATGTTTGGCGAGAAACTCGTCTTTAAAGATTCATAATTGCGATAATTTTGAAGCTCAAGATCTCTTATGAACAAGAAACACTATTCAATTTCAAAAGTTTGGTCTTCAGCAATGATCTTATCGCCTTTGTGAAGCTTCTTACCACGACGATTTTCAGGTTCGCCATTTACAGTGATCGAATTTTCACGCAAATACCATTTTGCTTGGCCACCGGTTGCTATAATACCGACTTCCTTTAAAAATTGTCCTACTGTAATAAATTCAGTCTCAATCTTGATTTTTTGCGACATTTTAACACCCTATTTATTAGATTTATCCATTAATGACATATTGTATATTATAGTGTTTTTTTGGTTAAAAAACAACTTAGAGGGTGTTTTTGAGCGATGAGAGCGATTTTTGGGGTTATCTGGTAGTGGGATATTAAAACTGGTTGAAAAGCACTGAGAGAAAAAAATAACGGTAGCATATTTGAATGAGGGGTTTTGTTGGGTGGGGTATGAGGTGATATTTAGGTTGGGGGTTCTGTTGCCGACTCCGGGGCCCGGGGATATAGCCACTGGAACGCTGCCGACGGCTGAGGGCTATATCCCTCTTTGGTCGTTGAGGGGAAATAGGTGCTTCCTATTTATTTTGCTAACCTTTCTTGTTTTTGTGCTCCTATTTTTTCTCGGTGCGCAGGACTTCGCTCTGCTTATTTTGATTCCTGACGGTTTTTGCTGCTATTTCGTTCCTATTTGAGCTCTACGATCTTCGCTGCCGCGAGGGCTCGTCGTTTCACTCCGAGGTAAACATTGATATTCAGTTATCATTATCCACATGTTGATAATTGAATATCCAGTTTTTTTGTCCACAATCTTTGATTTTTTGAGTTTAAAAAGTTATCCACACTTCTTTTTGAATAAATCATATCAATGACTCATCAAAAAAAGACAAATACGCGAAGTATTTGTCTCATCATTGAATCTTGAACTAATTTATTAGGCACTGTTTAAAACATTACATTCATAAGAAATTTGAATACGAAATAAACAATTATATTTGAAGCAAATAAACTGATTGCTGCCACATATACCTTATCCAATCTTACTTTTGTTGAATTATAGAAAATTGAAATTACATAGGCAGTAACAAAAATTCCAAATATTATTGCCAATAAAATAGTCAGAAAAATCATTAATCCTGTTGCTGACTCGGTTAAAGAGCTAAGATCCCTTGGCATTGCAATTAGTAGATAAATTGCCAATATTAGTTCAGCAACGATCATACTGTTACTTAAATTCGCAAATGTATCAACATATGTAGTAAATGATTCTTGGCTCCTTAGTAAGTATTTCTTGCATAAATAACCTATCACTAGAAAAATCGCAAAGAAAATAATCACTACAATTAGTGCTTTTATATAAAAAACAAATGATGTTTTTACTTGAATTTGTTGATAGCTATCACTTAAAGTCAAAAATTTATTGAAAGCATCTGCTAATGCTGAAAGAACTTGGCTACCAACTACATAAATGGATGCTGCTAAAATCAATGCATTAATGATAATAGATATTAATCCATTGTACTTCCCCGATGATTGAATGTTTGATGGATTTGTTATTGTTCGCTTGAACCAATTAAAATAGCTTAAAGAATTTTGTTTCAAAGCATTTACATTTGAGTTGCCACTGGTTTGATTAGTTTGTTGTTCAAATGATTGTTGTTGATTAAAGTTAATATTCTGATTTTGATTATTATCAATTGGCATTGTTTCAGCATTAGTTGATTGACCGTAATTACTGTTTGGTTGACTTGCACCAACTGAATTTGAGTTTCTTACATTGGAATTGTGTCCACTGTCAACATTTACGTTGGATTGATTGTTTTCAGATGAAGATACTTCCACCTTTGCACCACATTTGGTACAAAATTTCATTCCTGATTTAATTTCAGCTCCACAATTAGAACATCTCATAAATACTTCCCCTCCGACTTTCTTCTCAATGTGTTCACGACATTGATGAATATAATGACAAAATCCAAAAAATGAATACCATCATTTTATAAATATATTTATATTTATGATACACTTTTGTCATGACATTAGAAATATTTAAGGGGGAAAAATAATGAAATCGAGTGGGATTTTAAAAAATAATAAATTTCTCTGGATCTTAGGAATTTTGATTGTAATCATTTTGCTAGCTTTGATTCAAAGAAAAACGATTAAAGATGGGGATGGAAGCGATACTGAAGTACTGTCTACTCAGAAAGTAAGTTTCACTGGTTATAGTGGACATGGAACATATGACTTAGATCAAGATACTAGATTAGAAACTTACAAAAAAGTGGCACAAATTGAAGGAAAAAAAGCTAATGTTGATCAGAAAACAATGGATGCCATAATCAACAACGCCCAATCTGTTGACGATTTAAAATATCCATCTACTGGTCAAGTTGGTGGTTCCTCAAATGCTGATAATATTAATTTGAATACTTATTCAGAACATATGAGAAAAACATTTATTTATTTCTCAAAGACAGAAGAATTGAAAAATGGTGAAACCATTTATCTTTCTGTAAAAGACGATAGTTCGAATCCATTTATAAAGACTGGCAAAAAAAGCTATGAGGTCAATAGTTTAAAAAAGCCAAAAACTATTAATATTTCCGATTTTAAATCAAAAATCAACTTCAAAACAAAAGGAACAAACGGACACGGATACCCCATAATAACGGTTGGTCCTCAGGATTCAAATGGACTTGCACATCCAACAACACAAAATGATAATTATGCTTTAGAGGTAAATAAAGTGTTTGGCATCGATACACAAGAAGATGAAGAACCAAGTCAATATTTTGGACTAAATAGAATTAGAAAAACTTACTCCAATGGTGATAAGTTAGAGGTCTCTGAGCAAAAGTTGGCAAAAGAACTAAATAAACAAGCTCCAAATGATACCTACTTCATTGGAAAAAAAGGATCCAAAGTTTCGTTTAAGGTTAAGGGTTTGAAAACAAGACATACCAATATTGATGGTATAGATACTATAAATAAAAATTTAATTTCTGAAGTTAAAAAACACGCTCATCGAAATTGGACATTCGTAAAAGTAATAACCACTTTGAATCCTAATCAAAAAGTAGAAGCTATTGATCCAGCAATACCAGATAATTCTGGTTATTATTACTTTATTTACAAAGATAGCAAGGATAAAAAATATCACATTATTAGTTATTTTGCATATGTCAAAGATGGTCAACTATATAATGCGGACATTATGTATCAAGATAACAAAGTGTCTGATGACAAGGATGAACTATATGGACCATTTAATCGGGGAATCAAAGCAAATGATGCTTCCAAAAATGACGATATATATGGAATGAATTACTATATCGTTTCTAAAGAAGTTGGTGAAAACATTCCGGGTTACATAACTGAAATAAATTAAAAAAGACAAAGCACTCAATTAAGAATACTTTGTCTCAAAAAAAAACAAACACCTGCATTTGGTGTTTGCTTTTTTTTCGCTATAATCCACTCTAAAACGTTCTAACAGGTGTGATCAACTGAACAAAATTGTCCTTGTTTTCTACCGGTCTGATCGTGAATGGGTGTAGTGCCGATGTGAAGCTGATTTCTATTTCGGTGCTGCCTCCAAATGATCTTAAGGCATCTTTTAAGTAGTCGGGATTGAAGGATATTTCTAGATCTTCTCCTTCTAAGTTGGTGAAGTCTAGGGCTTCTTCTACTGTTCCGACTTCTGGTGAATTTCCGAATAGTGTCGCTTTTTTGTCTTCGGCTTTGATCACTAGCTTGATTACGTTGTTTCTGCTTTCGTGTGAAAGTAAAGAAGCACGTTCTACTGATGCTAGTAAGTTTGAGGAGTCGAAGGTTAGTTTTGTGCTGGAATCTTCTGGTATTAGTCGGTCTGTTTCTGGATATCTGCCGTCTAATAGTCTTGAGTAGAACATTACGTTGTCAAAACTGAATAGTACTTGGTTTTCTGAGATCGACATTTTGATTTCTTTAACTGAATCACTGATGGTTCTGGTTAATTCAGTCAAACTTTTTCCTGGGATGATGAGGTTGTATTCTTCATCACTGGTGATGTCGATTTTTCTTTGAGCTAGTCGATGACTATCTGTCGCTACTGATGTTAAGCCATCTTGATTGATGACAAAGTCAACACCAGTTAGAACTGGTCTACTTTCTTGTGTTGAAACAGCGATTACTGTTTGACCAACTACTTCTTTGAATAAGTCAGTTGGGAAAGTTAATTGATTGGCTGTTTCTACTTCTGGTAGATGTGGATAGTTGTTTGCATCTAGTCCATTAATAGTAAATTCAGAAACTCCTGAAGTTATCAATGTTTGATTATTGTCTAATACTTCTAGATTGAAGTTATCTCCAGGTAGTTTTTTAATAATTTCATTAAAAAATTTAGCTGGTAAGACAATTGATCCAGTGCTTTCAATTACTAGATCATTATCAGCATCCTCTTGTGAAATGAATGATGTGATCGAAATATCTGAATTACTACCGGTAATAGTTAGTCCATTTTCTGCTAAGTCTAACTTCATTCCGGTAAGAATTGGAATTGTGGTCTTACTTGAAATAGCACGTTGAACATTATTTGTTTGATTAATGAATTTGCTACGATCGATTGAGAATTTCATTGCGTTACTTCCCCTTTTAATTAATTAATATATAGATAGAAGCAGTAGTAGGCCCTGTTGATTCTGTGGAAAACTATCTTCAGCTTATGTTGCTGTTGAAAACTCCATGTTATTAACAGGTGTGGATAACTCTGTATTTTTTAAAAAGTTATGCACATGTTAATTTTTCAGCTCATCTCTTAATTCACCGATTGCTTGTTTGACATCGTCGTTTTTAAGAGCTAACTCAGTTATTTTATCACAGGAGTGCATTACAGTCGTATGGTCCTTGCCACCGAACTCCATTCCAATTTGTGGAAGTGAGCGATCTGTTAATTCTCTTGATAAATACATTGCGATTTGACGCGGCAATACGATGGTCTTGACACGTTTCTTCCCTTTAAGGTCGGCAATTGAAACATGGTAATACTTGGCGACTTTATTTTGGATAGTACTTACGGTCAAGCCATTTTTAGCGCGAGACAGCTTCAGAGCTTTCAAAGCATCTGCAGCGATCGACTTATTGATATCAGCGTTCTTCATCGTTGAATAAGCTTGAACTCGAAGTAAAGCGCCCTCAAGTTCACGCACGTTAGTGTTGATCTGTTCAGCAATGTAAGACAGCGTATCATCAGGTATTTCTAGTTTTTCCGCCTTAGCCTTGTTCCGCAAAATTGCGATTCTAGTTTCTAGATCCGGTGCGGTAATATCAACGGATAGTCCCCACTTAAAGCGAGAAACTAATCTTTCTTGCAACTTTGGTATTTCGTTAGGTAGGCGATCAGATGTTAGTACGATCTGTTTGTTGTTCTCATGAAGTTTATTGAAAGTATGGAAAAATTCTTCCTGAGTACCCTCTTTCTCAGCAAAAAATTGAATATCATCGATCAGTAGTAGGTCGACGCTTCGATACTCTTGTCTAAATTCTTCTTGAGTTCTGGTCTGAATAGAGTTGATAAAGTCATTAGCGAAAGTCTCACTAGTGACGTATTTGACGCGAGCATTAGGGTTATTTTTCAGCATTTCATGGCCGATAGCTTGCATCAAGTGAGTTTTACCCAAACCCACGCCACCATAAATAAATAGTGGGTTGTAAATTTGACCGGGTTCCCCAGCGGCCGCAACCGCAGCAGCGTGTGCCATCTTATTGGCTCCACCAATAATAAAGGATTCAAAAGTATATTTCGGATTCAAATGTGAATTTTGAAAAATCGGTTTTGAATCGTTAGCAGTGCCTGTACTGCCAACATTAGTATCATTAGCGACTGTCAAATTTTGTTGTTCTTTCCTATCTTCTTCATTTTCGATAATAGGATTTAGTTCAATGCCATTGAATTCATAAGAATCGGTCACGATATTTTTAACGTAATTTCTCTTCCAATATTCTTGATGAAGTTTTGTGGCAACGGAAATATGGATATCATTTCCACTTATATATAGTGGTTTCGCACTTTCGACCCAAGTTGAATAACTAGTGGGTGTAATCTCCTGTTTGATTTTGTTTGTGAAATAGGTCCAAAAATCATTCAGTTCTTTTGTAGATGAGTTACTAGGTTCTTGCAAAAAGTCCCCTCCAATCTTTAAAAATTTTACCTGTGGATAAGTTTTTTCCCCTAAAAAGACAAAATAAAGTTTATCATTCTAGAAAATAGTTTTCCACAGAACATATGTTTAATTTATTTTAACTTAACAAGTTGTTAAAAGAATCGTAAGAAAACTGTGGATTAATGTTAAGAATTGGACTTATTCACATAGTTATCCACAGTTATTAACAAGCAATAGTCCCTTTATATAAGGCTTTGGACGATTTATAAACCGAAATTCAAAACCTGTGGAAAACTAATGCACAGTAAATTTATACGACGGAAAACTCTGTTTACTAACCTGTTGATAACTATGTTAATAACTTACGTCCACAAATTATCCACAGACCTAAATTGTTCATAACTTTGGCTTTTATTTCCTATATAGTATTGAAAGATTAGAAATTTCCTGTTTAATTTTCTTGCGAATCATGATATTATGTTTAAGCAATTGTCTGGAGAAGTGATAAATTTATTCAGGAGGTTTGATTGATGACTACAAAGAGAACATTTCAACCAAAGAAGCGTCATCGCGAACGCGTCCATGGTTTCATGAAGAGAATGAGTACAAGTAATGGTCGCAAGGTTCTTGCAAGACGTCGCAAAAAAGGCAGAAAAGTATTATCAGCTTAGTTTTGAAGGATCACTAATTTTTGGTGGTCTTTTTTTATTACAAAACAAATGAGGAATCTGGATACCCTTGGCATCCCGATGCGTCCTACTAGCTCCTTTTTTGAATCAAGTGGGACTAAAGGTGACATATGAGAAAAAGCTATCGCATTAAAAAAGAAAACGAATATCAATATGTCTACTCAAAGGGCCAATCGTTCGCAAATCGTAATTTCGTTCTGTATAAGATTGAAAAACCAGAACAAAAACATTTTCGGGTGGGTCTTTCCGTAGGTAAGAAAGTTTCACATACAGCTGTTGGACGTAATCGGGTCAAGCGATACATCCGACAATCACTACTAGAGTTAAAACCTGAGATTCCTGCTGAGCTCGATTTTTTGATCATTGCTCGTAAGAATGCTACAGAACTAGATATGTTTGAAACGAAAAAAAATATCGTACATCTTCTAAAATTAGGTAAAATAATAGAAGAACAAATATAAAATTATAATAATGGGTGCAAAAGTGAATAAAAAAAGGTTAAAGAAATACTTAGGTATAGCATTACTACTGAGTGTCGTTCTAGTTTTGGCCGGATGTTCTAACCTAAATGAACCTATTACTAGCAACAGTACTGGATTTTGGGACCACGTTGTTTTGTGGAACTTCTCCAGATTTATCCTGTGGCTAGGTTCATTAGCTGGTAATAGTGCTGGATGGGCTATCGTTATCTTCACTATTATCATCAGGGTCATCTTGTTGCCACTTAACTGGTTCCAGATCCGCAGTATGAACAAGCAGATGGAAATTCAGCCTGAAATGAAGGCTTTACAAGAAAAGTACTCTGCTAAAGACACAGATACACAACAAAAACTTCGTGAGGAAACTCAAAAGTTGTACCGTGAGGCTGGGGTCAACCCGGTAGCGGGATGTTTGCCTTTGTTGATCCAGTTGCCAGTTATGTTTGCTCTTTATCAAGCAATCTACAAGACAGCTGAATTGAGAAATGGTAGTTTCCTTTGGATGCAATTAGGTAAGGCCGATCCATACTACATTATGGCTGTCTTGGCTGCCCTCTTTACATTCTTATCAACTTACATTTCAAGCATTTCTAATCCACAACAAAATGCTACAACGAAGATGATGACTTGGATCATGCCGATCTTCATTTTCGTCCCAGCATTGACATTCCCATCAGCTATTACCCTTTACTGGGTAGTAACTAACGCTTTCCAAGTTCTTCAGACATTAGCTTTCCAAAATCCGTTCAAGTATCGTCGTAAGCAACGTGAGAAAGTTGAACAAGAACGTGAAAGACAACGGAAGATCAGAAAAGCTAAGAAACGAGCTTACAAGCATCGTAAGTAATTGTTTGACATTTGGAGAAAATGTCGTTATTATATCGTAGAATTATTTAAATACTGAAAAGTAGTCAAAGTGCTTTTCCGTCTCAAAGGGGCGGATTATGCACTTTTTTTGTGCTCAAAATTCAATCAAAACAAATAGGAGGGACGCTTTATGCCTAGTACTGTAACGGAATACGACACGATCGCAGCTATTTCGACACCACCTGGGGAAGGTGGGATTTCCATTGTTCGAGTGTCTGGTGATCAAGCACTTGATATCGTCAAGAAGGTCTTTAAAGGAAAAGATTTAGCCAAAGTCAATAGCCATACGATCAACTATGGTCATATTATCGACCCACAAACGCAAGAATTAGTCGATGAGGTCATGGTCTCAGTCATGCGGGCACCAAAGACTTATACCCGTGAAGATGTCTTAGAAGTCAATACACACGGTGGCATCGTTGCCACTAACAAAGTACTACAACTCTTGATCGGTGCCGGAGCAAGAATGGCAGAACCTGGTGAATTCACCAAGAGAGCCTTTTTAAATGGTCGACTCGATCTTACTCAAGCTGAATCAGTCATGGATCTGATCCGGGCTAAAACTGACAAAGCCATGTCAGTCGCAGTCAACCAATTAGACGGAAGCTTGGAACATTTGATCAACAATCTTCGTCAAGAGATCCTCGACTCGCTGGCACAAGTTGAAGTAAATATCGACTATCCAGAATACGATACGGAACAAATGACGACTAAGATGCTATTGGAAAAAGCTCAGACAGTTGGTGCAAGTATTGACCAATTATTGAAGACAGCTGACAGTGGCGAGATCTTGCAGCACGGTTTGGCTACCGCCATCGTTGGGAAGCCAAACGTTGGGAAATCCAGTCTTCTCAACCGTTTGCTCGATGAGGACAAAGCGATTGTAACGGACGTCGCCGGAACGACCCGTGATATTGTTGAACAATATGTCAATATTGACGGGGTTCCCTTGAAACTGATCGATACCGCTGGGATTCGCGACACCGAAGATAAAGTTGAAAAAATCGGTGTTGAAAGATCACTCAAAGCGATCAATGAAGCTGATTTGATCATCTTAGTGTTGGATTCTTCACGAGAATTAGAAGAAGAAGACATTCAATTACTAGATGCTACCAACGAAAAGCGCCGGATCGTCATTTTTAATAAGAATGACCTTTCACCAGTGTTACAACCGCTACAAGTGCAACAGCTAAAAGCTGATGATATCGTACTTGAGACGTCAGCAATCAAAAATGATGGTATCGATCAGATCAAAGATACCGTCGGAAAACTCTTCAATGCAGGTATTGAAGACAGCAGTAGTGACGTTATTATTACTAGTGCCCGTCAAGCTGGGCTACTTCGTCAAGCTAAACAGAGCTTGAATGACGTTATTTCAGGAATCGAAGCAGGGATGCCGATCGACCTCGTACAGATCGATATGACAGCTTGCTGGGATAAATTAGGTGAGATCACGGGTGATAGTTACCCTGATGAATTGATCACACAATTATTCTCACAATTTTGTTTAGGAAAATAGGTGGAACCTTAATGGTAGAAGTTAAAGAATTTGATTCAGAAACATATGACGTCATCGTTGTTGGTGCAGGACATGCTGGTTCAGAAGCAGCCTTAGCATCAGCCAGAATGGGTCAAAAAACCCTTTTGATCACTATTAACTTGGATATGGTCGCATTTATGCCATGTAATCCATCAGTTGGTGGTCCAGCTAAAGGTATCGTTGTCCGTGAAGTCGATGCCTTAGGTGGTCAAATGGGTAAAAATATTGATAAGACTTACATTCAAATGAGAATGTTGAACACTGGTAAAGGACCAGCTGTCCGTGCTTTGCGTGCTCAAGCAGATAAGAACATGTACCACATCGTCATGAAAGATACTTTGGAGCAAGAGCCTAATTTGACGCTGCGCCAAGGGATCGTTGAAAAATTGATCGTTGAAGACGGCGTCTGCAAAGGTGTTGTTACCGGAACTGGCGCTAAATATCACGCCAAAGCGGTTGTCCTTACAGCCGGAACTTCTTCACGTGGTAAGATCATCATCGGTGAATTGATGTACTCTTCCGGTCCTAATAACTCGATCCCTTCGATCAAGTTGTCAGAAGACTTGGAAAAACACGGTTTTAAACTTACTAGATTTAAGACAGGTACTCCTCCTCGAGTAAATAAGAGTACGATCGATTTTTCTAAAACTGAAGAACAACCTGGCGACAAGGAACCAAATCATTTTTCATTTGAAACGCCAGATGCTCAATATTTGAAGGATCAAATTTCTTGCTGGATGACTTATACTAACGGAACAACTCACAGTATCATCCGTGACAACCTCGACCGTGCCCCAATGTTTTCCGGTGTGATCGAAGGTGTGGGACCACGTTATTGCCCTTCTATTGAAGATAAGGTCGTCCGTTTCGCTGACAAGCCACGTCATCAATTGTTCTTAGAACCAGAAGGTCGCCACACGCAAGAATTTTACGTTGGTGATTTCTCAACATCAATGCCAGAAGAAGTTCAATTGAAGATGCTCCATTCCGTTGAAGGGCTAGAACATGCCCAATTGATGCGTCCCGGTTATGCCATCGAATATGATGTTGTTGAACCTTGGCAATTGAAGCTCAACATGGAAACAAAAGTCGTGAAGAACCTCTTTACTGCTGGCCAAATGAACGGAACTTCTGGTTATGAAGAAGCTGCCGGGCAAGGTATCATGTCAGGTATCAACGCAGCTTTGCGTGTTCAAGGTAAGGATCCATTTATCTTGCGTCGTGACCAGGCTTATATTGGTGTTATGATCGACGACCTAGTAACTAAAGGTACTAACGAGCCATACCGTTTATTGACGAGTCGGGCTGAATATCGTTTGATCTTGCGTCATGACAACGCTGACGACCGTTTGACAGGTTTAGGCCATGATCTTGGCTTGATCTCTGACGAACGTTATGACCGCTTTGTAAGCAAGTGGGATGCTGTTGCTAAAGAGAAAAAACGCCTTGAAAATACTATGGTCACACCTAAGATGGCTGAGCCATTTTTGAGCAATCTTGGTTTGAAGGGTCTAAAAGATGGCTTCACAGCAGCAAGATTCTTGAGAAGACCGGAAGTTCACTATCAAGATATTATTGATATGATCGGCGAAGGCGACGTTGATGTTGATCGTCGCGTGAAGGAACAAGTTGAGATCCAGATCAAGTACGAAGGCTACATCAAGAAGGAACAAATGAAGATCGACCGTCTCAAGAAGATGGAATCAAAGAAGATACCAGAAAGATTGGATTATACCAAGGTCAATGGATTAGCTACTGAGGCCGTTCAGAAGCTCAGCAAGATCAATCCGGAGACAATTGCTCAAGCTAGTCGTATTAGTGGCGTTAACCCCGCTGATATTGGAATTTTGAGCGTTTATATCGAACAAGGCAGGATCGCTAAGACTGCCAGCTAAAAAAATCGTCGTTCAGTTAATGAACGGCTTTTTTTTTGATATACTTAATGAGGTAATTTATAATTCTTTAAAAGTAATGTTATTATTGATGCAATGGATATTATGGGGGTTTACTATGAAGCACAAAAAATTGAGCCTAGTTTTAGTATTGGCTTTGCTTTTTCCAATGTTGACTGTTTTTGGACAGTTTGATGAAGTTGACGCTGCTAACGATGCAGGTACTTATTTGGATACAAATGTTAATTTGACAGTTCATACTCGTAATTTAAGTGATTTGCCGGTTTACGATGGTGATGGTGCGGTGATTTCTGGGATCACTGCTCCTGCTAACCAGGATTTTGCTATTAGTGTTATTCGGAAGAATAATGTTTCTAAGGATACTTTTTATGAGGTTGGTGCTGGTCGATTTTTGAGTGCTAACGAGGTTATTCAAGGCGTTCCTACTATGGCTATGAACTACTATCATGCTGTTGTGCATACTGTTCCTGGTGATTTGGTGCAGGTTTACGATGGTAATGGTACTGCTATTGCTGGTATTTCGGTGGCTGGCGATACTGCTTGGTATACTAACCAGCAGGCTATTGATTTGAATTCTGGTGTTACTTATTATCAGATTTCGCCTGATCGGTATGTTTGTTCGGATGATGTTGATTCTTTTACTGGTGCTGTTTAGCTTCGAGGATTTTTTCCTCGAAGTTTTTTTTATGGATTTAATAGAGTTGGGCGGATAGTGGCGTTTTTTTTGGCTGGTGGTTTGTTTTTTTGGTGGTTGGGTTGGAGGTGGTATTTTGGGTTGTACGTTCAATGCCGACTCCGGGGCCCGGGGATACAGACGCTGGAACGTGGTGGGCACATTTTGAACCAATCGAGCAAAGGGCGCTCGCTTGTTTCAAAACTGCACCTTCCTCTAAGCTCCTTCGTCGCCAAGAGGAATTTCACCACTGAGGTCTGTATCCCGGGCCCCTCCGTCTAGGTTTTGCAATCTCCCTTTGTTTTTAGTTGGGGAATAGGTGCTTCCTAGTTTTGTTTGCAAGATTTGTTTTTCTTGATTACTGATTTATTTCTCGGTTCGCGGGACTGAAGCTCCGCTCATTTTGTTTCCTGACTTACTTTTTTGTTGCAATCTTTTCTTTCGAGTTTTGTTGGATAAGAGTTAATTGTATTTTTCTTCTCTTGCTTTCGCTTCTTGGCTTGCGTGCTCGATTCTCTCGCACTCTCGCCTTCTCACAGTCTCACCATCTTGCCTGGACTTTTTTCTTGCTGGTGTTTGCTTCGCCACACTTCGCTGCTTTCAAAAAATTGTTTTAATCTAGATGCTGTTGTTTTGCTTTGTTAAGGGATGTGCGTCTTGATGGCTTGCTAATACGATTGCCATAAAATATTTTAGAAATCTAAACGGTGCGGTTTGGTACATTGAAGTGAAGAGAAAAATAAATTATATGCATCTTGTTTGGATTATTCCGCTTTCCGTATTTATTTTTTATTTTGCCATTCCCGAAATGATGTATTCCATACAGTTAAAAAATGTCATTAATTCAGAAATTAAGACTGGTGAGATCGTGAATAAATCGGTGAATTTGCGGACTAGGGTGTTTTTTGAAAGTCACAAAGAACTAGCTGCTTCTGTGATCACTGATTTTCAAGGATCTGATTATGATACGGGGTATTTGGTTGCTAGTATGAAGGGGGATCATGCTCTTGGTGTTTTTGTTCAATTTAAAGCTTTTGGTCCCTATTTGACTGATTATCAAATAATTTGGGTTAAATTAAATGAGTAAACATCCCTTTAGCTTTTGGTAGTAATAGATTGTTAACTTCCAACATAGGCTCCGGGGGTATTTTGGTTGATTTTGTAGATAATTAAAAAGCGATGTATCAGATTTTGACTTATCTGATACATCGCTTTTTCTTGTGGATTAAGTTTTTTGGCTCTTTGAAAAGTTTTCCACTTGTTGATAACTTTTTTGTTTTACGAAAATGTTTTCAACAGTGTGGATTGGATGTTAATAAACTAGTTTGATTCTTGTGTTTACTTTGATGCTGTCTTTGATCGAGTTTAGTATGATCGAATTTTTCATTGCTTTTTCGCATAGTTTAGTTAGTTCTTTTTCTTCTGCGAAGGAGACGATGTAAAGTGTTAGATCTACTTTGTCGATCTTTGGTTCGCCGTCGTAGCCGATTACTCCGATGTATGATAAGGGATCAGTGAGCTGGAAGCTGAATTTGCCTTCGATTTCGTCTACTACATTGTCGTGCTTGTTGTCGTAGTTAGTGATGGAGAAGATGATCGAGCTGGCCAGGGCATCCACAAAGTGCGTTGTGCTGGTGGGCTCGGTGTTTTCTGAATCAAAACTGATTTCTTTGTCGATGTCGTAGATGGTGTTGTCTAGGTAAATTTTGCATTTTGCTTTGCTTTTGGAAACCGCACGTAGATTAATATTATAATATTTGCTCTCGTTTAGTAGTCTTTTCATAATTCCCTCTAATCAGTGACTGTTACTTCTTTGAGTTTTTCGATGCTTCTACTAGCGAATGGATCTTGTTGACGATGAATTCTTCTTGGTTGACCGGACGGTTGGCAAATGTTGCAAAGCCGCAGTCGGGATTTAAGAAGATCCTTTCTGGTGGTAGGTATTCTAAGGCTTCTTTGACTTTGTCAGTAATAAAATCGACTGATTCTGCTTGATGCAATCTAGGATTTTCTACTCCTAATCCGATAATGTCATTTTCTCGGATCTGCTTGGAGGCCATTAAGGTGCTGAAGTCTCCGGCTCTTGGAGTGGAATATTCTAGTGTCAAGATGTCAGGGTCGACGTATTCGAAGAGGTCTAGTAGTGGTGTGTAGGCTCCTGATAGTAGGATGCTTTCGTCATTGCTCCAGTTTCCACGACAGACGTGAAGGGAGGCATATGATTTTCTGCGGTCCACGTGATCCATCACTGGTTTTAATAGTGATTTGGCGAATTCTAGTTCGTCGTGGGGATCTTTTTTCTCAGCTAATGCTGCACACATGAAGGATCTAGTTTTTCCTTCGGTGAAGACTACTTCGGTCAGTACTGGCTCGTCAAATTGGACGACGTCTACTCCTAATTCTTGGAGGTTGTCGATCTCTTGTTGCAAGATCTTGACGACGTCTTGTCCGAGCTCTTCTTTGCTGCTGTAAGCCTTTTTTGAAAGTTTTGCTAACCACATTGAACGAGTCATTAAATAAGGTCCAGGGAGCGTTATTTTGACTGGTTTGTCGGTATATTTTTTCAATAGCTTTAATTCGTTTACTGCGATGGGATGATATTCTAATTTGCCAGTACAGATAGCATTTCTGATGGCGATCGAAGGGACGTCTAGGACGTCTAGGATGTCTTCAAAAGATTGCTTGTCGGCAATGTAGTCAACTACGTCATTCATTGATAGGAGCTCGACTCCACCGATCCTATCAGCTACAAATGAACAATAGTTGTCACGCGAAAGTTCGCCGGAGACGATGAAATCTAGGCCTTCATCTTCTTGGATCTTGATGATCCTAGCGGTTTCTCTTTCGATCAGATCATTGAATTCTTGGTCTGACATTTTGCCATTGCGGTGCTGACGTTGTGCTAGTAAGACTTCGCGGCTTCTCGGCCAACTTCCGATCAAAGAGGTCGGAAAAAGTGGATAAGTTTTTTGCATATTTATTACCTCTTAAAAGAAATTCAAGTAGTCGACGGCATTTTCAAGTAGTTTGAAGCCACTTGTTCTACCTGGGACCCATTTTTTGAGACCTTCGAGATCCATCATTTCTTTGTGCTCTGGATTATTGTAATCCATTTTGGCTAAGCCATCTTCGAAGTCTTTCTTCAAGTTTTCAGGGAAGTTTGGTCGTGTTGTGAAAATGCAGTGGTCATAAAGACCTGTTAAAGCTGCTACGACGATTTGGTTGGCGTCGATAGTACCATCTTTAGTCCAGTTTTCACGGTTGATCTCAGTGGTAACTGAGATATCAATTTTGCCATCTTTGAGTGCTTGAAGGGCATCGACTTCACCACCAACGTGATCGCCGTCTAAGCCGACATCAACATCGAATGTTTTTTCAGTGAAATCTTTGCCAGATTCGAGGCCGTTTTCGTGAAGATATTCCAATGGGATGAGACGTGCTTGTGGTGAATCGATGGCACCGAAGCCGATCGTCTTGCCTTTGAAGTCTGCAAGTCCTTTGATACCACTGTCTTTTTTAACTAAGAAAGTACTCTTGCGGTCTAAGTCAGTATCACGCATGTAACTGTAGCCACAAGTGTGATTTGATTTGATATCAGCTTCTACTTGAGCTAGTGGCGAGTTCCAAGCTACGTCGATATCGCCAGCTACTAAGGCTTTAACTTGTTCACGATAGTTCTTGAAGAAGACGCATTCTAGATCGACGTCTTGCGTTGCAAAATATTTCTTGATAATGTCCCATACGACTGTAACTGATGGTGAATAGACTACGGCACCTAATTTGATTGTTTCTTTACTCATTTTAAAATTTCCCCCTAATTTTGTTTCCTAAAAATAATTTTTAATTTGCGCCTTGATCATCTCTCATGTAAGGCAATTCAACTAATAATCTTCCTAACCAGATCCGTAAAACATCGATTCCTGGGGCCATTACCTGGCCGGCTAGGGAATCTCTCATTAGTCGTTCCATTGGTTGTTTGTCGCGAACGTAACCGATACCTCCGAATAGTTTCATTCCTTCGGAACCATTTTCAACAGCAGCTCTCGTTGAGTTGACACGGGCAGCGATGGCGTTTTGGAAGGCATCATCGTCGTTATCATCGACACTTTGAGCAGCAGAAAATAATGTTTCACGAGCTGCATAAGCTTTGCTGTAAAGGTTAGCTAAGCCTGTTTCAACGGATTCAATGTCACCTAAAGCTTTTCCGCTAGAGTAAGTTCTGCTCTTAACGTATTTAGCTGTTTCGTTTGCGATACTCATTGAGATACCAGCACAAGCTGAAGCAAGTCCCACGATAAAGATCAAGCGATCACCGTCGCCATTTCCTTCGATCTTGTAGAAGTTGTCGACTTTAGTATTGTCAAGCACCATTGGCACAGAGCAGTTTCCTCGCAGGCCAACGCCGTCCCAGTAACCTTCAAAGGACATGCCATTAGCATCTTTAGGTACTAGCCAAAGATTATTGGCGTCTTCTTTTTCTGAATGAGCGATCGTCAAGTAATAGTCGGCCTCTCTAGCTGTCGTAACGAAACTCTTACGACCATTCAAGATACCGTAGCCGTCTTGTGTGTCCTCTTTCATTTCAGGAAGGTAGAAGTGAGTACCGGTACCTGATTCACTGTAAGCAAGTCCTAAAATAGCTTCCCCAGAGGCCACTTTAGGTAGCACTTCTTTTTTCAATTCTTCTGATGCATAAAGTGATAAGCAGTAAGCACCAACGTTACTCATCATGTAGCAAAGTGAGGCACTAGCACAGCTTTCAGCCAATCCCGTACATACTTGAGCGTGTTCTTCGACGCCTAAGCCTTGGCCACCGTATTCTTTAGGGATGACTAATCCAAAATAGCCATTTTCACGTAAAGCTTTGATCGATTCACTAGGAAAACGTCCTTTTTCATCGATATCGGCTGCATAAGGTTTGAGATATTTTTCCCCAAATTTTTTAGCTTCCTCGTAGTAATTGTGTGTCATTTTATTTTCCCCCGCGATTCTTAACTAAATTTAATCAAAAAATGAAAGCGTTTAATTTAAGAATTTTTTTTATTGCAAATTTGGTTTTAGTTCATTTTCATGAATATCATTGATGTTCTTTTCATTTACACTATCATTAATAGAAGTTTTCGATGGAATGAAAATCGTTATGATAGAAATTCCTAATGCTAAAAAGCCGTACCATAAGAATGGAATTATTGCGATCGGCGAAACTTTTCCGGATGTCAAACTCGTTGCTAGCAATATCTGAGCCCCATAAGGCAAGATACTTTGCAGGACACAGACGGTCGTGTGCATGAGTGAGGCGGACTTGCGCCGATCGATCTGGTAATCATCAGAAATATCTTTGACGATCGGACCAGTTACCACACAAGTCACAGTGTCGTTAGCTAGTGAAGCATCGACTGCTCCTGGTAACAGCATTGAAACAAATTGAGCCGATTTACGACCAACGATTATCTTTCGAAGCTTGATGTTGAGCCATTCGATCCCGCCTGCATCCTTGACCATGGCAGCTAGACCACCGATCAAGAGCGAGAAGATCAAGACATCGAACATGTTTAAAAATCCGGCCTGAACGCTGCTAGTAAAACCTAAGATCGAGAAGTCGCCGTAGTAAACACCGATACCGCCCGCTAAAATGATACCGAGAGTTAAGACTACGAAGACGTTGACGCCCATTAGTGAGATCACTAAAACAGCAATGTAAGGCAAGATCTTGATTAGATTGTAGCCACCGATATCGGTGATCGTTGTGGCTCCAGTGTTACCAAAGAAAAAATACAGAATTACAGTGCCGATCACGGCTAACCCAGTCGTTTTGATGTTGACTTTGAATTTTTCCTTGATCGAAACATCTAAGATCCTTGTGATAGCAATACCAGTATCGGCAATGATCGACATGTTGTTGCCAAACATTGCGCCACCTAGCAGAGCCCCCAAAAGCAATGCTGGGTCGATCCCAGTTTTTGCTGCCAAAGTAATGCAGATCGGACCGATAGTTGCGATCGTTCCCATGCTTGTACCGATGGCCAAGCAAACGAAGCAAGCTATCAAGAACATACCAGGAACGATAAATTGGCTAGGTACTAAACGAAGTCCTAAATTAACGGTTGATTCAACGCCGCCAATTTTTTCAGTAACACTACCAAAAGCCCCGGCTAATAAGAAAATCAGACACATGATGATGATATTGTTATCACCACAACCGGCGATCAAACTGTTGAATTTCTCGTCGATCGTGCCTTTGTAGATAATAAATGCAAAAATAATTCCAACGATCACGGAAATTGCGGCAGGCATGGCATAGAAGCCCTTCGGATTTCCCGAAAACGTTAGGAAGATCCCGACAAACAGATAAAGTCCCACAAAAATCAAGAATGGCAGGATCGAAGTCCAATTTGCAGATTTATTTTTCATAAAAAATCTCGTTTTCGCTTACATGCAATTGCAAAAATATAAGTTCACGAATTCCCCCTTAAAAATTTGTTTGAAATATATTTCACATTTCACAGTATAGAAATAATTATGAAAGCGCAAGCTTCAATAACCATTAGATAAATCAAAAATTTGCAATAAATTAAAAATACCAACACATATTCTTAATGTGTTGGTATTTTTATTAACGTCATTATAAGAATTTTAATTTAAAACAGTCTAATCATTGCTACACCAGCGATCATAATTAAAATTCCGATTATTTGAACTAGTGAAACTGGATTTTTCTTCGATTGAAGCAATCCAAATTGATCGACCAACAAGCTTCCAGTCATCTGGCCGACGAGGATGATGACAACGGCTAATCCGGTTCCGATGATCGGAACTAAGTAAGCATTTCCGAAGACAAACAGCGCGCCAATAAGTCCTCCAAGCCACATCCACCAAGGATTACCTGATTTTGGATTAGTTAATTTTAATGCGGGATGGGTGATCAGTACGATGACGATTAAAGTAATAGTCCCCACGAAAAATGAAATAAATGCGGCTTTTACTGAAGAGTGCAAGACTACGCCCAGATGTCCATTGATAGCAGTCTGCGAAGCGCCTAACATTCCGGCAATGATCCCGGCAACTCGCCAAATCATTAGTCCAGATTTATTCGGTCCAGATAACGTTTGGTGGTGAACTCGATGGATAATATTGTCCATGGCAACGGTACAAATAACTCCGGCAACCACTAACAAAGCACCGACAAAACGCGTCAGACTCAGAGGTTTGTGGAGCGACTCGAAGAGACCAAAACTATCGATCACTAGTCCCATGATTATTTGTCCCATAATTGGGAAGATAACTGTCTGAACGCTGCCCAGCTTAGGGAAGAGCAGGATGTTGGAAGTTAAATAGATAACTCCCAAAAAGCCACCGATCCAGATCCAAGCGGGTTGAGTAGTAAAGATCGTTTTTGAAAAAGTCAGACTGTGGTCCAAAATCATTGTTATTAAGGCCAGAAAAATAGTTCCCAGGGTAAAGGAAGTCAAGGAAGCTAGGAATGGTGAGCCCACAGATAGTTTCAGGCGAGAGTTGATCGACGTTTGCATCGGTAGTCCGATCCCAATGAGTACGCCAATGAGAATCATTAACATATCAGCATCTCCTCTAATTTTTTACTAATCATGATATATAAATAGAACAGCTTATATACTTATAAGTTTAACTTATTATACCCCATCTAGGTATAATCATTGTGAAATGAAATACAATACATGGTGGGGTATTTTATTATGGCGAAATTTGCTTAATTGATCATTTCTATAAACGCCAAACTAATCGTACCAAATATTTTTGACTAAGCAGAAGCTAAAAACACTTTTATTTAAAGAAGTATTCGAATAGGGTGCCATCCAAAAAATATCCATCATTTTGATAAATCATTAATATGAGGTGGACCATCGCATGATAATTTTGGAGAAGGTGTCTACGAGAAAAAATCTAGATAAAATTTAGTTAGTAGTAAAAATATTCGACCTATTTCACAATCTTAATTATTAAGACAATCGAATTATGGTAGTTAACGCCATTCAAATAAGCGTAAAATACTAGTTAAGATACTAGAGAGGAGAAACTACCTATGAAGATCATTAACGTTAGTCTAAAAATAGATCCTGCTAAAAAAGCTGAATATGAAGCATTTATCGACAAATTAGTTCAAGGCTCACGAGCTGAAGCTGGCAATGTTTCTTATGGACATTACAATAAATTAGGCTCTGAGGATGAATATGAAATTATTGAACACTGGAAAGATCAAGCAGCAGTAGATTCACACAATGAAACGGCACACTTCAAAGAATTTCTCGATCACATTGGCGATTATTTAGCTGAAGATCTTGAGATCATTAGAATGGATAATTAGGCGTAAAAAAAACGATACCAAGCGGTATCGTTTTTTTAATCTAACTCTTCATTCAGGTGAGACTGATTTTTTCTTTTTAGAGCGCGAATTTAGCTTCTCGACGCCGTAACAAATGATCAGGAAGGGGATCATATAGTAAAGTGCCGAACGTTGATTAGGATCAAAGACGATCAAGACACACGACAGTAAGCTTAAGATGAAGGCTAACCAAGGGACTACAGGATACCAAGGCGTCTTGAATTTCAATTCTGATAATTTGTGACCTGATTTAATGAACTGTTTTCTAAAGTTGATCTCTGATAAGGCGATCGCCATCCAAACTATTACGACGGCTAATCCTGATATTGAAACTAAAACTAAGTAGACAGTTGAAGCAGCGACCACACTTGAGATCAGGGCCAAAATACCACCGAGCATACTCAAGCAAAGTGCGATCATTGGCACGCCACGATTATTGGTCTTGGCGTATTTTATCGGGATCGTTCCTTCGTTAGCTAAAGACCAGAGCATTCTGGTTGATGCATAAAGACCGGAATTTGCTGCGGATAAAATAGCAGTTAAGACTACAAAATTCATCAAATCTCCCGCAAAGGGCAGGCCGATACTTTTGAAGACAAGAACGAATGGACTTTGATCGACACCGGCTTTTTGCCAAGGGATCAAAGCTGACATTACGACGATACTTCCAATGAAAAAAATCACCAAGCGCAGTAAAGTCGTGTGGATCGCGCGAGGGATATTTTTGCCGGGATCCTTCGTTTCGCCGGCAGTCACACCGATCAACTCCGTCCCAGAAAAAGCAAAGTTAACAGTCAACATTGTCGTAAAGACGGCTTTAAACCCATTGGGAAAGATGCCATCTTTGACTAAGTTAGTAAACATCGGTGCATGTGAATATCCCTTGATCGGAATAATGTCAAAAATTGCCAAGAAGCCAACTACGATGAACAAAACGATCGCTATTACTTTGATACTGGAAAACCAAAATTCTGTTTCCGCAAAGAATTTGACCGATAAAGCATTGGAAACGAAAATAACGATCATAAACAATGCACTCCAGATCCAAGTTGGCGATTGTGGGAACCACTGCCGCATGATCAGACCGGCCGCTGTGAATTCAGAGCCTAAAGCTACGGTCCAAGTCAGCCAGTAGAGGATGGCAACAGTAAAACCAGTCCCCGGGCCAATATATTTTTCGGCATACACATGAAAAGAGCCCGTTTCTGGCATTGCCACTGACAGTTCACCAAGACACAACATAACTAGATAGACTACGATCGCACCGATCCCATAAGCGAGAATGGTACCGATCGGTCCGGCTTCATGGATCGTATAACCAGAACTGAGAAATAGTCCAGTACCGATAACACCACCGAGAGAGATCATCAACAAATGTCTCGATTCCATGTTCCTTTTTAAACTAATGTGATCTTTATTTTCTTCTTCCACAGCGTTCACCTTGCATAAAATTTCCTATTAGAATATCATTAAAAAAGTTTAATATTAAATAACTGTAAACTAGATGAAAACATATCGCAAGACATGTATTTCAATAAAGGAGATGTGAACGTGACTGATTTGATTTCAGAAAACTTACAAAAACGTCCAGGACTAGTGGTTGATGGCGCTATGGCAACGGAGCTTGAGAAAATGGGCGTTGACACTGATAATGACCTCTGGTCAGCAACTGCTTTGATTGAAAAACCTGAAGCAATTTTAGCCGTTCACAAAAGTTTTTTTCAAGCGGGCGCAGACATTGCAATAACCAACACTTATCAAGCCAATGTAGCAAAATTTATGAAAATGGGCTTGAGCAAAAAAGCTAGCCAAGATTTGATCATCAAAGCTGTCCAATTAGCTGATCAAGCTCGCAAGCAATATTACGACTCATTACCAGCTAATGAACGAAACAAACGAGCTAAATATCCACTCGTTGCAGGAAGTGTCGGTCCTTACGGTGCATACTTGGCAGATGGGAGTGAATATCGTGGTGACTATCAGCTGACCGAAAAAGAATTCATGGACTTCCATCGCTCAAGAATGTCCTTGCTCGACCAAGCTGGGGTGGACCTCTTTGCCTTTGAGACCCAGCCAAGTTTTGCTGAGAGCAAGGCCTTAGTGAACTTGTTGAAACACGAGTTTCCTCAACAGACAGCTTGGTTATCATTCAGCATTAAAGATCTAGAGACACTCTGTGATGGAACGCCACTGCAAGATGCGGTTAAGTACTTCAATGTATTTGATCAAATCGCTGCCATCGGAGTCAATTGCACCACGTTGGAAAATATCGATCAGGCGGTAAAAAACATTCGGGCAGTCACAAGCAAGCCGATCATTGTGTATCCTAATAATGGGGATATTTATGATCCAGCTACTAAGACGTGGACGAAAACACAGCACAAAGATGATTTTGCCGAATTGACACCACAATGGTTGGCTGATGGAGCAGATTTGATCGGGGGATGCTGTCGGACAACACCGGCAGATATAAAGTCGATCGCGAGTTTCATTAATAAGAACTAGTAATTGGTTATGGAAACATTTCCAATACAATATCTAGTATTTTGACCATACGTTCCCACAATATGTTCCATGTGAAACAATTTCAAAATAAATTAAACAATCAAACTTGATGGCATCCTTATGGATGCCATTTTTTGTGGAAACGAGTTGCAGAAGATAGCGGCCTCCGGTTTAGCAACTATCAGCAAGCACTGCTTCGCAGCACTTTGGTGCTGCTAGTCCCTAAATCCTCAGCAGCTGGTCATCTTCTTCCACTCTCTTTATATTCCTATTAAATATTACGCAAGAAAAGGGATTTTCTCTTTTTGATTTGTCTTTATACCAAAAATGAAAGATGATCATCGATATAAGCTTATTTTTCATCATAAAATAGTATAAAAAGTAGTTTTTTTCTAACAATGGTATATTATCGCTATTGCTCAATTGTGAAGATGTATAGCCCACTTTAAAGCTAAAGAAAAACTTAAATTTAAAATATTTCACAAAATATTTTTTAATTGGTATATACGCTAATAACGTTGTTATATCACCTTTTGTAAGCACCTTAAATGTGAAAACGGTTTATTTTTTGAATTTTTTTCTAATCAAACTGATTGACAAATGAAAGCGTTTGAGTTGAAATGTTTGTAAACAAAATATTTGTTGATTTAGAATAACTATGTAATTTTTTAAATGACTAATATTGTTTTATTTTGGTTAGGAAATTAGGAGGAAAGAGTATGGCTTATAAGACAGTTAATCCTTATAACAATGAACTTGTAAAGGAATACCCGAGTGCTACTGCTGATGATATCGAGAAGGCATTGAGCACTGGATATGCATTGTATAAGAAATGGAGAGATGAACCGGCTGCAAGTCGTGCGGATGCCTTGCACAAGATTGCTGATCTCTTGAGAAAAAACGAGGATGAATTAGCAAAGATCGCCACAACAGATATGGGTAAATTGTACGCAGAATCGAAAGGTGAGGTCGAATTATGTGCCATTATTGCCGACTATTATGCTGACAATGGTGCCGAAATGCTTAAACCAACACCAATTTCTTCACGTAATACAGGAGATGCTGAGATCTATCATCAATCGACTGGTGTCTTGATGATGGTTGAACCTTGGAATTTCCCTTACTACCAGATCATGCGTGTGTTTGCCCCTAACTTCATGGTCGGAAATCCGATGATCTTGAAGCATGCTTCAAATACGCCTGGTTCAGCTGAAGCATTTGAAAAAATCGTTAAGGATTCTGGCGCTGCAGCTGGCTCATTGACTAATTTGTTTGCAAGTTACGACCAAGTGTCTGAGATCATTGCTGACCCACGTGTTCAAGGTGTTGCTTTGACAGGTTCAAAACGTGGTGGTCAATCCGTTGCCGAAAATGCCGGTAAGAATTTGAAGAAGAACTCCATGGAGCTAGGTGGCTCAGATGCCTTTGTCGTCCTCTCAGACGCAGACGTCGACAAAGCTGTAGACTTAGCTTGGAGAGTCCGTATCTACAATGCAGGACAAGTATGTACATCAGACAAGAGATTTATCGTTGCTGACAACTTGTACGACGAATTTTTGAAGAAACTCAAAGCTAACTTTGAAAAATTAGTCCCTGGTGATCCAATGGATCCTAAGACAACTATCGCACCAATGAACTCCAAGCGTGCTAAAGAAAAACTTCAAGGACAGATCGACAAAGCTGTTGCTGGTGGCGCCAAAGTCTATTACGGAAACGAACCAGTCGACTTGCCAGGACAATTCTTACAACCAACGATCTTGACAGATATCGACAAAGACAACCCCGAATTTTACGACGAAATGTTTGGACCAGTAGCCCAAGTATTCAAAGTAGGCTCAGATCAAGAAGCCATCGATCTAGCTAACGATTCAGAACTAGGTTTAGGTGGGATCGTCGTCTCAGAAGATGCTCAACACGGAAAAGCCGTTGCTGAAAAAATCGAAACAGGAATGGTCTTCGTAAACTCCTTCTTAGTATCACTACCAGAATTACCATTCGGTGGTGTCAAAGGATCAGGTTACGGACGTGAATTGAGTCAATTAGGACTCAATGCCTTCACAAACGAAAAATTGATCGTCACAGCACAAGAACCTGACTGGAACAATCCAGCTGGTGGTTTGGCTGTATTTAATGGGAAATAAAAATAATTTAGATTCAGAAAGAGATATCCAAATTTGCGATATCTCTTTTTTTATCGTCATCATGTTAGAAGTGTGTCACATCGATATTAAAAAAAGGGTGGTATCAACTATGACGGCAAAAAGAAAGTCACTAAGAATGAATGAAGATTTAAGCAAGGCAATCGATCAATACTTAGAAGTAACAGGAGAAAGTTTCAATAGTTTCGCAGAAGAAGCTATGGCAGAAAAGATTGAAGATCTAATTGACCTTAAAGACTATTCAGAAGCGGCCAAGAAAGATGATGGCAGTAGATATTCTGTGAAAGACGTTGCAAAAAAATTGAGTATTGAGCTATGAAATATCGTGTTGATTTCTCGAAAAATGCCATGAAAGACGTACAGAAATCAGATAAGAATATTTCGATAATGATTTTAAGGTGTATCAATAACAGATGTAGTTTTTGTTTTTACTATTCAGAAGAGGATTGAGATAGATAAGTGCAATATAAAGTAATAAAAGGTGCCAACTTAATCTATATAAATCGGTAATAATCAAAATCCCACCACGATCCAAGTCACTCAAAGAACAAAACAATATTTCAACCAAAACAACAAACAACACCGTTATGTTCACAAAAAATAAACACATGTAGATAATGAATACACGAATGTATATTCATGAAAAATATTATTGTAATTTCCCTGAAAACGCTTTACAAATAATTGTGAATTCTGTAACATGTGTAATTGGGTGAGAGCAATGTTCACAATATGAATCCGGGGGGGAATTTCATTATGAATACTGTTTTATGGAGTTTGTTAACTCTAGCAGTCTCTCTACTAGCCTGTTATTTGATTTATTTGTTAAAGAATAAATCGAATTTCACATTTGCATCAGTAGTTGCACTGTTAGTGGGTCTTGTCATCGGTATAATTTTTAAGGGGCATACCGATTACGTTGCCGTTTTAGGTACTATCTATTCGCGAGTTCTTTCGATGATGGTAATACCTTTGCTATTGGTTTCATTGATCAAGAGCATTTACTCAATGAAAACAATGACAGAATTAAAGAGTATAGGTGCCAAATCAGTCTTTTGGCTTCTTTTCCAAACGATGTTAGCTGCGATCGTGGGGATGGCGTTAGCAGTTATCTCAGGAATTGGAAAGGAAGGTCACCTAAGTATTGTAGATGGCTATAAACCAACTTCTGTACCACCATTTACTCAAGTTTTAACAGATCTATTTTCGGATAATTTGTTCAAATCTATGGCCGATGGCAAAGTTATCCCAGTCGTATTTTTTGCGATTATCGTGGGTATTGCCGTGGTTAGCCTGTCATCGGAAAATGCAGGTTCTATGGATACGTTCAAAAAATTCATCGATCAATCTCATGCCATCGTGTATAAGATCATCGCTGTAATTATCAAGTTATTACCATACTCAGTTATCTTTTTGATGGCTGATACTATGGGAACTAGTGATTACAAAGCTCTCACACCGCTCGTTACGATCATTGTTTTGACATTTATCGGGTGCTTCTTCCACATTTACTTTACTGACACTCTTTTACTCAAATTTGTGGGGAAAACTTCACCGATCGCCTTTTTCAAAGCAATTGTGCCTGCTCAACTGATGGCCTTCTCTTCGAGAAGTAGTACAGGTACTCTGCCACTTTACGTTGAATGCTTGACGAAGAAGTCGCGCGTCCCAGAAAATATTGCTAACTTCGTTGGTTCGTTGGGAACGACAATGGGGATGTCAGGATGTGCTGGAATTTGGCCACCACTTCTATCTGTTTATGCCATTCAATCTATGGGTGGACACATCAGTTTGGCACAAGCTATCGTTATCATCGTCTTGTGCCCGATCATTTCATTTGGTACTGCGGGAGTACCAGGTGGAGGGATCATGCTAGCAACAGCCATGTTCGTTACTTTAGGGCTCCCAGTCGAGTTGATCAGTATTTTTGCCGGTATCGATGCTTTCGTCGATATGGCAAGAACTACTACTAACGTAACTAGTTCCATGGTTGCGGCTAAGTTAGTTACTAAGTCCGAGGAAAAGCGCAAAATTGCTGCTACAGCCTGATTTAGTGCAAGAGGAAGTTACCTTAGGGGGACTGAGGTAAGAAATAAAAAAGCTTGATAGTATCGCGTAAAAAAGCGATTCCATCAAGCTTTTTCTTTTTGCAATAAATTATTAATTATTGTGCTATATTTAAAATGTTGTTACGAGAGGGGATGCCATCACATGGAGATGATGATATCAACGTTTTTATTGATAATTGCGGCCGTTGTTAGTATTTTCATTGCACAAATTGTTCCCAAAATATCGGTCAACTATATCAGTATGATCGCGGGAGTAGTCCTTGTGCTGATCCCAGTTATTGACAATCACGTTAGTCAGTTCAACTCGGAAATTTTCATTGGTCTGATCGTAGCGCCGTTATTGTTCTTTGAAGGTCAAGAGACGCCACTTAACTCAGTCAGCAAAGAGTTGAAGCATATCATTCAAACTACCGTGATCTTAGTAGTAGTTTGTTTAATATTGTCTGGATTCGGAGTTTGGGCAATCGCTGGAGTCAGCTTGCCACTAGCTTTTATTATGGCTGCTGTCAGTACGCCTACCGATGCGACCGCTATGAGTTCTGTTACTAATGGTCTGAAAGTTCCCCAAAGTGAGGGGACATTTTTGAAGATGGAATCACTGTTCAATGATGCTACCGGGATTATTTTGTTGAACATGGCTATTTTGTGGTACGTTAACGGATATATCAATTATAGTGAGACTTTGATCGACTTTCTTCGTTCAGCGGTCGGTGGAGTAGTCTTTGGCTTTGCGGTTGCCTGGATTTTAGTTATCTTCAGACAAGTCTTGATGCGGACGTCGTTCAATTCATTAAACGCGCAAAGCTTTTTGTACATCTTAACGCCATTTTTACTCTACTATTGTTCAGAATTGATCCATGTTTCTGGTATTATAGCGGTCGTCTGTGCTGGACTCGTCCACAACGCTGAGGCGCAAAGAAGTCGTTTATTGAATGCTCGTCAAGTACACCTAAGTTTCGACTTAGTTTCAATGATAACCGAGTTGTTCAATAGCATTGTTTTCGTCGTTTTAGGTTACATGTTCGTCAAGATCGTAGTTTCCGAAGATTTTGAAAAATTGACTTTTAAATGGCTTTGGATCGGCATCACGATCTACTTGATCGGAATCTTCACTCGATATATTTACGCTCGGATGCGGCTTTCGATGAACAATTGCTCCGGCTGGATCTTCTCTTTATGAGGAGTCCATGGGGCCGTGACTTTAGCACTAGCTTATATTTTGGCTGAGTACAATATTCGCCCGTTAGACTTTAATTTAGTCTTAATGTCAGCCTGTACTTTGATCTTGTTAAGCTTGATCGTGCCTACAATTGCTTTCAAGTTCTTGCTGGAAAAAGACGTCGATGACGAAGATGCCGATCACGAAATGGATAAGATCAGGGTCGAAATGGTCAAAAAAGCACTAGCTTCAGTTGATAAAATGTACATGCCAGAACGAGTCAAGAAGTCGGTGAAATTTGACTTGATGTCCCAAAAACAACGGACGAAGATACGTGATTTTACTAAAGCTTGGCTCGATGTCGTTAAGCATCCTGAATTTTCTGGACCGGAAAAGGAACTAGAAATGCGTGCTTTTATGAACGCTTTTCAAATCGAGCGTGATTACTTGGATACCATCACGCAGCAAGAAGCGAAATATCAAAATTTCGTCTTAGAATTATACAATGAAGTCTTGTTAGCAGAAGCACTGATCGTTCAACCTAATACGGTAGAAGCCCAGCAAGAAGAGAAAATAGGCCAATAACAATTTTTGTCCTTTGACAAAGTGATGTATAATGAATTTAACTAGTTCAATGTTTCACATAATTTATGTGATTGGAGGTTTTTTCCATGGAGATCGAGCAGCTGATCAATTTACTTTATCGGTTAAAAATGGCTGATTTAAATATGACAGAGATTTTCAAAGGTCAAACGAATATCAATTTGACTCGCTACGTCTTATTGCTTTTTTTGCACCGCCATGGAAAAATGACCCAGACGGATATTCAAAGGGAACTCCAGATCAATGGGTCAGCTATCTCCCGTCACTTAAAGGGGCTGGAAAATAAGGGCTACGTCACACGGATCCGCAATCCTGAGAACAATCGGGAAGTGGTCGTTGAGCTGACACAGATGGCTAAAGAGACTGTTGGTAACTGTGGCCGTGAGCCAGGAAACAAAGTTTTAGTCGATAAATTCAACGATTCTTTTAGCCCAGAAGAGATCAAACAATTGTCAGAACTGTTATCGAAGCTAACAAAATTAGAGCTTTAAATTTAGTAATCAAGACCTGGTCGTTAATAATGATCAGGTTTTTTTATATGTCAAAAATGACGTAAAAATATTGTGAAATTATTTACAAACTATACCGTTTGCGTTATGCTTGACTTGTCAAATATTGATATATCATTTATCTAAATTACAAAATTTTGAGGAGATAGTTATTATGGATGCTACAGAAAAGAAATTAGTAAACAACGATTTTGCTGATATTATGTTGAACCGTCACTCATACAGAAAATTTAAGAAAGATGTGAAAATCTCCGACGAAGAGATCACGCAAATGTTGAAAGAGTCGCTCAGCGCACCATCCGCTTGCAACTTGCAATCATGGCATTTCGTAGTTTGCAACACGCCAGAGTCCAAGCAAAAAGCACGTGAAGTAATGATGCCATTCAACTACCCACAAGTCGACACAGCTTCGACCATCATCTTCGTAATGGGAGACATCCAATCCCACTACAAGTATCGTGACGTTTGGAACAAAGCCGCAGAAAACGGCCAGATCACCACAGAAGAAAGAGACAAAATCTTCAACACTTTCCTACCACTATACGAAAAAGCCGACCGCAACTTCCTAGAAAAAGACGCCACCTTAGACGGCAGCATGGTAGCCATGCAACTATTACTATTAGCCAGAGCTCACGGATACGAAGCCAACCCAATGTCAGGCTACTACTTCGACAAAGTAGTACCAGAATTCGGCCTAGATCCAGAAAGATACATCCCGATCACATCAATAGCAATCGGCGAACCAGACGAAAAATACACCAAATCAGTCCGCTACGACGTAAATGAAGTCACAGATTTTGCTTAATTAAATAAAATTAAAAAAATAAAAATAGGCGATGATAAATCCAAAGAAAAGGAATAATCATCGCCTTTTGCTGTTCAAAAAGTGGGACATATAAATTAATTAATAGTAGAATATCAACCGGAACAAAATACCAACCGATGAAAGGCACTATCAAGATAAAATAGATAGATAACTTGATCAAAATCTTAAGACTGAAAAGAAAGATAAGTACATCAAAACTAATCAAAACAATTTTGCAGAAAAAAACTAAGTACCGTATCCAACCCCCAAAAAAATTGATTGATACCACCTTAGGTTCTGTGGGGGGTGGAGGGAATTCGCTGTCAGCCATGAAATAAAGGAACGTAAGTGCTAACGCACTTGCGCAACTGGTTCTTGGTGGTGGCTACGCCACCGAACAACTAAGGAAGCCACAGCGCAATTCCCGGAATCCCCCACAGAACCGGCAATAAAACACTAACCAAAATACAACCTCAAATCAGCCGTAAACCAATCCAAAAATACCTTTTATCCATAAACTGTTCTACAATATAAATAAATAAAAACCAATGAAACAAAAAGGGAGCAAACAAAATACATGATCACATTAAAATCAGAACGAGAAATCGAAGGCATGCGTGAATCAGGAAAAGTCCTCGCTGGAGTTCACCTAGGATTGCGCGACATGATCAAACCAGGACTATCAGCCTACGACATCGAAGTATTTGCCAACGACTACATCTACGAACACGGAGCAACACCTTCAGAAAAAGGCTTTGAAGGCTACAAATACGCTACTTGTGTTGACGTCAACGATGAAGTTGCCCACGGAACACCGCGGAAGAACTTGATCTTAAAAGAAGGCGACATCGTGAAAGTTGACATGACCGTCAACAAAGATGGTTACGAAAGTGACTCATGTTGGAGTTACGCTGTCGGTGAAGTTAGCCAAGAAACTAAAGACTTAATGGATGTTACGAAAAAATCACTTTACTTAGGGATCGCCCAAAGTGTTGTCGGTAATCGCTTAGGCGACATCGGTTTTGCTATCCAGGACTTTACCGAAAACAAGCATGATTACGGTGACGTGCGTGACTTGATCGGACATGGTATCCAACCAACGATGCACGAAAAACCAGACGTTTTCCACTATGGTCAAAAAGGCAAGGGACTCCGTCTCAAAGCTGGCATGACGATCACCATTGAACCAATGATCAATGAAGGAACTTGGGGGATCAAGGATCATACTTTGAAGGACAAAAATGATCCATGGATCTATTACGTCTCAAAAGATGGCAGCTGGTCAGCTCAATATGAACACACTATTGCCATCACTGATGACGGTCCGAAGATCTTAACCTCACAAGATGCCTACGAGGATGCCAAAATGCTCGCTTGGGCACAACAATATATCAAAGATAATAATTATTAGAACTAGCAAAAAGCAGACAACAGTGTCTGCTTTTTTAGTATGTAAAATTTTAACCGTAGTAGTGTAATGGGAATAGTATTGATAATACTCCTAAAATAATTATGATTGTCCACCAATACTTAGCTAGAAAATCCCAGAAGTTCATTTTTCCATATCTTCTGACATAACGTTTTTTTCGTGGATCAAAGACAAACTACTCTGAATCTACTAAGGCATCGGTGTCTTTTCCTAAAATTAAGTTATCCAAACTGATATGGAAGGTGTCGGCCAACTTGATCAGATTATTCACATCAGGGGTTGATTCCCCAGACTCCCACTTAGAAATTGCTTGTCTAGTTACGAACAATTCCTTTGCGAGATCATCTTGAGTCAGGTTCAGTTCATTCCGGTATTTTTTTAAATTGTCCGATAGTTCACTCATTTCATTCTCTCCTTCGCATGTCTTTACCTTTAGATTCGTACATATCGCCGTTATATAAAAGCAAATCATTGACCCTATCTGACATCATGTAATAACAATTTGCGCAATTAAAAGTAACAATCTCACTCATAAAACTTTATATACCAAGCTATACATGGTTGCAAAAAAAGAGATAGTTCATCCTATCTCTTTGTACGATTATTATTTTTTGTCCCAAAGAAAATTGATCAACAGCTTGTCGACTTGCGGATTCTCATGCAGGCGGCTGTGTTGAGCATCTTGACCAACGATCTTTTCTTCACGATATGATTTAGCATGATTGCTGACGAGGTAGCGCAAAGATTTGGAAGAAGCATTGCTGACGCGACCATCAGAGTGACTACCATCATCTTTATCCCCATAAATATTTAGGACGGCAATACCATTGTAGGCGTCACTTTGACGAAGCGCCGTCAATTTCTCATAGGTTGGGTTAGTTTCAATCGGTAAGCCATTAGCTTTCAATTTCATTTCGTTAGGCTCATCGTCGACACCTAAGATCCCGTTGAAATGACCAGCAATATCGACTTGCTTTTGCAATTGAGGGAGCTTCTTATCACGATAGTTGTCTAGCACGTAGAACATAATGGCCATATTTCCCATTGAATGTCCGACGACGTTGAATTTCTTGATATGATAGGCCTCTTGAAGTTTGATAACGACATTTCGAGCCCATTTACCATCTTCGGCATAGTTGGAATTGCGGTTATTTTCAAAGCCAACTTCAACGATAGGATGTTTGTCATAAGAAGGGAAGACACCTTTCAAAGTCACGTCACCTTTGTTATTGACCAAGGCTTTGATAATAGTTTTAGCAGGGCCTGCTTTAACGGCTGCGTGTGCCATTTGATCTTCGGCGTTCGTGCTGCTGCCATAACCGTGGAAAAATAAAGTAGGGACGATCGTTGCTCCCTGCTTTTTAGAGACCTTGCTGACGTTAGAATTTGAACAGGCCGCAAAAGTAATGATCGAAGCGACAAACAATAAGAAAATTGAAATATTTTTCATCATTTTTATCATCTTTTTCATGAAAATATTGTCCTAGTTCTTTTCATTGAGCATACAACTTTTTTAAGTAAAAAGAACTTAAAAGGTTTCGAAAAATTCAGTCAATTTTAAATATAAATATATTTATATTTAGTGATATACTATCATTAAATCATAGGGGGGGATTTACACATGAAAAAATCATTAGTAGCACTAGTTTCTGTATCTTTGCTAGTTTTAGCAGGTTGTGGAGCTAATAACTCTAGTTCCAACAGTAGTAGTAGCTCCAGTTCGCAAACGTCCGTTAAAAAGGAAAATACGGATTACCAGAAGCTAAGTTCAAGCGATAAGAAAAAAATTAAATTTGACCTTACTTCGGTAAAGGATAAGGACGATAACAACTATGATGTTTCAATGACGATCAACAATAAGTCGAAGAAAAATGTTTCCTTCGATCCCACGCAATTCAGTCTATTAGTTGATGGCGTGCAACGGGCAACGTCTGATGAAGATGACAAGGTGACGGTAAAAGCTGTTCAACAGATCACTATCGACGAGTTGTTTGAAGACGTTTCAGCTGATGTCTTGAATGGCGAAAACATAACCGTCGAATACATCAATAAGAAAAATATCGTCGCAAAACCTAGTTTTAATATAACGACCGATTCAGCTAGCGATGAAACTGCTGAGACAACGAATAGTAGTAACGATAGCCAAGAAACTGCTGCTACTAGTTCGACGAACCAAGCACCACAAGACAATCGAGTCGTTAAACGGGCTGATCAAGCTGCTGACTTGTTTAGAAGAGCAACTGGTAGCTGGGGTGGATATATAGATGCCACAGAAACTAACGGTGGCTGGCAAATCAACGATACCGATAGTGGTGAAAGCATTGGATTCGTTTCATATGCCGGAGACACAACGGCAGACAGTAACGGAACAACTACCTATGATGAGATGTTACACGCTGAACAAAATGGTGGTCCTGTAAAACCATAAATATCCTGATATCAAAAAATTAGTACTAAATAATTTTTTCATGATATTATTTGGTTAAACAGGAGGGGATGACCATGAAAAAAACACTTTTAGCATTAACTGCAGCTTCGGTACTAGTTTTAACTGGTTGTGGCACCAATAATTCTAGTTCCAACAGCAGTAACTCAAGTCAGCAAAGCTCGACCCAAAAGCAGGATACAGTTGTCGAGTATCAAGATTTGAGTAAGAGCGATAAGAAACTAGTCAAATTTGATTTGTCCACGAGCAAAGACAATGATGATACTGATTACGATGTTTCGATGACTATCAAGAATAATACTAAAAAGGCGATTTCATTCGATCCCATGCAATTTAACTTGTTAGTTGCTGGCGTTCAAACTGCCACGTCTGATGAAGACGATAAGGTGACCGTCAAAGCAGGCCAACAAGCGACGATCGACGAATTGTTCGAAGATGTTACAGCAGACACGTTGAATAGTGGAAAGTTAACGGTTGAGTACATCGATAGTAAAAATATCGTGGCTAAACCAGCTTTTAACGTTGAGAAAACCACGAATAGTCAAAGCCAAACATCGACTGATAACTCGGCTGCAAGTACTGTTAACAGCGATACAACCAATGACGTTGATGACTAAGAAGGCTTGAACGTAGTTTTTTTAAAAGTGAGGCTAATTATTACCAGCAAATAAGTCATTATCGATCGTAACGGCGATATGAAATACTAAAAAACTAAATAATCATAGCAAAACAAGTAGGGATAACTCCTTACTTATTTTTTTATGGCTTCAGTAGATCAAAAGAGGTACGTACTAACAATTTCTTAGCATTAATAATTTTTATTTTCCAAAATCGATAAGTTTGAGTAAACTATAAATGAAAAGATAGACTTAGTTTTCAAAAGTTTTTCTTTGAATGAAAATGATTTTTTAAATTCATCTCCTGTTAATGAGGATAATTATGAATAATAAAATTTTGATCGGTATCAATTGGTTAGCAGGCGTACTATTTACCTTGGTATTGATTTTTGCTGGACTAATGCCGCAAGCATTTTTAAATCGAGAAGATTGGGTCCAGACGCCAGTATTGGTCATCGTGACCATTGGTTTGTTGATCATCATCAGTGGAATCCGCAAGGCTATTGCATTGATGTCTCCTAAAGTCTATCGCTGGACCTTGATAATTTTAGGGATTTTGATCGTTATCACGCAAGTCTGGGTTGCTTTTAATTTCGTTACTATTGCCCGTGCCGACTCATATTTTGTGCGGGAGCAAGCAATAGCTCTAGCTCAAGGAAGCCAAACTTGGGCCGATTATTTTAAAGTTTATCCAAATAACGTTAATACCGCTTTGTTTCAGGCTGCAATGATCAAGCCTTTTTTGAAGATTGGTATTTTAGATCCATGGATCTACTTGAATATCCTACGTTTTATTTGGATCGATACAGGATTAGTCGCAGGATTGTACATCTTAAAAAGCTGGAAAAAGTTGCGTCCGGTCGGGGCATTCTTTATGTTCACGTGGCTGATCAGTTTGCCAGTTTATAGTTATGGATTGTTTTCATACAACGACCCCTTGATCATGCCGGTAGTCTTGGATGTCCTAGCGCTAGGGATTAGCATCAAGAACAATAACGGCGTTATAAAATATATTAGTGCCTTGTTAGTAATGGTTTTAGTAGCTTTTTCGATTTTAATGAAGAGCAATCTGGTCGTCTTATGGATCGCTATTTTTATCATTTTAGTGCTTGCCACTATTTTGAAAAAAGTAGGCTGGAAACAAACAGTCTCTTGGTTAGTCGGCAGTTTAGCGATGACGGCTATGTTTTTCATGCTTGCTCATACAGCAGCTTCAAAAAGTGGATATGTCAAAGATCCCAACCAAGCCGTTCCTGTAACTAGTTGGATCTCAATGAGTTTTAATCCTGACAGGCAAGGGCAGTATAGTGGACAAGATTTTGATCAGATCCATGATGCAAAAACTGCCCAACAGAAAAAGCAGCTTGCTAACGATCGCTTGATCAACCGGATCAAGGAGCTCGGACCAGTTGGACTCTTGCTTCACTTTAATGAAAAACTCGGAGTCTTTCTTAGTCACGGTGATTTTGATGCTGTAAATTTGAATCGCCAGTGGGTCAAGGCGCCCTCGATTTACATGGGACATCAAACTTTTTCTCGTTTCTGGTCCTTACTAGTCTCGCAATGTTGGTATTTAGCCTTATTGTGTGGGGCTATCTGGCAATTGTTTAAGCAACGTCAAAACTTATTGACGATTGCTTTCTTGAGTTTGTTCATCTTAGGTTTGACTTCTTTTCACGTCTTTTTCTGGGAAGTCGAACCACGATACGCCTTGCCGATCTTTCCGATCATTGCTCTGTTAGGAACCTTAGGATGGTCGACGGCACCACAGTTTGCCTTGTCGACTTCTAAAAAAGTCGCTATCAGTGGGTTGATGGCGGCAGGAGTATTGTTTTGCACTTTGAGTGTCGTTCAGACAGTCTTCTATACTGAAACTGAACCACGTCCCATCAGTATGCAGGGGATAGGAAATTATTTTAATCGCCATTATTTGCAGATCAAACCGCGCGAAAAGTTCGAATTTAGTGTTCCATTACAAAAACATGCAGCTAATCACTTGGATCTGTACACCAAGTCAGATGGGATCGTTACAATAAATGTTCATGATGAAGCTAAGCATTTGATGAAGGTAACGGACAACGCTAAATCTATCCGACAGATCGACTATCCATTGACTAAATCGCAAGATCTTCACGTCTCGATCGCAAACGACGGCAAAAAATCGGTGAAATATTTGGCAGGACCGATGAGCTATTCAGCTGATTCAGGTAAAATTTTGCCATATCCAGAGCTGAATTTAAGATGGTATGCTCAACGTGTTCCTGATGATCCTGTTAAAACTATTGGAAAATCAGCTCCAAAATCATATAACGCTGCTACCATCGTTGTCGTCAATGCAGCTTTGTTCATGATCGTGATCCTGGTTGTAACTTGGTTTGAGCATCCAGATGTCGTCACTATTTTTACTCGTAAAAAATAAATATAAAGCTCTCAGAATATTTACCTGGGAGCTTTTTTTGGTTACAAAAAATTAGTTGTTCAATCCTGTCTAGAATGCATTATTAGAAAAAGTAATTCGCTTAAATCCATATTTATTTTCATGAAAACAAATGCAGTCATGCAGAGATTATTTAGTAGTATTTGCTTTTTATTCTGCTCTGATGACAGGCACCAGTCATGAGTGATATTTCTGTTTAACCATTTGAGTACAGGACCAGTAATTTTGGTATTGACCCAAACTCGCCCTGGTTATAGACTATGGGCAATCTAACTACTAGGTAATTTTCATGAATAGGTATCCGTTGGCTAAAGTTAGTGTCAATATGCTGGCGCAGTTGGTCTCTGAAAAAGATCGAATCAGTCTTAACCGGAATCTCATGTTTACTTTACCTAGTTAAATTAAGGGAGATGTAATGATGGTCGAAAACAATGCGAAATCCGCAACAAGTGAACTACAAAAAGATGTTGAGAAATTGAAAGCTTTGAAGTGGGTCGATCTGACCCATACTTTTGGACCTGATAGTCCAAGATTCCCAGCTTTTGCTAAGCCAAAATTTAAAACAACATTTACTCATGACGATGGCTTTTTCGTCAAAGAATATACTTTCCCTGGTCAATTCGGTACACACATCGATTCACCGATCCATTTTGACCCACATAGCGACGTTTATGTTGAGGATCTTGAACTCAAGGATCTAGTATTGCCTTTGATCGTCATCGATAATACTAAAGCAGTTGCCAAAAGTCCTGACGCCTCACTTTCTGTGGACGATATCAAGAACTGGGAAAAGACTCACGGCAAGATCCCTGCAGGTACATTTGTGGCTTTACGGACCGATTGGTCGAAGCGTTGGCCAAGTCAGGAAAAATTTGAGAATATCGATGAGCAAGGACAGGCACATTATCCAGGTTGGGATCTAGAAGCTCTTAAATTTCTCTATGAACAACGTGGAATCATTGCTAACGGTCATGAAACCTTTGATACTGATACGGCGGTTAAACAAGAAAATGGCCTTGTTGGTGAATATTACGTTTTAACGCACGACCACTATCAAGTTGAGTTGCTAGACAACCTAGATCTATTGCCCGCAACAGGTGCTGAGATCTTTATTTCGGTCGCAAAACCAGAAAATGCACCAGGATTTCCCGTGCGTGCTTTTGCAATTCTTCCTAAATAGAATTCTGTTTATAGCAAAACCCCTTGGTAATTTTTACGATTGCCAAGGGGTTTTTGAGTTCACTCCCATTTCAAAATGTATTTGGTAGATTTTCTACCGCCAATTTTTTCTATTTGGGATTTTTTCAAAAGTTTGTTCAAAGATCTTTCAATTATAATTTGACTATATTCAGGAATTAGTTTGAGTAAATCGCCTTTCTTCAAAGATCTTAATTTATTTTGGAGGTTTTGTAATGTCAATGTATCCACGGTGAATTTCTCAACATGGGGATGAGTTTTTGTCACTTCAACTAATCGAGTTGATGTATGATTTTCTGCACTCTTATAAGCACTATGTTGACTAATCAATTTGGATATTTCCATTATTTTTTTCATCATTTCAGGAGTGATCTCTAAATTGTTCAAAGTTGAATAATCGAATTTTTTCAACATCTTCATCTCTATTCTGAATCAATTTGACCTAAATGACAAAGAATAGAAGTACTGATGCAGAAAAAGTAACATTTAATAATTATATATCTAATGATGATGAATATAAATGAATGAATAAGTTTCTGAGGAACTGTCCTCGATCACATACGTTTATCGAAATTTAACATTTTCTCGAATTCGTTTCTAATCAAAAAATGATTCTGCCGAAAGTAGTATCGTGCTGTATGTATTTTGTGTAGCATTTTAACAATATTACGAATTACATAATGAATTCTATAAATTAAAAAAATATTATTGTTGCAATTATTTTATTGCGAAAGCGTGATGATATTAATTGCCATTTTATATTGCAAATTAATATGTTTTTAACAACTAAAAAAATGTTATGAGAGAATTTTTTGATAAATATTTTTGCTATATGTCAATAAATGAAAAATTATTTACTAATAAATGATATTAATTATAGATAAAACAATTAGTGAATGATAAAATTTGTATCAAACATCATAATTATTGGGTGTTTTAAATAATTAAAGAGGGAGGAGTTAAAAAATAATTAAAGAATTAGTTTCTTCACTTAGTTCATTAACAAGTCATAAAAAAGGAATGGGGGAGGTAAAAAATGAATTCATTGATTCAATTATCACCTTTTTTTTATATTGCTGCCGTATTCGTAATATTGATTTTTAAAAGATCCCTTTTCTATCGAAAATTCATAAATATGATTTCATTCAAATTTAAGGATAACAAATATCTTATATATTTGATTCTTATTCTTTTTTTGATATTTTTTTGGCTAACAATCCCTTATGCTTTTCAAATAAATATCATAATATTTATTATTATTATTTATTTTGAAAATAAAGGCGAAAAGAGCAGTGAGGTAGATTCTAATGAAAAATAATAAATTAGCACTATTAAGAAAACAAACCTTATTATCTCAAAGTCAAGTTGCGGATGCCTTGAACATAAGTAGACAGTCTGTGTCTTATTGGGAAAATAGTAGGTCGTTTCCGGATTCTGATAAATTAATCGATTTAGCAAATATTTACAATGTTTCAATAGTGGAATTGTTAGATTCAATGAAATCTACTTTTTAATCAGCGCAATCAACACTTTCTATTCATGAGTCATTTTTTGATTAATAATCATGAATGTACCAAAAAACAATGGAGGGTTCATGAGTATGAATAAAGTGAAGATCACGACAGCATTAACTGTAGCACTAATTACTACTGGTTTTGCATCTCCAACCTTAGCAAGTGCCTCTGCTGTGGATAAATATTCATCGGGAGTGCAAACAAACGTCCATCAAACCGAGAATTTTAACCAAGGAATCGATAGCTCCACTCAATATCTTGATCAATTCGTAATAATTAGTAACGGAAGATATGCAATTTCCGAAAACGCAAAATTAAATCTGTCACAGAATCAATTTGCCGAGTTAACAAATCAATTGTCTATGGTGAATCAACAATTAGCAGAAAATGGTTGGGGTATTGACGAAAAGACTAAATCTATTTTTAAACCACAAGTAAGAATTAGCGGGATGAAATCTACAGAATTCTGGTGGGGAACAAGGTATTATTTTTATACGAATCAAGCTGTTCACGACTTTTCATGGAAATTAAAGAGTATTGCCACTGTGATGGGAATAACTGGTGTTGTAACTGGTTTCGTTGATCCGTTGCTTCCGATATTTTCAACCGTTAGAGCGGGGGCAATTTCATGGGATGCTGACCAATTAGAACACTATAATAATAATCATATTCATAGTCATATATTTATGGACCTTAATGCTACTACTGCAGGTGTATCATTTGGAACATTTTAATATCCATAGTTGTTTTGAATGCGTGATAAAAAATTCAAACGACTAAGTTATGTGATAATTCATTTCAAAAATAGTTTGATTAATGAATTAATTATAACGGAGACTATTTCAGTAGAGGTATTTTAGTGTAAAAATTAGAATTCAGCGTTACCTGGTGTTCTTGGGTAAGCTATAACGTCACGGATGTTTGCCATGCCTGTTAGGTACATAACAAGTCTTTCAAATCCAATACCGAAACCTGAGTGGACTGTGCCACCATACTTACGTAATTCAAGATACCATTTGTATTCGTCTGGGTTGAGGTCGAAGTCTTTGAGTTTTTCTTCTAAGACGTCCATTCTTTCCTCACGTTGTGATCCACCAATCAACTCACCAATTTCAGGAACTAATAAGTCAGCTGCTGCAACGGTCTTGCCGTCGTCGTTAGCACGCATGTAGAAAGCTTTGAAGTCTTTAGGGTAGTCAGTCAAGAAGACTGGTTTTTCGAAGACTTTTTCACTTAAGTAACGTTCATGTTCTGATTCAAGGTCAAGACCCCAGCTAACTGGAACTTCAAAGTCAACGTCAGCTTTTTCAAGCAAGTCGATAGCTTCGGTATAAGTGATCTGAGCAAATTTCTCAGAAACAGTTGTCTTAAGACGTGAGATCAAGTTTTCGTCCACGTTGTCGTTTAAGAATTGAACTTCTTCCTTGGCATGATCGAGCACGTATTGAACGACATACTTGAGCAATTCTTCTGAAACGTTGATCTCATCTTGCATGTCAGCGAAGGCCATTTCTGGTTCGATCATCCAGAATTCGGAAGCATGACGGCCAGTATGTGAGTTTTCAGCTCTAAATGTAGGGCCGAATGTATAAACGTTGCGTAGTGAGAGGGCGAAAGCTTCTACTTCAAGTTGACCAGAAACAGTTAAGTTAGTTTCCTTCTTGAAAAAGTCTTCGTTGTAGTCGACTTTGCCATCTTCAGTCTTAGGAACGTTGTTTAGATCAAGCGTCGTTACTTGGAACATTTCACCGGCACCTTCAGCATCAGAACTAGTGATGATAGGTGTTTGAATGTATGAGAAGTCATGGTGTTGCAAGTATTCGTGAACAGCAAATGCTGCAACTGAACGGATCTTGAAGACTGAGTAAAAAGTGTTAGTTCTAGGACGCAAGTGGGCGATAGTTCTCAAATATTCGTAACTGTGAGCCTTCTTTTGCAAAGGATAGTCACTGTCAGATGCACCTAATTCTTTGATCTCAGTAGCATGGATCTCGAATGGCTGTTGAGCATCAGGTGTTAAGGCAAGAGCACCAGTGACTTCGATAGTAGTACTGATAGGATACTTTTTAATGTCGTCAAAGGTATCTTCCAAATCACCACGACTGAAAACAACTTGGACATTCTTGAAAAATGAACCGTCATTTAGTTCGATGAAGCCGATTTTTTTAGAACCACGAGTAGTTCTGATCCAACCTTCGATCGTAACTTCTTCGCCATCTTTATATTCTTTGGTGTATAAATCTTTAGCTAAAACGTTAACCATGGTATTGTTCCTCCGGATTTGATATTGTTGAAATTTGTTACTAGATACTTAGTTGAGATTATCGAGCGATTGTCTGGAAGGATAGATATTTATTTTGTAATACATCTAAGAAGTGTTACAAAATAAAAAGACCTCTCATCCAATTCACCTATCTCATAACAGATAGATAAAAGGGACGAAAGGTCTTCCGCGGTACCACCCAATTTGTTTTCATACGAAAACATCTCTACAAGCACAAACATGCTCTTCAACGGTAACGTGTTGAATACGTTGAACCCTACTATTAGTTCAGGTCAAAGTAAAAAGATGTTTTTCGTAGATACCCGCATGTTAAGTTCACACTGTCCTTAACTCACTGAGAATTGAGTAAATAGTACTCCTTCTTTTTAAAATCCTAAGTATTAAGTTAAAGCGATAATAGCACAGAAAGCAGGCTTTGACAATATAGCAAATACTTGGTTATCGTTTTAAAAAAATTAATAATGTAGTAAAATTATATTTAGCGAACATTAGTTCGCATGGATAAAAAGCATATATGACGTTAGAATTAACTTGAAAGCGATATTAGCACGTCACGTTTCACATGAAACAATGTTTTCAAAGCTATGTACCTCATGGGGTTAGGGCTTTCATTTTTTTCAGTTGAGACTAAATTGTGGAAGTAAAACATCTTTTTAATTCATGAACAGCACAAAAATAAACGATATTTTTTGAGAAAAGAGGCACGTCAATTATGAAGCAAGGATCGATTTTCGATAGTGAAGCACATCAAAATAGCCCACTGGCAAATCGAGTCCGGCCGACTGATTTTGATGGATTTGCTGGACAGAAACATTTGGTAGGAAAAGGCAAGATTTTGCGTGATCTGATCGACCGAGACCAGTTATCGTCGATGATCTTTTGGGGACCTCCTGGGGTAGGCAAGACTACGTTGGCCCAGATCATCGCTCATAAAACAGAATCGCAATTCATTACTTTTTCAGCTGTGACTAGTGGTATCAAAGAGATCCGGGAGATCATGCAAGAAGCTGAAAATAATCGTGAGATGGGTGAAAGGACTGTCGTCTTTATCGACGAGATCCACCGCTTCAATAAAGCTCAGCAAGATGCCTTTTTACCATTTGTGGAACGGGGCAGCATCATTTTGATCGGAGCAACTACGGAAAATCCATCATTTGAAATCAATTCAGCTTTGTTATCGCGCTGTAAAGTCTTTGTTTTAAAACAATTGACGACTGACGATATCGTAGAGCTATTGCATCATGCTTTGAAGAATCCGGAAGCTTTTCCGGATTATAAAGTGGTCATTTCTGAAAATGATCTGCAGACGATTGCTCAATTTGCTAACGGGGATGCTCGAACGGCCTTGAACACCTTAGAAATGGTCGTCTTGAATAGCGACCGGCAAGGTGATCAAGTCAAAGTGACTGAAGGGTCGATCGAACAATTGATCAACACCAAATCGCTTCGCTACGATAAAAAAGGCGAGGAACACTACAATATTATTTCGGCTTTACACAAATCGATGCGCAACTCCGACGTTGACGCAGCTATTTATTGGCTCACGAGGATGTTAGAAGGTGGCGAAGATCCACTATATATTGCACGTCGTTTAGTCCGCTTTGCCAGTGAAGATATTGGTTTGGCTGATACGAGAGCATTATCGTTAGCTATCGACGTATTTCAAGCATGCCAATTCATCGGCATGCCCGAATGTAATGTCCACCTAACTGAGTGCGTGATTTATTTATCACTGGCACCAAAATCCAACGCAGTTTATGAAGCAACGAATAATGTTAAATCAGATATTAAAAAAACTGGCAATGAGCCAGTCCCACTCCAAATCAGAAATGCGCCAACTAAATTAATGAAGGAACTAGATTATGGGAAGAATTACCAGTACGCTCACGATACGACTGATAAATTAACCTCCATGAAGACAATGCCCCCAGATCTTGAAGGACATGAGTATTATTATCCTTCGATGCAAGGGAATGAAAAGCGATTTAAAGAACGCTTGGAATATATCAAGAATTGGCACCGAGAACATGAAGAGTAAAACCATACTTGCAAACGTTGACAATAACTAAATAATAATGTTTAATTTTTCGATATGTAGTTAACATCGATATTAAGAACTTTTACTCATGAAGGGAGTATTATATGAAGGATTTTTCAATTGATATTTATGCAGACGGAGCCGTCGTTTCGGAAATGGTTGCGGCCAAAGAAAAGGGTGTCGTCAAAGGATTTACAACGAATCCTACTTTAATGAAACGAGCTGGGATCACAGATTACGTTGGCTTTGCCAAAGAAGCTTTAGACAAAGTTTCAGGGATGCCTATTTCTTTTGAAGTATTCTCCGATGATTTCTCAACCATGAAAAAAGAAGCTGAAAAAATTGCAGCCTTAGGTAAAAATGTTTTTGTAAAGATTCCCATCACCAATACTAAGGGTGAATCTTCAGTACCTCTGATCAAAGAATTATCTGCAGAAGGTATTCAAGTTAATGTCACAGCAATTTTGACATTAGATCAAGTTAAAGAAGTTTTACCAGCTTTCAAAACAGGTTCAGACAATATCGTTTCGGTCTTTGCTGGTAGAGTGGCGGATACAGGAGTTGATCCAACCGATTTGATGAAAAAATCAGTTGAACTAGTTAAAGCAAATGGAAATGCTAAATTACTTTGGGCCAGCTGCCGAGAAGTTTTAAACATCAAACAAGCAGATGACTTAGGTGTTGATATAATTACCGTAACGACACCAGTTTTGAACAAACTTTCAATGTTAGGTACTGATGCCAAAGAACTATCATTAGATACAGTAAAAGGATTTGCGGCTGATGTTAAATCGTTAGGATTTTCAATTTTATAGAAACAAAAAATCGTTTGGTCAATTGATCAAGCGATTTTTTTATGCATATATGAATACTGATATCAAGGGCTTTCGAGAGGATAAGTCTATATATATCATGATATGAATTAATCAGGCTATATGGATGGAGATTGGTTTTCTACAGTTTCTATAGCTGTTGCGGTCTACATATTGTCGGTAGCAAGTGTTAACTTTGCGAAGGCATATCGGACAATAATCAAAGAGAGTGCAAGGAGATGCTCAGCCGCTGAGGATTTAGGGACTATCAGCTCTAGAGTGCTGCGAAGCGGTACTCGCTGATAGTTTCTAAACCGGAAGCTGCTATCTTCTGGAACTCGTTTCCAATAAAAAAAGCTAACCGTAAAGGTTAGCTACCAACAAAATCACTGTAAAACTTGTGTCGAAGGCATCGATCCGAACATCGATGATTTCTCTTTTTGTATTATAAGCGATAGTGCCAAAAAAGTAAATTGCATAGATGAATGATTTTGTAGTTACAGATTTTCGTTTGTTTCATCTGCTTTTCCTGAGAATTTGTGATGTAAATATTTAAAGATTGAGACTACGGTAAAGATAACAACAATAACAGCAATGATAATTAAAATCCATTTCAGCAAAAACATTATTCCTACAATAACTTTTGAACCCACACTAATAAATAAAGCCCTATAATTGCCAAGGTAAAGATAACTCCATATAAAACAATCTCAAAAAATAGTGAAACAAATACGCCGATAATCCCAATTAAAAAGAACACAAATATTGCATCCATGACCCAATCCATTTATTTCCCCCTAAGGTGCTTTTTTATATTAAAATAATATCAAATATATGTCATGAAGATAGAAAAAATTTGATTTTATGCGTATTTTTTAATGCATTTGATTTTGCTAATTTGTGACTGATTTCGGATAAAAAAACGGCTAAGAAAATTCTTAGTCGTTTTTTTAATATTTAAATTTCAATAGTTTATTCACCAAACGTTTTAGAAAAACTACTTTGGTTCAAGTTGTTATAGTGTGCCACAACATCGTCAGCATCTACACCCATTGGTGTTCCGCCGTTAACAGGCATTAATTGATAACTGTACTTGTCGTCTTGAGAATTAAACTTCACAACACGTTGTAGGACATAAAAGCCGTCAGGACGACTATTACTATAAAATTTGAAACTGTTGCCATTTTTCATGACTGTAAAGGTAGTGGTCTGATCATTTTGATACCGGACTCCGTTATTGTCCTTGAATTGATTAAAGATCTTTTGAGCTTGAGCATATTCAGAAAGATTGGAAGTTTGTTTGACCGACTCGGTCTTTTCAGAACGGTTTATCACAGCTGTTTTTTCATCATTACCTGAACTGCTCCCGGCAACCCAAATAATTGCGACTAAAACTATAACGATGACACCCCAAATTGCGGTTTTTTTCTTAGTCATTTAATATTCCCCCAAACATTAAATAAAAAATAGTATAGCGCTTACACCTATATTATATCGCTATTCTCATTTTCTGAGTAAGACTAATCCGAAGTCCCATTTATAATTAATTAAAAAATTAGTAATCACCCTTGTTGACAAATGTAGACAGTCGCTTTATGATGTATTTATCAAATAGAGATTACAAACGTAAACGAAAGTGAGGGGGAAGTATTTTGACGAAATTAATTGTTTTGCTCGTTGGCCTAGTGATCATTGGTTTTATCGTTTGGTGGTTCTTCGGCAAGCATGAGGCTGCTGAAGTTTCAGCTGACGTTTCCAATGATGCCCAAAGTATCGATGTTGAGGTAAATGGTGGTTATTCACCAGAAACGGTGGTCTTAAAACAAGGAATTCCTGCCACATTGAATTTCACTAGAAAAGACAAATCCAGTTGTTTGGATCGAGTTGTTTTTTCAGACTTCGGGATCAACCGTGCATTACCTGTAAATGAAACTGAAGAAATCAAAATTGACACGACGAAGCCTGGGGAATATCAATGGGCTTGTGGTATGGATATGTTCCATGGAAAATTAATCATTAAATAGGAGAGAATATTATGAGTGAAGTACAAAAAGTTAATGTAGAAGTAGCTGGTGGCTACAATCCAGAAGTAGTTAATTTGAAAAAAGGCGTTCCCGCACAAATTTCTTTTACGAGAACTAACGACAAGGGATGTTTAGATGTTGTACATTCCAAAGACTTAGGATTTGAAGAAGAATTGCCGATCGATGTTACTAAGACAGTCGATGTACCAACTGACAAAGCTGGCGAATTCGACTTTAGTTGCGGCATGGACATGTTCTTTGGAAAAGTGGTGATCTCATAATGACAATCACAAAGAGATTCTGGATCTCATTGATCCTATCTCTACCAATGTTAGTCAATATGATCATGATGCCATTTGGCAAAATGATCCCTGGTGGGGAATGGACCCAGTTTATTTTAACAACCATTATTATGTTAGTTTCCGCCCGTCCATTTTGGCAAAGTGCCTGGGCTTCATTTACTAAGCACCATTCAAATATGGATACTTTAGTAGCCATCGGTACTCTCGTTGCTTATGTTTACAGTATTTATGCAATGGCAACGAATCAACCGGTCTTCTTTGAAAGTGCTGCCTTCGTAACGACTTTCGTCCTTTTGGGCCAAGTCTTTGAAGAACGGATGAGAAACAATGCTTCAAATGCTGTCGAGAAATTAGTCGACTTGCAAGCAAAAGAAGCTGAAGTTATGCGTGATGGCAAGATCGTTAAGCTTCCACTTGAAGAAGTCGTTGAAGGCGACATCATCAGAGTAAAACCTGGTGAAAAGGTAGCCGTTGATGGTGTTATCACTGAAGGAACATCAACTATCGACGAATCAATGGTCACTGGTGAAAGTATGCCCGTTTCGAAAAAAGCTGGCGACAAGGTCATTGGTTCAACTATTAACAGTAACGGAACATTCATGTTCAAAGCTGAAAAAGTCGGTAAAGATACAATGCTTTCACAGATCGTTGATCTAGTTAAGAAAGCACAAAACAGTCATGCTCCAATTCAAAACTTAACAGATAAAGTTTCTGATATTTTCGTACCAGTAGTATTGATCTTATCGATCTTAACTTTCTTAGTATGGTACATTTTCCTCGATGCCTCGGTGGCAAGTTCCTTGATTTATGCTGTTTCGGTAGTCGTTATCGCTTGTCCTTGTGCATTGGGACTGGCAACTCCTACAGCTTTAATGGTCGGAACTGGCCGTTCAGCAAAAATGGGAATCCTCATCAAGAATGGTGAAGTTCTCGAAGCAGTTAACGAAATCAAAGCCGTTGTTTTCGATAAAACTGGAACAATCACAGTTGGTAAACCAGAAGTAACAAATATCGTTGGTGACGAAAAAGCCGTCTTATCAGTTGCCACAGGTTTGGAACAATCTTCAGAACACCCACTAGCTTCAGCTATCGTCAAGAAAGCTCAAGATGAAAAGATCAGCACACCAAAAGTTGCCGATTTCCAAGCTATTGAAGGTAAAGGTGTTCAAGCCGTTATTGATGGTAAGAAATCATTCGTTGGTAACGACAAACTATTAAATGATGTAACAATTTCTGATGACATGAAACAACAAGTCATCAAATTACAAGAAGAAGCGAAAACAGTTGTCTTCGTTGGTGTTGAAGACCAAGTTATCGGTTTGATCGCCATCCAAGATGCTCCAAAAGAAACATCTAAAGAAGCTATCGCTGCTTTGAAGTCACGTGGTCTTAGAACTGTCATGCTTACAGGTGACAATCAACGTGTTGCTCAAGCGATCGCTGATCAAGTCGGTATCGATGAAGTCATCGCTGACGTCTTACCAAGTGAAAAAGCTGATCACGTTAAAGCACTTCAACAAAATGAAAAAGTTGCCTTCGTTGGTGATGGTATCAACGATGCTCCAGCTTTGACAGTCGCTGACGTCGGAATCGCCATGGGTTCAGGTACTGATATCGCCATCGAATCAGGTGGTATCGTCTTAGTCAAAAATGACCTAAGAGATGTCGACAAAGCCTTAGCATTAAGTAAAAAGACTTTCAATCGTATCAAGCTCAATTTATTCTGGGCCTTCATTTATAACGTCTTAGGAATCCCCGTAGCCGCAGGCATTTTCTACGGAATCGGCTTGATCCTAAGTCCAGAATTAGCCGGACTAGCCATGGCCTTCAGTTCATTGTCAGTTGTAACTAGTTCCGTCTTACTAAATAAAGCTAAAATCAGTAGTAAAGTAGCTACTGCTTAATTAAAAACGAATCCTGAGTGATGGGATTCGTTTTTTTTGACAGGATTTGTTTGGTTCAACGGACAAATAAACGATATAGCGTTATAATATTAAGTAACAAATTTGTTGGAGGTGAATTATGGAAAATATGAATACTAATAAAACATCATTAAGAGAAATAATTATAGAAATCACAGGCCAGAATCCCAGTCCAAGTAAATTAGCTAAACAAACCAATTTATCCAAGTCAACGTTAAATGATGCTCTAAAAAGACCTATTGAAAATACCTCTTTTGGTACTGTTAGAAAGATATTAATTGCGAAGAACATTTCTATGGATGAGGTTTCTGATAAAATTGATGTTTCAAGGTCTCCGGAGATTGAGGAACAAAAATTTGTATCTCAAACAGACGAAAAAAAGCTAGAAATTATGGGTATCAAATTTAGTAGTAAAGAGAACTTTTGGAATACTCGTGAAAGCATTGTGAATGGTATATATGAAGGCTTTTATCCAAGTAAAAAAAATGTCATGGATTCATATAAAATTTTGGAAGAGCATGTTCCAGTTGAAAAATTGGTAAATGACCTCCTAAACGAGTATAGAGAAAACTGATGGGGTGGATTGAAGAGACAATTCAAGATAATGGTACTTTAAAGAATAAATTAGGTATTAAAGATGCCGATAAATTGGCAAAAGTAGAATCAAGAATCGTTACTTCAAAATTTGAATGTCCACTAAAATTAAAGATTAATAATATTGATCAACTCAACACAATACATCACTGGCTTTTTTCAGATTTATACGAATGGGCCGGAAAATATCGCCCTTGAGATTTTCAAAAAGGATCGACCGTATTTTTTCCACGAGCAAGATTCCAGATGGCAAAACGCCATTTAAATAATCAAATAAATATTATAAATCAGAAAAAGTATAATGATTATTATCAACTGGCAGAAGATTTGGCTAGATTATTATTGGATATGAATATCTTTCATCCATTTAGGGAAGGAAATGGTCGATCCCAAAGAATGTTTATTATGATGCTTTCAAAACAAAAGGGAATTTACATTAACCTGTCTAAAAAATCTAGTAAATATGTTGATTATATGTCAGCCTGTAAGAATGATGATTGGGATAAAATGACCAAAATATTATTTGAGTCATTCGATTCAATTTAGCGATTATTTACTTGCTTATTTTCATTAAAAAAGAAATTATTTTAAAATAAACGCTAATCTTATCGTTGGTATAACAGTATTGTTGTAATATCATTACAAAATCACACAATTTAAATATTTGTCCAATTTCATATGGTATATTTATTTTTGCTTTAAAGGGGAGGATATATTTATGAATAAGAGGACTTTTAAAAAGCGGTCCTACACTAGTATGGCCGCTTTATTTTTGGCCGGAACGATTTTTTCAACTACGGGTAACGCCTACGCTGCCACGGTTGATGAATCAACCTGTCAAGATAAGACTGATTATGCGATCGAGCAAGTCAAAGAGACCGGTTTAGTAACATTATCAGGTACTGACCAGTTTGATCTGCAGAAATTCGCTGATGCTGTCAATGCAAAAGAGGATGGTCAGCAAAAAGTTGAAGCTACCACGAATGTTGCTGATCAGAGGGATGAAAATGATCCAGAAGTTGCTATGGATGAAGCAACTACTGAGACTAGTGAATCCGATCAAGAAGCTGCTACGGATGAAAATACGACCGATTCGGTAGAGCCAGCAGTAGATAATGAAACTGCAGTTGACAGTGAGGAATCATCAACAGATGCAACAGTTTCTAAGGGTGAAGGAACTGAAGCAACAGCTAGCGATTCAGAGCAAGTCACTGATGATAAGAACTTGATCACACTCTATCCTGATCAAACAACGACTGACGAAACGGCAACAGTTCCTGACGTTATCAATAAACCGAATGTGACAGCAAGCTCAGATGATGAATTATCGATGGAGGACTTGAATAAACTTACTCCAAAAACTTACAAGACTTTGCTAGGCAAGATCACGGGTTTTATCGGTGATAAAGTTACTGATGTAACTTCTGGTATCGCCGCAGCTTTAGGTTACCCATTACTTTTCAGTCGTTTTGGAACGCAAGCTTTGTCAGATTTTCGGACTTTGTTGAGCCCTACTAGATATGATGTATCAAATACTTGGACGAGTTTAGATGAACAATACGATCCTGAACATAGTGAAGAATACTACACTGTGGCTCAAGATTGGTGGAACAATGAAGCAGTCAAAGAGGACCTTTCAGTGCCTTACTATGACAATGTTAATAAAGAAATCAGAGCAACTTATGTTGCACACCCAGAGTCGAACAAAACGGTCATCATCGGACAAGGCTGGACGGAGCGTCCTGATTGGATCGGTGTGGTTTCTAAAGTTTGGTATGACATGGGTTACAATGTCTTAATGCCAAGTCAACGTGGTCAATTTGCCAGTGATGGTAACTTGCTTTCATTTGGTTATTATGACAAGACAGACTGGAAGAGCTTAGTTAATAAGATCAATGAAATGAATGGTGATGACGGTGAAATTATCTTTTATGGTCAATCACTAGGAGCTAATACAGCTTTGGAAGCTGCTTCTGAAGAAGGGCTTGCATCAAATGTTAAGGCCGTTGTGGCCGATGCAGGATATTCAACATTACCCGCATTAGGCGCATCGCTTTATAACAAGGCTTTAGCCACTGTCAATGATCCATTGAGCAAGTTGATCATTCCGATCCACTTTGACAACATTCCATTCTTACCTTATGAAAAGATCATGAAGAGTGTTAACAACATTAACAAATTCCTTCAAGGATTCGGTTTAGATGATGTTTCCGGAATTGTGGCCGCTGCTAAGACGACTTTGCCGGCATACTTTATCACGACCGAAGATGATGCATTCATACCTGACACACAAAGTGTCTCGATGTACAACGCTAATAACTCGGCTATTAAAAAGCTTTGGATCCTAGATGGAAGCGTTGGTGGACATGCCTCAGCAAATAATGCTGTAGCTGAATACCAAAGCAATATCCAAGCATTCATCGATGAAGTAAATAAAGCTAACAATTTAAAAGTCAATGTTGAAGTAACCAACGCTGACAGTACCGCTAATCAAAAAGTAGCGTAATAAAAAACCTTAAGTGATATCGCAAAAGATATCGGCTTAAGGTTTTTTGAGTCACAAAATCATTTGTTTTTAATAGCTTCAGTAATTGCAGCAGTACTAGTAGCCACATTTCTATCATCTTGATATTTAGCAAGTGCCTGAATTACTTGTTCTTCTAATTCACGGGCATGATTAGCTTCAAAAAAAGGAAGCTCAATGGTCTTCGCGATACCAGATCTTTCGTATGTAAAGACAGTTTTGATCCCGCTTCCAAAAACGGCTACCCCGATCAATATTAATATTAAAGCGGTAAACGCAGATGAACCGAATGAGAATAATCCCGCAAGAGCAAGAAGCGCCCCAAGAAAAATTGCCCCTAAATGATAAGAACTGGAAGTATAGACATTAGAAACCGTGTTGAGTGGAGAAGTGTCCTTTGACCTACCAGCCGGTAACATGCCGAACAAGACAGTATTTTGAATATCGACACGTAAAAAGTTGTTATCAACAGAAATATTTCCTTTAACCCAAGGCGCAATTAAACTAACCGCAAAATTGTCGTTAGGGCTGATCTTTCTAGATTGAACCATGTTAAATCCCCCAGTGTCTAATATGATTGATTTTTGAAGATAATCCTATAGCTGATATTTATGATAAAAATGACTTAAAAATTAGATCAACTATGTGTTACAGGATAGTTTTAATTATATCAATTAATCGAGACCAATATTATTGTAAAATCACATAACACAGGTATTTATTATTTCATCAAAAAGCTGATCAAAGTCATCACATTTAAATGATTGAGCATATATCGTAAATTATACGGACGTGTTATTGATTAGAGATTTATTATGTAAATTGAATAACTAAATTTTATCGAAGACAAACAGAGCTAGTGCATATATTAAATATTTTGAATGAATAAGTACTTGATAATGTCTGATGATATTGATAAAAGCATCACTAATCAAGCCGATTTTCCGAAAAAATAATTGTAGAATAAAATTTTTTTGAAATTAATTTCAAAATAATTTACATAAAAATCACAATTTTAAAGCTTGATTTATGAGTACCTGGTACCCGTTTCATAGCGTTTCTAGTGAATTGTATCTACATTCATCTATAAATATTTTTGATAGCGTTATCATGAAAAATACGTTTTTTGTCTTATAATGAAAATATTAACAAAGGGGGATTTATCATGGTTAAAATTTTTGCAAGTCCATCACGTTATATTCAAGGAAAAAATGTCGCACTTGAAGTTGATAAGTACGTTAAGGATCTTGGCAGTAAGCCAGTAATTATTAGTGATGATAATGTGTGGAAAATCATCGGTAATAAAGTGTTTGATGTATTGAAAGATAAGGGTTTTGACGTTGAACACGCTGTTTTTGGTGGTGAAGCTTCCGATGAAGAGGCACAACGGATCGTCGATATTTGCGAAAAGCACGATGCTGACCTAGTTATCGGTGTTGGTGGTGGTAAGACTGCCGATGCCACTAAGAAGATCGGTGATAAGGCTAAAGTAAAAGTTGTCGTAATGCCGACAACAGCCTCAACAGACGCACCTTGTTCAGCGTTGTCAGTAATGTACAATCCAGATGGTACATTTAAGTATTATTCATTTTACGACAAGAACCCTGATTTAGTTTTGATCGATACACAAGTCGTAGCTCAGTCTCCAGTTAGAACCTTAGCAGCTGGTATGGGTGATGCCATGGCTACAAATGTTGAAGCAAGCGATGTCGCTCAAGGACACAATCCTTCAATGCTGCACGGTCAACAAACATTGGCATCATTGGCAATTGCTCAAACATGTATGAACAATTTATTTCTACATGGTAAACAAGCATATGCAGCTTCAAAGGCTAACGTAGTGAGTCCATCACTAGATGCCGTTATCGAAGCTAATACTTTGCTCAGTGGATTAGGTTTTGAAAGTGCCGGTTTAGCAGCTGCTCACGCCATTTACGACGCCTTCACAGTTCTTGATGGTAAGATCGAAACATTGATGCATGGTGAAAAAGTAGCCTATGGAACTCTTTGCGAATTGATGCTAGACAATGCTCCAGAAGAAAAAATGAATAAATTCATCGACTTCTACCAAAGCATAGGATTACCAACAACTCTCGAAGATCTCTATATTCCCGATGTTTCATACGAAGACTTATTGAAAGTTGGAAAAGCAGCTACAGATCCAGCTGAAACAATGCAAAACATGCCATTTGAAGTAACTCCAGAAGATGTTGCTGATGTAATTTTGGCTGTAAGTGCTTATGTTCATGAATATAATGAAGCAAAATAAAATTGAAAGTGAGTAGCGGTGGCAATCACCCGCAACTCATTTCAAAAAGACATGACCCCAGTGAAATTACAGGTCATGTCTTTTTTAGTTTTTTTAAAAATTCGTTATTATAATTTTGATAAAAAATATGATTAAACATTTTTTCAAAAATTCAGAATATATGCTAGTCTTTTGGGTAAATACACTAGGAGGTTCGACATGAAAAATATCGCGGTTTATTGTGGTGCATCTGAAGGTAACGATCAAAATATCGTTAAGGCGGCTATCCGTCTGGCTGATTGGTTAGTCGATAATGACTTTAACTTAGTATATGGCGGTGGAGGAGTCGGCTTAATGGGCATCCTCGCCAAGCGGGTATTAGATCGAGGTGGCAAAGTCTATGGAATCATGCCTCAAGAATTGGTCGATCGTGGAGCCGCTTATGACGGCTTGACCGAGTTGAAAGTAGTTGCCGATATGTCAGAACGGAAACAATTGATGTTAGAAATGTCAGACGGATCGATTGCTTTACCGGGTGGTCCAGGTACATTAGAAGAAATTATCGAAGCTTTCTCATGGTCACGCTTAGGTGATAATGAGAATCCTTGCGTCCTGTTTAATGTGGATGGATACTACAACCAGTTGCGCGATATGTTCGATCACATGACAGAAAAGGGCTTCCTTACTAGAAAAGATCGTTCTAAGCTGTTCTTTACTGATAAGCTAGAAAATGTTTATACATTTATGTACAGCTATATACCACCAAAAATCCGCGAGTATTAGAACTCCGAAAGGGCAAGAGCACGAGGAACGAGTACGCGAGCAAGAAGCGAAAGCAAAAGAAGAAAAAATATATCAACACTTATCTAACCAACAAGTAAAGAAAGCTCACAAAAGCAATGTAAGTCAGGAAACAAAATGAGTGGAGCGAAGTCCCACGAACCGAGAAAAGTATTAGTGATCAAAACAAAGAAAATAGAAGAACAAAACAAGCAAGCCCCTACTCCCCACCAGAATAGATAAAGCCTGAGATAGACATGTGAGAAATAGGACGAGCAAACAGTGCCAATTTGCAGAAAATAAATCGGTAAAACTCAAAACCAAGGGGGGGATATAGTCTCTATCTAGACGGAGGGGCCCGGGGATACAGACCTCAGTACCCAAATTTCTCTTGGCGACGAAGGAGCTTAGAGAAAGACCGAGTTTTGAGATGCCTGGTGGTCTTCCAGGTAGCTCAAAATCGCGTCGGGTACGTTCCAGCGTCTGTATCCCCGGGCCCCGGAGTCGGCATTGAACGTAGCAACCAAAATACCACCTCCACCCCACCCAATCCCAAAAATATAATCGATTACATGTATTAAATTTACACTATTAATATCTTTAAATAATTGATACGATTAATTCACGATAAAAGGGGGGCGATAATATGTTAAAGGTGGAACACGTTTCCAAACATTTTGGAGACGTCAAAGCTTTAAACGACGTCAGTTTTTCAATAGCTGACGGGGAAATTATGGGCTTGATCGGTCAAAATGGAGCTGGAAAATCTACGTCATTTCACAGTATTTTAAATTTCTTGAAGTTTGACGGTGCCATTTCTTGGAACGATGCACCAATCTCTGAAGAAGTATTTGATCAGATCGGCTACTTACCCGAGGAACGTAGTCTGATGCCAAAGTTGACGATCGAACAGCAGATCGTCTACTTAGCTAAACTCAAAGGGAAAAAGGCTAAAGATATCAAGCCACAGATCGATCAGTGGATGGAGAAATTTGCTGTTAAGGGTAAGAAGACTGATAAGATCAAAGACCTTTCGAAAGGTAACCAGCAAAAAGTTCAATTGATCTGCACTTTGATCCATCGCCCTTCCTTGATCATTTTGGATGAGCCGTTCAGTGGGCTTGATCCAGTTAATTCCGACTTGTTGAAGCGAGCTGTCTTAGCTGAAAAAGCTAACGGGGCTTCGATCATTTTTTCTAGTCACGATATGTCTAACGTAGAAGAAGTCTGCGATTCTTTGGTGATGCTCAAAACGGGGAATGTCGTTTTATCAGGTAGTTTGGATGAAGTTCGTGGGCAATTTGGAAAGACGGAATTATTCGTTGTGACTGATTGGCCGATTGAAAAATTACGTGAATTACCTATGGTCAATACCGTCGAATCACTCTGTAATGGTCGCTTTTTACTGCGTCTTGATAGTGAACAAGCAGGTCCAGCCATCTTTGATCAGTTGACTAAAGGCCACTACATTGAAGAATTCTCACAACGGCCACCGACCTTAGATGAGATATTCCGAATGAAAGTGGGGGAAAAATAATGAAAAAATGGTGGATCGTAACTAGTCAAACTTATATGCGCCAAGTTAAGTCCTGGAGTTTCTTCTTATTAGTTTTAATGCCATTTATTTTTCTCGGCATTGGTGTGGGGATCGGTTATTTAGGAATGAATTCCTCGACTAACCACGATAAGATCGCAATGGTCAGTTCTAATGAGCAACTCCGTCAACAATATATTAAGCAAAATAAAGATGATATCAATGGAAAATACAAGACCGAAGCTTCCGCAAAAAAAGCTTTGAAGAATAAGGATATTTCCGGATACATCTTGATCAAATCTGATGCTAAGCAGGTAACTGCTAATTATTACGGTGATCAAAATTTAAGTAATGATGTCAAAACTAACTTGCAGCTATTTTTAGGGCAGATCCAACAAAGCAATAACTTACAAAATGCCCAATTATCGCCTGCCCAAGCTACTTCTCTAGCAACTAATTTTTCCTTGAAGGAACACGTTCAGAAGCAAAAGAGCAATGATTCTACCATCCGCCAAGTTTCATTCTGGATCATGGTGGGTATGGTCTATATGATCTTGATCAATTATTCATCGATCACGGCGCAAGAAATCGCCTCGGAAAAAGGGACCAAGATCAAGGAGATTATTTTTTCCAGTACGAGCGCAGTCAAATATTTTATCGGTAAGATCAGTGGTGTAATGCTAGTTATCCTGACACAGATCGTGGTATACATCGTCGGTGGTGGCATTGTCCTGGAGATCGCTAAAAAGATCGATCTGACGAAGGATTTTATGCAGAACAATAGTCAATTAGTTAACGGTGTGGTCGATAATTTATTCAATGTCAACCTGCTGTTCCTATTCTTAGGTGTGGTCATTTATACGGTCTTATCTGCTCTAAGTGGGGCTTTGGTCGCTAAAGCTGAAGATGCTCCTAAGGCCGCTCAGCCCGCTATCATGTTGAGTATGCTAGCGTTCTTCGCTACTTTCCCATTCGTGGCTGATCCGGACGTTGTTATTGTCAAAGTTTTATCCTATGTGCCATTTTTCTCGTCGTACTTCATGCCGATCCGCATTATCAATGAAACAGCGGGTCCAGTAGAGGTCATTATTTCTCTAGTGATCTTGTTGGCTACGATCTTGCTGTCATCGTATTACATTGGCAAGATGTACAAAGGCTTGATGCTACAAACGGACGACCGCGGATTTTTCAAAGCATTGAAGACCGGATTGTCATATAAATAGAAAATTAAATTAATTTATAACCAAAGATTGTTTCTCAATATCTTTGGTTATTTTTTTACACTAGAGCGTGAGACCTGTGATACACTGACGAAAAAATTAGGCATAGGGGACACGATTGAAACTAGCAGGGGTAATTTTTAAGCTATTCATTTTAACTGGATTTGGGTTTGTTGCAGCCAGTTGTTCACATAAAGCGGTGGGTGAAATGAAGGCACATTTTGATCCGCCAACAAAATTTTCAACAACTTTTTACCCAGGTATACCGGATGATATGCAAGGTCTATACTATGATTCGCAATTAACTAGTGACCCGTATACGGATGATGAATTTTATAAGCTGATTTTGAATAAAGATTCGGTGAAGTTGAAGCATATGGGTGTTAAGGGTTATGACAAGCAATACGAAAATATTTACTACCATAAGATTTCACGTGGTCATTATGTGTTTAAGACTGGTGACTATAGTTATTATTTTAAGGTCGACTGTACTGGCGATGGTGGGTTGAAGGTTTATGACTACCAGATGCGTTATTCGGATGCGTTGCGGGCTTCTAAGTTTGAGGTTTTTACTTCGCAGACGCCGGACGATTCTTTTGGTACTTCGGCTTATGATATGGAGCATAAGTTTTATGTTTCTGATCGGGATTTTACTCGGTATTATGAGTTGGATAATTATGGGTTTGATAATCCTTTGACTCGGTTGCTTTTGTGGAAGGTTAATGATGATGGTACTGAGTCGATTTTGTGTAATTATGAGAGTTTGGTTGCTAAGAAGGGTCGGTATAATTTGCTTTCTTCTGGGGATGATTATACTTCTTTGTTGCAGATCGGGGATTCGCAGCTTTTGGATGCTGAGAGTGGGGAGACTTTTAGTTTGTATACTGGTGATTTGTCGCCTAAGGAAGAGGTTTGGCGGGCGCTTGGGATTACTATGAAGCCGCCTGTTTCTTAGTAAAGATGTAAGTGAGCTATGGCAGACAGTGGCGTTTTATTTTGCTGGATTAGTGTTAGTTTGTTTGGTTAGCTGGGGTGTGGAGGTAGTAGTTTGGTTGGTACGTTCATTGCCGACTCCGGGGCCCGGGGATACAGACGCTGGAACGTGGTGGGCACATTTTGAACCAATCGAGCAAAGTACGCTCGCTTGTTTCAAAACTGCACCTTTCACTAAGCTCCTTCGTCGCCAAGTGAAATTTCACCACTGAGGTCTGTATCCCCGGGCCCCTCCGTCTAGATAGAGTCATAATCCCCCCTTGGTTTGAGTTTTACCGATTTATTTTGATCAAGTTGGCACTGTTTGCTCGTCCTATTTCTCACATGTCTATCTCAGGCTTCATCTATTCTGGTGGGGAGTAGGGGCTTCCTTTTCTTGTTACGATATAATTTTTATCTCGATTTTCTTCTCTTTTCTCGGTTCGTGGGACTTCGCTCCACTCATTCTTGTTTCCTGACTTACATTGCTTTTGCCATCTTTGTTTTCTTTTTGGTTAGATAAGAGTGAATATCTTTTTTCTTCTCTTGCCTTCGCTTCTTGCTCGTGCACTCGTTCCTCGTGCTCTTGCCTGGTTCTTCGCTTTGCTTTTTCTCTCTGCTTATTTGTTTCTTGCTCGTGTGCTCGCTTCTCTCGCACTCTTGCTGTTGGTTTTTTCGTTTCGTTATTTTGTTCATGTCTTTCTTTATTTGGGTATTCAAAAAGTCAGCCGTTTGGCTGACTTTTTTATTCGGATAGTAATTTTTGCGCTACTCCGTAGTCGGTTATTAGTACGTTTGCGTAATTGCCGGCTAGGGCTCCTTTGATTGAGGATACTTTTTTCATTGATCCTGCTACTAGGATGGAATAGTCTTTGTTTTTTAACTCATCTAGATCTGAGCCTACTGTTCGGTCGTTGATGGTTTGATTAGCTATTTTTCCGTCTTTTGTAATGAAGCGTGACATTACATCTCCGACGGAATTTTTTTGTAGTTGGGTTATTTCTTTTTGATTTAAATAGCCTAGGTTGAATAGTAAGGCGTCGTTGCGGACTGTTCCGCAGGTGAATAGGGCAATGTTGGTTTTTTTGCCTTCGTCGATTATTTTTTTGATGAATCGGTCTTCTAGGACTATTTGCTTGGTTGTGGCGTTGTCGAAGATTACTGGTAGTGGCAAGTTGATGGCGTTTGTTTGGAATGCTTTGCCGAATTTTTCTAGGATCTCGGTGGCGAAGTTGTTCATGTCGCTGGAGGCTACGCTTCCTTTTAGTTGGACTACTTTGATGTTGGATTTTTCACTGGTTTTTAAGTTGTTGGCTACGGCGTTTATGGTTTTCCCCCAGCTTATGCCGATGGAATAGCCATTTTGGACTATTTCATCTAAGTACTCGGCTGCTAGTTGGCCGATTTTTTCATTGATGGCTGCGTAATTGTCGCTGATGTCGTAGGCTATTAGGACTTTTTTTAAGTTGTATTTGGTTTCTAATTGCTTTGATAAGACGTCTAGGTCGGTGGCGGGATCGGCTATTTCTATTTTTACTAGGCCGGTTTCGTGAGAATATTGTAGCAGTCTGGATACTGTTGGTCTGGAGATGCCGATTATTTTGGCTATTTCGTTTTGGCTTAGGCCGTCGTCGTAGTATAAATGGCAGATTTTTAGCGCTGTGGCTGTTTTTTTATTTTGCATGGTTACCCCTAATTTTTGTTGAGATTAGTATAGCATAAAAAATTTTAGATTTGGTCAATTATGAATATTATTTCAAAATAGATGCTTACATATGTTCAGTTTGTTGCTAAGATGAATTTGTTAAGAGATGAAGGGAGATTTTACTCATGGAATTAAATAGTTATTTAGATCACACGTTACTTAAACCAGAAGCTACTCAAGCTCAAATTGAAAAGGTTACTCATGAAGCTATTGATAATCACTTTTTTTCAGTGATGGTCAATCCTTGCTGGGTTAAGTTGGTTCACGAGATGGTGGCAGGTTCTGATGTTAAGACTGCTTGTGTTATTGGCTTTCCTTTAGGAGCAAATACTACTGCTATTAAGGTTGCTGAATCAGAACAAGCTATTTCTGACGGTGTTGATGAACTTGATATGGTGATGAATATCGGTCAATTTAAGAGTGGCAATTTTGATTTTGTTAAGTCTGATATTGAAGCAGTTGTCCAAATTGCTCATAAGAATAATAAGCTGCTCAAGGTTATTATCGAAACGGCACTTTTGACTGATGAAGAGATCACTAAGGCTAGCGAGATCGTGGCCGATGCTGGGGCAGATTTTGTTAAGACTTCGACTGGTTTTTCTACTCGTGGAGCTAAGTTAGAAGATGTTCAAATTATGAAGGCTGCTGTCGGTGATAGGATCGAAGTTAAAGCTGCTGGGGGGATCCATTCGGCTGAAGATGCTGAGAAGATGATCAAAGCTGGTGCTTCTCGACTTGGTGTTAGTGCAAGTATGGCTTTGATCGGTAAGTAATTCGCTAGATATTTTTTTTGCTTATGAATGTAAACGCTATCATAAAAAGGAATGGTGAAACGATGAAGTATAAGAGAATTTTTGGGATCGTTCTGGATTCTGTTGGGGTGGGCAACGCCCCCGATGCTCAGACGTTTAATGATCAAGGATCTGACACTATTAAACATGTTGGAGAGGCTTTTCAAGGAGAGCTCAAACTGCCTAATTTAGGCAAGTTGGGTCTTGCTAATCTTCATGGTGAAGAAATTCTAGGTGTTCCCAAACAACCAGCTCCGAAGGCTTTTTACGGAAAGATGAACGAACAGTCGGTCGGTAAAGATAGTATGGATGGACATTGGGAAATGATGCAGTTGCCGGTTATGAAGCATCTTAGCTTTTTCCCTGATGGTTTTCCTGATGATCTGCTTGATCAGATCAGTAAATTTTCTGGACGGAAGATCGTCGGGAATAAGGCTGAATCTGGTACTAAGATCATTGAAGAGTTCGGTGAGCATCAAATGCAGACGGGAGATCTGATCATTTATACTTCCGGCGATAGCGTTTTACAAATTGCTGCCCATGAAGAAATTATTCCGCTTGAGGAATTGTATAAGATCTGTGAGTATGCTCGAACACTGGTAAATGGACCTAAATACGTGGTCGGTCGGATCATTGCTCGTCCTTATGTTGGTAATGGTAAAGGTGATTTTACTCGAACTGCCAACCGTCATGACTACGCCTTGCTACCATTTGGCGAAACATCGCTCGATAAGCTCCAACAAGCTGGGGTCAAGACATACGGCATCGGTAAGATCGGCGATATTTTTTCAAATAAAGGTTTAGATGTGCTTTATCACAATGAAAGCAACATGGATGGGATGGATCACGTTGATGAAGTTATGAAAGAAGACTTTACCGGTTTTTGCTTTACTAACTTAGTCGATTTTGACGCGATGTATGGTCATCGTCGTAATCCGATCGGTTTTGGAAATGCCTTGATGGATTTTGACAAACGTTTAGGAACTGTTTTAGACAATTTGCAAAAAGATGACTTGTTGATCATCACAGCTGACCACGGAAATGACCCTGGTTTTACTGGTAGTGATCATACTCGAGAACAAGTTCCACTGATCGCTTATTCGCCTTCAATGGCAGCTGGTGGAGACTTGGGCGTTAGAAGTACTTTCGCTGATTTTGGAGCGACTGTTTTAGACAACTTTGATGTTGCTGGAAGTGAAGTCGGCACGAGCTTTTTAAATGACCTATAGGGGGATGATTGAATTATGCGCATGATCGATATTATTGACCAAAAGAGAAATGGAAAAGAATTATCTGAAGAGCAGATCCAATTTTTTGTCGATGGGGTATCAGATGGAAGTATTCCCGACTATCAGATCAGTTCATTGCTGATGGCGATTTATTTTCAAGATATGACCGATCAAGAACGGGCTACTTTAACGATGAAGATGATGGAATCAGGTCATCACTTGGATCTATCAAAGATCCCGGGAATAAAAGTCGACAAGCATTCAACTGGTGGTGTCGGTGACAAAGTCAGCTTGCCGTTAGCTGCCATCGTTGCGGCGTTAGATATTCCGGTACCGATGATCTCTGGAAGAGGCTTGGGTCACACTGGCGGGACTTTAGATAAATTAGAAGCGATACCTGGATATCAAGTCGAGATCAGTGAGGAGGAGTTCATTGATCAAGTAGCCCAGGAAAAATTGGCTATCATTGGAGCCACGGGTAATATCGCTCCAGCTGATAAGAAAATTTATGCCTTGCGTGACGTTACCGATACAGTCGACTCGATCCCACTGATCGCTAGTTCGATCATGAGTAAAAAAATCGCTTCTGGTGCCGACGCTTTAGTTATCGATGTTAAAACGGGATCCGGTGCCTTCATGAAGACTTTGGAAGACTCGACTAGATTAGCTCAAGCCTTAGTCGATATCGGTAAAGGCGTTGGTTTGAAATGCCAGGCAGTAATCTCGGATATGAACCAACCGTTGGGTAATAAGATCGGTAACTCATTGGAGATTGAAGAATCGATCGATATTTTAAAAGACAAGGGACCAAAGGATCTACGGGAACTGATCTTGACACTCGGAAGCTATATGGTCGTGATGAGTGGCAAGACCGAAGATGTCAACGAAGCTAAAGTGATGCTTGAAGAAGCTATTAGTTCCGGTAAAGCTTTAGAGAGATTTAAAGCGATGATCAAGGCTCAAGGTGGGGATGAACGAGTAGTTGATGATTATTCGATCATGCCTCAGGCCAAATATCAGATCGAACTTCCAGCTGAAAAATCTGGAGTACTGGCCAAACTTACTGCTGATGAGATCGGGATCGCCAGCATGTTGCTGGGTGGAGGTCGCCAACAAGCTGACGACAAACTGGATTATTCAGTCGGGATCGAATTGCATAAGAAAATCGGCGATCCAGTTGAAGCAGGCGAATCGTTGATGACGATCTACAGTAATCGTCAGGATATTTCAGATATTGAAAAATTGATCCGAGAAAATATTGAAATAGCACCGGCAGCAACCGCACCTAACATGATCTATAAAATTATTGAGTAAAAAATCGTAGGGTAGAAGGAGAATTCGAAATGAGCACACATATTGATGCAAAAATGGGAGATATTGCAGAAGTAGTACTGATGCCAGGAGATCCATTACGGGCAAAATTTATCGCCGAGAATTTTTTAGAAGATCCAGTTTTATACAACACAGTTAGAAATTGTTACGGCTACACCGGAACTTATAAGGGGAAAAAAGTTTCTGTTCAAGCTTCAGGGATGGGGATCCCCTCGATTTCCATTTACGCTACCGAATTAGTGAAATTCTTCGGTGTTAAGAAATTGATCCGTGTGGGAACTATCGGAGCTATCGGCAAGAATGTCAAAGTCCGCGATGTTATTATTGCTAATTCTGCTAGTACCGATTCGTCAATGATCTATAACATTTTAGGTCGCAGCATGTATTACGCACCAACGGCTGACTTTAAAATGGTCCACAATGCTTATCAAATTGCGCAAGACATGGGCGTGACGACGCATGTGGGAAATATTTTATCGGCTGATCGTTTTTATAATGACGAGATCGACAACGAGAAACTGCGCGATTACGGCGTATTGGGAATTGAAATGGAAGCAGCAGCACTTTATACCATCGCTGCGAAAAACAATGCTCAAGCTGTAGCGATTTGTACTGTTAGTGATGAAATTCTAAATAACGTGGCTACTTCTGCTAAAGAAAGAGAACAATCATTCAAAGACATGATGTTGATTTCTTTAGAAACTGCCATTAAGGATTAGTGGTGAATAAAATATGTATTTAGTAGTCAACATTATTGGATTAGCAATCTTCATTTTGATTGCCTTTGCTTTTTCAAAAAATAAAAAAGAAGTCAAGTGGAAATCCATCGCGATCATGACCACTTTGAATATTGTGCTAGCTTGGTTTTTAACGAGCTTTTCGATCGGACGTAATATCGTTTTAGGTGCGGCCGATGCTTTCAATGCTTTAGTTCAAGTAGCATACACGGGGGTCGAGTTCGCCTTGCCTAGCATGGTCCACGTTAAGAATATGGACTTCGTCGTTAGTGTCCTCTTGCCAATTTTGATGATCATTCCGTTATTTGATATTTTGACTTATATCGGAGTATTGCCATTTATCATCAAGTGGATCGGTAAAGGCTTGGCCAAAATAACCGGCCAACCGAAATTTGAATCGTTTTTCGCCGTGGAAATGATGTTCTTAGGAAATACCGAAGCATTGGCAGTTTCATCTTTGCAACTGAAGCAAATGAAAGCTGAAAGAAATTTGACTTTAGCGATGATGTCGATGAGTTGTGTCACAGCTTCGATCATTGGTGCTTATACTAGCATGATGCCGGGACAATTTATTTTGACAGCTATTCCGATCAATATTATCAATGCCATTATCGTGACTAATATTTTGAATCCAGTTAACGTTCCTGAAGAGGAAGATACGATCGCTACGATGCAAGGGAGTGGATCAACTGGCACGGTTGAAGAAGCTGATGCTAAGACTGAAAAGGAACCTTTCTTCTCCTTCTTAGGTGATTCAATTTTGAATGCTGGTAAATTAGTCTTGATCATTACCGCTAATGTTATTGCCTTTGTTGCGTTAGCAGCTTTGATCGACAAATTACTCGGGCTCATTCATCCATGGATCTCTTTGGAACATATTTTAGGCATCATCTTATATCCATTTGCTTGGTTGCTGGGACTAAACGGTGGCGATGCCTTCCAGATGGCTCAATACATGGGAACGAAGTTAGTGACCAACGAATTTGTGGTTATGGGTAAAGTGACCGATACGATCAATAGTTTCCAACCACACTTTAAGGCAGTCTTAACTGTGTTCTTAACATCTTTCGCCAATTTCAGTACAATTGGAATGATTATCGGTTGTTTCAAGGGATTAGTAGATAAAGAAAAAAATGATCTGATTGCCAAAAATGTTGGATATTTGTTACTGTCAGGTATCCTCGTATCACTACTATCCGCTGGAACCGTAGGCTTGTTTATTTGGTAGATCGATTTATGAAAGGTTTTTTAAATGTTTAACTATTTAGGATGGAATAAGTTAACTAAGTCAGATATCAAAACGGAGATCATCGCCGGGATCACGGGATTTTTCACGATTTCTTATATTATTATCGTCAATCCGATGATCTTGAAAGATGCTTCGATACCAGTTGAATTGAGCGTTTTTGCAACGATTTTTGCCTCGATCATTGGTTGCTTGTTGATGGCGTTTTGGGCGAACGCACCGATCATTATTACCCCAGGTATGGGTGTCAACGCCTTTTTCACGTACACGTTAGTAGTTGGTATGCAATTGAGTTTTCAACAGGCGATTGCCATTAGTATTTTCAGCAGTGTGGTTTACATGTTGATCAGTTTTTCTAAATTGAGCGACTTGCTTGCTGCCGCTGTTCCCAGTAGTTTGAAGATCGGTATCACGACGGGAATAGGGATGTTTTTGGTCGTGATCGGTCTGCAAAAAGCTGGCTTGATCAAGCAGGGGGCTAACGGATCTTTATTGTCGCTAGGGAATTTATCTGATCCAGCTGTGTTACTAGCCCTATTTGGTTTGTTAGTAACGTTAGGACTTTTTATAAAGAGGATCCCTGGAAGCTTTATCATAGGTATTGTTTTAACTAGTGTGATGGCGTTTTTCTTTGGCATCACAACTAAAACTCCCCAGACTGATATTTCGATGTTGAGTAAATATGGCGAGCTACTTTTTCAAGGCGATTTTTCAGAGTTGTTTTCTTTGAAGTTTTTGCTGGCTGTTTTTTCGATGACGATGATATTGGTTTTTGAGTCGATGGGTATTTTAGAAGGTTTACTGCCGGATAAGAAGTTGTTTAAGAAAGCTTTTCAAGCTAGTTCTGTAGCTACATTTTTGTCGGGCTTTCTTGGGACTAGTCCGACTGTGGCTGCTGCTGAGAGTGCTGCTGGGATCAAGAGTGGCGGTAAGACTGGGATCATGTCTTTGACTTCTGGGATTTTGTTCGCAGTTGCTCTGCCTTTTATTTCTTTTTTGAGGTTTGTTCCTGAAGCTGCTATTGCTCCTGTGATTATTATTACTGGGGCTTTGATGATGCAGAATTTGGCTAATATTGATTATGATGATTTGAGCGAGTGGATACCGGCGTTTTTGATTTTTGTTTTGATTCCGCTTAGTGGGTCTATTTCTGCTGGGATGGCTTTTGGGTTTATTGTTTATCCGGTTTTGAAGATGGTTGTTGGTGATCATAGTGAGATGTCTTTGCTTTTGGTTGTTATTTCGGTTTTGTTTTTGGTTCAGATTTTTGCTGAGGCTTTGTTTGTTGGGTGACGAGTTTGTAGGTAGTATTTTGGTGGTACGTTCAATGCCGACTCCGGGGCCCGGGGATACAGACGCTGGAACGTGGTGGGCACATTTTGAACCAATCAAGCAAAGGGCGCTCGCTTGTTTCAAAACTGCACCTTTCACTAAGCTCCTTCGTCGCCAAGTGAAATTTCACCACTGAGGTCTGTATCCCCGGGCCCCTCCGTCTAGATAGAGTTATAATCCCCCCTTTTGTTTGAGTTTTACCGATTTATTTTGTACAAATTGGCACTGTTTGCTCGTCCTATTTCTCACATGTCTATCTCAGGCTTTATCCATTCTGGTGGGGAATAGGAGCTTCTTTTCCTTGTTAGGATATATTCTCTATTTCGATTTCCGACTTTTTTCTCGGTTCGTGGGACTTCGCTCCACTCAATTTGTTTCCTGACTTACATTGCTTTTGCTGCCTTTCTTTTCAATGTTTTGTTAGATAAGATTAAATACTTTTATTCTTCTTTTGCTTCCGTTTCTGGCTCGCGCACTCGTTCCTCGTGCTCTTGCCTGGTTCTTAGCTTTGTTTTTTTTCTCTGTTTATTTGTTTCTGGCTCGCGTACTCGTTCCTCGTGCTCTTGCCTGGTTCTTAGCTTTGTTTTTTTCTCTGTTTATTTGTTTCTGGCTCGCGTGCTCGTTTCTCTCGCACTCTTGCTATTCCTCTATATTTTGTTTTTGGGTTTTAAAAAAGTCAGCCGTTTTTTGGCTGACTTTTTCTTTTTCTATTTGGCTGTGAATGTGGCGTAGGTGTCGATTACCCATTCGTTTGTTGATACTCGGTAGTATCTGTGTCCGTTGTAGTCTCTTGATTGGTCTGTGTACCAGTCGGTGTCGTTGGCCAGGCCTCGGTTGGAGCTGGTTGTTGATCCGTTTGTGTTGAAGCCTACTAGTGGAGCCATGAAGCTGGCTGGGTTGGTTACTTTTACGGTTCCTTCGGAGCTGTTTGATGTTACGCCTCCGTTGTTGGTTCCGGTGTTTGTGTTGCTGTTTGTACCACTGTTTGAGCCACTGTTGGTGTTTGATCCGCCCATTTGGTTGTAGTATTTTTGGACTAGTTGGACGAATTGTTCCATGCTGTAGCCCCAGTTGGCGAAGTAGCCTGTTGGGTCTGTGTGGTCGGTTTCGCCGTACATTTTGGATACTTGGTCGTGGGATACTACGGTTTTGCCGTATTCTACTGGTAGGCCGTATTGGTGCAAGCGGTAGGCTACGTAGTAGGCGTCGTTGGCTACTGAACGGGCGAAAGCGTCTGTGGTGTGTTCTTCACATAGTTCTACTTGGATGTATTTGCTGTTGGCTGTTGGGCCTGCTCCCCATACTCCGTAGTCGGCGCTGTGGATGTTGATGATTTCGGAGCTGTCTACGAAGGCGTGGACGTAGGTTTGAATCGATTCCCAATAGTTGTTGAAGTAGGATACTTCATTTTCGGCGGTAGCATTGGGGTCTGCTGTTTCGTGGACTACTACGCCTTCTGGTTTGCCGACGCCGTTTTCGTAGCCGAACCATTCGTTGAAGGTTCCTTCGCGAAATTGGATCGATACTGGTTGGATGCCTTGATTGGCGATGTAATCGTTGATCGATCCTGCTTTTACTTCTTGTGCGGAGAAGGTTTGTGGTGCTATTTCATTTGTGGTTAGAAAGCCTGCGCCAGTTAAGGCTGCTGCGGTGGCTAGGCTGGCTATTATTTTCTTTGAAAACATGTTGTTTCCCCCTTATTACCCTTTGTTTCGTCTTGTTTAGCGTATCAATTTTTTTCTTGACTTTCTACACCTGACTTTAAATCTTAAGTAAACTTATTATTTGATTTTATAACGCTATATCTTAATTTTGACCACTTTCTGGGAAAAATAATTTGTTAAAAAATTGACGTTTGTGCAGGCTTTCCTTTTTAATGACTAGTTTAATTAGTGGCTCTTTATTATAATGGTAATTATAGTTAACGTTTTTTAGATGGGAGTCTTGGTTATGTCTTTTTTTGATAGAAATAAGAAGAATGATGATGCTAATGATAATTTTTCCAACTTTGATGACAATGATTCACAACTAAATAACCAATTTAGTAGTGTTCCACCATTTCCTCAACAAGCTGCTACTAGTGCTACTTCGGCACCGATCGAGCCGGATCCTCAAGAAAGTCAACCTGTTGATAATGCTCAACCTGGTGCTGATTTTCCACAAGGGGATTTTTCTAATGGGGGTTCAGTTCAACCGGATGGTCCGGAGTTGAATGGTTATTATTATGAGGAACAACCTGTGCCTGAGAAGGATAATAATGATTGGGAGAATACTGAGGCTGATCTTCAGGGGATCATTGAACAGGAAAATGATGTGAAGAAGCAACTTCGTCATCAGTTGTTGTCAGCTCGTAGTTACTATAACTATGTGCTTCGTAGTTTAGGGGATGACCAAGCTAATGCTCGCAAAGAGACTTCTGATCAAGTAGAGAATATTAATACTTCTCTTAAGAAATGGTTCGGTTCGGATGAGATGGCTAATGAGATCTTCTTAGATCCTAACCGCAACTACTTTATTTTTAGTGATCATTTAAATAATGATCCATCTGACAATGAACGCCAAATGTGGAGACAACTGACGCACACGTTTGATGCACACGGCTTTTTAGCTAATACGATCACGGTTTCTTACGATGACCTGGCAAATGCTACATGGGCAGATTACCAGAATTCAGACTTAGTTAACCCTAACTCGTACTTATTGAACATGTATAACGACTTGCAGGGCCGCAACCAGAACGTCTCCGTTTCGCCAGCTGAGATCCCTTATGAAGATGACTATCGGATCGAACACGTTGATGATAAGAATATTGATAAAGTTTATGATGGTGAACATTTGATTATGGAGGTCGCTCGTAATAATCGTGGTCAATTGAAGGTTATCCGTCACTACGATGACCGAAAATTGTTGAGCCGAGACATTTTCGATGTTAATGGCGTGAACTCTGCTACCCAATTTTACGACCCCCAAAACCCAAACCGCGTGATCCGTGAGAACTTTTATCGTCAAGATGGTACTTTAGTTTTGATCAAGAGTTACACTGATGAAGAACCATTCATTCAATTGTTCTCCGCCGGCAATGTTTTGATCAGTACTTTCAATAGCGATGAAGAGCTCATTTTCTGGTGGTTGAAGAATCAAGCTTTACGCAATATGCAAGCTACTATTTTTGTCTCGATCGATTCGCATTTTTATAAGAAGCTTTTGCAATTGCGCAATAATGGGATCGAAATTATTCCGATCGTGATGACGCAAGATCAAAACGCTGGGATCGTGACTGATTTGTTAAATGGTACAGATAAAGTTACGGCCGTTTTCGCAGGTAACGACAATGTTAACGGTTACTTAAATTCTAATGCAAAGGTGAAAATGGACATCTCGACCCTTGATGATGTCGAAACACCTATTTATAAACATTAAAGTGGACTAGTTCCACTTTTTTTTATACCATAAATCGTGTAAAATGTATTTTGTTAAAGAAATGAAAAGAGGAAATGAAATGGCAAAATTAGTTTTCATTCGTCACGGACAAAGTGAATGGAATTTATCTAATCAATTTACTGGCTGGGTTGACGTTGACCTTAGTGAAGAAGGCGTTAAGCAAGCACAAAATGCTGGTAAACTTCTCAAAGAATCAGGCATCTTGTTTGATCAAGCTTATACATCAGTATTGACTCGTGCCATCAAGACATTGCACTATGCTCTTGAAGGATGCGACCAACTTTGGATCCCTGAAACAAAGACTTGGAGATTGAACGAACGTCACTACGGTGCACTTCAAGGCTTGAACAAGAAAGAAACTGCTGAGAAATATGGTGATGAACAAGTTCATATCTGGAGACGTTCATACGATACATTGCCACCATTATTGAAGGCTACAGACGAAGGTTCAGCAGCTAACGATCGTCGTTACGCAAACTTGGACCCAAGAATTGTTCCAGGTGGAGAAAACCTTAAGGTTACTTTGGAACGTGTTATTCCTTTCTGGGAAGACGAAATTGCTCCTAAGTTGTTAGATGGCAAGAACGTTATCATCGCTGCACACGGTAACTCACTACGTGCCCTAACAAAATATATCGAAAACATTTCTGACGAAGACATCATGGACGTTGAAATGGCAACTGGTGAACCAGTTGTTTACGACTTGGATGACAAGTTGAACGTTACACATAAAGAAAAATTAAACTAAAGTTTAATATATAGATTCCACTTACTTAGTGGGGTCTATTTTTTTGACATTTTTTTAAAGTTACCGCAGCTATTTGATTGAATGTTTGTTGGAAATGCCTTTGTATCAGGCTATAGACAAAAATTATAACGTCGTTTTAGACACTGCATTTCTTACATGATATTATTATTTTAAATCATTGAAAGGAGGAGAATCTTATGTCTATTCTACGTATTCCAGTTAATAGTAAGGTTATTCAATGGGCCATCGACAATGGTGAAAAAAGCTCTGATTTTTTAGAATACAAATACCCTTTGAATAGATGGCAAAATGCAGATTCCGATAGTGACTATCCTACTTTCAATCAATTACGTGCGTTTAGCAAAGATACCCGGATCCCTTTTCAATATTTCTTGGATGATAAAATCCCCCACGAAGAAAATGATTTTGTTCAATATCGGACGGTTAACAATGAAGAAGTTATACCTAGTCGAAAATTAATCGATACAATTAATTCGATGAAGGTTAAACAAGCATGGATGAGAAACTATCTAATTGTTCAGGAAAATGCTGAACGCTCTAAATTGTTGGGTAGGGTTGATGTATCAGTGTCACCAGACGACGCTGCTCAAGATATCATAAGCATTCTGAATCTTGAAAGTCGTTTCTCTGTTACTATGGATGACCAAAGCTTTTTTAATACCCTTAGGGAAAGAATCACTAACTGTGGGGTTATGGTTATGCAGAGTGGAATTGCTGGATCAAATACGCACAGAAAGCTTGATGTTAATGAATTTAGAGCTTTTGTTCTGATAGATGATATTGTTCCATTGATATTTATTAATTCTTGTGATAGTAAAAGAGCCAAGATTTTTTCTTTGATTCATGAATTTGTGCATGTATTACTTGGCAGTGATGAGGTACTAAATGTTTCACCATACTCTGACGTTAAAAATGAACGCTGGATAAACGAAGTGACCATAAGAGTTTTAATTCCTGAAAGAACTATTCTTGCCCAAATCAATTTGAATAATGATCCGTACACTGAAACGAAAGAATTGGCTAGACATTTTCATGTCAGTGTCGTTGCCACTTCAATAAGATTGGTGAATTTGAATTTATATCGCAAAGAATTAATTGACTGGGCGATAAAAGAACAGTCAAAAGCATTAACACAGAACGAGACTCACCAAGGCGGGGGCAACTATATCAATAATGTTATGTCTAGAATTGATCGACGATATACGGATGCAATCATATCAAGTGAATCCAGTGGGACTATATCAATTAAAGATGCTGCAGATATGCTGGGCTCAAGTGTCAAAACATATGATCAAATAGTTGATAGAATATTAAGGATGGAATAAGTATGGAATACTTGCTGGATACTAATGCCTTAATTGATGGGAATAATAAATGGTACCGTAGAGATGTTTTCCCATCGTTGTGGATATTTTTTGCTAGTCAATCTAATGTTCATATGCTAAAACAAGTTTTTGAGGAATTGCTTATCCTGATGATCTCAGTTTGTGGGTCAAAGTTACTTACGCAAGTCGCTTAATTATGGTAGGTAATAATATATTAAGTGAGTATCAGGAAGTTTTAAGCTGGATTGTCGGCAGTAATAGATGGGATAATGCTGCCATTAATGAATGGAACATTGATGGGAAAGCTGACCCATGGTTAATCGCTACAGCAAAAGCGTATCATCAGACGATAGTCACTTTTGATGGGGGAAAAAATAAACAATTACCTCCAATAGGGGCATATTCTTCAAAGGAACCTAAAATTTCTGCTGTAGCAAGTCAATTTGATGTCCGAGTAATTACTTTTTATGAGCTATTTCAAGAACTTAGATTTAAAATGTAATTGAATAATTAAGATATTTTTTCTTGCCTTCGAGCGAACTAGAAGGGTTATGATATAAGGGAAAGTTTCAACATGAGGAGAGATTTTATGACTATTTTAGATCGGCATTCTACTCGGATTTTTTCTGATAAACAAGTTGATTTGGATACTTTGAAGGCTATTGTTTCTGAAGCTCAGGCTGCTCCTTCTTGGGAGAATAGCCAGCCTTATCATGCTTTTCTGGCTACTGGAGCGACTGCTAAGGAAATTCGTGAAGCTTATATGAAGAACTTTTCTGAAGGTCTTGCTAGTCACGCTGAAGTGGTTCCTCCTAAAGAGTGGACAGCCGAAGCGGATGCTAATATTTTAGATTGGCAACATCGTTCAGCTGATTCTCCACAGAAGGAAGAATTTGGTCCAGCTAATGGACGGCTTTTTGACGCTCCTTCAATTTTATTTATTACAATTAAGAAAGCTGCATCTAGCTATGTTGCTTATGATGCAGGAGCTTTTGGTTATGCCGTATTATTGGCAGCTCAAGATCATGGAGTTGGAACGATCCCAGCTTATGGTTTTGTTCGTTATCCAGATTTGATCCATGATCATTTCAAAATCCCTGATGATGAAGCTATTTTTATGGGAATTGGTCTAGGATATCCAACTGAAGATGTGATCAATGATTTTAAGCCTGGTCGCAATTCATTAGATAAGATTTAACAATCAAAGATTAAATTTGTGCCTAAATAATTGTCAAAGAAAGTGAGAAGTTAATGCGTTATTTTTTAAAAACATTATTTAGGGGATTGTTACTGATCGCTATTATGGTCGGTATAGTAGCTTTTGCAGGATGGAAAGCTACTGGGGGACAAAGTTCTTTGGCGGCGCCATTGAATAATTTGCGTGCTTCAATGCTAAATACAGCTGGGAGCATTTTATCGAATTTCCAGATCGGGAACTTTAAGATCGACACTAGCAAACTAATTGGTCAACAAAAAGAAGTTAAACCAAAAACTACCGATTCAACAATACCAATTGAGTCCAACGTTGCTTCATTGACACTTTCCAACACCTACTATTATCATTTTCAGGAGGGAACTCCGCAGAGTGTTAAAAATGTTTTTTTGCAGGCAATTAATACATATAATAATACCGGTATTGTAAAATTGGTCCCGGGAACTGCATCGGGAATGCAGAATTCTATCGCCATGGGAACTTATAATCAAAACACGACAAACGTCCAAGGCGACACCGTCGATATGGAATTAGGTAAAGGTGGACCAGAATCATTTCAAAGTACCTTAGGTGACTGGGTTCACGGAAGTGCGAAGTTGAACGTCTATTATCCAGCAGCAACCTCAGTTTCCGTTGCCACTCACGAATTAGGTCATGCACTAGGATTGGGACACAGCAGTGATCCACAATCAGTCATGTATCCCACAGATCAAGGGATGACACAACTAACCCAAGGTGACCTATCAACCTTGAGGACGATCTATTCAAATGGTTCCACTAACGACACCACAACCAACAACAACAACCAGTAACATTAATCCAAGTGAAAGGGGATGGTCCAATGGCATTGAAACCAAGAAAATTACTAAAAATCATGCGCAAAAATGGTTTCGTTGAGAAATCACAAACTGGTTCACATCTAAAAATGTACAATCCAGTAACCAACGTGACCGTTCCAGTACCAGTTCACTTCGATAAAGAATATGAACATGGGATAGAAAGTAAAATCTTGAAACAAGCTGGAATAAATATTTATAAATAGAGAGCGCAGCGAGGTTGGTCAGCTGCTGAGGATTAACGCAGGTAGTCGCAGAAGGTGCTACGAAGCAGTGCCGCGACTACCTGTGTTAACCGGAGGCCGCTACCTCGCGGAGCTCGTTTCAACATCCTTGAGGATAAAGATAAAAACCACTATCTAAACCGTAGCAAGTTTATCTCCTAAAAGTGGTAAGCACTATTTAATGCCAACTAAGTCCTACTTACTAACAGGCAGTTAACTGGAGACCAGCATTACTCAGCTCGTTTTGGATATAAAAATAGACAGTTTGGTAACAAACAAATCAACTGCCCATATGAGCGCAATCATACACTCAATTAAAATAACCAAAAAAAAGACCAAATCACTTTTCCGTGATTTGGTCTTTTACTTTCCAACCAGTTTGATCTCCCGAATATTAACTTGCACAACAGAAACATCGTTGAATTTCACACGACCTTTCTCAATATCTTGATCAGTATAAGTACCCTTAAGATGTTCATAATATCCAGATTCATCGTTAAAGTAATTCACATCTACGAGCAGTTCAGGATGTTTTTTCAGATAGGCGATCTGTCGATCGATCAGCTGCTCTTGTTCCTGAGTAGAATATTTTTTTCGGGTATAGTCTTTGGTTTTCTCTTGGATCAAGCCATTGAATCCTTCAAGAGCCCCGAATGGAGCAAATTGTGCGGCTCGGTCGAGCTGTTCCATGGGTAAATGGCGCTTTGGATGCGTGTATGGAACATCCATGATGTCATTGTATTGGGAGGTATCGTTGAAGATCTTTTGCTCGATCAATTTCTTTTCGTCCATTAGGCGTGATGACCTCCTATTTGATTGTTTCGTTCAATCGTAGTCGACCCTTCTTCAAGATCAGAAGCTTTTAAAATGACATTCTTATTATCGAATTTTTTCTGCAATTCCAAGATAGTTTCCTGGATCTTGCGGTCTTTTTGACGTTTATGGTTATCGACTTTTTCTTGCTTGATCTCAGTTTTGGTATCGTCAAAAAGGCTGATCTGCTTGTACTTTTGCTCTTGAACAGCAGATTGTTCGTCTACCAAATGATTGGCTGTAACGGTGATCCGTCTGATCAAAAGTTTGGGATTGATATTTTCCTGATACAGTTTTTTAAAAATGTTTCTTAGTTCTTCAGACGAGGAAGTGGCAACGGGCATATTTTGAAAAGCGTGGTCTGGTTTAGGAGCTTTTCGTCCGTAATAATCGTCGACTAGCGTCCCTGAAAAAGTCGTATCTTCTTCCAGACTTTTCACATCATAGTCAACGATCAAGCCAATACGATCAGTAACGACTTTTTTCGCCACCAGATCTAAAGCTAACGCATCGCTCATACCTCGAGTTATTTTAAGGCCATCATCAAAAGAAGTCGGCTTCATCAAAACTTGACTAGAGTATAACCCGCGATCATCAGATTTATAATTTTTAATATCAGCCAGAGTTGCCGTCTCGCGTCCCCAAGCATGGTCGATCAAAAGCTCCGCATTTTTACCAAACTCTTTATACAAGATCTCTTCATTTTTGTCATCGGACAAAGAACCCAAAGAACAACGCGCAATATCGCCCATCGTATGCAGTCCTAATTTTTCCAGACGCTTCGAGTAACCACGACCAACTCGCCAAAAATCAGTCAAAGGTTGATGGGCCCACAACAGTTTTCGGTATTGGTGTTCATCCATCTGCGCGATCCTAACACCATCCGCATCTCCCGGAATATGTTTAGCAACAATATCCATCGCCACCTTAGCTAAATACAAATTAGTCACGATCCCAGCAGTAGCAGTGATTCCAGTCTCAGATTGAATCTGCTGAATAATAGTCTTGGCCAAAACATGCGCCGAAGTATCATGGGTTTTTAAATAATCAGTAACATCCATCAAAACTTCATCGATCGAGTAAACGTGAATATTCTCAGCAGCAATAAAGCGCAAATAAATCCCATAAATCTCAGCACTCTTATGCATATAAAAATTCATCCGAGGCTTAACAACTTTATAACCAAGCTTCAAACTAGGCGAATTAAGCAAATGTTGCCGATTGATAGAAGAATATTTAGTCAATCGATGAGAAGGCAAAGCAGCAGCCCGAGCACGATTAAGTTTAGAAACAATTTGTTCCACTTGAAAAAGCCGAGGCCGCCCAGGCACGCCAAACTGCTTCAAAGCAGGAGAAACAGCCAAACAAATAGTCTTATCAGTCCGAGAATTATCAGCCACAACCAAATTAGCATTAAGCGGATCAAGCTCATGATCAATACATTCAACAGAAGCATAAAAAGACTTCAAATCAATAGCCATATAAGAACGAACCAAAAGACACCCCTCCTCAAAATAGTTAGTAAGCTCTCTTAACATTGTAACTGATTTAGAAAAAAAAGAAGGCAAGAAAGCTTTTTCAAGAGAAAAAGAAAAGCTAAGAAAAAAGCAACAGAAAAGGAAGAAATAATGAAATAAAAGCGCAAATAAAAAAAGAAATGAGCAAAAAAGAATAAACGGCTCTGACCATTCAGAAGAGATTTGAGATAGACAAGTGAGAATCAGGACGCGCAAAAAGTGCCAATTTAATCAAAATAAATCGGTAAAACTCAAACAGAAAGGGATATGATACATACCATCTAGGTGGAGGGTCGGGGCGCTATATGGGCTCAGCCGATCGAGTAGGAGGTAGCTAGGCTACCGACCTCTCACACCACCGTACGTACGGTTCCGTATACGGCGGTT
>NZ_RHNT01000049.1 GCF_003946325.1 Companilactobacillus furfuricola | reverse complement strand
GCACCTTTCACTAAGCTCCTTCGTCGCCAAGTGAAATTTCACCACTGAGGTCTGTATCCCCGGGCCCCTCCGTCTAGTTGGAGACATTACCCCCTTTTTTTGAGCTTTACTGATTTATTTTGTACAAATTGGCACTGTTTGCTCGTCCTATTTCTCACATGTCTATCTCAGGCTTTATCTATTCTGGTGGGAGTAGGAGTTTCCTTGTTTTGTTCTTCTATTTTCTTTGTTTTGATCACTAATACTTTTCTCGGTTCGCGGGACTTTGCTCCGCTCAATTTGTTTCCTGACTTACATTGCTGTTGTGATGTTTCTTTGATTTTGGGTTAGATAAGAGTAAATATGTATTTTTATCTCTTACTTTCGTTTCTTGCTCGCGTACTCGTTCCTCGTACTCTTGCCTTTGTCTGAAGTTCTTTTTTTCTCTTTTTATTTATTTCTGGCTTGCGTGCTCGTTCCTCGCACTCTCGCTTTGCTGCTTTTTTTGGTATATTTATAATTTTGCGATTTTGATATTTTTGGCTTGTTCCTTCTTTTGGGGATGAGCTTTTTATTTTTATCCTCAAGGATGTTGAAATGAGCTCCAGGCGACTGCGGCTTCCGGTTTAGCAACTATCAGCAGGCACGGCTTCGCCGCACCTTTGGTGCTGACAGTCTCCAAATCCTCAGCAGCTGACTGTCGCCTTCTGCTCTCTTTTTTTGTTTATCGATTCTTAAATAATGATAAAATGGAATTATTAATTATTTGATGTTAGGGGGAGTTTTTGTGCAAGGTTTGTTGTTGGTTAATTTGGGTTCGCCGGCTTCTCCGGAGACTGCGGATGTTAAGCGTTATTTGAAGGAGTTTTTGAGTGACCAGAATGTTGTTGAGATGCCGAAATTTATTTGGCAACCGATTTTGAACGGGATTGTTTTGCCTTTGCGTTCTTGGCGTTCGGCTACTTTTTATAAGGACTCTTGGACTGAGAGTGGTTCTCCTTTGATTGCTTATACTCGTATTATTACTGATCAGGTTCAGGAACTTTTACCTGATTGGGATGTTGAGATGGCTATGACTTATGGGGAACCTGATATTGTTGATACTTTGCATCAGATGAAGGCTGATGGTTGTTCTAATGTTATTTTATTGCCTTTGTTTCCCCAATATACTCAAAGTTCTACGAAGTCGATTATTGATCAGGCTCAATCTGCTGAGGTTGATTTGACTATTATTAAACGTTTTTATGATGAGCCGGTTTATCAACAAATTTTAGCTAAAAAAATTCAAGCTGCTTGGGATGCTGATGAGTATGATGAATTGTTTTTTAGCTATCATTCGATTCCTACTGCTATGGTCAAACATGGTGATCCTTATCAAACTGAGTGTGAGGAGACTATGACTGCTGTTGGGTCTTTGTTGAGTGTTCCTGAGGATCAGATCAAGACGGTTTATCAGTCTAAATTTGGACCGATGCCTTGGCTCAAGCCTTATTTAAAAAATGCTTTGATGCAGGCGGTCCAGTTGGGTAAGCGTAATATTTTGATCGTTACGCCTTCGTTTGTGGCTGATTGTTTGGAGACTTTGGAAGAAGACTATGTTCAAAATTACCAAGTGTTCAAATCGACAGGTGGCGATAAGTTTCAACTTGTTGAGCCGATGAATGGCGATCCTGAATTCAGCCAGTTTTTAGCAGATTTAGCTGTTAGAAATGAGGTTAAATAATGACGGATGTTAAGAAAAGTTTGCACGAGATCAACCAAAGTGTGAAGGTTCCTAGCGTTTATGAAAGCTCCTTTACGCAAAAATTTTTAGCCTACAGTGGACCAGGGGCTTTGGTGGCTGTTGGCTACATGGATCCCGGTAATTGGCTGACTTCGTTATCCGGTGGTAGTCAATATCGTTATCAATTGCTGTCGGTGTTGTTGATATCCATTTTGGTGGCTATGTTTATGCAATCTTTGTCGATCAAATTAGGGGTAGTTGCACGACAAGATCTGGCTCAAGCGATTGCTTTGAAAGTTCCCGAGGGATCCGCTATGCTTTATGGATTTTGAATGAATTAGCCATGATGGCGACTGATTTGACTGGGGTTGTCGGTACTGCCATTGCGTTAAGATTGCTATTTGGATTGCCGCTACTGTATGGGATTTTATTGACGATCTTTGATGTCTTGATCGTTTTGCTATTTTTACGTTTTGGGATCCGACGGATCGAATTTATCGTATTATCGGCAATCTTAGTTGTTGGGGTGATTTTTGGGATCGAAGTTTTTCGGGCTCATCCACCGATCGCCGCCATTTTGAATGGCGTTGTACCGACAGCTGATATTTTTCAAAATCATCAGAAGTTAGTTTTGAGCTTGGGGATCATGGGGGCAACGATCATGCCGCACAATATTTACCTGCACTCATCGTTGGCCCAAAGTCGCCGCTATGACTACCATGATCCGGCTCAAGTTAAGGAAGCGTTGCGCTTTGCCAACTGGGATTCAAATGTTCACTTGGTTGCGGCTTTATTTATCAACGCTTTATTGTTGATCTTAGGTGGAACATTATTTTTCCACGCTAGTGGACAGCTAGCTAGTTTTCAAAATGTTTTTGATGGTTTAAAAAACAGTAATGTCGTCGGTAGCTTGGCCAATCCCGTCATGAGTCTGCTTTTTGCCTTCGCCTTATTGATCACTGGTTTGATCTCATCGATCACTAGCACTTTGTCGGGACAGATCGTGATGGAAGGGTATTTGAACATCCGTCTTCCTTTATGGCAAAGACGTTTATTGACGTGGTTCGTCACATTGATACCGATTTTGATCATCGGATTTATGGTCGGATTCAATGAACAAGATTTTGAAGACATGATAGTTTATGCCCAGATCGCCTTGAGCATCGCTTTGCCATTTACTTTGTTCCCGATGATATTTTTGACAAGTAGTAAGAAATTGATGGGTGAGCATGTTAATAGCAAGCTGGTATTAGTTGTAGGGCTGATCTTGTCTAGCGTGATCACTATTTTAAATTTACAGTTGATCGTTTCTACATTGACTTAAAAAACACTGAACTTCTGGATAAATTCCGGAGCTCAGTGTTTTTTTACTTAGTTTTGTCATTATGAGAACAACAAATATTTTGTTGGATCTGAAGGAAGTAAGAAGTGGAACCCTTCTTCAGCAATGATGGCGAATAAGTTTGCCACGATCAAAACGGCGAAGATCCAAATATTGATAGTTGCGATTACGTTATATTCTGAACCTTTGGGACAAAGTTCTTTTGAGAACATCATCATAAAGGCACAGAAGAACATTACGACGATGAAACTGATCAAGGCCCATGTATATGTGTGCAGGCCTAGGACAGCCGAACCGTAACCCGGATCGTTTGGTGCAATGTGTAATAAAACGTGTCTGATCGATGCAGAAGCGCCTAATAAAGCTGCTAATAATGACATACCATATCCACGCATGAATTTTTGTGGTGTGATCGTACCTTTTTTAGTCGCTAAAATTATGTAAAGTGGTCCAAAGCAAGCTAACATCATGAAGTATCTTTGGATCATGCAAAGAGGACATGGAAATTCGTGTAGTGCAAATTGAAAAAATAAGCCTCCTGCTAAAACGAAATTATATGCGAAAAGAAATAAGTTGGCTCCCCAAAATCCGAGTTTGGAAGCCAGTGTACTTTGTTTAGTATTTATCAAGCTTTTTCCCCCTTAAATTAAAGACTGATCGGTAATGTGCTAGTAGCGTGCAATTTGAACAAAATAAGGATCAAAATACAAGCCACGACCCACATCGTGAAATCAAATTTACTAACTTTTCCCCGGATGATCATCCTTAAAAACATCAGTGTGATAATGATCATGATAATAATATCCATAAAATCGCCCCTTCCGAGAAACTATCTTAGCAATTAGTGAATAGTTTATCAATATCATTCATTTATCGGATTTGTGAAAAAGCTAAACAAAACTAGTAATAAAGGCAATCATAAGCGCACAAAAAAACATCCGATTTTTTTCAATTGGAAGTTTAAAAATGATTTATAATTTGTTCTAAATTCAATTTTTAGTTTAAGGTAACGCCAGTATCAGCTTTTACCCATTCGTCTGTTGAAACACGATAGTAAGTATTGCCGGCACTATCTTGAGCAGTCTTGTCAGTGTACCAAGAAGTATCACCAGCAAGTCCACGTGAACTCTTAGCTCCGGATGTTAGGTAAAGGCTGTAAACAAAGCCTGAAGGTCCGGCTAGAGTTACAGAGTGATATCCGGAAAGATTTTGGATATTCGTCAAACCAGAAGTTTGGCTAGTATTGTTGTTGTAATTATTGTTAACGTTGTTATTATTCTTAGCAGGCTGGTTATTATTCACGTTTTGGTTCACGTTATTTTTTTGATTATTGTTCTTAATGTTGTTTTGGTTTTGGTTGTTATTTTGGCGATTATTGTTGTTTTGTTGACGGTTAGAACCTACAACCGCAGCGTTAGCAGAATAAGCACTAGTTGCCGCAAAAGTGGCAGTTGGGATCCATCCTAATAAAATTACTGATGAAATTAATAATGTTTTTTTAGTTTTCTTCATAAAAAGTTCCTCCGTAATGTCTATCTCTTAACGATTCTTATAATACGTGGCAAAGATTAAAAGTGGCTTAAAAAGCTAAAAACTGACTAAAAAATTGTCAATTTTCAAATAATATCAAAAAAAAGAGATCGCGGGTAACCACGATCCCAAAATGATTTCTTCAGATATTATTTACGTGCTGGTTGAGCTGGAGCCTGGTTAGCAGGTGTAGCCTTTGCAGGTTGAGCCTTAGCTGGGGCTTGTTTAGCAGGTGTAGCTTTTGCGGGTTGAGCTTTAGCAGGAGCTTGTTTAGCAGGTGTAGCTTTTGCGGGTTGAGCTTTAGCAGGAGCTTGTTTAGCAGGTGTGACTTTTGCAGGTTGAGCCTTAGCTGGGGCTTGTTTAGCAGGTGTAACCTTTACAGGTTGAGCCTTAACTGGAGTTTGTTTAGCAGGTTCAGCTTTTTTAGGTTGATCTTTTACAGGTTCGGCCTTCTTTGGTTCAGCTTTCTTTGCAGGTTGAGCAACGGCTGCACTAACAGTTGAAGCAGAGCTAACAGCAATAGTTGCTGCAGGTGCTAGTCCTAAAATTGCTACTGATGATAATAGTACTAATTTTCTTGATTTTTTCATTTCGATGAATCCTCCTTGTCGCATATCAAATATGCTGTAATTCAGAATAGGGAAGGAAAATTAAACGAGACTTAAAAATATATTACAGTTATTATTTTAAGAATTGGTTTATATTGTGAAAAATAACCAACTGTATGATACGGTATTAGAGATTATTTTATTTATTCTATAAATTGTTATCCTATTTATATCGCATGGCAGTTTCTAAATATGATTTTTTTGTGAAATTGTTTATAAATTCACACAAATATACTAAAATTAGAATTGGATAGTTAATTAAATCAAATTGAATTTTAAAGAGGAAAATAACTTGGAACAAACATTTATTACATCAAATGGTGAAGTTAACGTTAAAGTGACCGGTGATTTAAGCAGCGATAAAGAGATCATCGTTTTTGTACATGGTATCGATGGTTCATTAAACTACTTTGACGAGATCACGCCATACTTAGAAGAAAAATATTCAATCGTTGCAGTTGATCTGTTAGGACACGGCAAATCAGCTCCCGCAAAAGACGAAAACTACCAAATGGATAGTGAAGCTTGGGCTGTTTGGGAAGCTCTAGGCAAATTACGAGTAGTTAAACCCGTTATCTTATTCGGCTGCGGTATCGGTGGCCTAGTAGTAACATGCATGACAGAAATGCATGATATCGCCGTTAGCAAGATGATCTTGTTGAACACACCAGCCAATGAAAAATACGCCTACGTCAACACACTAAACACCGTCATCGGTGGCATGATGTCAAGCTCACAAGTTAAATCAAAGCTCTATTTTGCAAAGAAATTCGACACGTCAAAATTGAGTGATCCCAAAGTAATTCAAGACTCATCGAAAAAAGTTGAACGTAAAACATCAAAACAATTACAAAAGATCGCCCCACAATACTTAGAAGAAAAGCCAATGAATAAGCGTCTAAGAGCAATTCCACAACCAACAATGTTATTGTTCGGACTAGAAGACCAAATCCTCACAGAAGCTGGAATTAAAGATGCAAAGGCAAGCTTGGCTCGAGTACCTGGTGTCCAGTTCAAAGACATCGAAGGAGCTGGTCACGTTGCTATGATTGAAAAGCCTGAAGAAGTTGCTAAAGATATTATTGATTTTGATGCGAAGACAACACGTTCGGAAGATCAAGAATAATCTAATTGATTTTAAAATTGAATAGAAAATGAAGACAAACTAGTTGTTAGTTTGTCTTTTTTTGTAAGGAATCTATACCTCTTTCAAAATCGTCCAATGATGATAAAATTGCTTTGTAGTTAGAGCAGGAATACTCATTTGTAATGACTGATCGATCCAAAGAACGTAACTGCAAATAAATTTTTTTCCATTTAAATTTCCCGCTTTTGATATCAGAATCAAGAACCTTTCGCAAATCTTTAAGGGAATGGAAGGTAAGAAAAAATTATTGAAAAATTTAAATTAATGATTCTAAATGCAAAAACACTAGAGCCTTTATTCATTTATCACAATGTTTATAAAATTGTCGTGGATGATAAAGTTTATATCTTGAATGAATTAAGGGACACTGATCTGTATCTTAAAATGATGAAAGGCGGGAAGGGCGTTGTTATTAATGAGATGGGTGAAAGATTAATTATTCCCTTTTCAGAATATTTCATTGGGGATATTACACCTGAGAATTCTTCAATGTTTCTAGAATCTGAGAAGGAGCTATGGGCAAAGTATCCTCCTGTGAGTGAGGTAAAAAAACTTATTTTTCGAAATAAATAAATGAAGCAAATATCAATATAAATTGACAGAAATTAGTTTTATAGCAATAATCAAAGTAACAAATTGTTTTCAAGAAAGCGGGTATGAATAATGGCGTCACATCAGGCTTTACTGATTATTGATTACACTAATGATTTTATTGCTGACAAAGGTGCTTTGACTTGTGGTGAACCGGGACAGGCGATCGACAAGAACATTGCTAAATTGGCGGACAATATGCGCAAAGATGGCGATTGGGTCTGGTTCCCAACCGACGTGCATCGTCCATTCGATCACTATCATCCAGAAACGAAGTTGTTCCCAGCTCACAACGTCCGGGATACTTGGGGTCGAGATCTTTATGGCGAAACTGGGCAGTGGTACAAAGACAATATCGGTAAGGATACAGTCAAATTATTTGATAAGACTCGTTATAGTGCATTTGCCGGCACTGACTTAGACTTGCGTTTGCGTGAAAGGGAAGTCGATACGTTACATTTGGTCGGCGTCTGTACCGATATTTGTGTTCTTCATACAGCAGTTGACGCTTATGATCTTGGATATAAGATTGTGATCCATAAATCGTGCGTTGCTTCCTTCAACCAAACAGGGCACGAGTGGGCCTTGGATCATTTTGAAAATGTTCTAGGTGCAAAAATGGTCAAATAACCTTGATAAAAAGGCAATGCCAATTCAATTTTGAGAATTGGTATTGCCTTTTTTTCGATTATTAAAAGAAACTTTTTCCGAAAACGGTGTGCAAAAAACTAAAAATAAAATTCAATAATTTTGATACTTTATCTTTGAAATATTCACTAGATGGACATATACTCGCTTTAATCAGATAGGATAAAAAGAATTATATCTGGTTAAAGCTTTTTAATATCTTCTCGTGCGGTGACGAGTATTGCGTGAGCGCGACTTTTGTTTTTCTTGCTCGATGCGCAAAGTTTGGATCTCGTTCTCAATTTCGCTCATTACTTCGAGCTGCATCTTTTGAATATCTAGGATATGAGGCCATTGGACCTCATTCATTTGATCAACTTTCTTGTGTAAAATGCGTATTTCCATTTCCGACTTAGTATTCGTGCGGTAGTCGTTTTCAGCATCGAACCTATCACGTTGTGCTTGACGGTTTTGACTCATCATGATGATCGGTGCTTGGATAGCAGCGACACAGCTAAGAAATAAGTTCAGTAAAATAAATGGATACGGATCGAAGTTCATGCCAAATAAGTGGAACACATTGACGGACATCCAGATCACTAAAACAATGGTGAATGTGATGATAAATCCCCAACTACCACCGAATTTGGCTACAGCATCAGCCATCTTTTGACCACGAGTAAGTTGACCACTGACGGTTTCATTCAAGTTTCGAATAACGTAAGTGTCTTTTGAAAGCTCTTTTTGAAGCTCTGAATTCACTCTCTGATCGTAATCTAAATCTTGCTCGATGATCGACTGCATACTTTGTAGTCTGATTTGTTGCAAGTCTTTTAAGCAAATAAATGAAGAGGGACGTGCAAAATCAGCTTGGTTTAGAATTTTTTCTTTTAGACGGTCGTTGAGATCGCGAAGAAATAACCCCTCGGAGCTTGAAAAATGCTTTCCACAAATGACACAAACTTTATTTTTTTCGACTGACATAATTTCACCCCTAGTGGTTGATGTGATTATTATAAATCAAATTTACGAATGCTTCATCGAACTTGAATGAATCGTCTAACTTAAATTTTATAAGGGAGATGAGAGGCATGGATAGTGCCTTTATGATACTTTCCATCTTGTTAGTTTGGGTAATGACCCCAGGGATCGCCGCTTTTTATGGTGGTTTTATCCCCAGAAAAGATACAACTAAAATGTTATTTGAGATTTTCCTGATGTTTGGAGTTATTGGATTGCTCTGGTTTATGATCGGCTATCCACTCTCGTTTGAGGGAAATAATTTTGGTATTATTGGTGACTTGAAACATATTTTCTTGTCAGGCATCAATTTGTCCGCACTATATCCCAAGACGAATATTTCAAATTCGATCTTTATCTTGTTCCAAATGATGTTCGCAATTTTGACCCCAGGTCTCTTTTTAGGATCGATCGCTACGAAAAAGTCGACCAAGTACATTGTAGCCTTTGTGGCTATCTGGTCAATTTTAGTGTACTATCCACTAGTTCACATGGTCTGGGATAGTACCGGATTTCTTGCAAAATTAGGTGTCCTTGATTTTGCTGGTGGCACGGTTATTCACATTGATGCTGGTGTAACAGCATTGATCCTCTCCAACTTTGCTATTTCAAAGCATATTAAGAAAGAAGAACATGCTGAAAAAGCTAAGGGTAATCCATTCTGGGTTTTGATCGGTACTGTTTTACTTTGGATCGGCTGGTATGGATTTAACGCAGGTAGTGCTTTAGCTTTGAGTCCTCAAGGTGTTCAAGCCTTCTTTACTACTACAATGGCTCCAATTACTGCGATGTTGACATACGGTTTGTTGGAAAATCATTTCAAGGGTAAGGCAACTATGAACGGCATTTGTACTGGTGTAATCTGTGGTCTAGTTGGTATTACTCCTGCAACTGGTTTTGTTACATTGCCAGCTTCATTGATCATCGGTGTTGTTTCGGCTGCTGGTAGTTATTTGTTTATTAATAAGTTGAAATATATTTGGCACATTAACGATTACATGGATATCATGGGTGCTCACGGTGTTAGTGGTATTTTAGGTTCAGTTATGACTGGTTTGTTCGCTACTAATACGATTAACCCTAATGTGGCCCATAATGGTTTGCTTGAAGGCGGCGGCTTGACGCAACTTGGTATTCAAGTCTTTGCAGTTTTGTTCTCGTTTGTGTTTGTGTTTGTTGTTAACTTTGTGATTGTTAAGGTATTGAAGGTCTTGTTCCGTGAGAGTTCTTCACGTGTTCATCATAAGGTTTCTACTTTGCATGTTTAAGTTGTTTGTTTTAATTAAGACTGACTATTTTGGTTGGTCTTTTTTTTGTTGTTTTGGTGGGAGGTAGTTGTTTGGTTGCTACGTTCAATGCCGGTTCCGGGTCGGGGCGCGATATGGGACTGGAACGCTGCCGACTCGATTTGAGCTTATTCGGGAAGATCGCCCGAACAATCTCAAATACGAGTCTTCCTCTAAGCTCCTTCGTCGCCAAGAGGAATTTGGCGGCTGAGCCCATATCGCGCCCCGACCCTCCACCTAAGTGGGTGACTAACATCATTTTTTGGGGGCTTTACTGATTTGTGTTGATTAAATCGGCACTGTTTGTGCTTCCTATTTTGCACATGTCTATCTCAGACTTGTTCGGAAGGGCTCAATATTATTTTGGGAACCGAAAACTAAAGAAAAAGAACGAAATAAAAATGCAAACAAAAAAGCGATATTACCTTTCATTTTGTTGATAGGGTAATATCGCTTTTTTACTTGTTGTTTCTTTTGTTTTGAAAATTATATCTTAAAGTGAACCTTTTTTAAGGGCTGTCTTTAAGCCACCCATTGTGTAGAAGGATCTGTCTGCTGCTAGGTGTTTGATCAGTGAGGCTGTTACGCCTTTGAATTTGCGGTCGCCTAGTTGGGCGATTCCGTGATTTTGACCTAGTGAGGCTACTGTTCCTGCTGGGTTGTATACGAATGGTTTCAATTGTGTGCCTGATAGTGCTGAGGCGATGTTGAATGCTACTGCGGCACCTTCGGCTGTTGCCAATTGACCTGTTGTTGGTAGTGGACGTTCTGAGCCTTCTGGAATGATGGCTGAGTCGTCACCGATGAAGTATGCTTCTGGGTGATCTTCTAAGTTCAAGAATTCTGTTGTCATTACACGGTTTCTTCTTGCGTCCATGCCTGAGTCCTTGATTACGTCGACACCACTTACACCAACTGTCCAAACGATTGTGCTTGCTTCGACTTTGTGTTCGTTGTTGTCTGCATCGTTATATACTACAGCGCCGTCTTCGATTCTTGAAATCTTAGCACCTGTTAGTAGTTTGATACCGTTCTTTTCTAGATATGAAACAGCGTATGTTGATAGTTCTTCATCGAACATTGGCAAGATACGTGTTGCCATTTCTAGACATGTTACCTTAATTTCAGGAACGCCATATTTAGCTTTTAAGATCTTAACTGTGTCGATCAATTCACCAAGAACTTCGATTCCTGTGAAGCCGGCACCACAAACTGCGATCGAGAGGTCTTTTGGATCTTGTGACTTCTTGTAGTTTGCAATGTTCTTGTTAATAGTCTTGTAGATTTGTGTTGCTGTATCAAGATCTTGGAGGATTAGGGCATGTTCGTCAGCACCTTGTAGTCCAAAGTCTTCTGAACGGAAACCTAGAGCAACGATTACGTAATCGTATTTGATGTCATCATGGTCTTCAAATGAGACAGTCTTGTTGTCTAGATCGAATTTTGAAACTGTTGCTTGGATAAAGTTTACGTTTGATGGGATTACGTCACGAACGTCAAAACTTACTGATTCTGGTTTTGCTGTCCCTGCAGCAATCATATGTAATGCAGTTTTTTCAACGTGCAATACGTTCTTATCAACTAAATCGATTTGTGTATCAGCTGGTGTTGTTTTTGCTAAATCCTTAGCAGCTTTCAATCCACCGTATCCTGCACCTAAAATTAAAATATGAGCCATATCTACCTACTCCTTCATTTATCAAAATATAGTAATAACATCCAAAATTATTATATAACTTTTGCCATTTTTTCGGAACATCTAAGATTGTAGCGGATTCTTACTAATAGAATGTTTGAGAAAAAATGGGGCCAATATAGTAATAAGTATAATACTGATGATTACACTTGAATAGTACTCTTCTGAAAGCAGTTTCACATTATATCCAATTTGTGCAATTATCAGTGCCATTTCACCACGTGAGATCATTCCAGAACCAATAACATAAGAGTCTTTCATGTTAAATCCGGATAATCTTGCACCGAATCCAGAACCGATCAATTTTCCAATGATACCTGTGATCGTGAATAAGACGATCAACCAGAAATCTTGGAAGAAGGTGTTAAATTCTAGATTGATACCAATACTGATGAAGAAGATCGGAATGAAGATACCGTAACCGATCGTTTCGATGTCGGTATTGATCTTCTTTTCAAAATATGGTGAGTTGGAAATTGCGATACCTGCCACAAAAGCACCCAAGACGGCATCTAGTTCTACTTCGTCAGCAAAGAAAGCAAACAAGAAGCAGATCAGAAGTGCCATGATGGTTGTTGCATGGGTCGCCTCAATGAATTCAGACAGTTTCATGAGTTGAGGAATGATCCATCTATACGCAACGTAAGTAATAATTCCAAATACTACCCACAAGCCAAGCATGAGACCAAGTTTTGTTGCTGAGAAGTCACCGTTGAGCGTTCCGGACATCACACTTAGGATCGATATTGCTAAAATATCGTCCACGACGGCGGCTCCTAAGATAACAGTTCCTGAGTCACTAGATAAATAATTCAAACTCTTTAAAACTTCGACCGAGATAGAAACAGAAGTTGCAGCAAAAACTACAGAGATGAAAATACTTTCTTTGAGGTTAATGTTAAATAGTAAAGCTGTTAGCAAGGTCAAGGCAACGGGTAAAACGACACCAAAAATAGCCACGTTAAGACTCGGCTTAAAATGCTTCTTTAGTAGTCCAATATCACTCTCTAAACCTGCTAGGAACATCAATAAAATAACACCGATCTCAGCGAACAGCTCTACCTCATGAGTCGGCTTAACGATGTTAAGTACACCTTTTCCTAAAATAACACCTAAGATCAATTGACCAACAACGGCAGGAAGATTCATCTTATTAAAAAGATGGCTGACTACCAAGGTCAAGAAGAGCATTAAGGCTAAAAGTGTTATGAATTCCATGTTTTATTTTCCTAATCCTTTTTTATACCATGGATAAATATCTTGACCATAGTACCCAAATTAGCGATGTTTCGCTCTCGCTTAGCGTCATTGTACTCTATATATGGTAACAACATTGTTAGAAAAGTTCCAACTTGAGATGGAAGAGGAAGGTCACTTCTTAGTTCGTCTTTATGATCTTGGAAAACATTGTTAAGTACTTTGTAATAGCCGATATCCCAAGTTTGACCAATAGTCTTGCGTTCCTCATCAGAGAAAAAAGTTGAAATATCGTGCATCATCATAAAATAGTTAATTTTGAAGTTTTCGATCATAAAAGTAGAAATGATCAACAATAGATCTTCAAACGATTTGTCTTTATTTTCATCGTAAGTCTTATAAAGAGCTTCACTAAAGCCACCAATAGCGTGCTCTAAAGACTTAATATACAAAACCTTCTTATTCTTGTAGTAGTGGTACATATTAGGCTGAGTAATATCCAGAGCCTGAGCGATCTTACGAGTAGAAGTAGCTTGATAACCTTGTGAGAGAAAGTTCTCTGAAGCCACTTCCAAGATTGCGTTTTTAGTTTTTTCTGCTTGTTTATCTCGTGAATTCATTGCAATATCACCTTCTGCGTATTCGTCTCCATTATACATTAAAATGGACCTCAAAACTTAATCATTTATCAATTGATAAAAAATAATCAATAAAAAATCCCTAGCTATTAATTCTATCAGTTTGCTAACAATAGGGCAAAACGGAAAAAGTATAAAAGCGGATTCAAATGAGCGAGAAAACGATTAGAAAAATTAAGCAAATATGAATGAATTTACTGGTAATGCAACAAAACAGCTGAAAAAGGATTAAAACTAAAGATGGTTTCTTGCAAAAAAATAAAATCTTAATTCTAGGGAAACCCCCAAGTAACAAATTGAACATGAACAAGCAATCATGAGAGATCAGTAAAGGAGATGACAAGCAGGAACTCCACCACCAAATTCTGCGTATCGATAAAACAAGTAAGTGCAATATTACTATCACATTGCTCATGTAAATGGTTGCTACTAAAGGATCTCTAGAAGGACCACCTAAAATATTTCAAAATAAGAAAAAATTTTTTAATAAAAACGTTTCTATCTATTAGTAAAACATAATATAATTAAGTAGCTAAAATTGCGATCAAAAAAGAAATACGAGGTGAAAATATGATAATAGTTGCGCTATCAGCGGTTATTTTACCGTTCATATTATTGGGGTTATTAAATATGCCGGCGACAAAGGGGATGTCGATCAGTGCTTTAGTAGTACTACTTGAAGGTTTTTTCTTATGGAAAATGCCTACGGACGTACTTATTGCGTCCATACTACAGGGGATTCACAAAACCTTACCGATCCTTTGGATCTTATTCGGTGCCTTAATGATGCTGAATGCCCTCAAGAAAACCGGAGCCATCGATCGAATAAATCTAGGCTTTCATCATTTGTCCGCTGATATGCGTGTTCAAGTCATATTGGTAGCATAATTGTTCGGAGCCTTGATCGAAGGTATCTCAGGCTTTGGAACGCCAGCCATGGTAACAGCACCATTGATGATAGCTTTAGGATTCACACCAATGGCCGCCGTAACATTAGCTTTAGTAGCCGACTCGACACCAGCAGCCTTTGGAGCCGTAGGAACACCACTAACAGTAGGACTAAGTAATGTAAGTACTGATGGCAACTTTTTAAACTCCATCGGACGTCAGATCACTCAGATCGATCTCTTTGCCGGAAGTTTCATGCCATTAATGTTGTTATTCTTACTAACATTCTTCTTCGGCAAAAAAGAGTCACGCTTGAAAGATTGGCTCCAAACAGCACCGTGGACTTTCATGATCGGAATAATCTACGCCTTAATAGCGATCAGCATCTCAACCTTCTTCGGATATGAATTCGTTTCGATCTTAACACCATTCATCACCATCATCATTGCCATCATCACCATCAAATTCCGGATACTATTACCAAAATCAGTAGTAGAAAATCCATGGACAACATCGACTATCGAGATCAAAGAAGATAAAAGTAGCATGTCATTATTATCAGCTTGGTCATCATACATCGTAGTTATCTTGATGTTATTAGCTTCCAGAGTCTTTGAACCACTAAAAGCTTTTTTAACATCAGCAATAAACTTCTCCTGGACCAACATCTTAGGATTTGAACAAATCAAATCTGACTGGGAATTTCTCTACTCGCCAGGAACACTAATGACCATCGCCGTAATAGCAGGATTGATCATCCAAGTAAGATCATTAAAGATCTTCTTCCCAACGGCAAAAAAAGTAGTCTTATCCATGAAATCAACAACTATAGCCTTGGGAGTAACACTAATAATGGTCCAGATCTTCGCTAATTCAGGCCTAAACACTGGCAAACTAGAAAGCATGCCAGTATACATCGCCACAGCGATCTCACATTCAATGTCATCAGTCTGGATCTTCATGGCACCATTCCTAGGAGAACTAGGAGCCTTCGTAACCGGAAGTGCCACAGTATCAACCCTAACCTTCGGACAGATCCAAGAAGACATAGCCGCAAATGCCGGCATCAGCAAGCAAATAGTCCTAGCAGCACAACTAATCGGAGCTGCAGCCGGAAACATGATCTGCGTACACAACATAGTATCAGTAAGTTCCGTAGTAGGCCTACAAGGACAAGAAGGAAACATCCTAAGAAAAACAGCCTTACCAGCCTTAACCTACGGAATCCTAGTAGGAATAGTAGGCTTCATCTTCATAGCTCTATCATAAATAAGCAAGAAAAAGCGAGTCAGACTAAAAAAGTCCAACTCGCTTTTTTAAATGAAAAATCATTTCTTATCCAAAAACTCATTCATAGCAGCAATAGCCTTTCCACCATAAACAAAAGCAGGACCACCACTCATCATCAAAGCAACATTAACAGTCTCAACAATCTCATCCTTAGAAGCACCAGCATCAATAGCATGATGCAAATGATCCAAAATACAGCCCTCGCAACGAATAGAAATCCCAACGCAAAGAGCCATCAATTCCTTAGACTTCTGATCAAGAGCACCATCCTTCAAAGCATCAGCATGTAAGGAAGAAAAATCCTTAGCAGGATCCCCAGAAGCATTAGCCAAAAGCCCATAATTAACATTAATACCATCCAATTGTTCCTTGTAATTAGACATAACAAAATCCTCCAAAAAAAGAATTTAAGTACAACCCCATGTTACCGCTTGCAAAAAGGAGGTTCAAACCCCAAAAAAGAGGAAGAAGGTCGAAGCACTTAACCTTGTGTTTAAAAACAGGAGGCGAGAGTGCGAGAAACGAGCACGCGAGCAAAAGAAGAAGAAGAGGAGGGAAAAAGAAAAAAGAACCAAATCCAAAGTGTCTTGAACTAGATCTTGAATTTGCCAACAAAAGAAGAAACTGAGATAGACAAGTGCAAAATAGGAAGCACAAAAAGTGCCAATTTAATCAAAATAAATCGGTAAAACTCAAAAAAACATGGGGATTATACACACCATCTAGGTGGAGGGTCGGGGCGCTATATGGGCTCAGCCGATCGAGTAGGAGGTAGCTAGGCTACCGACCTCTCA
>NZ_RHNT01000048.1 GCF_003946325.1 Companilactobacillus furfuricola | reverse complement strand
ATATATCCATAGTATAATTACTAATCAATGAATAAAATATTGATATATTGCGGGTTAAGCTTGACATCTGGTAGGAATTTCACCACTGAGGTCTGTATCCCCGGGCCCCTCCGTCTAGATAGAGACATAATCCCCCCTTTGGTTGAGTTTTACCGATTTATTTTGTACAAATTGGCACTGTTTGCGCGTCCTATTTCTCACATGTCTATCTCAGGCTTTATCTATTCTGGTGGGAATAGGTGCTTCCTTGTTTTGTTGCGGTCCTTTTTCTGTTTGAATCACTGATCTTTTTTTCGGTTCGCGGGACTAAAGCTCCGCTCATGTTTGATTTCTGGGGTACATTGTTGATTTCATGGCTTTTTTCTTTGTATGCTCGATAAGAGTTAATATGTTTTTCCCTCTCTGGCTTTTGCTTCTTGGCTTGCGCACTCACTTCTCTCGTACTCTCGCCTTTTTCTTATTTTCTTGTTCGGAGATGTAAAACTAAAATACTAGATACATTCACTTTAAAAATGCAGTCTCAACATCATTTACATTGACAAACTCAACGACTTAAACATTGCATTTGTTATTAGAAGATTATCAAGGGATGTTTTCTATAGATTCTAACTTTCAAAGAGACGTTTGATGGTCCATAATCGAGATGAATAGATTTTTTTGGAAAGGGTGAGTATATGTCTAAGGTATTTATTGCAGGAGAGATTCCTAGTGCTGCTAGCGAGCTGTTGGAAAAAGCTGGTTTGGATGTTGAAATTTTTTCTGGTGATGAGTTGATTGGTCAAGAGGCATTGAAGAAAGGTGTTGCTGATGCTGACTTTTTGATCACGCCTTTATCTACTAAGGTGGATGAGGATGTTATTGATGCTGCACCTAAATTGAAACTTATTGCTAATTTCGGTGCTGGTTTTAACAATATTGATACTGAATATGCTAAAGAAAAGGGTATTCCTGTTGCTAATACGCCATTTGTTTCTGCTACTTCGACGGCGGAGGTTACTGCTGGATTGATCATTAGCTTGTCTCATCGAATTGTTGAAGGTGACCAAGTTATGCGTGGACCTGGGTTTAATGGTTGGGCTCCGCTGTTCTTTTTGGGTCATGAATTGAGTGGTAAGACTTTGGGGATTATTGGCATGGGTCAGATCGGACAACAAGTTGCTAAAAGAATGCATGCTTTTGATATGCCGATCCTTTATACTCAACGTCATCAATTGCCTAGAAATCGTGAAGTTGAGCTAGGTGCTAAGTTTGTTACCAAAGAAGAATTGGTGAAGGATTCTGACATTATCACGCTCCATATCCCTGATACGCCGCAAACACACCATTATTTAGGTGAACAAGAATTCAAAGCTATGAAGAAATCTGCCTTGTTGATCAATGCTGCTCGGGGGGCAGTTATTGATGAATTAGGATTGCTCAAAGCTTTGCAGGCTCAGGAATTAGCAGGGGCAGCTTTAGATGTCTACGAAAAAGAACCACAAGTTGACGATGGATTCAAACAGTTGCAAAATGTCATCTTGACGCCACACATTGGCAATGCCACGGTCGAAGCTCGGAATGCTATGGCTTCGATCGTCGCAAATAACTGTATTGCTGCAGATTCTGGAAATGAGATTAAGTATATCGTGAATAAATAGAAATTCAAAAAGCGTAATGAATTAGGATGATCCTGCTCATTACGCTTTTTTTGTGTCTAAGCGATCTTTTAATTGTTGTAATCGAGTTTCGTTCATTCTCGCGACATTGAAACGGAAGCTGAATTTGTCCGATCCATAGATTCCGCCAGGTTTGACGAGGATATTTTTTTCGAGCAATTGGTTGAAGATATCGCCGTCCGATTGCGTTACCCAAAGATAGAACCCACCAGCGGGGATGTCAAATTGCCAATCTGGTCGGTATTCGTGAAAAATTTTAGCGACGTCGTTGCATCTTTTTTCCAAGGTATTGGTCAATTGATTTAATTCTGGTAAAAAGCTAGTTCGATTGATGACCATGTTGACCATTTCCTGGGCTAACATGCTGGGGATCATGTCTAATTTGCTCTGAACTTGCAACAAGTGTTGTCCGATCGCTTGTGGGGCGATGATCCAACCTATCCGAGTACCTTTGCCGAGCAATTTTGACATTGAACTGATGTAAATAACGTTGGCGGGTGCCAATTCCTTCAATGTTGGTAGGTTATTCGTCGTTGACAACCATCCGAAAACGTCATCTTCGATTACCGCTACTTGGTATTGCTGACAAACGCCCAAGATCTGTTTTCTTTGGGACAAAGTCAGTGTTTCACCAGTCGGATTTTCAAATGTGGGGTTGAGTAGCAGCAATTTGATGCGGTGTTTGACGATGGTGTCCTCTAGTTGGTCGATGTCAAAGTTGCTATAGTTCAGTGGGACGGCAAATGTCCGGATACTGAGGGTTTGAAAAACTGCCGTAGCGTTGAAATAAGATGGTGTGGCAAAGGCTACGGCATCACCGGCACTCAACAAACTACTCAGTACTAATAGCAGCGACTGAGCGGCACCACCCGAGACCATCAAAGTTTGTTGAGCGAGGTCGATATTTTGCTTGATCTGGGGATGATGTCCTAATGTGTCGATCAGTGGTTGATATCCGGTAGAAGCGTATTTGTGATTCTCCAGATGCTTTTCCCAATCGAAATTGAAAGAGCCGATATCAGGGATCAGATCCGCGGGCGATTCGTCAGCCGCTCCATCGATCAATTCGCCTTTGTTCAAGATCCGCGCCTGCATCAGTTGATCTTCAATATTATCTTTTTGCGTGGTAACAGGTTCGAGTAGCGATTGCCAGTTGATACTGATAGTCTGCGGCTTAAGCGTAGGTGTTTCAGCGATAAAAGTACCACTACCCATTTTTTTAAAAATTATTCCTTGGGCGGCTAGTTCGCTCAGTGCTCGATTGACTGTTGAACGGTCGACCGAGAACCAACGAGCTAGACTACGTTCTGAAGGAAGCCTTTGTCCAGGAATGAGTTCGTCGTTTTGGATCAGTGTTTTGATCAGTTGAATGATCGCTAAATATTTTGGCTTGATATCAGGTAGATTGTTGGACCAATTTATCATAAATTATCTCCTTATTATTGTTATTATACAAATTGGTTGGGTCAAAAACAAACCAATTGGTGGTTGTTAATTTGTGCTATTCAATAAATAATAGAAAAATTAGGAGGTAGTTTTATGAACAACGTATTAACGATCGCAGGTTCTGACAGTTTAGCTGGTGGCGGATTGCAGGCTGATCTAAAGACTTTCGAAGAATTCGACCTCTTTGGTGTCAGCGTGATTACTAGTGTTGCTAGTATTTTTGAAGATAAAGTTCAGATCAAGATTTTGGACGAACATCTTTTAGAAAGCCAATTGGACTCGATCATTACGCAAATGAAACTATCTGCGATAAAGATCGGCTTAGTCGGTGATGTCGATAATGTTCAATTAATTGCAGATAAATTGAGTGACATTACGGCACCACTGATCCTCGATCCGGTCTTAGTTTTTAAAGAAGGCAGTACTGATTGTGATAAGTCATATTTACAAGCTATTAAACGGTTATTGCCCAAAGCTTTGGTGGTCACGCCTAACTTGGTTGAAGCGCAAAAGCTCAGTGGCAGACAGATCGAATCGCTGGAAGACATGAAGCAAGCGGCAAAAGATATCCAGGATCAAGGTTGTCCGAATGTTGTCATTAAAGGTGGCAGTCGAATGGCTGGTCATAGTGCGGTCGATTATTTATTAACAGAAAATGGTGACTGCATTTTTAAGAATCCGAAGGCTAATATTTCAACCACCAATGGTGCAGGGTGCACCTTTTCAGCTGCTGTGGCTTCAGGACTTGCAAAAGGCAATTCGATCGAGAATTCAGTCGAAGACGCCAAATCATTTGTCTACGCAGCGATCGTTCACGGCAATCCCGTAGGTAGCGTCTGGCAGGCAGCTAGCCGCAATTTCCCACTATAAATTTTTTTACTATATTGGAGGATCAATATGCAAAAGACTCGAATCAGACAAGAAGTATTAGCGGCAATTTTAACCGCGCTGACCGTCGCAATGTCAATCCTAGTAGTTATTCCTGTTCCTGGAACACACGGATTAGTGACACTTTGCGAGGTCGGGATTTATACTAGTGCTATTTTATTCGGAAATCCTGTCGGCTTAGTCGTCGGCGGTGCCAGTGGATTTTTGATCGATATTATTTCTGGCTATCCAGTTTGGTGCCTATTTTCATTAGTCATCCACGGATTGCAAGGATTTACGGTTGGATTCATGACGAAAAATAAGAAATTGACGCTGCTAAATATTTTACTACCACTATTAGCAGGAAGTACCATCATGGTCGTTGGCTATTATTTTGCCACAAGTCTCTTATTCGGCTGGCCAGCAGGATTAGCTTCGATTCCAAGCAACTTGATGCAAGTAGGCTTTGGAGTCGCAGTCAGCGTCCTAGTAGTAGGCAGTCTAGTCAAAATCAAACCAAATTGGGTAAAGGGGTAATAAGTAATGGAGTTGGATACTTTAGAAAATAATTTAGACATAATCATCCAAGACGTTTTAGATGCAGCCAAATTAAGACCAAATGACGTCTTTGTTTTAGGCTGTTCTACCAGTGAAGTGGTTGGAGGACACATCGGAAAAGACTCTAACCCTGAAGTAGGCAGAAGAATCATCTATACACTATTAAAGAAATTAAAACCATTAAACATCAATTTAGCAGTCCAAGGCTGCGAGCACATTAATCGAAGCCTAGTAGTAGAACGAAAAGTAGCCGAAGAAAAAGGCTTTGAGATAGTGTCAGTAGTCCCAGCCATGCATGCAGGAGGAGCATGTTCAGTAGCAGCTTTTCAACAATTCGATGATCCAGTAGAAGTAGAACATATAGTAGCTCAAGCCGGATTAGACATCGGCGATACATCGATTGGCATGCACGTAAAATTCGTACAAGTCCCAGTTCGTCCATCGATCAAAGAATTAGGAGGAGCCCACGTAACAGCTCTACGTTCCAGACCAAAATACGTCGGCGGCGAAAGAGCCAACTATGAACCAATCGAACACCAAGAATACGTACCAGAATAGAACCACAAAAATCCCAGCAAAAAACGGCTGGGATTTTTTTATTTGGAAAGAATAAAAAAGATTTTCCGGTGTGTAATTGCAACAAGTGTTCATTAAGGCCTTATTCTGCAAGAAATTTACCATCGTTGCAAGAGCATTTCAAAATAATCAAAGTAGAAAAACAAATCCTAACCTATAGCCATATAGAGCACTTTTGAAATATTTGAATATAATAATCGAACACAACAAAAGCCATGAATACAATAAATTTCAGCAAAAATATAAAATCACAACAAATACCAAGAAAATAAAAAGAGCTATTGATTATGAACTAGATTTTGAATTAGATTTTGATTTAGATCTTACAAACCAAGAATGGAATTGAGATAGACATGTGAGAAATAGGACGAGCAAAAAGTGCCGATTTGCACAAAATAAATCGGTAAAACTCAACCAAAATACTACCTCAACACCCCAGCTAACCAAACAAACTAACGGAACACAGCAAAGAAAAACGCCACTGTCTGCCATAGCTCTCTTACATCAATAAAAAAAAGCCGATCCAAGTGATCGACTTAAAAACTTATTAACGATATTTCGTAGCCTGTTCATCATTACAGTACAAGAAATGCCCAGGCTGAACTTCCTGCAATCTCTGATCGTCAGAAAAATGCTTCTTATGATCAAAATCGATCCGTTCACGAGTTTTCTCAACCTCAGGATCCGGCACCGGAATAGCCGAAAGCAAACTCTGCGTGTAAGGATGCAGAGGATTATTGTAGATCTCATCAGAAGAGGCCAGCTCAACGATCTTACCACTATACATAACAGCGATCCGATCACTAATATACTTAACCATAGAAAGATCATGAGCAATAAACATATAAGTCAAGTTTCGTTGTTTTTGAATATCTTGCAACAAGTTAACGACTTGTGCCTGGATAGAAACGTCCAAAGCAGAGATTGGCTCATCAGCGATAATGAATTGAGGATCAACCGCCAAAGCTCGAGCGATCCCGATCCGTTGTCTTTGCCCTCCAGAAAATTCATAAGGATAACGTGACATATGTTCAGGATTCAAGTGGACCATATCTAACAACTCTTCAACACGTTGAGTCCGTTCGTCGTCGTTTTTCGTTAAACCATTGATATCCAAGCCTTCAGCGATGATATCTTTAACCTTCATCCGAGGATTTAATGAAGCATATGGATCTTGGAAAATCATCTGCATTTGTTGGCGGAATTGCTTCATTCTTGGTGAACGATTTTTGATCTTGCTGATATCGTCGCCTTCGAACAAAATTTGTCCGGAAGTAGGATTGTACAAACGGATAATACTTCTTCCTGTAGTACTTTTACCAGAACCAGATTCACCAACTAATCCAAAAGTTTCACCTTTATAAATATTGAAGGAAATGTCGTCGACAGCTTTGACTTCGTTAGCTTTGCCGATGTTGAAATATTGCTTCAAATGTTTAACTTGTACGATCGGTGTTTTTTCGTCAGCCATTATTTGACGCTGCCTCCTAACATTTCTTGGTATTTTTCAAAACGTTCTTGAATCGACTTTGGTGGTTCAACCTTCGGTGCATCGGGATGGAGCAACCAAGTTGCAGCATAATGCGTTTTTGATACTTTGAAAAATGGTGGTTGTTCCTCTTCGTCGATCTCCATTGCGTAAGCATTTCTTGGCGCAAAGGCATCACCCTTTGGTGGGTTCAACAAGTTTGGTGGTGTACCTGGGATCGAGTTGAGACGATTTTGGTCGTCAGTATCAAGTGTTGGCATTGAGTCAAGCAAGCCCCAAGTGTAGGGATGTTGTGGATTGTAGAAGATCTCATCGACATTGCCGTATTCAACTAGTTTTCCAGCATACATAACGGCAACGCGGTCGGCAATACCGGCAACGACGCCGAGATCATGGGTGATGAAGATGATCGAAGTCCCGATTTTTTGTTGTAGCTCTTTCAAAAGATCAATGATCTGAGCTTGGACAGTTACATCCAAAGCAGTCGTTGGTTCGTCAGCGATCAAGATCTCAGGATAATTAACGATGGCGATCGCAATAACGATCCGTTGTCTTTGACCACCGGAAAATTGATGAGGATAGTCTTTCATTCTTGCTTTTGGATTAGGGATACCAACTAAACGGAGCACTTCTTCGGCACGTTTTAAGGCATCTGATTTGGAAACTTTGTTGTGGATCAAAAGTGGTTCGGCCACTTGTTTTCCGATCGTCATGGTAGGATCAAGCGAGGTCATTGGATCTTGGAAGATCATTGAGATCTTGTTACCACGAATGTCATCCATTTCTTTTTCGGATTTCTTCAGGAGGTCCTCATCGTGATAGAGGATCTCACCTTTAGATATTTTGGAATTTTTAGCCATTAATTGTAGAACTGTACGAACTGTAACTGATTTACCTGAACCAGATTCACCAACTATAGCTAGGGTCTCGCCGCTGTTCAAGTGGAAGTCGACACCTCGAATAGCATGGACAGTACCGTTATAGGTTGAAAAGTCTACGTTTAAATTTTTAACGTCTAGTATTTTTTCCATTACTATTCTCCTTAGTCTGATGATTGTGGATCAAAGGCATCACGTAGGCCATCGCCGAGTAAGTTAGTTGCGATCATGATGATCGACAAGATCAAGGCTGGGGCCCACATTTGGTAAGGCAAAAATCTGAACGCCTTTTGACCGTCAGATAGAAGTGTACCTAGTGATGCGTTTGGTGCAGGGATCCCGATCCCAATGAAACTTAAGAATGCTTCAAAGAAGATGGCATTCGGGATCGTGAACATAGTTTGAATAATGATCGTAGATGACAAATTAGGGATCAAATGCTTTGTTGCAATTTTAGTGGAGGATTCACCTAACGTTCTAGCTGCCAAGATGTACTCTTGCTCCTTGAGCTGGAACGTTTGCGCCCGGATCAGTCGGGCCATCGTGACCCAGTCGGTCAGGGCAATAGCAATGACGATCGAGACTAGACCTGGTTTTAAAATGATCATCATTAAAATTACCACGACTAAGTTAGGAACGGACGATACGATTTCGATGATACGCTGTAAGAAGGTATCGACCTTTCCTCCTTTCCATCCGGAGACGATACCATACGGCAGCCCAATGATCAGATCGACCAAGGTAGCGAGCACGGCAACAATCAAGGATAATCTAGTTCCATAAATGATTCTAGAAAGTAGGTCACGACCTAAGTAGTCAGTACCTAAAATGTAATAAGTTCCTTTAGGAGCGCCGACTTCCTTGTAGGCATCAACAGATTTACCATCCATATTTTGCATACCGTTAAAGCCAGGAATGTCTAAATTACCGATCTTAGGTGGCAAGTTAGAATACTCGACCCGTTGAGTATTAGGATTGTGAGGTGCTACTACTGGAGCGAATACGGAGATCAATACCATGATTCCGAGCAAGATCAAACAAACAGTCGCAACTTTATTGGAAAAAAGTCGACGTTTAACATCTTGCAAGTATGTTAGTGAAGGAGTACCAAGACTTTCTTGAGCTTGATCATCCTTTTTATGAAGTAGTTTAAATTTTTCTTTTGGGATCTTTGGAACTTGCTCCATTATTCTTTCCCCCCATTTCCTAATCTAATTCGTGGATCGATCAAACCGTAAAGAATATCGACGATCAAAATTACTAAGACCAACAAGAATGAATAGAAGATCGTAAGTCCCATGATCGTTGGGTAGTCATTAGTGGTGATCGATTTAACGAATTGTTCACCGATACCAGGGATCGAGAAGATGTTCTCGACCACCATGGAACCAGTCATAACTGAAACAGCCATTGGTCCGATGATCGTAACTACCGGGATCAATGAGTTTCTCAAGGCGTGTTTAGTAACAACTTGCCAGTTCGAATTACCTTTGGATTTGGCTAATTCGATATAGTCGCTACTCATAACGTCGACCATTTCCGTTCGCATGAATCGCGCGACATTACCTAGTGGTAAAGCCGCTAAAGCTAATGTTGGCAAGACACTTGATTGGAAGTTGTCCCAGAGAGCAACTGGATAAATTTGCCATTTGTAAGCTAGATAGAATTGTAATAAAACAGCTAAAACGAAAGATGGGATCGATAATCCTAAGATGGAGATGAATGTTGCTAAAGTATCGACCCAAGTGTTTTTTCTGATGGCAGCTACGGCACCTAAAAGGATACCGAGAACTGTTCCGACGATCATAGCTTGAGCACCGATCTGCATTGATGGAGCAAGTCTTTGACCGATCAATTGTGTAACGGGTTCGTTATTGAATTGGAACGATGTTCCTAAGTTTCCTTGGAACAAGCCTCCCATATAACGTAGATATTGAATAAAGACTGGTTGATCTAATCCATATTGAGCTTTGACGATAGCTAATTGTTCTGGCGAAAGCCGATTTTGGTTAGTAAACGGTGTACCAGGCAACATCTTCATTAAGAAGAAGGTGATCGAAGCAATAATGAACAGAGTCAAGAAGAGATACAAGATTCTTCTGAGTATATATTTAGTCATTTTCCCCCAACTCCCTAATTATTTTTTGTAAGCCGTAACTATGTTGTACATACCGTTTGGCGAGACGACATAATTTTTGACATTTTTTCTAGTTAAGTTTGCTTGATAGTACTGGTAAAGCGGAATGACACCTTGTTCTTCAGTCAAGATCTTATCAGCTTGTAATAAGTCGTCCCAACGTTTCATTTCATCGTTGGCATCCGTTGTAGCACTCTTCTTCACTAAGTCGTCGAATTCTTTGTTTGACCACTTACTGTTGTTTTGAGCGTTATTTGACATGAAGATCTGTAAGAATGAATAAGGATCAGGATAGTCCGCATTCCAGGCAGTAACGACCATATCGAAGTCCCCGTTAGTGGACTTAGTCAAACGTGACTTGAATGGGACGTTACTCAAGGTCAAGTTCAAACCAGGAAGATTCTTCTCCATTTGACCTTGGATGTATTCATTTTGCTTCTTTGCTGAGTCTGTATCATCACCTAAGAGAGTGAAGTTTAGATTCTTTTGACCAGTTTCTTTGATCCCTTCTTTCCAAAGCTTCTTAGCGAGTTTTGGATTGTAGGAGCTGTATTTCTTAACGCTTTCGATCTCTGGCTCTTTGGTGAAATCAACGTTAGTTTCTGGATTGTTCGACATTCCAGAAGGGACGACTGAAGTAGTGAATCCAGTAGTCTTACCCAGAACATTATTATTCAATTGATCACGATTGATCGAGTAAGAAATGGCTTGTCTGATCTTCTTGTTTCTGAAGAAAGCATACTTCTTTTGGTTAGGTTCAATGTAGAAAGTTGATGCTTCTTTATCGATTGAGAAAGTATCATAGCTGGAAACTTGTCGGGCAGTATCACCACTGATCTTTTCTAGTCGGTTGATCCGATTAGCATCGTATAAGTTAAGACCAGTATTAGGGTCTTTCGTGACGTAAAATTCAACTTTATTTAACTTAACTTTATCAGCGTTCCAATAACTCTTGTTCTTGACTTCAGTCCAACTGTTGTCAGAAACGTGCCAATTGACGAGTTTGAAAGGACCGTTGAAGACCATGCCGTCACTGTTGAGTCCGTATTGTTTACCGGCTTTTTCGACTGATGGTTTATACAGTGGGAAGAAAACGGCATTGGCGACCAATTTATTGAAAAATGGGATCGGATCGTCAAGCGTAACTTGAAGTGTATGGTCATCTAAGGCCTTAACTCCTAATGAGTTAACTGGTTTCTTGCCAGCACTGATGTCCGCTGCATTTTTGATTCCTTCATATATGTATGCATACTGTGAAGCTGTCTTGGGATCAACAGTTCTTCTCCAAGCATAAACGAAATCCTGTGCTCTAACGGGCTTTCCATTTGACCACTTAGCGTGGCGAAGTGGGAATGTATACGTTAAGCCGTTATTAGTTGGTTTAACGATTTTAGTAGCCATGGCAGGCTGCAATTTGTTCCCGTCAAATCGGTAAAGTCCGTCCATGGTGTTAGTGATATTTTGCCCCCCAATAACATCAGTATTGATCGATGAATCCATTGATGCAATAACATCGCTGGCACTGATGGCAAGGGTAGTCTTACTGTCTTTTTCCGTGGCTGATCCACAGCCAGCTAAAAGGAGCACCATACCAAAAAGTGGTATGAGCGCCAATAAATACTTCCGAGCTTTCATACTTACCTCCCTATAACATAAAACCTGCAATACTATTAGAATACTATCCTCTAAAATTAATCACAATACTTTCTAATTAAAATATTTCTAATCGCAGTCATTAAATATTGTAGCCAAATATTAAAGAAATTACAAAACAAAAAAAAGCCCTTATTTCAGGGCTTTTTCTTGGACGTATTCGTTATAGCGGTCAAATTGTTCCGGACTTAAGTTCGCCTGAATAATTGACCCGTCATTTGTGAAATCCTTGGAAATTATTTGAGCACTTCTAAGGATTTCCTCAGCGATTTTTTGATCCTTATAAGGAACTAGTAGGGTAACTTCTTGATAATCGCTAAAAAGCTTGATCTTGATCAGTTCTACCAATTTGGCGATAGAATCCTTATCCAATGCGGAATAGAAGACGTTGTCGCCCTCGATCATTGGAAATTCTTGACCAGGTTTTAAGTCAGCTTTATTGAAAGCATAGATCATTGGCTTTCCTTTAACGCCAACTTCGTTTAAAGTTTGCTCGGTCACTGAGATCATATTGCGCCAATTGTCATCGGAAACATCGATCACTTGTACTAGCAAGTCGGCATCGGAAGCTTCTTTTAACGTTGTTTTAAAAGATTCGATCAAATTATGAGGTAACTTGCTGACGAAACCAACCGTATCTGACAGCAGAAAACTGGTGTTATCCTCTAGATCGATTTTTCTAACGCTAGTGTCCAAGGTAGCGAAGAGCATATTTTTTTCAAAAACTTTACGGTCGGTTGAATCGTCTTTGTTAAAATTCAACAAACCGTTCATTGTTGTTGATTTACCAACGTTAGTGTAACCAACTAAGGAAACTACTGGTAGGGATGTGTTTGTTCGTCTGCGACTTTGCACATCGATCGTTTTTTCAACTTGAGCTAATTGCTTTTTTAAGTAGGTGATACGTTTACGAATGACCCGACGGTCCAATTCAAGTTGCGTTTCACCAGCACCACGGTTGGCCAGACCACCGGATGAAGATTGTTGATCCAATGGATTTCCTGACGGATGGATCCGTGGCAATTGATATTGTAATTTAGCGATTTCTACTTGGAGTTTCGCTTGCTTTGTGTGAGCACGGTTAGAGAATACTTGCAGGATCAACTCTGTCCGATCCATAAAAGATAACTTCGTGCTTTTTTCCAAGTTGCGGATCTGTGATGGCGTAAGTTCATCGTTTAAAACAATCGTCTTCACGTCATCAGCATTAGCGATCTGAGCAATTTCAGTAACCTTACCAGCACCAAAATAAGTAGCCCCACTAACAGTGTCAGCATTTTGCTTGATCACATCGGCAACTTCCATATTATTAGCTTCGACAAGAGAGCAAAGCTCGTCCATCGTATAATCAAAGGCAGACTGTAAATGACTAACTCCAGCAACGATAACTCTTTCCGTATATTTAATTGTGTCTTCCAAATTGTCCTCCTGGTGGCACTAAACACCCCAGGGTGATTCAATGCCAGTAAATTATTTGTATGCAGAAGTAGCTGCTTTCTTCAAGCGTAATAAACGCATAATAATCAAAACCTTTCAATTAAAATAGAGAGCGGAGGGAGATGGTCAGCTGCTGAGGATTAACGCGAGTGGTCGCACAAGGTGTGGCAAAGCCACGCCGCGACCACCCGTGTTAACCGGAGGCCGCTATCTCCCGGAGCTCGTTTCCACTATAAAGCGGGCAACGTTTGGCACCAATCATATAGAGGTTTGGTATACACCAAGCAACGTTTGGCACCAACCATAAAGAGGTTTGGAATAAACCAACCAACATTTGGCACCAATCATATAGAAGTTTGGCATACACCAAGCAACGTTTATTCCAAATCAATAGAGGTTTGGAATAAACCAACAAACGTTTGGCACCAAACCAATAAAAGTCCGGAATAACCCAACAAACGTCAGATACCAATAAAACAAAACAGTGGCCTAACCCAACCAACCATTCCTAAAAACTCTCTTCAAAATAAAAGTACATTAATGAGTCCACTTAATCATAACACGATTAATAATTCAGACCTAGTCTTTGATATCAATGCATTTCAACAATATTGTTAAAAATATCACAATAAATGGTAAAATGAATTTATAAATACTTTTATACAGATGGGGTGAAAAAGATGGATAAATTTTTAACGTTCGATGTCTATGGAACGTTGTTAAATGAGGATACTTTGTATAACAGGGTCAAAGATATTGCTAAAGATATCGGAGTCGATAGTGAAACAGCCTTGCAGCGGTTTGTCGCCTATCGCGAAAATCCCGCAAATACGCATCCATACGTCGATTATGACTTGTTGATGCGCAATGATTTGATCCAGTTAGACTATCAATTCGGCTTAGAGCACAAATTTGAAAAATATTATGTTGATGTTTTAGAAGCACATCGAGATCTCAAACCATTTCCTGAAGTGATCGATACTTTAGAAAAATTATTATCATTGAGATACAAATTGATCATAATGTCTAATTCAGCATGGAGCATCATGCCCAAGAATTTGGAAGCCCTAAAAGTCCCATTCGATGTTTGGACAGCAGAAGATGTTCACGCCCATAAACCAAATTTAAATTTCTTCAAAGCAGTTGAAGACAATTACCAATTCACCGCCAAAAATCATATTCATATCGCCCAAGGATACGGATACGACATCGTGCCATGCAGTGCAATGGATTGGGATTCGATCTGGGTCAATCGCGACAGTGACAAACCAACAGATCTAGCTCGGCCAACGTATGAAGTAAGTACCCTGGATGAAGTATTACCAATCTTGGAAAACAAGTAACAGACTTTGGATCACGAAATCAACTGTGATCCGGGGTCTTTTTTTCTTAAATTTTTTCTGTAAAAAGCTGATATCATAGCATTTTGAAAAAATATAATTAATTTTTTCTGAGAATTTTTAAGAAATAATGTCTGTGAGGCAAAATTAAAATAAAAGTTCAGGAAAATTCTCGACTCCAAATAGGAAAAAGGATAGAAAATGTCGAATTATTTTCTAATTTTTTTAAACCAAAAATTTGTTATTATCCAAGTAATGAATCAATTGGAGGTCGAAATGGAACAACCAAAACTTTCTGAAGAATACTTAACAGAAGCTTCATTTTTCAAAATATTTGATGAAGAAGATTTTTTATTCAACAATAATCATGTCAAAAATGAAGTGATAGAAGGACAAAGTATCAACCATCCGATGCTCGAGCAAAGTTTATTTGAACACGTGACTTTTAGTGAGTGCGATTTTGAAAAGCTAGATCTAACGGACGTGATTTTTAAAAATTGCGACCTATCGAATTGCCATTTGAATAATTCGAGTATTTTTCGCGTAAAATTCGTCGGTTGCAAAATGATGGGGACCGATTTTACGGGATCTTATTTTAACAATGTACAGTTTGAAAATTGTTTGTTGGATTTTGCTAATTTGAATGAACTGACTTTCAAGGGTGCGTCATTCGCCGAGAGTAGTCTAAAAGACGTCAGCTTCAACGATAACAAGTTAGGACAAGTCAAATTTACCGACTGTGATTTAAATGAAATGATGATCTTGAACACTAAGTTAAAAGGAATCGATTTGAGTAGTTGTCGGTTTGAAAAAATCGAAATCGATGAATTTGGCTTGCGGGGATTAAAAATCAATCGGGAGCAGGCCGCTTTCTTTGCGATGATGTATCTTGGAGTACGGATTTAGTGGATTGAATTTGGGAATTAAAAAAAAGTAACAATGCTGGAATTTTCTGCGCATTGTTACTTTTTTGTTTATAACTAAAATTTTTTATTTTTGGGTGAGATGTTGATCGTTATACGGAGGAAACGAGCTCCAGGCGACAGCATCTGACCGTCGCCTTACGCTCTCTGTGTTTTAATCCCAAGGGAAGTTCAATGAGATGTGTTTGTTCAAAGAAACTTGTTCTTTTAATTTTTCCGCACGATCGATTTTTCTTTGCTTATACCCAGCACAAACGTATTGCTCTTCGGCACTAACGGGGACAATTTCCGGTAATTCAACGTTTTTGTCAATTAGAACAAAGGTAGAAAAGCAAGTGAGTCCGAGGAATCTTTCACCAGTTTTTAAATGTTCACCAATGATTTTGGTAAATACCTCGATGGAAGTTTTACCGATTCCAGTTACGTATGATTCAACACAACGAGAATCTTGCAAAACAAAGGGATGCATGAAGTTAACTTGGTCGACCGAAGCAGTAACCGTTTCGATCCGAGCAGCCCGAGATGCAGCAATTGACGAATTATTGTCGATGGCAGACAAAATTTGACCACCAAAAACCGTCTCGTGTTCATTCAAATCGGAAGCAAAGACGCGGTGATTAGTAATCGAGAGAGTATCTTTACACTTAAGCGAAGTCATAAATAACCAATCCTTTATAAAAAGTTCTTTACTTTGATATTACTTCATTAGTAGAAGAATTAATACTAGGATTTGTATTTAAATGTTTCAAAGCAACACCTTCATGCTCCAACAAAGAAATCTTACGAGAAATTCCACCAGCATAACCAGTCAAAGAACCATCAGCAGCCACAACCCGGTGACAAGGAATAACAATAGAAATCGGATTACGACCAACCGCATTCCCAACAGCACGAGGAGAAGAGCACAATTTTTTAGCAATCTCACGATAAGTCCAGACAGAGCCGTAAGGAATAGTGCGAAGAACATCTAAAACTCGCTTCTGAAAAGCGGTAACTTGAGGATTCAAAGACAAAGCAGAAAAGTCAGGCCGTTCCCCGGCAAAGTAAGCATCAAGCCAAGAAGTCACAGAAGCGGCAATAGAATCGTCAACAGAAGAAATCGAATTCAAATCAAAGTGACTACCAAAATGAGCTTGACCATCAAACCAAAGACCAAGAACAGAATCAGAGTCAGTCAAAATAGTCATATCACCAAGAGGCGAAGAATAAAGTGAACGAGAAAGCATGAAAAAACCTCCAATCAGGAACAATATTGAAATTATTATAACTCATCACAACAAACCACATAACAAATAAAAAAAACAAAAACAACGGCTGAAAGCGAGTGTGCAAGGAACGAGCACACAAGCAAGAAATAAATAAATAGAGAAAAACAGAAAAGCACCAGAACCAGGCAAGAGCACGAGGAACGAGTGCGCGAGCAAGAAGCGAAAGTAAGAGAAGAAAATATATATTCCCACTTCTCTAACCAGCAAACAAGGAAAAAGCAACAACAGCAATATAAGTCAGGAAACAAATTGAGCGGAGCAAAGTCCCGCGAACCGAGAAAAGAGTAAGTAATCTAGAGAGAATATGTCCCAAAAATAATAGGAAGC
>NZ_RHNT01000047.1 GCF_003946325.1 Companilactobacillus furfuricola | reverse complement strand
TTATTTTTCCTACTCATTGTTATCGTCTCCCGGACTGATTATTGTTTTTCATCTGTCCGGTTAAAAAAATTGTAGCAAGCAGTCGGCTACGTTCCAATCCCATATAACGCCCCGCCCCGGAACCGGCATTGAACGTACACCCAAAATACCACCACCCACCTAACCAACAAAAAATGCCAACCATCAAATGGTTAGCATAATATAAATTAAACTCGTATCTGTCCATCACCATCAACCAAATACTTAGTAGTAGTAAGTTCACCAGCCCCCATAGGCCCGCGAGCATGCAACTTCTGAGTACTGATCCCGATCTCAGCACCAAAACCAAACTTATTACCATCAGTAAACCGGGTAGAAGCATTAATATACACCACAGCAGCGTCAATTTGCTTCTGGAACTGTTTACCATTGTGGTAGTTCTCCGTAATGATCGACTCACTGTGTTTAGTATTGTACTTATTAATGTGAGCAATTGCTTCGTCTATATCTTTCACCACTTTAATAGCAATGATATAGTCGTTGTACTCAGTGTACCAGTCGTCTTCAGTCGCTGGGATAACATCTTTAACTATCTGTTGCACGGTTTCGTCGCCTCTGATTTCGACATGATTAGCACGTAGTTCTTCAGCTAATTTTGGCAAGAAATCGGGGGCGATTTTTTCGTTTACAACGATCTTTTCGACAGCGTTGCAGACTGATGGTCTTTGGACTTTAGCATTTAAAATGATCTTGTTAGCTTTGTCGAAGTCGGCGAATTCGTCGACGTAAATGTGGCAGTTGCCGGCACCGGTCTCGATGATAGGGACCTTCGCTTTATTGACGACCATTTTGATAAATTTACCACTACCTCTGGGGATCAGGACGTCAAGATAGTCGCTTAATTCCATCATTTCTTGGGCCACTTCGTGACTAGTATCTTCCAGCAATTGAACGCTGTTTTTGTCGATTTTAGATTCTGCTAAAGATTTTCGCAAGGTGTTTGCTAAGGCAATGTTAGAGTTGATGGCTTCTTTACCACCTCTTAAAAAAGCAGCATTGCCGGCTTTAAAACATAATCCAGCTGCATCGACAGTGACGTTTGGTCTAGCCTCAAAAATGATACCAATGACGCCTAGTGGGACTCTCGTTTGGATAATGTCTAGATCATCTTCAGTGGTCCAGCCACGGTCGACTTTGCCGATAGGGTCTTCTAGATCCGCGATCTCTCTAAGCCCGTTGGCCATCCCTTTGATACGGTCATTATCTAACAAAAGGCGATCTTGCATAGCTTTAGCCATGCCATTTTGTTTGGCATTTTCTAAATCTGTTTGATTAGCGTTGAGGATCGTTTCTGCGTTTTTTTCCAGATCATCAGCCATTTTATTGAGAGCACGATTTTTTTCAACTGTTCCTAATTGACTCAGCTGAAATTCGGCTTTTTGAGCATTTTGACCCATTTCGATTAAATTGGTTTTTGTCAAATTCGTCATGATGATTCCTCCTTAAACACTTTCTGAGAACAAGGTGCCTACGTTTTCGCCAGCGAGGATATTCAAGATGACTTCAGGATCCTTACCGCTGGCCAAGATCATTTTTTGATGGTGCTTCAATATTAATTTGGCAGCCTTAAGTTTAGTAGTCATGCCGCCAGTTCCAAATTTACTGCCATGTCCGCCAGCTGCGCCAATGATCTCCTCATTGATTGCGCGCACGGTTTCGTATTTCTTCGTCGATTCAAGCTTGGGATTGCCGTTGTAAAATCCGTCGATATCCGACAGCATGATCAAAAGGTCAGCATTGATCAAATTAGCAACGATCGCTGACAATTGATCGTTGTCACCGAATTTTGTATGGTGATCCATTTCCGAAACGGTTACGGAGTCATTTTCGTTAATGATAGGGATGGCGGTTGGGACTTGCAGCAATTCTTGGAAGGTGTTCATAACGTTGGTGTGACTTTCAGGGAAGTTCGTTACGTCTTTAGTCAACAACATTTGAGCAGCGACCATGCCGTTTTTCTGTAAGGCTTGGTTGTAAAGCTGGATCAATTCAGTTTGACCGATCGAAGCGACTGCTTGCTGTTCAGAAATTTTGAAAGGGCGCTGATTCATTCCTAAAACGCCCATTCCCACGCCGATGGCACCGGAAGTTACCAAAACGACTTCTTTGCCAGCTTTTTTTAGACTGCTGAGCACGTAGGCTAGTTTATCGATCACCTTCATATTTGGTTGACTATTGTTGTGAATGATAGTGCTGGTTCCGATTTTGATTACGATTCGATCTGCATATAATTCTCGTTTGTTTTGCATGATTTAATGTCCTTATTTAAAAAATTGATTGTAGTATTCCAAATAAGTTTCATCTTCTGATAAGGAAACTACTTTGGTAACACTGGTATTTCGAGGTTCTGGCAGGCTCATTAAATCATTCGGTCGCAATATATCCAGAGCAAAGGCTTTGACAGTGAATCCGTGGGTGACCACGATGATCTTGTCATCAGGAAACTTCTTCGTTGTCTCGGTTAAAAAGTCGTGCGTACGTTCGATAACGTGTTCGAAAGTTTCACCTTCAGTGGCGTATTTAGTGTAAGTAGGAAGAACATCGTTCCAATAAAAATTAAAGACATCGGGATATTTTTCTCGCAATTCCGCATTTTTTTGCCCATCCCACTGGCCGTATGATATTTCGAGTAGCCTATCATCAAGTTCGATCGGGAGATCATGACCGTCGTTAAGGAATGCGGCAGTATCTTGAGTCCGTTGCAAGGGACTGCAGAAAATCCGGTCCGCAAAGCTGATATCAAATTTTTTGGCCAAATTTTGGGCTTGGCTTTTGCCGACATCATTTAAGTAAGTAATGTCCGTGTTGATCGTGCCTTGTTTCAGGCCTAGGGCGTTGGCGTCAGTCTGTCCGTGTCTGATCAAATAAAATTCAGTCATAATGTCTTCCTCTCTCTTATTAACTTAATTATGCTACGAATATGAAACGATAGCTAGTTGACAATTTAAAAACTAATTGTTACAGTGTCTTTAAGTTAATTGGAGGTTTTTTAATATGTTTAATGTAATCAATTTTAGCCTAACAGTATCCTCCTTGTCTACACGTATATACATGTAGGCTTATTAACGAGTGCAATAAACCTCATGTAGAATAGACATTCTAACTGTGAGGTTTCTAATTAAAAGCTAATGATACCCTCACAGACTTCGTCCGTGAGGGATTTTTATTTTCAAGAGAGCGGAGAGGCCGCTGTGCCTCGGAGCTCGTTTCCACTATAAAACGGGCAACGTTTGGTAACAAAACAACGAACGTTTGGTATCAAAGCAATCAACGTTTGGCACCAAAGCAACGAACGTTTGGTATCAAAGCAATCAACGTTTGGCACCAAACCAACAAACGCCCAGCACCAAAGCAACACTTGTCCACCACCAAAGCAAAAAAAACTACAACCAAAAAGAAAGAGGAAAAACCAAATGACAATCTACAATTTTTCAGCTGGTCCAGCTACGATGCCAGATCCAGTTATCGCTCAAATCAAACAGGATTTACCTTCATACAAGAACTCCGGTATGAGTGTGATGGAGATCTCCCATCGTTCTAAGCTTTTCGATGATATTATCGATTCAGCTCAACAAGACCTGCGTGATTTATTGGAGATCCCCGATAATTATCAAGTGCTCTTTTTCCAGGGCGGAGGAACATTACAATTTACCGCCGCTCCGCTGAATTTAGCCACTAAATATCACAAAATCGGCCTGTTAGATAGTGGTCATTGGGCTGATCGTGCTGGTGCTGAAGCTAGTCGCGTCAATGTTGACGTTGACGTTTTAGCTTCAACTAAGGATGAGAAATATGTGAAATTACCACAGATGCCACAGATCAAAGATGATGATTATGACTACATCCACGTTTGCACCAATAATACGATCGAAGGTACAGCTTTTTCTAAACTACCCGATACTGGTAAGACGGAATTAGTCGGCGACATGTCATCTAATTTCATGGGTCAAAAGTACGACGTCAAAGACTTCGGTGCGATCATGGCCGGTGCTCAAAAAAACTTAGGTATCGCTGGCTTGACTATCGTTATCGTCCGAAACGATTTGATCGGCAAGGCTCAAAATTTGCCAAGTATGATCGATTATCAGTTATTCGCTAAGAAGAGATCGATGTTCAACACTCCACCAGTGTTCGCCATTTATGCCGCTGGCTTAGTCCTGAAGTGGTTGAAGGAACAAGGTGGTGTTGCCGAAATGGAACAGCGCAACCGGAAAAAATCGAACTTGTTGTACGACTTTTTAGATCAGTCAAAAATGTTTACCGCACCAGTCGTTAAATCTGATCGCTCACTAGTTAATATTCCGTTCGTAACTGGCAACCCTGACTTGGATAAAAAATTGATCGCTGAGGCTGCTGACAATGGTCTGCTCAATATCAAAGGTCACCGTTCCGTTGGCGGGATGCGTGCTAGTTTATACAATGCGATGCCATACGAAGGGGCGGTCGCTTTGGTCGACTTTTTAAATAAATTTGAAAAAGAAAATGGAGGAAATTAATCATGTATCAAGTAAAAACTTTTAATGCAATTGCTAATAGTGGGTTGGAGACTTTTTCAGACGATTTCAAGATCAACCAAAGTGAAAATCCTGATGCCTATTTGATCCGCTCTGTCAATTTGTTGGAGGCAAAATTTCCTGAGAGTTTGAAGACTATCGTTCGTTGTGGGGCAGGGTACAATAACGTTCCACTTGAACGCGCTACTGAAAAAGGGATCGCCGTCTTTAATACTCCTGGAAGTAACGCTAACGCAGTCAAAGAATTGATCATCTCATTGATGGTCGCAACGGCTAGAAACTTGTTCGCTGCTAACGACTATTCAAATAAGCACACGGAAGCTGATGTCAGCCAAAGAACTGAAAAGGATAAGACTAAGTTCAACGGGACAGAACTAACCGGTAAACGTTTGGCTGTGATCGGTTTGGGAAATGTCGGTTCACGTGTCGCTAACGCCGCAACAGCTTTGGGGATGAAAGTTGTCGGTTATGATCCACATTTGACTTCAAGTGCCGCTTGGCGGATCGATAACCAAGTCGAACGCGCCGGTTCGATCAGACGTGCCGTTAAGAATGCTGATTTCGTAACAGTTCATGTTCCAAAAAACGAAGAAACTACCGGCTTGATCAGTACTACTGAGATCACAGCCATGAAAGATAATGTTGTCTTGTTCAACTACTCAAGAATTGGTATCACTGATAATAAAGCTGTTGTCGAAGGAATCGATGCAGGAAAAATCGGACATTACTGTACCGACTTTGGGGAACCCATCATCGCTGACCATAAAAATATCACTATCACGCCACACATTGGTGGCTCAACTTTAGAAGCCGAATCAAACGGTGCTGTTCAAGGAGCTAACACAGTTATGAACTACCTTGAATCAGGCGATACGACGAATTCGGTGAACTTGCCTAATATGAAAGTTCCTTTTGAAGCACCTTATCGAGTGACTGTTATTCACCAAAATGTTCCGAACATGGTTGGTCAGATCGCAACACAGATGGCTAATCGTAATATTAATATCGAGAATATGGCTAACGCTGCTAAGGGCGGAGTTGCCTATACTATTGCTGATGTTAATTCGATTGATGGTGAAAACGGGAAGAATTTGATCGATGCTTTGTATGAGATCAAGGAAGTTCATCGGGTACGGATTATTTCACATCGGTAGTGTTTTTTTTGGAGACAGCTGGGGCTGTCTTTTTTTGTTCTTGTTTTTGATGATTTGGGGTAAAAAAATAACAACCCTTTGGTGACTGAGTTGTTATTTTGGTGGTGGTGTATTTTTGTTGATTTGGATTGGTTACCAGGTTTCTGTTGTTTTGACGCCAAATTTTGGTATTTTGGTTGCCAAACTGCGTTTTCTTAATTGCCAAACGTTGCCCGGTAGTTTGTTGGAACGTATTTTACGGATTAGAGACCTGTGTATTAGACCTGTCAGAAAAGACTGATCTGTGGATATAGGATAGTGCTTTCCATTCTGTCTTGCTAAACTTGCTGCAAATTGGATAGTGTTTTTTAATCTTTATCCTCAAGGATGTTGAAACGAGCTCCGCGAGGTAGCGGCCTCCGGTTAACACGGGTGGTCGCGGCACTGCTTCGCAGCACCTTGTGCGACCACCCGCGTTAATCCTCAGCAGCTGACCAACCTCGCTGCGCTCTCTACTTTGCTATGTCGTTTAATACGTGATCGATTTGCTGTGTATAAGCTATTGGTCCTTTATACTGCCAGCTGGAGTCGTCGCCGTATTGGTATAGGTTGTGGTTTTTGACTGCTTTTATGTTTGACCAGATAGGGTCTTTGAACATGTCGGCGTCTTTGTCGCTGTTTACTAGGAAAATGTAGTCGGCATCTAGCTTGGCTAGTTTTTCTAGAGATACTGATGACCAGTCGGCGGTGGCTTTTTCTGATACTTGTTTTACTAGGTCAGGTTCTTTTAGGCCGAGGTCTCCGTATAGTAATGAGCCACTGGCTGATTTGTCGCTGACCATGAAGGCTGAGTTGTTGGTTACCCAAAGTACTGCCACTGATTTGTTTGCTGCTTTTTCTTTTAGTTCTTTTTTAGCTGATGCTAGTTTTTTGTCATATTTATTCAAGACTTGGTTGGCTTTGTCAGTTTTGTTGACGGCTTTGGCCACGTCTGTGAATTGTTGACGCCATGATACATTGGTACCATTTTTGACTACGTATGTTGGTGCGATTTTTTTATATTGATTGTATTTGCCATTTTGGACGGCGCTGTCGTTTCCGATAAGGATCAGATCAGGCTTGGCTTTGGTGACAGCTTCGTATGGTAGTGAATAGTCGATCGTTGGCACGCCCTTGAGATCTTTTTTCAAGTATTCTTGCGTACCCGTGGCATTTTTGACCGACCATTGGACTACTGGTTTAACGCCAACGGCCACTAAGTAATCCTCTAAGTAGCTTCCAACGACTCGCTTAGGTTGCGAGGGGACTTTTACTTCATGTCCCATTGAATCTTTCAGCGTCCTGGTCGATGAATCAGAACTGTTCGAATTACTACAACCAGCTAGGAAAATTGTGAAAACCATCGCTAGTAAAAAACTTATTTTCAGAAATTTATTATCTTTCATAGTTCTTCCCCCTCATTAATGCTAGAATTATGTAAATTATTAATGAAAGCGTTACAAAATGTCAATAGAATAAGTTAAAATAATATTATTAAATCGAATAAAAAATATTCCATAATTATATTTATAAGGAATGTGGAATCGAGTTTGCTATGAATATCATCGAAACGAAGAAAGTATGTGTGAACTATGATAAAAAATTAACGATCCATGATCTATCGATCCAAATACCTAAAGGGCAGATCACTACCTTGATCGGACCCAATGGCTGCGGGAAGTCGACCTTGATCAGGACTATCGCCAGATTGCTGAAGCCGTGTAATGGCTCGGTCTTTTTAGACAGCGAAAATATCGAACAGAAGAAAACGAGCGAGATGGCTAAAGAAGTTGCGGTGCTACCACAATCGAGTGACGTCGCCAACGATATGACAGTTCAAGAACTAGTCACATTTGGGCGGATACCTTATCGTCATCGCTTTTCTAGCTTGTCAAAGTTAGACCATGAAAAAATCGATTGGGCGATGGAAAAAGCTTCTGTTCAAGATCTAGCTGACCGTCATCTTAGCACCTTATCTGGTGGCCAAAGACAGCGTGCCTGGATCGCGATGGCTATCGCCCAAGATACGGACACGATCATTTTGGACGAACCCACGACTTATCTTGACTTGACGCACCAATTAGACGTCATGCTCTTGATCAAAGAACTAAACGAAAAGGAAGACCGGACTATTGTGATGGCGCTGCACGATTTAAACCACGCAGCTAGATTTTCCGATCAACTGATCGCCATTAAAAATGGTTTCTTGCAAAAAGCAGGGACGGTCGATCAAGTCATCACTAAAGAAAACTTACGCAATATTTTTAATATCGATGCCAATATCGTTGAAGACCACGGCAAGCCTATGATCTTATCGTATGACCGATGGAGATCGGGGGAATCGGCTTGAAAAGTAATCTAAGATACTCGCTCCAAATTACGGTTGCTCTTTTGGTCTTGTTCTTGTTATTGCTGATGAGTGTTAGATATGGATCTAATCAGACTTCAGCTGGGACCGTTTTTAATGCCATTTTTCACTATGATCCTAAAGACATCGACCAACGGATCATCGTCTCGATCAGGATTCCACGAGTTTTAGGTGCCATGTTGATCGGAGCAGCTTTAGCGGTCAGTGGGGCGTTGATGCAAAGTGTCACCAAAAACCCGATGGCCGACTCCGGCTTATTAGGTATTAATGCCGGAGCCGCCTTCATGTTGACGCTTTGTTTTACTTTTTTTCCCAAAATGTCGACCCTCAATACCACAGCTTTTTCCGTCATTGGTGCCGGAATTTCCGCTGGTTTAGTTTTTCTGATCAGTTCGCTGAAGAAGTCACAAATGAGTCCGACGATTTTAGTCTTGGCCGGGATGGCCATTAGTGCATTTTTCACGGCCATTAGTGAGGGGGTCGCCGTAGTTGCCAATCTCAAGCAAGATCTAGCCTTCTGGCACTTCGGCGGGATCTCGGCGGTCAGTTGGGCGCAACTCACTCGTCTCGGGCCCTGGATCATCATTGCTTTGATCGTGGTGTACTTCATGTCGTCAAATTTGAATCTACTCAGTTTGAGTGACGATTCGATCAAAAGCTTGGGCAAAAATATCCTTTCGATCCGACTACTAGCTTTAGTCTGCGTTGTCATCTTATCGGGTATTTCCGTGTCCTTAGTGGGAGCGGTAGCTTTTGTCGGCTTGATCATCCCACACATCGCCAAGTTCTTAGTCGGGACCGATAATAAAAAAGTTATCCCGATGACAGTTTTACTAGGAGCTGATCTAACAGTTTTAGCTGATCTAATAGCTAGAACGATCGATCCACCTAGAGAAACGCCGTTTGGGATAATTATTTCGCTAGTCGGTGTACCATTCTTCATCTACTTAGCTAGAAGGGATGGTAATCAAATATGACAAAGAAAATTAAACTTACTACTTGGTTACTAGTCCTCGTCATCTTGATAGTGGTATCAGCGATCATCAATTTGAACACTGGTGAGATGAGCATCAAACCAAATGAGAGCATGAATCTATTGATGGGCCAAGGTACCTATACGCAATCGATGGTCATTTTCGATTTTCGGATGCCAAGGATCGCTATCACGATTTTAGTAGGATTCGCGCTGGCGATTGCCGGTAATGTGTTACAGTCGACGACCCAAAATCCGATGGCCGATACGAGTTTTCTAGGTATCAATTCCGGGGCCGGTATCGCGGTCATGCTTTTTATCGCCTTAGTCAAAAATCAAGATGCCAATTTATTCCTTCTACCAACGATGGCCTTGATCGGAGCCTTGATCAGTACCGTCATTGTCTTCGCTTTTTCTTATAAAAAAGAAACTGGCATCACTGCCAATCGAATGTTGTTGACCGGTGTTGCCTTATCAGGACTATATTCCTCGATCATGGTCTTATTGACCATCAAACTCTCGCCACAAAATTACCAATTCGTCATGAACTGGCTAGCCGGAAGCATTTGGGGCACTAGCTGGGAATTTATTCTCATGCTCTTACCATGGTTCGTTATCTGCTTGATTTTTATTTTTTCAAAAATGCGAGTTTTAGATACTTTCAATCTCGGCGACGAAGTAGCTCAATCATTAGGCGTCAACTTAAAAAGGGAACGGATAATATTGATCGCAGCTGCCGTCATCTTAGCTGGAGTCAGCGTCTCGATCAGTGGAGGCATCGGCTTCATCGGATTGATCACGCCAAACTTAGCGAGAAGAGTCATCGGTTTCAAACACAGTCACCAACTGATCCTTTCAGGAGCCTTAGGCAGTTTTTTACTATTATTAGCCGATACCGTCGGCAAAATGATCAGCACCACCACAGAGATCCCAGTCGGAGTATTAGTAGCCATCATCGGTGCACCGTACTTCGTCTACATTTTGATCAAGTCGAATAAATAGTATAGTGGAAAATTCTTGCCAAAATCAGGAAAAAAGTTAAAACTAAACAACATAAGAAGGTGACCACAATGTATAAAGTATTAGTAGTATTACACGATGGCGACGACTACATCAGAATGAACAAGGTATTTCTAGAAAGTATGCCAGTAGCCGGAGAATATATCATCCATTCAGACGGTTTGCCATATTTAGTAGAAGAGGTCACGACTTTTGTTGGCTACGTCAGCAGCAAAGGCGCAACAACAATTTTAGTAGTACATCCAGCTGATAAAGATGCAGCGGTCAATGATCTATATGGTATTGATATAGAAAGAGACATGGACGATCCAGAATATAATAAGAAGTAGTAGTTTGTGAGGAGGTTCATTGCCGGTTCTGCGGGGGTTCCGGAAATATCGCCGTGGAACGACGTGGGCCGACCTTGAGCTACCTGGGAAAGGCACCCAGGCATCTCAAAGCTCGACCTTTTTGTAAGCACGGCCTTTGCCGTGCCAACAAAAATTTCACATCTGACGGCGAATTTCCTCCACCCCCGCAGAACCTAAGGTAGTGGACACTCTTTGTTGGGGTGGGGGTAACGGTACTTATCTTTTTTCTACAAAATTGTTTAGTTGAAAGAGATGGTATTAATATCTATCGCGTTCCTATGATACAGATTTCGGGTTCTATCTGGTGAATCTATGTTAGAGCACGGTTTTTAAGAATTGAAGAATATTCAAACAAAGTTCTTACTGTGGAAACAGGGGGGGCTTTTTTTATTGTGAAAAATCATATGTATCGCTAAGTAGTTTAGGGGGGGAGACTTTTCCGAGACAATTATTTTTCGTTATCTTATGTTTCATAATATAATGAAAGTGTTAGTTAAATATTTAACTAATGGTAGGTGCACTTTTTCGTGTTTTGGAACTTGGACCGTATATTTTTCTAAGTACCAGAAGTTATAGAAAAATTAGAAAACCAAGATTAATACGGTGAAAATCTTTATTCCAATAAAGGAATGGAGCACCAAACCCACCACGGAGGAAAGCCGAAAAATAGCAGTGTAGAGGCGTTCAGGCGGAGGGGTGGAGGGAATTCGCCGTCAGCCATGAAATTTCACTTAGCGGTTCACCGCTTAGTGAAAGACCCAGCTTTGAAACAAGCGAGCGGTCTTCTCGATTGGTTCAAAGTGGCGTCCATGGCGTTCCGCGGCGATATTCCCGGAACCCCTCCGCCGGCAATGAACCCCTATCAAAACAATTTTATTAACGAATATTAATAATTTTTTTAATCTTATTTCAGAAAACTGTTTCAATGTTTCCTCAGTAGTTGTACAATTTAATACAATCACGAAACAAAAATGGGATTGGTATGCGCATTGTTCGTATTCAATTCCGAGTGGTTACTAACAAATATGACCAAAAGCAACTAGGTATATTTTTTTTGCCTAAAATCGCTTTTGGCAGGTCAGTTTATAGACGAAAGGGGCGGAATAATGAAGCGTTACTTGGTATTAGAAGATGGCAATATTTATCCAGGACAAGCTTTCGGTGCAAAGACGGCCGCAGTGGGCGAGCTCGTTTTTAGTACTGGAATGTCCGGCTATCAAGAATCAATAACAGATCAGTCATACAATGGCGAGATCTTGATGTTTACTTTCCCACTAATAGGCAATTACGGCATTAACCGTGATGACTATGAATCAATTACTCCAACTTGCAAAGGTGTAGTAGTACATGAACTGGCCCGACGAGCAAATAACTGGAGAATGGACTTATCACTGGACGAATACTTAACGGAAAATGGAATTCCTGGAATCCAGGGAGTGGATACTCGAGCTGTTACCCGACACATTCGTGCTAAAGGTGCCTTGAAAGCAACTATTGTTGATGAGGTAACTGAGAACACAGTGAAAGATCTCCAGAACACAGAACTTCCTACTAATCAAATAGCACAAAGTACTACACCAAGTGCATATCCTGTTCCAACACATGGTAGAAAAGTCGTTTTAGTCGATTATGGTCTAAAACACTCAATTTTAAGAGAACTATCAGATCGCGACTGCAATTTAATGGTCTTGCCAGCTGACGCTACAGCAGAACAAGTTTTAGCTCAAGATCCTGATGGTGTCATGTTAACTAACGGACCTGGTAATCCTAAGAGCGTTCCTGCTACTTTGGATATGATCCGTGAAGTTGAAAAACATGTTCCACTATTTGGTATCTGTATGGGTCATCAACTTTTTGCCTTAGCTAATGGCGCTGATACTTACAAAATGAAATTCGGACACCGTGGATTCAATCACCCTGTTCGGGACTTAACTACTGGTCGAATTGATTTTACATCTCAAAATCATGGGTACGCTGTTGATCGTGATTCACTTGATGCAACTCAATTAGAAGTAACTCATGAAGAAATCAACGATAAAACTGTTGAAGGATTGAGACATAAGATCTATCCGGCCTTTTCTGTGCAATATCATCCGGATGCTGCTCCTGGTCCACACGATGCCGACTATTTATTCGACAGATTTATGAAGTTGATCGATGAAAATAAAGCGAAGGGGACAATCACAAATGCCGAAAAGAACTGATATTTCAAAGATTATGGTGATCGGTTCTGGTCCAATTATTATTGGTCAAGCTGCTGAATTTGATTATTCCGGAACACAAGCTTGTTTAGCTTTAAAGGAATTAGGTTACCAAGTCGTCTTGGTCAACTCAAATCCAGCTACGATCATGACTGATACCGAAATCGCCGATAAAGTTTACATTGAACCAATTACTTATCAATTTGTCTCAAAGATTTTACGCAAAGAAAGACCTGACGCGATCCTTCCTACATTAGGTGGCCAACAAGGCTTGAACATGGCTAAGGAATTAGACGATTCAGGGATCTTGAAAGAACTAGACATCGAACTCTTAGGAACAAAGATGTCAGCTATCGATCAAGCGGAAGATCGTGAGAAATTCCGTTCTTTGATGAACGAGATCAACGAACCTGTTCCTCAGTCAGCCATCATTCATGAAGAAGAAGAGGGCGTCAAAGCCGCAAATGAAATCGGTTATCCGATCATCGTCCGTCCAGCTTTTACCATGGGTGGAACCGGTGGTGGTATCGCCGATAACGAAAAAGAACTTCGTGAAATTTTGCAAAATGGGCTCAGTCTATCTCCAGTAACTCAATGTATGTTGGAACAAAGTATTGCTGGCTACAAAGAAATCGAGTTTGAAGTTATGCGTGATGCATCTGACAACGCAATGGTAGTCTGCAACATGGAAAACTTTGATCCAGTCGGGATCCATACCGGTGACTCGATCGTTTATGCACCAGTGCAAACATTGTCAGACCGGGAAGTCCAAATGTTACGTGACGTCTCCTTGAAGATCATCCGTGCCTTGAAGATCGAAGGTGGCTGTAACGTTCAGTTAGCGCTAGATCCTAACAGCTTCAAGTATTTCGTGATCGAAGTTAACCCTCGTGTCAGTCGTTCTAGTGCCCTAGCTTCAAAAGCAACTGGGTATCCGATCGCTAAAGTAGCTGCTAAGATCGCAGTTGGTCTAACACTTGATGAGATCATCAACCCTGTGACCGGAACAACTTATGCTGAGTTTGAACCAGCTTTAGATTATGTTGTCTGCAAGATCCCTCGCTGGCCATTCGACAAGTTCACCCATGCTGACCGTACTCTAGGTACGCAAATGAAAGCTACCGGTGAAGTTATGGCTATCGGTAGAAATATCGAAGAAGCTACTTTAAAAGCTGTTCGTTCACTTGAGATCGGTTTGATCTCCTTAGATAAACCGGAATTACATGAATTGACTGATGAAGAACTTGATCACGGCTTAGTCGTTGCTCAAGACGATCGACTTTTTTACTTAGCTGAAGCGATCCGTCGTGGCTACAAGATCGAGAAGATCGCTGATATGACGAAGATCAACTTGTTCTATCTTGATAAGTTGTTGCACATCGTTGAGATCGAACGTGAATTACGCGACAATCCTCAAGACCTCGACGTCTTGTTGTACGCTAAGAAAAATGGTTTCGCTGACAAATCGATTGCTAAGATCTGGGATGTCGACATCGATTCCGTTCAAAAATTACGGGAAGATAATGGCATCACGCCAGTCTACAAGATGGTCGATACTTGTGCCGGCGAGTTTGCTTCACAAACACCATATTTCTACAGCACTTACGAATTTGAAAATGAAAGTGTTGTTGATAAGAAACCTTCGATCTTAGTTATCGGTTCAGGTCCGATCAGAATTGGTCAAGGTGTCGAATTCGATTACGCCACAGTTCACTCAGTTAAAGCTATCCAAAAAGCTGGTTACGAAGCTATCGTAATGAACAGTAATCCTGAAACAGTTTCAACTGACTTCTCGATCTCTGACAAATTGTACTTTGAACCTTTGACTCTAGAAGACGTGTTGAACGTTATCGAACTCGAAAAGCCAGAAGGTGTCATCTTGCAATTTGGTGGCCAAACAGCTGTTAACTTAGCTGAACCACTCTTGAAACACAACGTCAAAGTTCTAGGTACGTCTGTTGAAGACATCAACCGTGCCGAAGACCGTGATGAGTTTGAAAAAGTTATTGTCGCTAACAATATCGCACACCCAACTGGTGACACAGCTAGCGATGAAGGCACAGCTGTAAAGATCGCCGACAAAGTTGGCTATCCTGTTTTAGTACGTCCTAGTTACGTGCTTGGTGGACGTGCCATGGAGATCATCAATAAGAAAGAGGAACTCAATTACTACATGCACAATGCGGTAAAAGTTTCTCACGATCATCCTGTTTTGATCGACCATTACTTGGTCGGTAAGGAATGTGAAGTTGACGCTATTTGTGACGGAAAAGACGTCTTGATCCCTGGTATCATGGAACACGTCGAACGTGCCGGAGTCCACTCGGGAGATTCCATGTCGGTTTATCCAGTACAAACTCTTTCCCAACACGTTCAAGATCAGATCGTCGACTATACTGAAAAGCTAGCCCATGATCTGAACTGTATCGGTATGATGAACATCCAGTTTGTCGTTCAAAATGATCAAGCTTACGTCATCGAAGTGAACCCTAGAGCTTCTAGAACAGTGCCTTTCTTGAGTAAAGTTACTGATATCCCAATGGCTCAGATCGCTACCAAGGTCATCTTGGGACAAAGCTTGAAGGATCAAGGCTACAAGAATGGCGTTGCTCCTGTTGGTAAATTGATCCACGTGAAAGCTCCAGTCTTCTCCTTCTCGAAACTCGCAAACGTTGATAGTTTGTTAGGACCAGAAATGAAGTCAACTGGTGAAGTCATGGGAACTGACACTACTTATGAAAAAGCCTTGTATAAAGCTTTTGAGGGAACTAAGACACACGTTCCTTCAGCTGGTAAGGTCATCTTCAGTGTCAAAGACGCTGATCTAGAAGAAGCAGTAGGTTTAGCTTCTCGTTTTGTTGAACTAGGTTATGAGATCCTGGCCGAAAATGACACCGCCAAATTCTTCAAAGAAAAAGGTTTGGCCGTTGAAGGCTTCGACGACTCATTTGATGCCATGATGGAAATGATCGGCAGCAAGCAAGTTCAAGTAGTAGTCAACACGATCGACGAAGAAGAATCTGGTGAAACAGATGGTAAAGTAATGCGCGGCGTTACGACAGAACACTCTGTGCCATTATTCACAGCCTTGGACACTGTCGACGCAATATTAAAAGTTTTGGAAGCACAATCGTATTATATTCATAGTATTTGATTGTTGATTTAATAACGTTTATAAGCATAATTATAGACCGACTCAAAAAATGAGCCGGTCTATTTTTTTGCCCAAAAAGTGTCTTTTTTTAGTGAAAATTGTATCGATCACACTTGGCGACTAGTTGCATGATGCGTTAATTATGTTAAAAAAATCTTTTCTAATCTGAAATTGGGGTGTTTCAACGCGTGCTATATTTTACCCGTAATCGGTGAATGATTAGTGAGATATCTGAGCCGATAACAAATCGAATTTACGAAAACTTAATACTGGGAGGATTTTCTACCATGAAAAAAAATATCAAATATGCCGGTGTTGCTGCTGCCACGCTATTAATGATCGCACCACTTACGGCACCCGTATTTAGTACCGCTTCTACTGCTAAAGCAGATGATGCAACGAGTGCACCAACAACTACAACTTCAGACGATCAATCTTCCGATAATGGAAGTACAACAACCGATAGTTCTACATTAGATGATGCCACGCAAGCTTCATTGAATCGTGTATTTGGAACGATTCAATCCACTGTAACGCCAACAAATACACTAGATTTTAGTGATGTTACCGCAGCTTATGGTAAACACGCATTAGATACTTCATCAACTGCGCTAACAGGATTATTTGGAATAACAAGTATTAAAAGTGCACTAAGTTCTGATCCATTGGCAAGTGATACCCAAGCTTTAAGTACAACAGTAGGTATTACCTTTGGAATCCAAGGTGTCAGAGATGGCACAGTGCTTACTTCAGCTTCCGACTTTAAACTCTACATTAAGAATGCTGATACTTCAGCCATCACATTACGAATTACTGCATATAAAGGAGATACAGCTGTTGGAACAAAGGATGTAACATTTGAACCTGTACAGAAAGCAACAACTATTTCTTCAGTTGCTCTTAAATATACTGATCCATATGAAGTTGCATTAGGTTCAAGCACAACTGATCCACAATATT
>NZ_RHNT01000046.1 GCF_003946325.1 Companilactobacillus furfuricola | reverse complement strand
AACCGCCGTATACGGAACCGTACGTACGGTGGTGTGAGAGGTCGGTAGCCTAGCTACCTCCTACTCGATCGGCTGAGCCCATATAGCGCCCCGACCCTCCACCTAGATGGTATGTATCATATCCCTTTCTGTTTGAGTTTTACCGATTTATTTTGATTAAATTGGCACTGTTTGCGCGTCCTATTTCTCACATGTCTATCTCAGGCTTTATTTATTCTGGTGGGGAGTAGGTGCTTCCTTTTCTTGTTTGGATATATTCGCTTTCTAGATTACTGACTCTTTGCTCGGTTCGCGGGACTTTGCTCCGCTCATTTTGTTTCCTGACTTACGTTGTTATTACTAGCTTTCTTTTCTTGGCTGGTTTGATAAGATCAAATACTTTATTCTTTTTTTGCCTTCGCTTCTTGCTCGAGTGCTCGATTCTCGCACTCTTGCCTTGTTCTGATGTTGTGTTGTTTCTCTATTTATTTATTTCTGGCTCATGTGCTCGATTCTCTCGTACTTTCGCTTGCTTTTGATTTTAGCGGTGTTTCATTTTTTGTTTTTCGATATTTTATGCAAAGAAAAAACAGCCTTTCGGCTGTTTTCTTGGTTTATTTTTCTTGTTTGAAGGAGCTGCTTGGTCTTTTTTCCACGAAGATGTAGTCGACGGCCTTTGATCCGATGGTTACTTTGTCTCCATTTTGCTTTTCGACTATTAGTGAGTTGTCGAATTGCTCGTGTTTTTGGATTTTGATTAGGTCGTCGATGGCTAGGCCTAAGCTGTTGAAGTATTGTAGGAATTCGTAGTTGTCTGATAGTCTTACTATTTGAACTATTTCTCCGTCTTCGATCATGCTTAGTAGTTTGTCGTCGGCATCGGTTTCGCCGTTTCCGTTTCCGGGGATTATTCCACCGTGTGGACATCTTTGTGGATGGCCTAGGAAGTCATTTAGGTGATCCATTAGGTCTTTGTCTGATAGATGCTCCATGATGTCTGCGTGGTGGTGTACTGAGTCTACGGGGTATTTCAGGTCTTGATTTAGGAATACTTCCCATAGTCTGTGCGTTCTTACTAGTTGCTCGGATACTTTTTTACCTTTGTCGGTTAAGACTATTTTGTTGTATGGCGAGTGCGTTAAATAGCCTTCGTTGGACAGTGAGTTGAGCATTTCTGTTACTGAAGGCGCTGAGACGTTCATTATCTCTGAGATTCTTTTGTTGGTTACTTTTGTGAAGTCGTAGTTTAATTCGTATATTGTCTTTAAATAGTTTTCTTTGTTAGGTGACAATTTCTTTACCTTTCGTATAGCCTAAAAATATTATTAGCTTCTTTATTATAACTCATTTTTACTATCAATAAATGGTAAAATAGTGATAGACGTAAAATGTTAGAAAGGGGAGCTGATTTATAGCTGATTCTAAGCATAAATTTGACTGGTTTGGCTTTATTATTGGGATTTTTTCCGTTTATGTTGGTTACTTGGTTATGAAAAACCCATTGACTAGTTTATCAACAATTACAGTATTTCTAGGTATCTTCGCAATTCTTCGTGGAGTTTACCAACTTTGGTTCGGTTCGCAAATGAATAAGTATTTGGGAACTGGTAGTGGTTTTGCGATTTTTTCTGCAATTGTTAGTATCGTAGTCGGGATTTTATTTATCGCTAATTTAAAAGTCGGCATCGTTGTGATTACTTACATGTTCGCCATTTGGTTCTTGATCGATGCTATTTTCCAATTGTTTACCGCCAGATTTTATAGTTTCTTCGGACGTGGTTACTATTGGTTGATCGTTATTTTAGCATGTTTGAGTTTGTTATTTGCAATTATTTTGCTTTTTAATCCAGTATTAGCAATGGGATTTATTGTCTTCATGTTGTCATTCTTCTTCATTGCCACAGGAATAGCAGAAATAATCGAAGCTTTTTAAATATAATAGTTTAACACCATGAGCATATTTGATAAAATACTAGGTGAATGCCATCTTAGCTCAGATAGGTAGAGCATCACCATGGTAAGGTGGGGGTCGTCGGTTCAAATCCGATAGATGGCTTTAAGAAATGATCCTTTTAATTCAAATAATGTGTGAAGCTTGCAATCGTTAATTAAACAACGATTACAAGCTTTTTTAATTGCCCGATTCCTGAAAAAATCAATGGCGACTAGTATAGAAACGAAAAAGCACGATCAAACAAACACCCAAAGCACCAATACCTAGGCCATTAAACAAAGCACTGCCAGTGGATTCGCCTTTAATAAAAAGCCAAAGAAAAGCCGCAACGAAAATAACCACAAATGACAGCAAATACCAATAACGAAGTCGCATAAAAATCCCTCCCAAATTATCCCCGAACAGAGTTTTCCAATAAAATCCAAATCAAAGCCACCACAGGAGTAGCAATCAAAAACACCAAAGTCCAGTTAACTGAATGCTTTTTGGAAAAATAGATCAGAGCAGCAGTAATCAAAAATCCACTAATTAAAATAATCAAAATTTGCAAAAAAATCGAAGAAGATAACCTACCTGACAAACCAGTACTAGTAAAAACAGACAAAACATTCGACAAAATAAAAGCAATCAAAAACAAATCTCCCCCCGACTGCCTCTTTACCCAGTCGTGAAAAGGAGAGCAGAAAACAAACAGCAAGAAAACACCCAAAATAAAACCAGTCAAAACAAGTAAAAAACCAATAAAATCATGAATGGCAAACATAACAATCTCCCACCAGAAAAATTGAATTAGCACCCTATAAATCAATTATCTAATGGATCCAACAAATAAACAACCAACAAAATAAATTCATCACTGCTAACAATGCGAGATCACGAGTAAAACAAGTGAGCAAGCCAGAAGCGAAAGCAAGAGAAGAAAAAATATAATTAATTCTTATCTAACCAACAAAGCAAAGAAAGAGACAACGGCAATGTAAGTCAGGAAACAAAATGAGCGGAGCAAAGTCCCGCGAACTGAGGAAAGAATAAGTACTCCAAAATGACCATATCAACCAACAAATCAAAAACACTATTTCATCTTCAAACCGACCACACCAGTTACATCATCCAGGAACTAGAAAACGGCGAACTAGGCCAAGTCTATTACGGACCCAAAATCCACCAAAAAGAATCGTACGACAACCTAATGACCAGAGAGATCCATGATGCCACGCCATCATTAAGCGAGGGCATGCAAGACTTTCAACCAGAACTGATCAAACAAGAATATGCTAGTTTTGGGAAAGGCGACTATCGCTATCCTGCCTTTCCAATCGAGCAGCCAAATGGCAGCCGCATCACTGAATTCAAACTTCAAAACTTTGCCATCAAAGAAGGAAAAAGTCGTCTTAAAGATCTGCCATCGACATTTGACGATACTAATGACGATGCGCAAACGTTAGTTTTAAACTTGAAGGATCAAATTACTGACTTGAATTTGGACCTTAATTACACGGTCTTTCCACATCAAGACGTTATCGTCAGAAGCAGTACTTTTATTAATTCGACTGCGGCTGATTACAAGATCAATACTGCATATAGTTCGCAACTTGATTTGCCGGATGCCAATTACGACTTGATCCAATTTTCTGGTAATTGGGCGCGAGAACGCCACTTATACCGCAGTCCCTTGCGTCCTGGACTTCAAAGCGTCAGCAGTTTACGAGCAGCTTCTAGTCACCAACAAAATCCCTTTATCATGTTAGCTCGCCCCGAGACAGACGAACAATCTGGGGCAGCTTTTGGCTTTAACTTAGTTTATTCTGGTAATTTCAAGGATTCAGTCGAGGTCGATCAGTTTGACGCTAGTCGGGTCATGGTGGGGATCAATCCTGATGAATTTGCTTGGAATTTGCAAAGTGGCACTAGTTTTCAAACTCCAGAAGCCATCATGAGTTTTACTGAAGATGGAATGAACCAGTTGTCTCAACAGATGGGTGCTTTTTACACAGACCATCTAGTTGCGCCTAAATTTGCTAAACAAGAACGTCCAATTTTGATCAATAACTGGGAAGCTACTTATTTTGACTTTGATGAGAAAAAATTAATGTCGATCGTCAACAAAGCTCACGCTCTTGGTGTGGAAATGTTCGTCCTTGATGATGGCTGGTTCGGCAAGCGAAATGATGACACTACTTCGTTAGGCGATTGGTTCGTCGACAAGGATAAGTTCCCCGATGGGTTAGGGCATTTCAGTCAACAAGTCCACGACTTAGGGATGAAGTTTGGTCTTTGGTTTGAACCGGAAATGATTTCTTGCAAGTCTAAGCTTCATGAAGATCATCCTGATTGGATGGTCGGCGATCCCAATGCACAATTGATCCCGAGTCGTCATCAATTCGTATTAGATATGGCCAAACCTGAAGTCGTTGACTATTTGTATGAAAAAATTAGTCAGATCATGTCAGATACTAAATTGGATTATATCAAGTGGGATATGAATCGAAATATAACGGATACATTCAGTCGTTACTTGAAGCCAGAGCAACAAGCCGAATTTGCACATCGATACATGCTCGGAGTCTATCGACTTTATGATCAACTGACAAAAGCTTTTCCAGAAGTTTTGTTTGAGTCATGTGCTTCTGGTGGTGGTCGTTTTGATCTCGGGATGATGTATTATGCTCCCCAAGCTTGGACTAGCGATGATACCGATGCAGTTGAACGGATCAAGATCCAGTATGGTACTTCTTATGGATATCCACTCTCAATGATGGGAGCTCATGTTTCTGCCGTACCTAACGACCAAAATGGTCGGATCACCTCGTTAAAAACACGTGGCGCAGTCGCTTTCTTCGGTGATCTAGGGTATGAGCTTGATATCACGAAGATTTCTGAGGAAGAACTCAAGCAAACCAAAGAACAGATCGATTTTTATAAGCAATACCGCAACTTGTTCCAGTTTGGTAAATTTTATCGGATCGACAGTCCTTTTGAAGAAGACGGGAATATTACGAGTTGGGAAGTAGTCTCAGACGACAAGTCTTTGGCTATCGTTGGTCGCTATCAGCTACTCAATCATCCAAGCGTGGCTTACCAAAGACAATATTTCGTTGGCTTAGATCCAAACAAGCAGTACACCGTCAATGATTCGTCGGAAACATTTTATGGTGATGAATTGATGAATGCAGGCTATTTTGTCAAAATGGCACAAGTCGACGGTAACTACTCATCCGATTTCCATTCAGATTTGTTGATTGCTAAAGAAATTTAAGATGAATTAAAGGAACTTTTGATATCTTGATCAAGAGTTCTTTTTTAATGCTGTTTTTAATAAAAACATAATTAATTTTTTAGTTAAAAAGTTAAAGTAACTTTCGCCCTTGATAAATTAGGGTTTTACGCAGGTGCGAGTTGTAAAAATTATAGTTATAACGCTAACAAAATAGAAAAAATTTAGTAAAATGGCGTTGACTTTTTAACTGTAAACGATTACATTTTATGTATTGAAAAAAGTATTAATAATTGGGAATGGAGAGGCGAAGAGTATGGAGACGGAATCAACACGTCATAAAATTATTTCAAGGCTATCATATTCATTTGGTGCATTCGGACATGATGCCTTCTATGCAACGTTATCTACTTACTTTATGATTTTCGTTACCGGTCATCTTTTTGATAAAGATAGCGGTGGCGAGAGTGCAAAGATGATTGCCGCTATTGGTGTCATCATTGCGGTATTGAGAATTGTTGAATTGGCAATCGATCCATTGATCGGTAATGCAATCGATAATACAAATTCTCGTTGGGGTCATTTCAAGCCATGGATCGTTGCTGGTGGAACAATCGCCTCGATTGTTTTAGCTATTTTGTTCACTAGCATCGGTGGTTTGAATGTTTCAAATCCATTTGCTTATTTGATTGTATTTGCAATTTTGTATATCACAATGGATATTTTTTATTCGTTTAAGGATGTTGGTTTCTGGTCAATGATACCTGCCATTTCCTTTGATTCTAAAGAGCGTGAAAAGACTGCCACATATGCACGTGTTGGCTCTAATATCGGACAAAATATTGTTGGTGTTGTTGTTATGCCGATCGTATTGTTGTTCTCTGTTAATTCCAATCACGGACAAGGTGATAACCGTGGATGGTTCGCTTTTGGTTTAGTAATTGCCATTACAGCTTTGGTTTCAGCCTTAGTTGTTGCTATTGGGACAAAAGAAAATGATTCAGAATTACGTAAAAATGTTGAAAAAACATCTTTCAAAGATGTCTTCAAAGTTCTAGGGCGTAATGACCAATTAATGTGGATGGCATTGTCATATGGATTATATGCCGCTGGTATTGCTATTACTAACTCACTTGAACTTTATTACTTTACTTACATTTTGGGCCAAACTGGAAAGTATTCTATTCTGGCCTTGATCAACGGTGCTATCGGTATTGTTGCTGTATTACTATTTCCACCAATGGCTCAAAAATTCAGCCGTAGAAAGGTTTTCTTCTTTGCAATTTCATTGATGATTGTTGCATTGATCTTATTTACTTTCTCCGGAAAAGTATTATGGTTAATTTATTTGTCAGCTGCATTATTCTACATACCACAACCATTAATTTTCTTGGTTGTACTAATGGTATTAAGTGATTCAGTTGAATACGGACAATTGAAATTCGGACATCGTGATGAATCATTAACATTGTCAGTTCGTCCACTTTTGGATAAATTAGGTGGAGCTTTGGCTAACGGAATTGTTGCTCTTACTGCTGTTGTTGCCGGTATGACCGCTGGTGCTACTGCTAGTGATATTACTCTTAAAGGTCAAATGATTTTTAAGTTAATGATGTTTGGAATTCCTGCAATTCTCGTATTGATTGCAACATTTATCTTCTTCAAGAAAGTTAAACTTGATGAAAAGATGCATGCTGATATTGTTAATGAACTTGAAAAGACATGGCACAAGCACTTGGATACTGATGAATCGATGGAAGAGATCGAAGAAGAGGTTGACGCTTCTGGTGCTACTGAGTATGAGATGCCTGTTTCTGGTACTTTGATGCCACTTGATCAAGTTTCTGATCAGACTTTTGCTTCTGGTAAGATGGGTAAAGGTTTTGCTATTAAGCCTTCTGATGGTGGTGTTTATGCTCCGTTTGATGGTGTGGTCGAGGCTACTTTCCCTACTCGTCATGCTATTGGCTTACGTTCTAATTCCGGTGTTTTGACTTTGATCCATGTTGGTGTTGGTACTGTTGATATGCGTGGTACCGGGTTTGTTCAATATGTTGAGAAGGGCGATAGGGTTAAAGCTGGACAAGAACTTATTGAGTTCTGGGCTCCTGCGATTGCTGCCGCTGGATTGGACGACACTGTTATGGTTGTTATCACGAACCATGATCGTATAGATTCACTTTCATTTACTAAGACTTCTGGTGAGGTTTCTCATGGAGATGTTGTTGGTGAAATGTCAGGGATCGATCGTACTAGATAAATATTTTGAGCCTTCAGCCGTAGATGCGACTGGGGGCTTTTTTATTTGAAACGAGTTCCAGGAGATAGCGGCCTCCGGTTTAGAAACTATCAGCGAGCACTGCTTCGCAGCACTCTGAAGCTGATAGTCCCTAAATCCTCAGCAGCTGAGCATCTCCTTGCACTCTCTTTTATTTGGTTAGATGTTGGTGATTGCACATAAATTTATTGATAAAAATTATTCTAAAGAAAAATATTTCCTTAGAAAGATATGGATTATACTAAAAATGATTTTATTGATAGTACCGAATTTGATCAAAAATAGTTCGAGCCTTAATAATCTAGCGTTTTGCAAAACAGGTCACTCTACAAAGGTATTTTTGACCACGATTTTGAAATTAATTATCAGCGTAGTAAATCAACTGATATCTTTATGATTCACCGTTCTAAAAAGTTTGCTTGTTTTGCGATGTTCAAAAGGAGGAAGTGTCGGAAATGTCAAGAGATATTACATCATTTTTTGGAAAAGATGTCCTAATAGTTACTACAGATAACAAGATTTTTATTGGTTACGTGACATCTTATGAAACAAAAGTAGATTCTCCAGATGGAATTGCAAATATAGATGTTGACGGTACTGAGCAAATTCCGTACGGATCAATTAATTTTTCAGATACCGAAATTAAATCAATAAAAGAAATTGAGTAGTTGCGATTATGTGGTTTTTCCTTTTATAGCGAATTTTTTCCACGAATGTGTTAAAAAATGGAGTGTGGTTCCACCGGACCAGTCCTGTAAGAATTGATTTCCGACATCAAATAATGGGAGATCAAAGAAGAAAATTGAAGTTGGGGGTTACTGGGGGAAACATGTAGAAGTAACTACTATTGATGGACAAATTTTTAGAGGCTTTTGTGCGATGGTTGAAAGCGAATATGAATCGGATGATGACATTCAAAGTATTACTTTAACTGGAACTGAGCAATTTGATGGTTCTCTTCTTGATATATTTACGAATGAAATGGCAAAAATAAAGATCATCAATAAAAACGATTTGTAATTCTAGCATTCTTCGGCGTAGTTTTGGCCACTTTAATCCGTTCTATAAATATTAGTCAGAGTTTCTTTGAATTTTAAAGTTAAAAAAAGACGCTTTTTGATAATTTCCAATTATCTTTTAGCGTCTTTTGCGTATTCTGATGATTTTATTGTTGTGATTTATTTATTGATTTCAATGTTGAATTCAAAGTCTATGTCTTCTTTGGCACTTATGTGGTACTTGTTTTCGACGTCGGTGCCCCAGCTGTCTATGCCACCGACTCCGCGAACTGCACCGTAGATGGTTAGGACTGTTCTTCTTGCTGGAGGTAGTTCTTCCTGGTGCGTGGCGTTTTCTAGTTCTTCAGCTGTATATGGTAGGGCGCTGAAGTTGAAGTTTTTGTTGGCTTTGGTGATGGAAAGGCTGAATGGTTGGGGATTGTTGTCGGCGTTGTTTTGCGTGGTTGTACGTGTGATGGTCAACTTTTTATTGTCCATGTGCATGCCGCATTCTTGTGGGACGATGTAGGGGGTTACTGGTAAGCCTTCTACGTGGTAAGTTCCTTTTGTTGCTCCTGCCATTCGGTCAGGATAGGTTTCTCCTGATAGTCCTTCGTAGTCAAAGCTGTCGGCCTTGGTGGGCATTATTAGTCTGAATCCTAATGCAGGTAGGTCGGGTAATTCCGAGTTGCCGTTGAAGTGTTGATGGATGTTGATTTTTCCATCTGCCGTTACGGTGTAAATTACGTCGACTGTTGTGCTTGGGATGGTGTTTGTTTGATAAGTGTACTTGATGGCGACTGTTTCGGCTGTTTCTTTGCCAGTATACTTGTTGTTTTCCGGTGCAATCGGTAATTTTTCAAACTTATTACCATCTACGGTCAATTCGATATTTGTACAAGTACTGAACATGTCGGCTGTTAACCACTAAGCAGATTTGACGGAAAAACTGCTACCACGGTCATTGTCGGTCGTTGCTCGCCAATATGTTGGTGTTGGTGTCCGGTAGAGCCACTCTTTTCCTTGGATCAAAAGTGATTCTAGGCCACCTCGTTCGTAACTGAAGATGTAGTGGAAGTCGTCGCCGCCTAATCCTAGAGTTCCGTCTCCGAATACTACTTGAAGTTTCTTATTTGTGTAAGCCATAGTAGTATTTCACCTCCTGCATTGCTGGTTTTTCGGTCCTGTCGGCAAACATTAGTCCGTCGCCAGAAAATTCGTAGTCAGAGTGACGTTCGTCAAAATCGCCACCGTATCTTAGTACTTCTTTGCCGGTGATTTCATCTTTGACGAAGAGTGCTTGGTCGATGAAGTCCCAGATGAAGCCACCTTGATACATTGGATATTTATCGACCAGATCGTTATAAGAATTCATTCCGCCTAAGGAATTTCCCATGTCATGCATATATTCGCAATCTAAAAATGGCTTTTGCGGATCGTTTTCTAAGTATTCAACAATATTTTCGGGTTTCTCGTACATCCGACTTTCAACATCGGATATGCTATTTTTAAGGTCAGGCTGATATACTACGCCTTCGTAGTGAGTTAGGCGGGAGTCGTCGTGATCTTTGTAAAATTTATTCATTGCGGCGATGTCGCTACCGGCCCATGACTCGTTACCTAGAGACCAAAAGATGATCGAAGTGTGATTTTTGAAAAGTTCGTAATTTGATCTTGCACGGTCGAGCACGACTTCTAGCCAGTGAGGATTATTTCCTGGTACGTTGATCGAAGGTTCGATGGCACCAGCTTTTTGCCAAGTACCGTGTGATTCGAGGTTGTTTTCAGCCATCAAATAAATGCCGTTTTGATCGCAGAGATAGTACCAAGGGATCTGATCAGGATAGTGACAGGTCCGATCAGCGTTGATGTTATTTTTTTGCATCGTCTTGATATCGGCTTTCATATCGTCGATCGTGATGGCACGACCAGTTTTAGCGCTCCATTCGTGGCGATTGACACCGTTAATGATGAGACGTTTGTTATTAACGTAAATAACTTTGTCGCTACGCAATTCTACTTTTCTAAAGCCGAATTGATAAGGGACGATTTCTAGCGTTGTACCGTTTTTATCGACAACTTCGATCTGGAGGTTGTACAAATAAGGCGAGTCTGGTGACCAAAGCTTGATATTTGAAAAAGCTAGTTGGTCAAACGTTACTGATTTTGCACTTGCTTGTTCTTGTGTTGCTAATAATTGACCATCTTGATCAGTCACACTTAGTTTTAAGGTTGCTTGATCGGCTTCTTCACCAGTGATTTTAGTCGTTACGTTAAGCACGCCTGATTTGAAATCGTCACTGACAACTGGCGTAAGATCTAAGTCATTAATGTGAGCAGCTGGTAAAGCTAACAAATTGACGTCACGGAAGATCCCGGAGAAGCGGAACATATCTTGATCTTCTAAATAAGATGCCGTTCAATGTTTATAAACACGGACTGCTAACACGTTATTTTCTGCTTTGATGTAAGGTGTCAGATCGAATTCTGAAGGAGTAAAGCTATCTTCAGCGTATCCGATGAAGTGGCCGTTGAACCAGACGTACATGGCTTGTTCCACTCCTTGAAATTGGACAATAATGCGTTTGTGATCGAATCCTTCCGGTAAGTCGAATTTTTTCAAATATGAACCAACCGAATTGTCGTCAGCTTCACTAAAGATCCCAGGTGTTAATTGATCTGGGTCAATAGTGTAAGGGGGACGACGGAAAATTTTTCCTTCCCATGGGTACCAGGTGTTAATGTATTGAACTTGGGCATAGCCTGCCAATTCAATGTGTCCCGGTACTTTGATCTGATCAAAACCACTCGCGTCAAAATCTTCTTGGTAAAAATCGAGTGGACGTTGCTGTGGAGTTTTGGCAAAATTAAATTGCCAAGTACCATTTAAACTGTGGACGTAACTACTTTGATGATTAATTTCAGATTTTGATTGATAGTAGTAATGATCGCTGTGGGCAGGTAACTGGTTGACACGGAAAACTTCCGGGTCATCGAGCCATTTAATATCAGCTTTCATAGAGATTCTCCTTCCGATTTATGAATAAGCCTAAAACGCTTACATATCCATATGATAAAACATTCAAATTTTTTTGTATAGGAAATTTAGTTAAAATTTAACTAAATAAAATTCCGAAAATACTCTAAAAAAACGATTATTCAGTGATGATCGTTGATTCCGGTCGATTTTAGTTAAACGCTACCAATTTTGATATAAAAGGATTTTCGCTGTTTACAAAAAGTTCAATTTGTTTTATACTATAGTTAATAAAATTTTAGTAAAACAACTCGGAGGAATTTTTATTATGAAAACCAGTGAATTGAAGGAAGAATTTTCGAAGATCTATGACAGTCAACCCGAGAGAGTCTTTTTCTCACCAGGTCGAATTAATTTGATCGGTGAACATACAGATTACAATGGTGGCCACGTTTTCCCATGTGCCATCAGTTTAGGAACTTACGCTGTTTATGCCAAACGTAACGATACCACCGTTCAAATGTATTCAGCTAACATTCCTGACCAAGGGGTTGTCAGCTTTGATATCAACGACCTTGCTTATGACAAGTCCGCTGGTTGGACTAATTATCCTAAAGGGATGCTCAAAGAATTAACCGATGCCGGTTATCAATTCGACCACGGTTTCGACTTGTTTGTTCACGGAAACTTGGCCGATGGTGCAGGACTTTCATCTTCAGCTTCGATCGAATTATTGATGGGTGAAATTTTGAAAGATGTCTACAATTTAGACATTGACCAATTAGATCTCGTCAAAGCCGGTCAAAAAGATGAAAACAACTACATTGGCGTAAACTCTGGGATCATGGATCAATTCGCTGTGGGAATGGGTAAGAAAGATCAAGCAATCTTACTCGATACTAATACAATGGATTATTCATACGCTCCAGTTGAATTAGGCGACCACGTGATCGTGATCATGAACACGAACAAACGTCGTGAATTGGCTGATTCCAAATATAATGAGAGACGTTCTGAATGTGAAGAAGCCTTGAAACGCTTGCAAACCAAACTCGACATCAACTCGCTTGGAGATCTCAACGAAGATCAATTTGACGAGGCAGCATACTTGATCAATGACGAAACTTTGATCAAACGTGCCCGTCACGCTGTTTTTGAAAATCAAAGAACAATCAAAGCTACTAAAGCATTGGCTGATAACGATTTAACTAGTTTTGGTCACTTAGTTACAGCTTCCCACGTTTCGCTACACTTTGACTACGCAGTAACTGGTAAAGAACTAGATACACTAGCCGAAAATGCTTGGAAACAACCTGGTGTCTTAGGTGCCAGAATGACCGGTGCTGGATTCGGTGGCTGTGCCATTGCCATCGTTGAAAAAGACAAAGTCGCTGACTTCAAGAAAAATGTCGGTCAAGCATACAAAGATGCTGTTGGATATGATGCAGATTTCTACATTGCCGAGATCTCAGATGGTCCTAAAGAACTAGCTTAATTTTTTAAAAAACAATATTGGAGGAAACTCATATGTCAATTTTAGTATTAGGTGGAGCAGGATACATTGGTTCACATACAGTCGATCGTTTGATCGAAAAAGGTTATGATGTCGCAGTGGTCGACAACCTAGTAACAGGTCACCGCGCTGCAGTTAATGACAAAGCTCGTTTTTATGAAGGTGACGTTGCGGACACTAACTTTATGGATCAAGTTTTTGAAAAAGAAGACGTTGAAGGTGTGATCCACTTTGCTGCCTTTTCGATCGTTCCAGAATCAATGAAGGATCCTTTGAAGTATTTCGACAACAATACAGCTGGAATGGTCAAGCTGCTCGAAGTGATGCACAAGCACGATGTTAAGAAGATCGTCTTCTCATCAACTGCTGCTACATATGGCGAGCCAAAACAAATCCCAATCAAGGAAACTGATCCCCAAATCCCAACTAACCCATACGGTGAAAGTAAATTAGCTATGGAAAAGATCATGCACTGGTCTGACGTAGCTTATGGCATTAAGTTTGTTGCTTTACGTTACTTCAACGTAGCTGGTGCGAAAGCTGATGGCAGCATTGGTGAAGACCACCACCCAGAAACACACTTAGTACCGATCATTTTGCAAGTTGCTGCTGGAGAACGTGACCAATTACAGATCTTTGGTGACGACTATCCAACAAAAGATGGAACTAACGTCCGCGATTACGTACACGTAGTCGACTTAGCCGATGCTCATATTTTAGCCTTAGAATATTTGAAGAAGGGTAATGACAGTGATGCCTTCAACCTCGGTTCATCAACAGGCTTCTCTAACAAGCAAATGCTTGACGCTGCACGTGAAGTTACTGGCAAACCGATCCCAGCAGTCATGGCAGACCGTCGTGCCGGTGATCCTAGTACTTTAGTCGCTGCTAGTGACAAAGCTAGAAGCGTCTTAGGCTGGGATCCACAATTTGATGATGTCAAAGAAATCATCAAGACAGCTTGGACTTGGAAGCAAAGTCATCCTGAAGGGTACAACGATCGAGGAGGCAAAGATTAATGACAACTGTTGATAAATTCGTTCAACAAGTTATTGATTCGCCATCTGATTTTTCAAGCCTGGATAAGATCTACATTCAAAACAAAGTATTTGGTCTAGTTGGGGATGACAATGCTGTTGAATCTACGAGTGACGAACTAGTCGACTTAACAGAAGCCTTAGTCCAAACTGCCATCAACAACGGCAAGATCGAGGATTCACAGTCAGACAAGGACATTTTGGCTGACCAATTGATGGACCTAGTTACACCATTGCCATCAGAGTTGAATCATACTTTTTGGGACAAGTACGAAGAAGATCCTGAAAAAGCCACGAATTATTTCTATGAATTAAGTAAGAAAAATGATTACATCAAAACTAGGGCGATCGCTAAAAATATTGAATTTGTCGGTAAGACTAATTTTGGTAATTTGGAGATCACGATCAATCTTTCTAAACCCGAAAAAGATCCTAAAGCAATTGCCGCAGCCAGGAATCAACCACAAAATGGTTATCCACTTTGCCAATTGTGCATGGAAAACGAAGGCTATAAAGGCCGTCTAGGCTATCCAGCCAGAAGTAATCATCGTATTATCAGAATGACCATCGGTGGCAACACTTGGGGCTTCCAATATTCTCCATATGCATATTTTGGCGAACATTCGATTTTCTTAGACAAGATCCATCGTCCCATGGTGATCAATCGCCAAACTTTCACTAATTTGTTAGACATAGTCCAACAATTCCCACATTACTTTGTCGGAAGTAACGCTGATCTACCGATCGTCGGTGGCTCAATGCTTTCGCATGAACACTATCAAGGTGGTCGCCATGACTTTCCAATGATGAAAGCACCGATTGAAAAGTCGATCGACTTAGGGATCGATGGCGTCGAAGCCGGAATCGTTAAATGGCCAATGTCAACCATCCGCCTAACAGGAACAGAGCCAAATTTGTTGATCGAAGCAGCCACAGAGATCCACAATTTCTGGAAAGATTATTCAGATGAAAGCGTTGATGTTCGTGCATACACGAATGATGAACGTCATCACACGACAACACCGATCGCCTACAAACGTGGTGATAAATATGTCTTAGACATTGTCTTACGCGACAATCAAACTTCAGAAAAATATCCAGACGGAATTTTTCATCCACATCAAGATGTTCAACACATCAAGAAAGAAAATATTGGTCTGATCGAAGTTATGGGTCGAGCAATTTTACCAGCACGTTTAAAAGATGAATTACATGAGGTTGAAAAATATCTCTTGAATCGTCATAATCAAATAGCAGAGATTCATCAACCATGGGCAGATGCTCTAAAGAAACAGTACGATTTCACCGATGATAACGTTGAAGATATCGTTGATCAAGAAGTCGGCAAAGTCTTCGGCCGTGTACTAGAAGATGCCGGAGTCTTCAAGTGGGATGATCAAGACAAACAAGCCTTTGATCGTTTTATTGAATCATTAAAAGCAAGTAATTAATTTTTTGGGGGACATTGCATGGCGACAACATTAAAAGATATTGCAAAAGAGGTTGGTGTTTCGTTAGCAACGGTCTCCAGAGTTTTGAATTACGATCAAACTTTGTCAGTCGGCGACGAAACTAGACAACGGATTTTCAAAGTAGCAGAACAATTGCAGTACAGCAAGGGAAAGACCCACAACAACTCAGTTGCAAGAAAGAAATTAGCAATCGTTCAGTGGTATTCCGAATCAAAGGAACAAGATGACCTTTACGACATGTCGATCAGAATGGGGATCGAACGCCAAGGGCAAGCAAAACAATTCGATGTAACGAGAATATTCCAAAGCGACACGGGAAAATTAGACGCAGACGTAGACGCGATCATTGCCATCGGAAAGTTCAGTCCCAGTCAAGTAGCTTCAATGAGCGAGTTAACAGACAAAATAGTCTTCGTAGATGACGACCAATTCCCAGCTGGCTTCGACAGCGTCCTAACTGATTTCAAGTTAGGCGTAGAAAACGTAGTAGATTATTTTTGGAACAAAGGAATCAAAGACATCGGCATGATCCACGGCTACGAAATGTCCACTGACCAAGAAACCGAAGTAAAGGATCAAAGAATGTACGCCTTCCAGACAGCGATGGAAAAGCACAAAGCCTATGATCCAAATTGGGTCTTCCAAGGAGACTACACCAGTCAGTCCGGCTTCAAGATGATGAAAGAAGCCATCGAAAAGTTAGGAGACAAGCTACCACACGCCTTCTTCATAGCAAACGACCCAATGGCAGCCGGAGCCCTAAAAGCGCTCCAATCAGCCAAAATCAGAGTACCAGAAAGAGTAAAAATATATAGCTTCAACAACACATCCTTAGCAACATACGTCTTCCCAGAACTAAGCTCCGTCAACGTAGAAACAGAACTAATGGGAGAAACAGCAGTAAACCTAATAGTCTCCCAACTACAAACCGGAAGAAAAATCCCACAAAGAATCGAGATCGGGACTAACTTAGTAGAAAGAGAAAGCAGTAAGTAAGTAAATAAATAAGATAGAAAAAAAGCCGCAATAAGCGGCTTTTTTGATGCCCTTGATCTTGGGTTTGTTTTTTGTCTTTGATTTTGACTTCACGATTAAGGAAGAGATTGAGATAGACAAGTGAGAACTAGGACGATCAAAAAGTGCCAATTTGAACACAAAATATCGGAAAAACTCAAAAAAAGAGAGAAGTATCGATTACTATCTAGGTGGAGGGGCGGGGCGCTATATGGGTTCAGTAGCCAAATTATTCTTGGCGATTTTATGGTTCTCGTCGTGGTTTGGTTATTTTGATGCATTTATTCAAGAAGAGGCTTATATACTCAATGCCAATTTTCATGAGCATATAAGCCTCTTCTTTATTCATTACGACTTAGGATGT
>NZ_RHNT01000045.1 GCF_003946325.1 Companilactobacillus furfuricola | reverse complement strand
ATATATCCATAGTATAATTACTAATCAATGAATAAAATATTGATATATTGCGGGTTAAGCTTGACATCTGGTAGGAATTTCACCACTGAGGTCTGTATCCCCGGGCCCCTCCGTCTAGATAGAGTCATAATCCCCCTTTTTGTTGAGTTTTACCGATTTATTTTGTTCAAGTCGGCACTTTTTGCGCGTCCTATTTCTCACATGTCTATCTCAGGTTTTATCTATTCTGGTGGGGAGTAGGGAGTTCATTTTCTTTTTTGTAATACTTTTTCTGTTTTGATCACTTATTCTTTTCTCGATTCGCGGGCCTTTGCTCCGCTCATTTTTGTTTCCTGACTTACGTTGTTGTTGCTTCTTTCTTTTCTTGATTGGTTGGATAAGATCAAATACTTTTTTTCTTCTTTTGCTTTCGCTTCTGGTTCGCGTGCTGCTTTGCGCACTCTTGCCTTGAAGTTACTTTCGTTTTTGCTTTCTACTTTTTTTAATGGTTTTATATTATCCATTCATTTGTATTCTTATTACTTTTGGATAAGAATAGGAATATATAAATTTTTTTAAGGACGTGGATTATGAAGATCGGTATTATTAAGGCTGCTAGTAGTTTTGGACGTTTTGTGGCTAATGAGGCGTTGGATCGTGGATTTGAGGTTTCTGCTATTTCTGATGATGTTTCTGAATTGCCTGAGGGTTGGCCGTTGATTGATCGAGATGTTTTGGAGCTTTCTTTTAAGGATATTGAGCAATTCGATGTTGTGGTCAACTGCTCTGAGGTTCGTGCTGGTCAGGGTGAAATGGCTGTTTCTGTTATGGATCATTTGATTGATATTTTTGCTGGATCTTCTACTCGTTTGATGGTTGTTGGTTCGGGGGTCAATTTGTTTGCTGATGATTCTCGTAAGCAGAAGGTGGCTGACTTTTTACCTGCTATGAAGGAGCAGTCTGATTTGTTGGCTCAGGCTTGGGGCAATTTGCAGGCTAGTTCGGGATTTGATTGGACTTATCTTGCTCCGCCGTTTCACTTTGATATTTCTGGACCTAAGACTGGGTCTTATCGGACTGGTTCTGATTTTGTTATTGTTGATCAGAAAGGGGCTGCCGCTATTAGTTATGCTGATTTGGCACTGGCTTTGGTTGATGAGATTTCTGAGCCACAATTTTTGAACTCGATGTTTACTGCCACTTATCGGTAATTATTTGATAGGGGTGGGGAGTATCAGTTGGTAGTCTTGGAGGATGTCGCTTTTTAATTTTCCATATTCATCGATCAAGGCGTGGAATTCTTCGGCTTGTTTAGAATCGAAAGGGAAGTTAAATTCGACGGCGTTTTTTAATTGGAGATAGGTTGGCTTCTTTTCGAAAGCATGCATTGTTTTGAAGAGGCGCATGCTGTAATTGTCGGCGACAAAGGTTGGACGATGGAAATAATATAGTAGTAATACGTCGGCGGTTTCATTGCCAATGCCTTTTAGAGCTATCAATTTTTTTCGTAATTGCTTTGTTGACAGTTGTTCCCAGATATCAAAATCGTCTCGATAAGCGGTTAAAAGAGAATGTAGATAAATCGCTTTGTTATTGAAGAAGCCGCTGGGCTGGATCAGTTTTTTCGTTTCATCCAAAGAAAGAGCTAGTAACTTGGTTAGGTCAAAATTGGTTGCTTTTTGTAGATTAGCCAAGGAACGGTCAACATTTTTCCAGTTAGTGTTTTGGATCAAGACCATTCCTGTTAACATTTCTTCAGTTGATCCGGCTGGCCACCAGTTTTGTTGGCCCAGTTGTTTATGAAGCAATTGGTATAGTTGCGTTATTGTGATTTGTTTTGTCAAAATTTACTCCTAGGTGGTGAATCTGTTCTAAATAATAATTTTAGGACACATGTAATATGCAAGCATTAGATGAATATTTGCAAACACTCGATAATGAAAATGATATACTTTTAGCAAAAAAGATGGCAAATATTATTTCTCAAGCTCTTCCTGACGCCGAGATCAGATTGTCTTATGGACTGGTGGGGTACTTTCAGCCGAAACAAATTTGTTTTTTGGGTATCTATAAAAATCATATTGGATTTTATCCAACTAATAAACCTATTGATCATTTTATAAATGAAATCACACCTTATTTGCACGGTAAAACAACCTTGCAGTTCAATAAAAGTGTTGATGCGATCCCTGAAGAATTGATACAAAAAATTGCCAATTGGAATTTGAATAATTGATTTGTCGTAAAGAGCATTTTCCCAAAAATATTTTTAAATGAAATTGATTTACTAAAAATAATTATGAAAACTTTTCGTTTATCGCACATATGTTTGCATTTTTGTGGTACGATATCTTTTGTTGAATTCGAAATGTGTGGGGAGAAAATATGCAAATTGTCTTATTTTTAATTGGCTCTGTTTTTGCTCTACTTCTGGAGAAGTATATTTTTGCAAATAATCGTTATGCTTGGTTAGGTGCTGTTATTCCCGTTTTATCAATTGGGATAGTTACTTGGCTTTTGGTTAGTGCCAGAATGACTTGGGGGTTCGCTGACTTAATTATTGGTGTAGTTTTTGTTTTCTTTAATTTTATTTTTTGGAGTCAAGGGATCGCCTTGTACCAGCGACGTAAAAAGATGCACCATGCTCGAAAAGCTTAATTTAGATTTTCACGCTGACTGAATTTTTAGTCAGCTTTTTTATTTAAATTGTTATATTTTTCATGAGTTTGTTCATTTGGTAACAAAAACTTTTTTTAAATTCAATAATAACAAGAATTTTTCTGGTGTTAACATGGCCGTGGATTTAAGAAAGGGAGGAATAAACATGAAAGATGAAACCCCCAATCGCAAGAAATTGATTAAATATGCCAATGGACCTTCGTTGGAAGAGATCAACAGTACGATTGAAGTTCCCAAGAATAAGAATTTTTTGAGAACATTATCTGTTTACTCTGGTCCTGGCGCTTTGGTAGCCGTGGGATACATGGATCCTGGTAACTGGAGCACTTCGATCACTGGTGGACAAAATTTTGAGTATTTATTAATGTCGGTAATACTTCTTTCTAGTTTAGTTGCCATGTTGCTGCAATATATGGCTGCTAAACTAGGAATTGTAACTCAAATGGATCTCGCACAAGCTATCCGGGCACGGACTAGCAAGTCACTCGGGATCGTTTTGTGGATCATGACCGAATTTGCGATCATGGCGACCGATATTGCGGAAGTTATTGGTGCAGCTATTGCGTTGTACTTGCTGTTTCATATCCCGCTAGTTATTGCGGTATTTATTACTGTCTTTGATGTTTTGTTACTATTGTTACTGACCAAGATCGGATTTAGAAAAATTGAAGCTATCGTTGTATGTTTGATCTTGGTTATTATCCTAGTTTTCGGTTATCAAGTTGCACTATCTGACCCTGACTGGGGTGGAGTATTGAAGGGCTTAGTCCCAACGGCTGAAACATTTTCACAACATCCAACAGTTGGTGGAATGACTCCCTTAACTGGTGCCTTAGGTATTATTGGTGCTACGGTTATGCCTCATAATTTATACTTACATTCGGCCATTTCTCAGACTAGAAAGATCGATCATGACGACAAAGATCAAGTTGCCATGTCAGTCAAATTCACGGCTTGGGATTCCAACATTCAGTTAACTTGTGCCTTTTTTGTGAACGCCTTATTGCTGATCATGGGTGTTGCCGTATTCAAGAGTGGGACTGTTAAAGATTCTTCATTCTTCGGTTTGTTCCAAGCACTGTCTGACACCAAGACTATGAGCAATGGTATCTTGGCCAGTGTTGCTAAGACCGGAGTTTTATCAACATTGTTTGCGGTAGCTTTACTAGCTTCAGGTCAAAATTCGACTATCACTGGTACTTTGACCGGACAAGTTATTATGGAAGATTTCGTTCATTTAAAGATGCCTTTATGGTTACGTCGTTTAGTAACTAGATTGATTTCAGTTATTCCAGTTTTGATTTGTGTTACGTTGACAAGTAGTAAAAGTGCCATCGATGAGCACGTAGCCTTAAACGATTTGATGAACAACTCGCAAGTATTCTTAGCCTTTGCTTTACCATTCTCCATGTTGCCATTATTATTAATGACCGATAGTGAAGCTGAGATGGGCAGGCGATTCAAAAATTCGTTCATAATTAAATTATTTGGCTGGATCTCCGTTATCGGTTTGACCTACCTCAACTTACTAGGTTTGCCAGCTCAAGTAGAAGGATTCTTCGGTGATAATCCATCTAAAATGCAGTTGATGATGGCTGATGATATTGCGTATGGATTGATTGCCATCGTAATTGCATTATTGATCTGGACTGTCGTTGAATTGTACAAAGGTAATAAAATGGTCGAAAGAATCAATCAAGAGAACGAAAGAATAACAGAAAATGATTAATTTTAAAGAGCTTCTTTGATAGATTTCGTAATCTATTTAAGAAGCTTTTTTTGAGATACATACGTTCGAAAAGATGGATTTGGAATTAAATCGTCTTTAGAATTAAGTAGCCTTGATTATTGTTAAGACGGAAATACGTATGTAAATAGTTCCAAAAACAAAGATAGTAAAGAAGTTAAACAAAAAAACAGTATCAAAGCCTAATATTGAAGGTTTTGACACCGTTTTTTTAAGTAAAAAATTTCTGTTTCTTCTATTATATACCGTCTAAACTAAACCACACTAAACTAGCATTCGATACAATTGTGGATTATCACGGAGATTAGTGTAATTGGGATCAAACTTCGTCAATCGCTCCAACAACTGACCAAGGTTCTCGGCTTTGCCTAAGCGAACTCCTAATAAGACTGGTCCTTCGCTACTGTTGACCTTTTTAGTGTATTCAAATTTGGTGATGTCATCATCAGGATTCAATACAACATTGACGAATTCACGTAGAGCACCAGCTCTTTGGGCAAAACTGACGAGAAAATAGTGTTGCAACCCTTGATAGATCAAAGATTTCTCTTCCATTTCTTGCATCCGATTGATGTCGTTATTACCGCCGGAGACTACGCAGACGACCGTTTTCCCCGGTAATTGATCTTTATAAACTTCCAACGCAGCAATACTCAAGGCACCTACCGGTTCAGCGACGATGGCTAGTTTGCTGTAGACTTCAAGGATGGTCTGACTATCTAGTCCTTCCGGCACAGCGACTAAGCGATCGACATATTTTTGACAAGTATTGTAAGTCAGTTGTCCTACTTTTCGGACGGCAGCACCGTCTACGAAGGTGTCAACTTTATCAAGATCGACGGGATGACCAACGGCAAAGGCTTGGGCCATCGAGCGAGCACCACTAGGCTCGACTCCGACAACGGTGGTATCGGGACTGACCGCTTTGGTATGCGTACTGATCCCGCTGATCAAACCGCCGCCACCGATGGCAGCAAATAAGAAATCGACATCGAGATTTTTCTCAGCCGCATCATCAAAAACCTCCACAGCTAAACTTCCTTGACCTGCCATGGTGTTCAAATTATCGAACGGTGCAATAAAAGTTTGATCGTTATCAGTGCAAAATTGATTAGCCGCTTCGTTGGCTTCGTCAAAAGTATCTCCGACTAGTTTGATAGTTACATTATCGCCACCGAAAAATTGGACTTGATCGATTTTTTGCTGTGGGGTAGTAGTGGGCATGAAGATCGTGGCAGGTAGATCCATTTTTCGGCTCGTCCAAGCGACTCCTTGAGCGTGATTTCCGGCACTGGCACAAACTACTCCGCGTTTGCGGTCAGATTCTGGTGTTTGACTGATGGCATAATATGCTCCACGGATCTTGAATGAACGAACTTGTTGTAGATCTTCACGTTTCAAATAGACTTGGCAGTGATATTTTTGCGACAAGTAGTCACTGTGTTGTAAAGGTGTGTGCTCCACGACTGGTTTTAGTACTCGATAGGCATTTTCTACTTCTTGTTCGGTTAGGACGGTTCTAGTTTTGGTAGTCATAAGATAAATTCTCCTCGTTTTTTAAAATGTGTAATAAAAAAGGGTTGCCTGCGTTTGCAGACAACCCTTTTTGGCTAGCGACTAGCCCATGAATATTTTTAAGATCATGTTTTGACTGATACTACTCGCCGAATGTACCAGACCTTGATAAACATGAAAAGTATCCAAGATGAATTTGGGGTTAAACTGTAAAGCGCTGTAATACGAAATATTTGCGTTATCGATAATAAGACTAATCAAGGCCGAGTCTTGGACGGCCTTAATAATGACCAAGTCATCATCAGTAATGTTACTAATAATAATGTGGTCTAGACCATTGTCGAGAGCAATCCCAATTCTTGTTTGTAGTTCGTTGAAGCCATACTTAACTAAGCCGTCCAACTTAACGATGATTTGCAAATTGTTGTCGGCAGCTAGTTTGATATTTTTCAATAGCTCGTCAAATAAGGTTGAATTGGCAACGTCAGCATCGCTTACGACGACGGCAACACAACCTGAAGCTTTCAAGACTTGAACTTGTTGATCCAAATCTTGTGATTGACCATTAAGGCAAAGATCGGCCAAGACATTCATCTTGGTTGAGGCAGACAAAGTTTGCACATAGTTTAAGTAAGCTGATGTGCTCAACAAATCTGTATCAGAAGTTCCCAATAATTGAGTACTCAAAAGGCGACTGTCCAAGTAGACAGAGTCAAAGCCTTCGGTCGACAAATGTTTTAACATTAAAGCATTTGATGCTGCGGGTACAAAGTGTGCTGACATGATTAACATTCCTTTCCTAAAAATTGCTCTAGAGTTCTAGAGTTAATAAACAAGTCGTCTGAGAAAAAATCACATAATTTTTTCTGGATTCTAATTTGCTTTTAATGACTTTTAAGTTAACAATTTCACGAATCTTGTCAATAAAAATCTGCATATTTGAAAAAATAAAAAAAATTCAAAAAAAGATTTTTGATAAAAACTACCTATATAGCGTTGTAAAAAAATGATGAAAATGTTCACAAAAAATGAATTTTAGAGCTTGACATAAATTTTAAATGCGTATAAATTAATGCCCATCAGGTACAGCAAGCGAATTTATCAAAAATTTATTTAAGAAAATAATCACTATCGTGCCGATATAACTTGTGAACAACAAGTTAGACAGGTAAATGATCAATGTTTTTTAATAAGTTTTCGGAGCTTCACTGCTTGACTGAAAGAAATTATAACATGCAACGGCCAACTTGCAAAAATTAGAAAATATTAATTTTAAATTATAGTAATTCTTATTTTCTTAATCACAGTTGTTCGTCTAAGAAAGGGGGATCTATCGATGTTAGCAAAACAGTCGGAAATGGAAACGACAATTAGCGGAGCTGAATCTTTGATTAAATCTTTAGTTGATCATGACGTAGATTTATTATTCGGTTATCCTGGCGGTGCTGTTTTACCAATTTACGACAAACTGCTTACTTCGTCGTTTCGAAATATTTTGACACGGCATGAACAAGGTGCAGCACACGCTGCCGAAGGTTACGCCAAAGTCACAGGGAGGACAGGCGTCATTTTGGTCACAAGTGGACCAGGGGCGTCAAATGCGATTACTGGAATTGCTGATGCAATGATGGATTCCGCTCCCTTGGTTGTTTTGACGGGTCAAGTAGGAACAGGTGCCATTGGAACTCACGCTTTTCAAGAGTTAGATATCGTGAGTATAACCAAAGCAGTAACAAAAGCTAATTTTCAAGTACACAAGGGTGATGATTTGGCGAGTATTTTAGACAAAGCTTTCACCATTGCACAGGAGGGTCGCAAGGGACCTGTCTTAGTTGACCTGCCAAAAGATGTGATGTCACAAGTATTTGAAAATGATTCAGTAGCAGTCACTGAAAAACCAGTCGCAAAACGATTGTCGGCTGGACAGCAACGTGATTTGAATAAGATCATTACGAAATTATCTGAGGCAAAAAGACCATTGTTGTTGCTAGGGGGCGGCGTTAGTGATGCTAATGCTGGTAAACTAGCAAGACAATTTGCCCAAAAATGGCGGTTGCCAACCGTCACAACGTTGTTGGGATTAGGGATCATGCAGTATCAAGACCCATTGTCTTTAGGTATGGGTGGGATGCACGGATCATACGCAGCCAATATGGCGTTTCAAGAATGTGACTTCTTGTTAAACATTGGCTCGCGCTTTGACGATCGTCTAGTACCTAACGCGGCGAAGTTCGCTCCAAACGCCGAGATAGCGCACATTGATGTCGATCCAGTTGAGATCGGTCGTATCGTTGTAACGCAGTATTCAGCCGTGGCGGATGCGAAAAGAGCACTGCATTATTTGAATAAATTCGAACCGATCAGCCAGTTTGAACCTAGTTGGTACGAACGGATCGAGAACAATCAAAAATATCATCACTTTACTTATCAAAAATCAAAAACTCATCTGAAACCTCAAGAAGTCATTCAAGCAGTCGGAAATGTAACTAAAGGTCAAGCGTACGTCGTTACTGACGTCGGACAACACCAAATGTGGGCTGCTCAATTTTATCCTTTCCAATTTCCACGTCAGATCGTAACTTCTGGTGGATTGGGAACGATGGGATTTGGATTGCCAGCAGCAATTGGCGCCAAATACGCTCATCCGAAAAAAGACGTCGTCTTATTCGTCGGCGATGGCGGTTTGCAAATGACTAGTGAAGAACTAGAAGTCTTGGCAGCTGAAAAATTAAACATCAAGATCATCTTATTGAACAACAAAACGCTTGGAATGGTCCGTCAATGGCAAGACGAGTTTTATGACCAACGTCGTTCACAAACCGTCTTTGATCATCAACCTGATTTTGAAAAATTGGCCAATGCCTATGGAGTCAGTTATTACACTCTCAATAAATCAGACGATTTAGAAGACAAGCTTGAACAAATTTTTCAAATCGATGAACCAGCTTTGATCAACGTGACTATTCCTAGTTTTGAGCAAGTTTATCCAATGGTTGCACCTGGCAGCGCTAATGACGAAATGTTGGGGATTTAAGTACATTCAATTTTTTAAAAAATAAATACAAATGGAGATCAATTATGAAAGTAGAAATGTTATACGACAAGGACGTTACAACTAATTATTTACAAGGAAAGACACTAGCTTTTGTAGGCTATGGAGCACAAGGGCACGCCCAAGCTAATAACTTACGTGACTCTGGCTATCATGTAGTGGTTGGCGTTCGTCCAGGAAAATCATTTGACAATGCAAAAACTGATGGATTTGAAGTTATGTCAGTTGCCGAAGCAGTTAAACAGGCTGACTGGGTCCAGATGTTGACTCCTGATGAAGTAATGTCAGACGTTTACAAAAATGAAGTTGCACCATATTTGGAACCTGGCAATGTCTTAGGATTCTCACATGGTTTCAACGTGCACTACAAGGAAATCGTTCCTCCAGATTATGTTGATGTTGTAATGATGACTCCAAAAGGACCAGGTAATCTTTGTCGTCGGACTTATAAAGAAGGATTCGGTGTTCCCGCATTGTATGGTTACTATCAAGACTATTCAGGCCACGCCGAAGACTTGTCCAAAGAATTTGCTAAAGGAAATGGTGCTGCTCGTGCCGGCTTGTTGAAGACGACCTTCAAAGAGGAGACTGAAGAAGACCTCTTTGGTGAACAAAATGTTCTCATGGGTGGCGTTACAGCCTTGATCGAAACAGGCTTTGAAGTCTTGACTGAGGCAGGCTATTCGCCACAATTAGCTTATTTTGAAGTTGAACATGAAATGAAATTGATCTGTGACTTGATCTATGAAGGTGGATTTAACAAGATGTACGCCGACTGTTCAAACACATCAGAATACGGTTCATACGTAGTTGGACCAAAAGTTGTCGGTCCTGAATCAAAACAAGCTATGAAAGATGCATTGGAAAACATCCAAAATGGTAAATTTGCTAAAGAATTCATGGATGACTATCGTAACGGCTTCAAAGGCTTGTACAAAATGCGCGAGCGCTCAGCAAACTCACTACTTTCTGAAGTTGGTGAACAATTACGTGAAAGAATGCCATTTGTTAAAGAGGCAGATAAATACAGCACCCCTCAAAGCGCATAATTTTTGAAAAAATAATGTTAGCAAATGGACCTTACGCAAACTGTGTCTGCGTGGGTCTATTTCTTTCATGAAGGGGATTGCTATGTCGAAAATTTTAGAATTTAACAACGTTTCTGTCCAAAGAGGAAAGCGACAGATCTTAAGTAAGATCACTTGGACGGTCGAGACTGGACAAAACTGGGCCATCTTAGGTTTGAACGGTGCGGGTAAAACGACGTTATTAAAGATGATCCACGGTGATCTGTGGCCTAGCGAGGGAACGTTAGAAGTTTTAGGGGGCAAATTTGGCGAGACGAACATCCCCGAATTACAAACTAAGATCGGTTGGGTCAGCAATGCTTTACAAGATGATCTCCACCAAGCAGATATAGTCGACGAAATAGTTTTATCCGGGAAATTCGCCAGTATCGGTATTTACCAAGACTACAGTTTTGAAGACATGGATGAGGCGCGACAGACTTTGATCAATTTAGGGGGAGCCAAATTATTGTCCAAACCTTACGCAGTTTTATCGCAAGGCGAACGTCAATTAGTATTGATCGCACGGGCCTTGATGGCTAAGCCAAAACTTCTGATCCTTGATGAACCGTGCAATGGCTTAGATCTGTTTGCTCGAGAAGAACTTTTGTCGAAGATCAACAATATTTCTACGCAGCCAAACAGTCCTGCCTTGTTGTTGGTATCGCATTACACTGAGGAGATCTTGCCATTGTTCAAACACGTTTTGTTGTTAAGGAATGGCCAAGTGATCGATCAAGGTGAGCGGGAGCGTTTATTATCGAAAAAAGTTTTGAGTGCTTTTTATCAGTAGCCGATCGCCATTCAATCAATCGATAAAACGCGGATCGCCGTCTATCCGCAAACAGTTTCTAAATAAGGGAAGAAGGAATAAAAAATGAGCGATACGTTAAATTTCAGTGTCAGTGGAAAAGACATGCAAAAACGAAGTGACGAAATCAAAGTAGGTGTCGATCGAGCACCAGGAAGAAGTTTGCTCTATGCTACGGGCCAAGTTAAGGATCCAGATGACATGAAGAAACCATTCATTGCCATTTGTAATTCATACATTGAGATCGTACCTGGTCACGTGCACCTACGTAAATTAGCCGAAGTAGCTAAAGAAGAAATTAGGAAAATGGGTGGGATTCCTTTCGAATTCAATACCATTGGTGTTGATGATGGTATTGCAATGGGACACATTGGAATGCGCTACTCATTACCTAGCCGCGAGATCATTGCCGATTCTGCTGAAACTGTCATTAATGCTCATTGGTTCGACGGCGTCTTGTACATGCCGAACTGTGACAAGATCACGCCAGGTATGTTGATGGCATCAGTCAGGACAAATGTTCCTTGTGCCTTTGTCTCCGGAGGCCCGATGAAAGCTGGGGTCGATCCTAACGGTAAAGCCGCCACATTATCAAGTGTTTTTGAAGCTGTCGGTGCTTTTAAAGATGGCAAGATGACCAAAGATGATTTCATGGAATTGGAACGAAATGCCTGTCCAAGTTGTGGTTCATGTTCTGGGATGTACACTGCTAATTCGATGAACTCCTTGATGGAGGCCTTTGGAGTAGCTTTGCCTTACAACGGAACTGCTCTAGCTGTTTCAGATGAACGAAAAGATCTCGTTCGTGCAGCAGCAAGAAGAGTTATGGAAAATGTTAAAAATAATTTGAAGCCTCGTGACATCATGACCAAAGAAGCTTTTGACGATGCCTTTGCACTTGATATGGCGATGGGTGGTTCAACTAACACCGTATTGCACGGTTTAGCGATCGCTCACGAAGCTGGTATTGACTACAGTGAAGAAGATATCAACGAAATTGCTAAGAAGACTCCACATTTGGCAAAAATTGCCCCTTCATCATCATGGACGATGCAAGACGTCCACGAAGCTGGTGGGATCCCTGCTTTGATGAATGAATTGATCGAAAAAGGAGTCCTTCATCCGGATCGTATGACCGTCACTGGCAAGACTATTCGTGAAAATGTTGCCGGCAAAAAGACGCTTAATCCAGAGGTTATCAGACCATTGGACAATCCATATTCAGAACAAGGGGGACTTTCCATTCTCTATGGAAATATTGCCAAAAAAGGCTCCGTCATCAAAGTTGCCGGAGTCGATCCCGACATTCATGAATTCACTGGTACGGCCGTTTGCTTCGACTCCCATGACGATGCTGTTGAAGGGATCGATAACGGAACGGTTAAAGCTGGGAATGTCGTCGTCATCAGATATGAAGGACCAAAGGGTGGACCAGGGATGCCTGAAATGTTGAATCCAACTTCAGATATCATCGGCCGTGGTTTAGGTCGGACTGTCGCCTTGATCACTGATGGTAGATTCTCCGGAGCTACTCACGGGATCTGTGTGGGACACGTTTCGCCAGAAGCCGCTTCTGGCGGTGAGATCGGCTTGATCCACGACGGCGATAAGATCACCATTGATCTCGTCAATCGGACTTTAGACGTTGACTTGACCGAAGCTGAATTAGATGCCAGAAGAAGTGAACTCAAACCGTTCCAACCAAAAGTTAGATATGGCTATTTAGCCAGATACCAATATTTAGTAACCTCAGCTAATACCGGTGGCGTAATGCTTGGAGCTGATCAGCTTTTTGGAAAAGTTGAGGAATCGGAAAAGTCAGCCACTGACGGAAAGTAGTGAACAAAATGGTAGACGAAATGAATCAAACTCAACAAGAAAAAATGACCGACTTGCAAGACCGCATGTTGTCGCAGTTGTCAAAAGTCATCGACCCTGAATTAAGAGTCGATCTCGTCAATCTAGGATTGATCTACGGGATTAGCTTGGAGGACAAAATTTGTACAGTAAAAATGACCTTAACTACTATGGGTTGCCCAATTTCTGCAGTTTTGGAGCAAATGATCCAGTCAGCTTTGGAACAATTGCCAGAGATCGACGAAGTTAAGATCAATCTCGTTTGGTATCCTGCTTGGACGCCAGGCAAAATGAGTCGAACGGCAAAAATGGCGCTCGGATATTATCGATAGGGGATGAATGAATTGGAAAAAGTAGAATCATTGGGAAAATGGGTTGGACGATGGTTCACATTGTTAGTCGTACTTTGGGCGGTGTTCAATTACGCACTTCCGCAAACTAGTCAGTGGGTCATCCCCAACACCTCGTATTTATTAGGCATTATCTTATTCGGCATGGGGCTGACGCTTCGTGGCGAGGACTTTGTTAGAATCGTCAAAAGACCTTTGCCAGTTATTTTAGGCACGATCGCCCATTACGTCATCATGCCAACTATCGCCTGGTTACTTTGCCAGATCTTTGGCTTAACAGGAGCAACTGCCGTGGGTGTCATTTTGGTTGGATCGTGTCCAAGTGGCACATCGTCTAGCGTTATGGCTTACTTGGCAGGTGGAGACGTGGCCTTAGACGTTTCGATCGAAACTTTATCGACCTTGTTAGCGCCACTGGCATTACCAGGATTATTATTATTTTATGCTGGCCAATACGTTACGATCCCAACAACATCGCTCTTTTTGAGCACTATCAGGATCGTTTTGATCCCGATAATCTTAGGTGTAGTAGTTCATACGATCTTCAAAAAGCATATCGACTACATCACCAGAGCATTACCGCTGATCTCACAGACAGCTATCCTTTTGATCATCGGTGCCGTAATCAGTGCTAATCATGCGGAACTCTTTACAGCAACTACCGCCTTAGTTATCCCAGTCGTAATCTTGCACAATTTATCAGGCTACGGCTTAGGATTTCTCTTCTCAAAATTGATCAGACTAAAAGATCCTCAAAGAAAAGCCATCACTTTCGAAGTCGGGATGCAAGATTCCAGTCTAGGAGCAACGCTAGCCATGATGTACTTCTCGCCAGCAGCTGCTATTCCTTCAACGATTTTTAGTGTTTGGCACAACATTTCCGGTTCGGTATTATCATCGTATTGGAGAGGATTTACCGAGAAACATGCTAAGACCACAGTTCAACAAACTGTTGCCGGCTGATAAATAATGAGTGAGTTTAAAATTATTGAAAAAAAGAGATAGGATTCTGTTTTTAACAGAACCTATCTCTTTTTTTGCGGAAACGAGTTGCAGACGACAGTGACTTACGGTTTGGAAACTTTCAGTGACGCCTGATTTGCTAGTATAAAATGGTGCTAGTTATTTTTGTTAGATAAACTTGCTGCGGTTTGGATAGCGGTGTTTTGCTTTATCCTCAAGGATGTTGAAACGAGCTCCAAGCGACAGCGGCCTCCGGTTAACACAGGTGGTCGCATTGATTCAAAGAAATTGCGTTTTGATTTCTTTATTTCGTAAACTTGCTGAATGGAAATATTGCTTTCTATTTTTGCTAGTTAGATTTGCTACGGTTTGGATAGAAGTGTTTTGCTTTATCCTCAAGGATGTGAAAACGAGTTCCGGCACACAGCGGCCTCCGGTTAACACAGATGGTCGAGGCACGGCTTCGCCGCACCTTGTTCGACCATCTGCATTAATCCTCAGCAGCTAACCGTGTGCCTACACTCTTTGTGTTTAAATCCTCAGCAGCTAACCGTGTGGCTACACTCTCTGTGTTTAAATCCTCAGCAGCTGATCGTCGCTTCCCGCTCTCTGTTAGCCTCTTAGTAATCTCAATCCGTTTAGTATTACTAATAAAGTACTTCCTTCATGGGCGACGACTCCGATTCCGATGTCTGTTAGGCCAAAGAAGTTGAGGACTACTAATAGTGTTACGACTGCCATTGAGAAAGTGATGTTTTGCCAAACGATTTTGTTCAAGCGTTTGGAAACTCGATGCGAGGTAACGAATTTGTTCAGGTCATTTTTCATGAGGACTACGTCGGCAACATCAATAGCTACGTCAGTACCTTCACCCATGGCGATACCAACGTCAGCGTTGACTAATGCTGGAGCATCGTTGACACCGTCACCAACCATACCGGTCATTAGTGATTTTGATTCAAGATCATTGACAACTTTTACTTTATCTTCAGGCAAAACTTCAGTGATAACTTTCTTGATACCAAGATTGTGACCAATTGCTTCACCAGTTTGCTTAGAATCTCCGGTGATCATCACAGTATCGATCCCTTCGTGATTCAAGTAGTCGATCGTTGGTTGAGCCGCTGAATTAGGCGTGTCCATTAAAGCTAGTAGAGCAACGACACGTTGATTTTTTGCAACAAAAACGACAGTTTTACCTTCTTTTGCTAGTTCTTTTTGCTGAAGAGTGAATTGGTCATCAACTGAAGAAAAAGCTTTTGGTTTAGCAATCAAGTATTCATCATCACCAAGCTGACCAATTACACCAGTACCGATCTTAGTTTCAACTTTAATATCGAGTTTCTTCGCTTGATCAAAGTGGTTGACGATAGCTGCAGCAAGGGGATGGTTGGTCTGATCTTCAATGCTAGAAACGATGTCGATCAAGTCGTCTTTATTAATATCATCGGCCACGATAAAGTCAGTAACTTCAGGTTTACCTTTCGTCAAAGTACCAGTTTTATCAAATGCCACAGCCTTTAAATCGGCAAGATTGGATAAGAAAGAACCACCTTTGAAAAGGACGCCGTTTTTAGCCAAATTAGAAATGGCCGAAAGAGTGGCAGGCACGGCACTAGCTGCTAAAGCACAAGGGGATGCCGAGATCAAAAAGACGATTCCACGATAAATACTAGTAGAAAAGCTCCAGCCAAACGCAGCCGCACCACTCAAGATCACGAGTGGGAATAAAATAAGGACGGTAGTAACGTAAATAGGTTCAATTTTCTTGATCTTTGTAGCAGTCTTACTCAAATTATTTTGTGACTGGTCTACTAAACTCAAAATTTTTGAAAAAACAGTATTATCACTAGTCTTCGTTGCCGTCATGGTAAAGGAATCATTACCGTTGATCGTACCGGCAAAAACAGGGTCACCAGTAGTTTTTTCACGGGGAATACTTTCGCCATTGATAGCCGATTCATCGATCGATGCAATACCTGATAAAATGTTACCATCGATCGGAATTTGAGCACCATTTTGAACTTGCAAAGTGTCACCAACTTGCACTGTCTCAACTGAGACTTCTTCGATCGAACCATCAGGATGGATGATCCGCGCATTATCAGGATTCATCTCCAGTAATTTGGTGATCTCACGTTTGCTTTTTCCTTCAGCATATTCTTCCAAAAAATGTGCCCCAGCAAATATTAAAATCAGAAGGGCAGCCTCAGAAAATTTGCCGATCAAAATAGCACCGACAGCTGCTAATGACATTAACAAGTGGATATTAGGTGAGAACTTCTTGCGAGCCTTAGTCTCAGTTACCGTAAGCGAAAAACCTTCGATCATCACGTGGTAGCCAGACAAGATCGTCGCCAGTAAATACAACACCTTAATAAATATCGGTAAATTAGCTCCCGAAAGGAACAAAGTTAGTCCTAACAGAAAAAGAAATAGTCCTAAAAAGTAGGATTTGGTAGTAATATTTTTAATTTTCACCACATTCGCCTCCAAACATATGCACATCTGTTCATATGTTCATATTAGCATGTAAATGCTTACTTAACAATACTTTTTAAATAATTATCAATTTGGTCAAATTTAAGGTATCGTATAAGTAACAGTAAGTAGGAGCGGAAGCACTTTGGACAAACAAATACACAATCGAAAATTAGAACAATTGATCACCAACGGAGTACCTGAAGATGATCACGCTAAAAAAATCTCCGACTTCTTCAAAGCCACTGGAGAGCCAACGAGAGTAAAAATAATCCTAGCATTATCGCAAACTTCACTGAGTGTGAATGAGATTGCCGAGATTTTGAATATGAGTCAATCAGGCATTTCTCATCAGTTGAAGACATTACGAGATGCTAGGATCGTGGTAGGGGAACGTTTTGGAAAAGAGGTTCACTATCGGTTAGTCGACAATCATATCGTAAGGATATTTGAACAGGTAATTAAGCATGCGGATGAGTAGCACTTGATAGTATCAACTATCAGGTTTTTTTTTGTGTTTGGGTTTGAGATTTTTTGAGGTTATAGGTTGGGTGGAGGTTCATTGCCGGTCCTGTGGGGGTTCCAGGAATTGCGCCGTGGAACGCCATGGACGCCACTTTGAGCTATCCGAAGAAAACCGCTTCGGACATCTCAAAGCTGGGTCTTTCACTAAGCGGTAAACCGGTTCTCGTCGTGGTTTGGTTATTTTGATGCATTTATTTAAGAAGAGGCTTATATACTCAATGCCAATTTTCATGAG
>NZ_RHNT01000044.1 GCF_003946325.1 Companilactobacillus furfuricola | reverse complement strand
TTTAAGACAAAGTTGACGTCTTAAAGGTTTTTTTATCGAAATCACGAATGTGAATATAATTAAAAAAGATTATAAAAAAGGCTGATTTAATTAGATTGACGTGTATAATAAATTTTATCGACTCAAGGAAAACTAAATTAAAACAATTAAGTTGAGAAACAAGATCAAAATCGATTTTCTATTTAAGAGAGCTTCGGGTGGGTGCGACGAATCAGCGACTCAGATTTTAAATAAAAGATTAATACAGGCTATGTCTGGTTGGTAGCGTCAAGAATCTTGTGTAAATGAAATGCCTTCGTACATATAATATGTATCTAACTGGCAATAATAATGATTTATGCGGCCATCGTTTTAATAATTTTTAGTACGCTATTAAAACTTTTTGAGCGTAGGAATCCGTGTTTCAAAGAAAACAATCATGTGACAACAGTACCGTGGTTACGTACCACACTTGTCGTCTTATCTACTGCGATGTTACTTATTATATTGATAATTAAAGATAGCAGTGTAGATTTTTTAATCTATTACGCATTAATTGCAGCGCCTCACGTAATTTCAGCATACTTTTCAACAAGTAGAAGAGCACATTTTTAAATTAGATGTTAAATAGGCGCATTCTGAGAACACTTTCGCTTTTTATAGTGGGTTCTCTCTTTTCCAAGACGCTGCAAGCTTCGAGTAATTAAGGTGGTGTTGATCTACAGCAATTTGAATATGACGAACAATAGCATCATTGATAGCCTGGTAGCTATCAATGATGCTATTGTTCGAGTAAGCGTTATTGATGTTAAAGTGTGAAGATTGAAGAGACGTAATTTTTAACGACTGACTTTTGAAAATTCATACTTGTATGTAAATATGAATTTATGAAAGTATACAAATATGAATGTTACAACACGGGATACAGAGTCTATGACGCTCGTAATCAAGAAGCATAGTGAAGATAGTAACTAGTGGTATCAAATCTAGTTATACAATTATAAATTCATACTTGTATAAACTTATGATTTTTTTCGAGTTCTTTTCTTATTTTCATCTTTCTCACGTAGTTGGGCTACCTTCATATCAAACATCTGTCGTTCGACCTGACTCATTTTATCAATTTGTGGCTGCATTTGATCTCCAAGTAACTCATAGGTGTAACTAAATGCTGATTGATCAAGTAGTGCCATAAACTGATAATATTGTTCAGCCGGCAAAACTAAAGATTTTCGTTCACTCTTATTACCGAATCCTTGAGTGGACCTAGAGCTATTATTGGTTTCTATAGTTGGTTCAGGTCGATATAGGGTTTTTGGCTGCGGATCAGATTTGTATGACTTATCGAGTAATCCTGATCCTTTTTTTAATGTATCTTTTTCAGAATTATCTTTTGTGAAAAAACCGGGTTTTTTTTGTCTTGATTCAGTCATCATTTGTCACTCTCCATTAAGTTCACGCGTTCAATGAATTCATTCGTCAGATTATCTAAGAATGAAGTAAAAATATCTTTGTCCCAGTAACTATCATTTCGTAGACCGTTTCGTGGTGCGGATTGTAGACGGCGCTTGTAAGGAACAATTGTCTTAAACATATTTTCTTTTCCAAAGAAGTTCACGGCATCTTGCATTACAGTTTCGTCAATACTTCCGGATCGCTGCATTTGATTCGGTAGAATACCGAGTACATCAGTTGGCACGCCGAACTCGTTTACCTTCTCTGGTAGCTCGTCTGGATTGAAAATGAAGTTGTGGGCCCCGTCCAGAGAATCTGATTGAGTTTGAAAGGCGACAAGGACGTAATCACTCGCTCCTACAGCGGAGTCAGTATAATCAGAAGAGGTTGGTGGTGTGTCCATGAAAATGAAGTCATAGGTTCCACGGCTTTTGAGAGGTTCAAGTAATTCTCTTAAAAAGAAGAGCTTTTTCGATTTAACTTTGTGGTAATTGGCGTCCCCTTCTTCGGCGACACCATACTGTTTGCTAAGATAATTTGTTAGATTCTTTAAATCATAATGGGCCGGAATAAGATCTAAATTTGGGAGTATGTTGACGACTAAATCAGTTAGATCATGGTCTCGGATTCCGGCCATCATTGTTTTGTCTAAGACAAAAACTGAATCTGGTTCGTTATGTTCTTTTGTTACTACGAATGATTTTGTAGTATTGGATTGTGGATCTTCATCTACGACTAGCACATGATAGCCGTGGAGAGACAGGCTGTAGGCTAAGTAACGAGTGATTGTGCTCTTACCGGCGCCACCTTTTTGATTTGCAACAGTAATTGTGAGGGGTCTTTTTAAATTTATTTTTTTCAATTTCTAAGCACCACACTTTCATAAATGTATGAATATATAACGAAATAAGTATAACTTGAATTGTTGTTTGTGTCAAGGTTCCTATTGCTATTGACAATAACTGCTTTACAAAGGCAATTAGTTCAATCATACATACATGAATTCATTTATTTATAATTTTATGTATGTATGAATTTATAAATATAAAAAAAGAAACCTCTTTATTTTGAAGAGATAATGAGGTACACTTCTCTTATAAATAAGAAAAGCGCCAACCAACGGGAATTGGTCAGCACTCGAAAAAAATCTTTTTCAACTATGAAGATTATACCAGCAAAATGGTGAGATGTCGAGAATGGTGTGATTTCAAAACGGTAGGGGACAAGCTGCCGGGTAAAGACTAAGGGGACACGTGTGGTGAGCGACTTCTGCGCAAATTCACTGGATCTTTTTAATTAGATCCGAAGGCGGTAATTTTTAAAATTTAGAAGTTTATTCGGGAGTAGTCGGACTATTCCTAACCTAAGCAACTTGGCATAACGCTGAGTTGCTTTTTTGTCTGCGCTTTTTCGTTTTCTATGTATTTTCTATTAAGCTAATTTAGGTGTTTATTTTGAAGGGAGGTGACGGGCCATGTATGATTTGAAGACAATTCAAGACGCACAAAGACTGGTATTACACGATTCATTATATACATATAAAGTTAAGAATAGTCGCTCTAATATTGCTGGACAAGCCAAGGAAACCTCTACAAAGAAAGGGGCCATTGCGCTCTTCAGCAGTAAGGATTCGATGCAAAAAGCACATGGTGTTGTGGTCACCTCTTTTGAGGCACTTGATGCCATCGCTGATCGTATGACTCACTGGACACCCAATACTTTCAACTGGCTTGGCTATACGCAAAATCGGGCGAGTGTTCGGGGCCACCGGGAAAATAACCTCGCGCAAATTAATAGCCTGGTCGTTGATATTGATTTTTCTGACGCGGCGGAACGCGATGCCCGGGAGCAGGAAGTGTTGAGTGCGGTCACGGTTGCCGATTTATTTATTCCCACGATGATTTTGCGAACGTCTAAAGGGTTCCATGTCTACTACGTTTTTGATCAACCCATGTTTTTGCGGAAGAAACGCGGCCAGTTTCCAGTCTTAAAAGCAGCCCAGAAAATGTCTAGTTTTGTGCGGCAATGGATTCAAAAACGGGTGGCTGGGGTTGATGTAGGCTGCAATAATTTTGGAATTTTCCGAATTCCGCGTCAGGATAATCTGATTTTTTTTGATGCTAATATGTTGATCCAGGTGAGCGCTCTGATGAAGTGGTCACAATATTATGCTGCCCAAGTTCCCGTCACAGATCAACCTGGAGGTAAGGTGATTTCATTGTCTTCTGATGAGGGTCGTCAGGTTGACCAGACCTGGTTTAAAGCGTTATTGAAAGTGACAACAGTTAAGCCGGGGCGTGGTTTAGCCCGTCATAACACCGTTATGACACTAGCTTTAGCGATGTACCAATCTAAAGTTTCTCAGCAGCGTGCGAGAGACGTTCTTGACGTGTTTAATTCAAATTTACATAAGCCATTGGTCGATCGTGAAGTTGTACAGTGCGTCAGAGACGCTTATTCAGGTGACTATCGAGGGGCAGCACTGAGTTATGTACAGGGATTGTTGGCTCAATGGGTGCCTAATTTTTCAGGTAAAGTTGTTGCAGGGATTGGTTGGTATAAATTTGCTAAGCCACGTGCCGAACGACAATACAGTCATGCCCACGAATGGCGTCAAGATGTGTTAGCATTGATTAATCGAGTAGGAAAGTCTACCACGGCCGTCGCTATATCAACGCGTCAGATTCAAGCAGAGTTAGGAATTTCTCCCGCCAGTTTGAATCGAGTTATGAAACAATTACAAGCAGCATATCAAGTGAAAAAAGTTCAACGTGGTAACCAACCGGCTTTGCTGACGACGGTAACCATGTTATTTAAGTCGGCTATGGCGAAGCGTCGGACTCAAAGTCAGGTGTGGACAAGGTACTTAAAACCACTAGTTCCTACAGTAGCTGTTAGTGGTTATGAGGCCGTTATCGATACGTTAGCGAGATTACATGAACATGATTTGGCGGGAGGCTTAGAGCCGCCATGGGAGTTTGAAAGGAAGCGCAGGTGGGGGTAAAAAGTGCTGCTATCAATTGCCGTAGGTAGATATCTAGGATAGGGTGCTCCTCTTGTTGGGTGTCTAGGCTTAGAAGCTGTCTAGTATCTTTTTAGAAGCAATGAGATAAACGCTAAAGCAATCATTTGCAGACTAGTATTTAGGTGACGTTCGCAGTTTTTCCAACGGTGACACTTATCCAACCAGCTAAATGAGCGTTCAATTTTTATTCCAAATTTGCTAAATAACGCGAATCAGTACCCATATTTACCAGGCATCAAATGTGGTCCACTATTAATTTGTACGCCTCGCTGGAACCTAAATTATCAATCTTTGAACATAAACAGAGCAAGTAATGAAAACAGCATCCAAGATGCTGTAGCTAATTTTCTTAAACAATGGAATGTGCCTCCACTGGTCTACCTAGTAGGTAAGCTCTGCCTGGATGATCAAATACTTTTTGCGACCCGAGCCCCGACCATGAAATTCCTCACGAGTACCGAACACCTGAATGTTTGTGTATGTAATTTCCAGTAATTTAAGTGTATTATCTAGTTGAGACATCTATTCCTACCCCGCTTATCTTGAGTTTCGTCGCTTAAAGCATAGCACTAGGGAGGCTTAGATGCCTTTTTTTGTTATCAAAAAGGGCCTAGTACTTTTGGAATGGAAATACTTTCCAACATTTACAATCTACCAAAAACTTAGTCAGTACTTCATTGACGAGTGATGCTGTCCGTTTTTTTAATCGGTAGGCCCAAAAGAAACGTGATTTGCGATCGATTAAAGTTAATAAAACTGCCTTACTATGTCCACGGGGGCCAACAACCGTATCTGGCTCTTATGATGTAATTACGGACAACTTGTTCGCTATAATTATCTCAAAGGAGTCTTTTGTTATGCCCACTAAATCTTCTAACCATCGATACTCAGCTGAATTTGAATCATCTATTGTGTCACTACACAAAACTGGCCGCTCGGCCAACTCCTTATCTAAGGAATATAACGTCAGCGTTTCCACGGTAACTAAGTGGATCAATCAGGCTAATCCCAGTAACGCCAAAGTCCTTTTGGACAATGAACGAGCCCTAATCAAGGAAAACCGCCGGCTTAAGGAGAAACTTGATATTTTAAAACGAGCGGCGGTGCTGTTGGCAAAAAACTAATGGTTAAAGGACGATCAGTTGTTTTAGAAATTGTCCAGGCTAATTTTCAAGCGAAGCACCGCATTACTCATATTTTGAGGACGCTAAAGATTCCCCGTTCCACCTATTACAGTTATCATCATTGGTAACCCAGTAAAACTGCCTGCCGACGTCAATTCATCAAACAACAGTTACTGTCACTTTGGCTAAAATATCCCATGTATGGTTATCCTAGATTAACTGTAGCGCTCTACCAAATACTTGGTTTAAAAGTCAGTCAATGGCTGGTCTACCGCTTGATGAAAGAATTAGAGATACGATCGTGGATGGTCAGAAAGATCCGTAAGCCGAAAACCCATACCGAGTATCCTCAACGGCCCAATCTAATTAGAGACTTAGCTTATCAGACAAGGGTACTTGTAACTGATATTACTTACATTCCGCTTTAACGTTCATGAAGCCATTGCTGGTATTGATCGCTATATACGCTGGTACAATCAAGAACGTATTTCGTCAGTCGCGTAGCGACCAAGCCCTTATAAGTTGGGCTGAGAAAAAAATAATCTTTTCTCGGCTTTTTTGGCATACTCCTAAACACACAAATTCACTATTGCAAAGCAGCACCAGTGATTATTTTACAATCTACCAAATTCATTAGTGATCCTATTTGTTATGAGAGTCTTATCAATATATAGAACATGTTCATGATAGTGCTACTACATATTGTGCATATTGGAGTTTACTTTTTCCTGAAGCCCGGTTAGAATTTATTGGTAGTATATTAATCGGAGCTGGCATAAATAAGCAATAAGCAGCAATTCATGGAAAACTACAGCAACTAATAATTAAGTACTAAAGATATCTGGTCTTGTTTTACCTGGAGATCAAGATTTTTCCATATGGAATATAATCCGTGGAACGTAGCGTTTCATGACAACCGATTACCCATGCTTAAGTTATAACATTTTGGCTTACATATGGTGATCCAATTACTAAACATTGGTAATCTAATCATTTAAGAAAATACAGGAAGGATCAATCAAATGGATTATATAAAATCAGTTCAAACAATTAAATGGAGAGCACTTAAGGAGAAAAGGGTTAAGAAAAGCGATGGTGAAATAGTGCCGTTTTATGCTTATAAAATTACCCTAGTTCTTGATGCATTAACGAATAGGGATGATATTAAGGACCAGGTACGTGCCCGTATCTTTTCACGAGTTACCCAATCCCCCAAAACCATTTCCTCTCTCGAAATTCGCAAATGGTTTACAGGTACGCTTATCTCGATTGGAGAGGCCAAGCTTGCCAATCAATATGATGAATATCGCGCTACTGATGTTAAGAATTGGTTGGAAGCTATTAATCCCCAGAAAAAGCTGGGGCAACTCTTTAACGGAAAAGAGACCGTTGTTCACGAAAATGCTAATAAAGATAGTAAGATTTTTAGTACTCGCCGAGATTTAACCGCTGGGATGGTCGGCAAATCACTTGGACTGACAATGATGCCTCAAACTGTTGCCAAAGCACATCTACGTGGAGATATTCATTATCATGATTTGGACTATTCTCCGTTAACATCAATGACAAATTGTTGTTTGATTGACTTTAAAAACATGCTTGCAAATGGGTTCAAGATTGGAAATGCTGATGTTGAACCTCCTAAGTCGATTCAGACAGCAACCGCCCAGATGTCACAGATTATTGCGAATGTGGCTTCAAGTCAGTATGGTGGCTGTTCATCTGATCGCACTGATGAAGTATTGGCCCCATATGCAGCTCTTAACTACCGAAAGCATCTTGCGGAGGCTAAAGATTGGGTGACACCCGATAAACGGATCGCTTTTGCAAAGGAAAAAACAAAAAAAGACATTTATGATGCTATGCAGGGGCTCGAATATGAAGTCAACACGCTGTTTTCTTCTAACGGGCAAACACCGTTTACGACAGTCGGTTTTGGGCTGGGAACTTCTTGGATTGAAAAAGAAATTCAGAAGGCAATCCTGAACGTTCGAATTAAAGGGTTGGGTAAACAACACCGAACAGCTATTTTTCCCAAATTAATTTTTACACTTAAACGTGGATTAAACTTGAAGAAAACAGATACAAATTATGATGTTAAGGAGCTGGCCGTCGAGTGTGCAACTAAGAGGATGTACCCTGACATTTTGATGTATGACAAAATCGTCGAAATAACTGGCAACTTTAAATGTCCAATGGGGTGTCGTAGCTTCTTGCAGGGATGGAAAGATGAGAATGGAAAAGAGGTTAACAGTGGTCGGATGAATTTAGGGGTGATCACAATCAACCTACCGAGAATTGCCATTGAGTCTAAAGGCGATAAGGCTGTTTTCTGGGAAATTATGGATGATCGGATTCACCTGGCGAAACGGGCATTAATGAGTCGATTGAACCGATGTAAGCAGGCAAAGCCCGAAAATGCACCCATTTTATACGAAAATGGTGCATTTGGAAAACGTTTGAAGAAAACGGACTCAGTCGACGAGTTGTTCAAGAACAATCGGTCAACAATTTCTTTAGGCTATATTGGCCTCTACGAAGTTGGTACGGAATTTTATGGCCCACGATGGGAACATAATCGTGAGGCACACGACTTCACAGTTTTAATTGTAAAATATCTCCACGACTATTGTGCAAAGTGGGAAAAACAATATGGCTATCATTTCAGTGTCTATTCGACACCCGCTGAGTCGTTAACGGATACTTTTTGTGAAGACGACATTAAAAGATTCGGCCGGATTCCTGATATTACATCGAAGGGCTATTATACCAATAGTTTTCATTATGATGTGCGCAAGAATCCGATGCCATTTGAAAAATTAGCGTTTGAAGAAGCATATCCTAAATACGCTTCCGGTGGGTTTATTCACTATTGTGAATACCCAAACCTAAAACAAAATCCGGCTGCTCTTGAAGCGGTGTGGGATTGGGCATATAACCATGTGGGGTATTTGGGAACCAATGCATCAATTGACCACTGCTTTAAGTGTGGCTTCGACGGAGATTTTAAACCAACAGCCAAAGGCTTTGAGTGTCCCAATTGTGGTAATCGGGATCCCCAAACCTGTGACGTGGTTAAGCGAACCTGTGGTTACCTGGGGAATCCCATGATTCGGCCTATGGTTCATGGTCGTCATAAGGAAATTGCTTCACGGGTTAAGAATATGAGACTGGGAGAAATGTCAAATGACAAGAAATAATCAGGTTCGGGAACCGAATAATCCACTGCCAAAACAGTGGTTAGCTTCTGAGCGCAGTCAGTACTATGTGGCAAGTTACAAGCCTTTTAATATGGTGGACGGTGAAGGCGTTCGCTGCAGTCTCTATGTTTCTGGTTGCCTTTTCAATTGTCCAGGGTGTTATAACAAGGCTGCTCAAAATTTTCATTATGGTAAACCTTATTCTAAAAAACTAGAGGATCAGATCATTGCAGATATGTCTGAAATCTATGTCCAGGGATTGACTTTGCTTGGGGGCGAACCATTTTTAAATACGCAGGTTTGTTTAAAATTATGTCGCAGGGTTCGACAAGAATTTGGTCAGACTAAGGACATCTGGTCATGGACGGGTTATACATGGGATGAATTGATGCAAGAATCATATGACAAACTTGAACTGCTTAGGTTGATCGACATTTTGGTGGATGGGCGTTTTCTTGAAACCCAAAAAGATCTGACCCTTCAGTTTAGGGGGAGTTCCAATCAGCGGATTATCGATGTTCCTAAATCTTTGGCTGCAAATAAAGTAATTATATGGGACAAACTCATAAGATGATTTGGAGGAAATATAAGTGGCTGAATTAGTAATTAGACATTTATCTGTGGCAGTTCAAGATAAAATGATTCTAGATGACGTTAACCTGAATATTCACGATGGTGAAATTCATGCGCTGATGGGTCCCAATGGAACTGGAAAGTCCACTCTGTCAGAAACGATTATGGGCAACCCCCGGTACAAGATTACCGACGGAAAAATTTTGATGGATGGTCGGAATATTGCAAAGATGAAAATTGATGAACGCGCTCGTGCGGGGATCTTTTTGGCTATGCAATACCCTGTTGAAGTAGCGGGGATTACCAATGCAGACTTTATCCACTCAGCAATGAATGCACGTACTGGTAACCAGAATGTACCGGTATTACAGTTTCTAGATCAATTACATCAGAATATGGAGATTCTTAATATTGATCCAGCATACACTGACCGTGGCCTCAATAAAGACTTTTCCGGCGGTGAGAAAAAACGTAACGAGATTCTTCAGCTTATGATGTTGAAACCAACACTGGCTATTTTGGATGAAATTGATTCGGGGCTTGACATCGATGCTCTCAAGGTGGTTGCTAAAGGAATTAATTCGATGCGTGATCGGAAGTTTAGTTGTTTGATGGTTACTCACTATCAACGATTGTTAAATTACGTTGTTCCCGACGTTGTCCACATTATGATGAATGGTCGAATTGTTAAAACTGGTGGTCCGAAGTTAGCAATGGACCTTGAAAATACCGGTTATGAAAAGCTGATATAAGGTGAGGGAGTAAAAAAACTGGTGTCAATCAAAAAAGTACTCAAAACCGCTGAATTTCAACATCCACATTTTCCAAAATATTTAGGTATTCATTATACACCGGAAGACTTTGACTTTCATAGTGATCAAAATACCTGTGATTGGAAATGGCACGCAAATCAGAATGCAATCGCTGAGATTAAAGCGAAGGGCGGCCAAATAAGCCGTATCGATGCTTGCACAATCCAATCCCACCAAACACAGGAAATTTTAAATTTTATCCAACTTTATAAAGTTATAAAGGCTCTATCCTTCTCATAAATAAAATAGAAGTATGATTCAACAACTTAATATCTGATAACTTGACAGTATTTAACCAAAAAGCCAACAGGTCCTCATTATCCGGCTTATCTTGAATAGATTCGTAGTGATTATAATATGCTTCAGCAAAATAATTTTGGAAAGATCTAAATATGTAGGCCGATCTATTCTCTGGTCTGGCCTTTTTACTTTTTAGCGTCTCCATGACAATTCTCTTTATTTCGTTAACTATTGTCGTTTATATAAACTCGTTTTTCTCAAAAGTTGTGGTCAAAACAGGGTCGTCTAATCCACACCCTTGACCAGTTTAAACATTGATTTCTTTGTGTTTAAAAAAGGAAATTTTCTAATCTTCCCTTTTCGACCTTTTTATTTTATCTTGCATTAAGTAATCATCAGTTTTCAGATTTATGTCATCCTCCTACAAAGTGTTAAATGTTATATGCTAAATATATTTAACACTTTGTAGGAGACAATTAACAAACGAGACTTGTCTGATTCTCAATAGAGCCGTACATTTTTAATAAGTCAAAGCATTCTTGGAAGAAGTTTTTAAACGATGTAAACATAACTTTATCCATTGATTCTTGATCATGATACTTTTTACCAACATACAAAATAATTCTAGAAACTTCACGATTGATTCGGTCTTTAATAAATTCATTAGTTTCAAACATTGTTGCCGGTCTTGCTAGAGGTTCCTTACGATAATTCAGATCTCGATAAACTTTCTTCTTAGCGTTCATAATCAATTTAGCATAGTTAGTCAGTTTTTTAGCACTTCCGTAAGAAAGACTAACCAAAGTGTCTATTAGGTTTTGAGGCATTCCATATGATAAAAGGGTGCTTTCTTCGGCAGCTATTTCGACATTGTCGATATTTTCGTTAATTTTAGAATTATTAGTATTATTAGAACGTAATTTCAAGTGATTGAAGTTCAAGTAATTAAGTAGACTATTTGTCTTGTTCGAAGAAGACTTTTTGTCCGTAGGTGTTGTATCAGCGCTTTCTACTTGTTGAGGAGCATCTGTTGCAACGTCTTTTTTGGAATGACCTAAGAACTTTTCTTTAACAGCATCAGGCAAAGATGGAAATAATTTGTAAGTTCCGTTAAAGCATTTCTTTCTGAAGATTAATCCTGCTTCAACTAGTTTGTCCATGATTCTTGAGATAGTTTTAGTTGATTGATTGATCAACTCTGCCAAATCGGAATAAGTGTATACAACGTAGTATCGATTTTCTTTACGATCGAAGAAGTCTTCTCCATTTTGTACACTTAAGCCAAGTCGATTATAAATAGCTGAGAAAACTTGAGTTGGATTTCCATTAAGAGATTTGTCTCCTAAATCAATCAATGCAATGTATCCCTTCGGTTCAACAAAATCTTGTTTAGCCCTCTTCATCGCTTCTTGTAGTGTTTTATCGTTAGACATATTATTGTCATCCTTCCATGTTTTTTCATAGAAAGAAAAAAGACTGATGAGCAAATATCCCCACCAGTCTTTTAACGATTAAATAATTGATTTATCTCTGCCTACAATCTATAATAAGAATTAAAGCAGAGCGTTAAAAGTAGTGAGTATGTGTGGAATACTCATTGCCGAATCCTTAATCGCTGGTAACAATTAAGGATTCAACGCTTTTTTCTTTTATATATATAGTCGTACTTTTAAAAAGTGCGACTATTTTTTTCTGTCTTAAATATATATTCTGTGAAGCATAAAATCAACAAAAACCTTGATATATCAACAACTCATACATTTAACATTATATATATAACATAATGTTAAATGTTATGTGTGAAATGTATTTAACATTATGTAAAAGGCTTAACAGAGAGAATCTTTGATACGATAGCTTTCTTGAAAAATATTGATATAAAAATATCGGTAGTTTAGCCTAGAACAAAGTGTTAAATGTTATATGTTAAATACATTTAACACTACTTATTCATTGAACCATAAGTATTATTAACACTTATGCAGAGGTGTGTTAATATTGAAGTATAAAATTATTGGGGGAGCTTTTATGACTGCAAAAGTATTATCTTTTTTGAACTTTAAGGGTGGCGTTGGAAAAACAAGTACTACAGCTTTAACAAGTTATAACCTGGCCAAATTAGGTTATAAGGTTTTGGCAATTGATTTTGATCCTCAGGCTAACTTAACATCTTTATTTTTAAAGACTAAAAATATCAAAACAAATGATGAAATCATTACAATTGAAACTTCACTTATGACAGCTGTGAATGATGATCTTGACTTGAAGGATATTGCAATTTCAATCGATGAGAATTTATCATTGATTCCTAACGCAGTGGACTTCAGTATGTATAACCGATACTTGGATAAGAATATTAAAACTGAGCAGGATAAATTAGATTTCTTTAAAAATAAGATTGAATCTTTGAAGAAAGATTATGACTTTATTTTTATTGATGTTCCGCCAACAATTTCGTTGCCAAATGACACTGCATTTAATGCTTGTGATCAGATCATCGTCGTTTTACAAACACAAGAAAGATCATTGTCAGGTGCAGAAGTGTTAATTGATTATCTACAAAAAACATTGATTGATGATTTTAATTCTGATGTTGATGTCATGGGTATCTTACCTGTTTTGTCAAAACGTAATGCGGCAGTTGATGAAGAAATTTTAAATTCAGCCGAATCTGAATTTGGTAAAGATAATATTTTCCAGCATAAAATTATGATCATGGAAAGAATCAAACGTATGGATATGACCGGTATTACCGATAATAAAAAAGACGTTTGGGACAAAAAGGTACATGCAGCATTTACGGGTGTGGCTAAAGAAATAATCGAAAGGTTAGGTGAATAGTCATGGGGATGCTGAAACACGATGACAAAAAAATTTCAAAACCAAAGAAATCTACGCTTGAGCGTGGCACCAAGGTTGTCGTTGAGAACCAAGTAAAGAGAAAAGATGTCGTTGACATGCCAGACTCTGGTGTTACTTTCCCAGTAAATGTTCGAGTGGATAATCATATTAGAAACAAAATATCGGCTCTGTTGAACCTGGGTATGGCGAAATCTCAAAAAGAATTAGTCAAACAGTTGGTTGAGAATGAAATAGACAGATTGCCGGAAAGTGATAAGAGTAGATTTGATAGGATGTTTGAAATTTTGGAAGAAAAAGATAATATGAAGAACTAAATGTTAATAACATTATATATTTAACATTTAACACTTTGTTGAAGGATAACTTAAACCTTCAACATATAAAAAAAGACGTTACTGAGTAACGTCTTTGGAATGGCCCCTTTTCGTCGCTTAAAGCATAGCACTAGGGAGGCTTAGATGCCTTTTTTTGTTATCAAAAAGGGCCTAGTACTTTTGGAATGGAAATACTTTCCAACACCAAAAATTCTAGACCCATAATAAAATAATTCTGAATAGAACTGGTGAAGACGAAGAAAGAGAAGCTCAAATTAATCTTGAAGATAAATTGACTCTTCATTTATACGTTGATACTAGCTCTGTAGAAATATTTGTTAATGATGGAGTAAGAACATTTACGGAAAGATTTTATGCGGATAATGCCAATTTGAATGTAATTGCGAAGAATTCAACAAATGTTTCTGCCGTTATTTATAAATTGGAGAATTCAGCCATTAAATTCTAAAAAATACCTCTTAACATCTGGATTAATTTCTGCATGTTAGGAGGTATTTTAATTGTAGATATTTTTTAAATTAAAGCAGTAACTGATAATGATGCGGCGAATAGTAAAGCAATAATAATGTTGATTGGATTGATCTCTTCTCTTTTACCAGCGACTAATTTGGCAATGGGATACATAATGAATCCAAAGGCCATACCCACTGAAATGTTGCCAGTGAAAGGAATCATAATAATAATCAGGAATGCGGGGAACCAATCTGTAAAATCATCCATATTAATCATTTTGATATTTCCCATCATAGAGCAAGCGGTCAGAATAATAATAGAAGTAGTGGCGCAACTTGGAATGTAACCTATAATCGGTGTCAAAATAATTGAAGCAAGAAATAGGATGCCGGTCGTGATAGAAGTGATTCCGGTTCTACCACCAGCAGTGATAGCGGCACCTGCTTCGGCAGCATCAACGGTAGGACTTGATCCTAATATGGCGGCTGCAATGTTTGAAAGACCAGTTGCTTGCAGGGTTGGCTTAACTTGTGATTGGTCAGGTAGCAACCCTTTACAAATGCCAACACCTTCAAAGATCATTAACATCAGCATGGCAAAAATAGCAGTAATAAATTTAATCCATGAAGGAATGACGAATCCAAAGTGTGCCAAAATATGGGGATACTTTGTTAATTCACTGATTGGAATTGCTGCACCAGTGGTACTTTGAACGTGCAATAGTAAAGCGATAACGGTAATAATTGCCATACTACCAACCATTTTCCATGAATAGCCTCTAATTTGGAATATCAATGTTAAGACAATACCCAAAATGGCTAAAAGTGCAGGGGTAGAAAAAATATTACCGAACTTTACGACTGAGCTAGATAAGGATCTTAAGTGAACCATCTTTATAACTGAGGAAGCCGTAAACTAAAATTCCTAGGATTCCACAGATGGCGATAACGATAATGGCACCGACCTTAGTAGCGTCGGATATCACTTTTACTAGTAAGAAGTTAGCTACAACGACAACAACAAGCATCACAATGCCATCAATGAGGATGCGGATTAGTTTCTTACCCATTTCCTTATCAACAATTTCAAATTGCTTATTGATAAGTCTGAAAGCAAAATGACTCATAATAACAAACGCAATTGTTGTAGCGACGACAGGGTCATAAACTCCTAGAGCTAGAGTAAGTGGTAATTGAAGTACAATCTTTAGAATATAAGCAATTGCCAAATAGATCATTGATTTCTTCATATGATGGGTAACTTGAAGGATGTTCTCTAGTATCATGAATAAACAGTAGAAGAAAGCTTCAAAACAAGATACTATTAGGACCTTTGAACCAAGAATACTTTGATCATAGAAGACAAATTCAGAAATCTTTTATGCATTTAAACAAGATATTTTACGCTCTCAAAAAGATAAAGATAGATACAATATAGATACTCAAAAGTTGGACTTTTCCACAGCTCATTTCTCACCAGCAGAACTAGAAAAGCAAAACCATGATATCGTGAGCCATGCTAATGACTTCTTAACTGATGAAGACAGTGGCTTACCCGTTTTCTTAGAACCAGGAGCCGTGCAATTACTTAGCTTCTGGTGCCGTACCCCACAACAAATGCGGCGCTTCATTGGCATTATCTTAAATGCTAAGTACCGAGTTGAGAAAGATCATCAGGATATTGGGGTCCTAATCTCACTTGATGATGAGGAACTGAAACCTTTAATGACTAAAGCCTTGAGACGCTACTTTAACGCCCTGAGAAGCAATGAGAAGCACATCAAGAATGTTGAGAACTACTTATACGGCACCATGCAAAACCTATTTGGCGTTTGGTGGAATAAACAAGCGGCTAGAGAATATGCGGCCAAACACCCCGAAGAACAGAACACTGACAATGAGCGCTCTTGGAATTAAACGGCATCTAAGCTCATCTAAGCCGTTTTAAACAGATAGAGCATAATTATATTAAACGAGTTTTAAAATGCGCGTACGGGCATTTTAGGAACGTTGTATAAGTGCCATTGCGGAAAGGACAGCAAACTTAAATTCACAACTTTTAAAGAAGCAGGCTAATTGAGATGGTACTCAAAGATTAGTATAATGTGAGTAGTAATAAAGGGGGGCGAGAAAATCATGGCAGTTAAGGAAAAGAAACGCGTACAAGTCCAGATTGACAAAGAATTGGCAGATAATACCGAAGCCGTTTTAAGCCAGTTAGGTCTAAACCCAACTACCGCGATCAATATGTTTTATAAGCGGATCGTAGCTGACGAAGCATTACCGTTTAAACCAGCCCTGAGCAAAGCCGAAAGAGCTAATTTAAGCCTTTTAAAGGCTACCAAAGAGACACCAGTAACAGAGTTCAAAGACGCTAAAGAAGTCGCTGATTGGCTCAATGATCCAGATGAGGACTAATGGCTTATCAGATTAAATAAATTAATAACTTGGGAGTGTGATGAACATGAAAGATACAATCACAATTAATGACTTTTTTGAAATTGCCAAAGAAACTGATTTAAAAGATTTACTTGATAAGTCATTACATGAGCCAGATCCAGAAAAGCGCAAAGTATATGACGCTTTATATACCTACTTTTTAGATAAAAGGCAAGATGAGGTTATTAAGCGAAAGGGCTTTGTCCGTTGATAGATAAACCCCAATATATAATTGTTGCTGGTATTAACGGAGCAGGAAAAAGTACGCTATACGATACATTTCCCATCTTATTTGACAAAACAAAACGGATTAATGCTGATGAAATTTTAAGACAAATGGGTGGCGATTGGCATGAAGACAGTGACAACTTAAAAGCCATGAAAGAAGAAATTAAACAACTACACTATGCTTTAGATCACCAGCAAAGTATTCACGTAGAAACAACACTGGCAGGTAGAGGAAAAGCTCAAATCAATTTGATTGACAAAGCTCACAAAAATGGCTTTGAAGTGACTTTATTGTATGTTGCTTTGCGAGATGAAAATTTAGCTATCCAAAGGGTCAACGAACGGGTACAAAAAGGTGGCCACGGTGTTCCAGTGGCAACGATCAAGAAACGTTATCAGCAATCCAAACATAATATGCCATTAGTGGCCTTTAAATCTGATAAGGTCATGATCTATGATAATAGCGAAAAGTTTACCTCTGTTTATGCAAGAGAGGAGGGACAAGTTTTTAAGAACGATTTGAGGCATTTTCCTTGGATAAACCAAAATATTACTTATCCAGAAAAGGTGCAAAAGCAGTTACAAAATTTTGCAGATCAAAACCCAGAAGTAAAGCCTAAAAATGATCCAGAAAATAAAAACGATCGGCCTAGTTATTAGGTTGATCGTTTTTGAGTTTATTCGGTTTATGGGCATTAACGTAATCGGCGAATGTTTTTAAAAGCTCTTCGGTTTGTTCGATCGAAAGGTTATCAGCTTGGAAGTATTTTTCTAGCAAAGCTCCTTTTTGAATTAATCGGCGAGAACGAGCTTTGCGGTCTTGCCGAATTTCATAATATTTAGATTGCCGTAATTTAAAATCTTCCCGCTCAATTTTTTGTTTTAAACGCGCTTGTTGTTCAACTAGTTTTTCATATTGATTAGGCATAGTCATTACCACCTAACTATTATTGGTTATTTTGATCTTGATTTAAAAAGGCGGCAATTTTTTTAGCAATAATTTTAATTTGTGGAGTGGTCAGTGTTGCATAATTCAAATTAGATGATTTGATGATTTCCTTACCAAGGCTTTGTTCAATTTTGCTTTTTTCAGCTTTAATCTTTTGATTAAGCTGTTTTAATTTAGCTTCTTGTTTTTCTAAGTTACTTTGAGTCACAATTATCCCTCCAATCATCTTAAAATAATCACCGACACTATATCATAAGGAAAACACTAAGTCAAAGTATAAGAGTTGAAATAGCGAAGCGGAAGGCATACACTAAAAATAAATTCAGGAGAATCAGCAGATCGAGTGAAACGAGGTCAATGCGCACTTACACACAACAACTAAAGTTGGTTGTGTTATTGTGCTAAACCCTTGTATCAGAAGTCGCCGTTGGCGACAACAAAAGCAAACCCATAAACCCAAAGAAAGGTGGTGACCGACATGGCAATTTTTCACATGAGCTTTAGTAATATTAGTGCTGGAA
>NZ_RHNT01000043.1 GCF_003946325.1 Companilactobacillus furfuricola | reverse complement strand
GACGAAGGAGCTTAGTGAAAGGTGCAGTTTTGAAACAAGCGAGCGTACTTTGCTCGATTGGTTCAAAATGTGCCCACAACGTTCCAGTGTCTGTATCCCCGGGCCCCGGAGTCGGCATTGAACGTACAACCAAACTACTACTCCAACCCAAAAAGACTTCAATAACAAAAAGCAAATTGAAGTCTTTTTACTATCTAAAAACACCAAAATCAAAACATCTCCGAAATAACATCCAAAACTTCATAATTAGCATAACGGTTCAACTTTTCTAAAAACCCATCAAGTTCACCACTACTATGAAACGCCCCATGGATCATATAATTCATCTGCCCAGATATCTTGTAATGATGGCGAATAAAATTGCTATGCTCATCAATAAATTTGAGATATTTTTCATGACTAAAGTATTCCATCTGCGTTTCAATAAAAACTTGATGGGAGTAACCCATCTTTTCCAAGTTGACCTTGATAGTATAACGTTCAATGATACCTTCAGCTTCAAGTTGTTCGATACGAGTATTAACAGCAGGAGGGGGCATATTAACGATTTTTGCCAGTTCAGTTTTCGTGATCCGGCAGTTGCGATTGAGTTCTTTTAATATTTTTAAGTCGATATTATCCATATGATCCTCCTAGTAATATTAATATTGTACGATAATTGATCGAAAAAATTAATTAGGGAATCACCGTTACATCTTGACTGTAACGTGTAGTGATAGTTTATCGTTTTAAAAGTATTCAGTAATTATGAAGCTTTGTGGATTATAGCCAAATTTGTAGATCGATGTTGTACACTCAACATGAAATATTATTATGCTGATTTTTTGTTAAAAAGTTCAAAGATATTTATTATTAAAGTACGTGGATTTTAGAGAGGGGGAAATTAATTGATAACTTATAAGAACGTAGGGATGAAGTACGGTCAAAACACAATTTTACATGACGTCAATTTAAAGATCGGCGACGGGGAACTTTTCGTGCTCGTAGGCCCCAGTGGTAGCGGGAAAACCACTTTATTGCGGATGCTCAACAAGCTGACGGTGCCAACTGATGGGGATGTGTATTTCGAAGACCGCAAGATCAAAGAATATGACGTGCAAAAATTGCGTTTGGATATGGGCTACAAGATAGTAGTCTTTTCCCCAATCTAAACGTTGAAGATAATATCGCCATTCAATTGGAGCAAAAAGGTGTCTCTAAAGCTAAACGTCATCAACGAGCAGCAGAATTACTAGAGTCGGTCGAACTTGACCCAAAGAAATACGCCAAGCGGATGCCAGCCGAATTATCCGGTGGTCAACAACAACGGATCGCAATCATTCGGGCATTAGCAACGGAACCAAGTTTGATCTTGATGGATGAATCTTTTAGTGCCTTAGATCCGGTTTTACGAAAAAAGTCGCAAGATCTCGTGTTGAAATTACACCAACAATATCAAACGACGATCGTTTTCGTTACTCATGATATGCAAGAAGCTTTGCGAATGGGGCAACGGATCGCTGTTTTAAATAAAGGGGAGATCCAGCAAGTGGGAACTCCACATGAAATTATGCAGCATCCAGCTACAGACTTTGTGCGTCAATTTTTTGACATTAAAACACCACACTGGTGGGACATGGACTTCTTGGTTGCATCGAATACACTGCAGAAGATCACTTTCGACGAACAGTTGCCGGTCATTGATGACTTTAAAGAATTGATGAAGCAGTTAACGGAAAAAACTCAGCTAGACTTTCAATATCAAAAGGTAGGCTATTCCATGACATCACAAGGTCTTCTAGCTTACTTGAGTGAAGAAGGGGGCGTTCACTAATGCAAGTTTTGATGCAGACGATTGTTCAGCAACGAGGAGAAATTGCAAAATCATTGCTTCAACATATCGAGATCTCCTTCATTTCACTTTTGATTGCCATGTTGATCGCGATCCCGCTGGCTATTTGGCTGCGGAACCATCGCCGTTTTGGCGAGATCGGTTTACAGATCGCCGGGATCATTCAAACTATCCCTAGTTTGGCCCTCTTAGGACTCTTGATCCCACTAGTTGGTATCGGAACGGTGCCGGCGGTAGTGGCTTTGACGATGTATGCAATCATGCCGCTTTATCAAAATACTTACTCGGGATTGACTAATATCGATCCGAATTTAGAAGAAGCAGCTGTGGCCTTTGGTCTTTCAAAATGGAAACGACTGCAACGTTTAGAATTCCCATTAGCCTTACCAATGATCATTTCCGGTATTAGAATTGCCTTAGTCATGATCATCGGTACAGCCACTTTAGCAGCTTTCATCGGTGCTGGTGGTTTAGGTGATTACATCATGCTCGGTATCCAACAGAACAACAACTACTACTTGATCATTGGTGGTGTCTTGTCTGCCTTACTAGCCTTTATTTTTAGTGGCCTATTGAAGTACATGGGTTCGTCAAAAAAAAGGATCTATGGCGGTGGTATCGTTGTTCTATTGTTCTTATTAGGTATCGGCGGCAATCAAATTTATCAAGCTGTCAAACCACAACCGGTCAATATTACGATCGCGGGAAAACTAGGCAGTGAACCGGAAATCTTGATGAATATGTATAAAGATCTGATCAAGCAAGATCAGCCAAATGCCAACGTTACGCTAAAACCTAATTTTGGTGGAACCACTTTCTTATTTAAGGCATTGAAGAAAGATCAAGTCGATATTTATCCAGAATTTACCGGAACAGTTTTGGAATCGTTAGTTGATTACGATAAGAAAACTCCGAAAGACCCAACTAAGATCTATCAAATTGCTAAAAGTACTTTATCTAAGCAAGAAAAGATGACCTTCTTGGAACCAATGGAATACGAGAATGGCTATGATCTCGCGGTCACCAAAGAGTTTTCGAAGAAATATCACGTTACTAAACTAAGTGATCTCGAACGGGTCAACGACAAAGTCAAAGCCGCCTTTGATCCAGATTTCTCCAACCAACAAGACGGTTACTTAGGACTGAAAAAGAAATACAATTTAAACTTTGCTGAAGTCAACCGGATGGAACCTAGTTTGCGTTATAAAGCTATTGCTAACAAGCGGGTCAACTTAGTCGACGGTTATACGACCGATCCGCAAGTTCAGGAATACCATTTAGTGGTCTTAAAAGACGACAAGCACTTCTTCCCACCTTATCAAGGTGCTCCGTTGATGAATAGCGATTTTGCTGAAAAGAATCCCAAAGTCGTTAAGAGCTTGAACAGACTCAAAGGTAAGATCTCAACGGAAGATATGCAGAAGATGAATTATCAAGTCTCAGTTAAGAATAAAAAAGCGAGTGTCGTAGCTCACGATTATTTAGTTAAACACAATTTATTGGATAAATAATTTTTTAAAAGAAAGAACCCTCGTCTGATGCAAAAAACGCATCAAACGGGGTTCTGTTTTTTACGTTATTCTTCTGATAAAGCTTCACGAGGTAAGATGAGGTTCAATAAAATTCCCATTACGGTTGCGACACCGATACCAGTGAATTGGAAAGTCCCAATCTTTAGGTAGGCATTTCCGATACCGATAACAAGGATGACTGAAGCAATCATCAAATTTCTCTTCCGGTTGAAGTCGACTTTGTTGTCGACTAAGATCCTTAGACCACTTGAGGCAATAACACCGAAGAGGACAAAACTGATCCCACCAATTACTGGTCCAGGGATAGTTTGAATCAAGGCACTTAATTTACCGACGAATCCAAACAAGGCTGCAAAGATGGCTGCACCGATGATAACGTAGACACTAAAGATCTTGTTAACGGCCATAACACCAATGTTTTCACCATATGAAGTGATTGGTGGACCACCGACTAATCCAGCAAAGATCGAAGCGGTACCGTCACCAGCTAAAGTACGATGAAGTCCCGGATTTTTGAAGAAGTTGCGATGTGTCAATTCATCTAAGACCATAATGTGTCCCAAATGCTCAGCCATCGTTACAAAAGCAATGGGGGCAAAACTAAGTATCGCATCCCAATAAATTTTCTTAGGAGTGTAGCTAATATAAGGAAATTCAAAAGCAGGTAGTTTAAACCAAGGGGTTGAGGCTACTTTTGAAAAATCAACGATCCCCAAAGCAACGGAAAGGGCGTAACCACAAACGATCCCTAGAAGGATAGCGATGTTGCTCCAAAAGCCTTTGAGATACATATTGAATAAGACCGTTACTAATAAGGTAAAAATAGCGATACCGAAGTATTTCAGATCATACGTCTTACCATTGAGCATGGCATTGTTAGCGGCAGATCCAGCGACAGACAGACCGATTACAATAACAATCGGACCAACTACGATCGGTGGTAAAGCACGGTCGATCCAATCCGAACCGGCGATTCCAACGATCGTGGCGATGATCAAGTAAACTAAACCAACGGCGATGGTACCTTGAGCGACACCGTCATAACCAGCTGTTTTCATCAATGCCACCGAAGGGACGATGAAGGAAAAACTGGAACTCATATAAGCAGGGATCCGACCTTTAGTGATCAAGATGTGCAAGATCGTTCCGATACCGGAACTGAATAGGGCGATACTAGGATCGAGTCCTACTAATAGAGGAACTAAAACAGTTGCACCGAACATGGAGAAAAGATGCTGCAGTGAAAGCAGTGGCCAGCTGGCTAGCGGTGGACGTTCGTACAGGTCTAAGACCGCTTCTGGGTTACGATAGTTCTTGTCGTTTGTTTCCAATTGTGGTGCCCCCTATAACATTTTTTTGCAAAAAAATAGTCCTTTATCCCGTGATTGTGCCGAAATAAAAGACGTAAGTGTTCCTTATTAGCCTCGCGGGACTAAGATTAGAGGTTATTTGATTTTCTTTATGATATTAGATTTTGTGGGTGATGTCAATTGTGGAGTGAGTAGGGAGTTTTATAGAGGGTTGATTGCCGGTTCTGCGGGAGGGCTCCGGGAATTGCGCTGTGGAACGGTGTGGACGTCGATTTGAGATCCTCGAAGAAGTGCGCCTCGACGGTCTCAAATACGAGTCTTCCACTAAGCTCCTTCGTCGCCAAGTGGAATTTTACACCTGACAGCGAATTCCCTCCACCCTCCCGCAAAACCTAAGGTGGTGGACAACTCTCTTTCTGGTGGGGGGTATGGTACTTATCTATAGTCCGGTGGGTTGTTTGGTGGAATTTGGTGTACCTTTTATTTTTTTATCTTTCGATTATTATAGATTCTTCCTATCTTTTGGATATATTTAGTGGAAATTTACGGTTGCTAGTTAGATTTTAGTGGTAATGTGCTGGGTAAACCGCAATTTTTTCATATTTGACACTAAATTTGTCATTATCTCGTTAGATTCTTTTGGTTATTTGGGGATTATTTTGATAATTTTATTTATAAATTTGATAATTGTGATTTTTGGCATGACGGATTTTTTAAATTTCACAATCTTTTTTTTATTATTCATTTTTGAAAAATTTTCAAAATTATCGTTTTTTAAGGAATTTTTTGGAATTTATTATCTCGCTACGTCTTCCTTGACCTATCAAATAAAATATTAATTCAATATTATCAATAAAATGTTGTATTATTATGTAATTCTTCATATAACGTATAGTGCAATTAAAATTTAATTTATATGCCATAGTGTATATCATGTGAAAGTTTTTTTACATATTTCGGAGGGGAACGTGGAATCAGAACAAACTATTAGTATGGTACAAATTTGGAGCATTTTACGAAAACATGTCCGAGCAATTTTGGGAACGACTATTGTTGTTTTTATTGCTTCGGTATTTGTTACTTTTTTTGTAATGACGCCTAAGTACAGTGCAACGACTGAAATTCTTGTAAATCGTAAACTTTCAGCTGATATGCAAAGTGCACAGTTCCAACAGGTTCAGGCCGATATCCAAATGATCAGTACTTATAAAGATATTATTACTAGCCCCACGGTTTTAAATAGTGTTAATAAGGAGATCAAACAGTATCCGGGATATCCTGGGTCGATGGGGGCTTTGAAGGATTCTTTAGCGATTAAGAATTCTCAAGATTCACAAGTGTTTTCCGTGACGGCTACTTCGGAAGATCCGGGAACGGCTGCTGCGATGGCTAATTACACGGCCAAGGTCTTTAAGAAAAAAATCGTTAAGATCATGAGTATCAACAACGTTTCGATTGTTTCAACTGCTACGCCAAATCACAATCCTGTCAGTCCGAAGAAGACTTTGAATTTGCTGGCTGGGATTGCTTTAGGTCTACTTCTTGGTATCGTCTTGGCCTTTATTCGTGAGATCACTGATAAGACTGTTACAACAGAAGACTTTTTAACAAAAGATTTGGGCTTGACTAGTTTAGGGATAGTTGATGAAATTGACCAAATAGAAATTGAAAAAGCAGCTCAAGTTAAAAATGGACGTGCTCGAGCTGTCCACAGTCATGACGTAGGCGGTCACAGAAGGGTATAGCTGAAATGGGATTATTTAAGAGTAAAAAGAAGAAAATCGATAATTATAGTTTAAAGCACGGTGTAGGTTTAGTTACTTATAACGATCCGATGAGTACTGTGTCTGAACAATTCAAGACAATTCGGACTAATATCCAATTTTCATCTGTCGACAAGAAATTAAAATCTATTTTGTTTACTTCATCAGCCCGTTCAGAAGGGAAATCGACTGTCAGCAATAATATGGCAGTAACACAAGCTAAACAAGGTGACCGCGTTCTTTTGATCGATGCTGACTTACGTCGTCCCATCATGCACAAAACTTTTAATCTCAATAATGGTTATGGTCTATCGAACTACTTATCAGGAAACGCTAGACTCGAAGATATTGTGCAACGGACGATGATCGACAACTTGTTCGTCATTACTAGTGGACCGATCCCACCAAATCCATCTGAATTACTAGGAAGCGTGCGTACGCAGCAGCTTTTGGACAGTTTGAGCCAGCAATTTGATCTATTGATCTTAGATGCGCCACCAGTCAATGCTGTTACAGACTCACAAGTGTTAGGCAGTATGGTAGACGGGGTTATTTTAGTAATCCCTCAAGGAATCGCCAAAAAATCAGGCGTGGCCCGTGCTAAACAATTACTGGAAACAGTCCATGCAAATATTTTGGGATTTGTGATGAATCGTGTCAGTGAAACTAGTAGTAGCAAGTACGGCGGATATTACGGAGCTTATAAGAAGTGAAATTGATCGACCTGCACTGTCATATTTTACCCGGGGTTGATGATGGAGCTCAAGATATGCAGATGGCACTAACTTTAGCAAAAGCAGCCGTTGATGAAGACATTAGTCACATTTTGGTGACACCCCATCATATGGACGGCGTTTATCTCAATCATCGCCAAGATGTTATCGAGCATACAGCAGCCTTTCAAAATGAGCTAGCAATGAATCAAATACCACTAGTTGTGTTTCCAGGACAAGAAGTTCATTTAACAGGGCAACTACCAGCTGCTATCGAAGCTTCTGACATCTTGTTTATGGATGAAACTGATCGATATTTATTATTAGAACTACCGCATAGTGGAGTGCCTGAATATACCAACAAGATGCTGTTTGATTTGATTGCTCAGGGAATTACCCCGGTATTAGCTCATCCCGAGCGAAACGCGGGTTTTCAAAAAGATCCAAATAAATTATATGACTTAGTCAAAATGGGATGTTTGACCCAAATAACAGCTAGTAGCTATTTAGGCGTATTTGGTTCAAAAGTCCAACAACTGACTGAAAAAATAGTTAAAGCTGACCAAGGCTACATCTTTGCTTCGGATGCCCATAACTTTGAGGGGAGAAGATTCTTGATGAAAGAAGCTTTTTCAAAGCTAGCAAATGAAGAAGGACAAGACAAAGCCAAACTATTCAATGAAAATGCCAAAAACATTATCAATGGGGATGATGTCGTGCGTATGAATAGTCAAAAAATAACAAAGGTACCTAAGAAAAAGCGATTTTGGTTGTTTTAGGGATATAGGTACATGTGTTGAGAGGGGATTAATATGGATTATACTAATGGCCAAAGTAAAAACGCTACCATAAAATTACATTATCATAGAGAGAAATGTTTTTATAAAGTCACTAAGCGTTTATTTGATTTTTTCGCCAGTTTGATCGGGTTGATATTGTTATCGCCACTATTGTTGATCGTGGCAATTGCCGTCAAATTGGAAGATTCCAAAGGACCAGTTTTTTACTCACAAATCAGGATCGGTAAAAATAAAAAACCTTTTAAAATGTATAAATTCCGATCAATGATCGTCGACGCCGATGACCGCTTGAAAGAATTGCTAGATAAAAACGAGATCGAAGGCGCCATGTTCAAAATGAAACAAGATCCAAGAGTAACAAAAGTAGGTGCCTTCATTCGTAAATATAGCATCGACGAATTACCACAACTATTTAACGTCTTACGAGGAAACATGAGCTTAGTGGGACCAAGACCACCCTTGCCATACGAAGTAGATAAATACACCGACCACGATATGTTGAGATTGATCGTCAAACCGGGTTGTACCGGATTGTGGCAGATCAGCGGTCGTAATTCAGTCAGCTTCCACGAAATGGTCGAATTAGATCTGCAGTACATCGCTAAGCGTAGCTTTTTGTTTGATATTTATGTGCTGTTCAAGACAGTAGCTGTATTTATCCATCCAAACGCAGCTTACTAAGAGGTGACAACATGAAAGTTTGTTTAGTTGGGTCTAGTGGGGGACACTTGACCCATTTATATTTATTGAAGAAATTTTGGAAAAATGAAAATCGGTTTTGGGTCACTTTTGATAAAGAAGATGCTAATAGTCTTCTAAAAAATGAAAAGAAATACAATTGCTATTATCCAACCAATCGAAATATCAAAAATTTAATCAGAAATACTTTTCTTGCGATTAAAGTATTAAGAAAAGAACGGCCAGACTTAATCATCTCTTCAGGTGCAGCTGTTGCCGTTCCCTTTTTCTATATAGGCAAATTATTTGGTGCCAAGACAGTTTACATTGAAGTTTTCGATAGGATCGATAAACCAACATTGACGGGGAAATTAGTCTACCCGATCACAGACTTATTTGTCGTACAATGGGAAGAAATGAAACAAGTGTATCCCAAGGCCGTTAATTTAGGGGGTATCTTCTAATGATCTTTGTCACAGTAGGGACACATGAGCAACCATTCAATCGTTTGATCCAAAAAATAGATGAAATGGTCAAAAATAAAATTATTCAAGAAGAAGTTTTTGTCCAGATCGGCTATTCAACTTATGAGCCGAAAAATTACAAATGGAGCAAGCTACTATCACCTGAAGAAATGGACTATTATATGAAAGAAGCCGATACCGTCATCTGTCACGGTGGACCGGCAACGTTCATGAAAGCATTGTCTCTAGGTAAAAAAACCATCGTCGTTCCTCGACAAAAGAAATATGATGAACATGTTAATGATCATCAATTGGTTTTTGCAGAGAGAGTGAAGGATAAAGGCTACAGCATTATTCCTATTAAAAATATTGAAGATTTAGAAGACGCACTCAGTAAGACTGATTCAAACGAGATCGGGTTCAGTTCTAATAATGATAAATTTATTCAAGAATTCGAAAAGAGAATCCAAGATTTAATGTAAATTATGTTTTTTTGAAATATTTGATTGACGGGGGCAACTCTTATTGATAAGTAGACAGTGGAATTCAGAAATTCCAATTAAATATATAATCAGTCTATTAATGTTATTCATTAGCTTCTTTTATTCAGCAATGTCTGGATTATTTTGGATAGCATTATTTTTTGCTATTGTATCTGGTTATTATATTAGTACCTTAAAAATTAGAAGAGAATTGATTTTATATTCAATAATATTGGTCCTAGTCTTTCAGAATTTTGTAATCGGTGTGGGCGCACACATTGCCTCAAACACCACCGGATTAAGTTATTTGACCCAAGTACCACTATTCTTTGTTGTTGGAATCTTTTTAGGAAGTGGTCTCAAAAACATCGAGTATGAGCGGAGTATGTTGTACTTCATTTTATTGCTCGTATTTACAGCAGTGTCCCTTTTAGTAGGTAGGGGAACATTCAACGCCATCTTTGCTAACCTTCGGAACTTGGTATTTTTCTATGTGGTTTATTACATTTCGAAAAAGACCATGAAAAAGGAATTTTCGATGCCGTATTTTGTTTCAAAATTAGTCTTGCTGGGCTTATTCATATTAATAGTCGGAATAGTTTTATTGATTGGTGGATTTCCTCTATACAAAATGATCGGTGTAAATGAGGTTTATGTTGCGAAAAGTGCCTCAATTAATGCATTATCTTTGACTTCATTGGACGATAGATTTTTCACAGATATAATTGGTTTCTCCGTTGACAGAATGGGATCGTTATACTATGAGCCAGTTAGCTTAGGCTACTTGTTAGTTGGTATGTACTTGTTTATCGCATTATTTGATTGGACCAAAGATTTAGTAGTTAAGAACGTATCAAAAATTATTTTGTTGATTGGAATAATTTTATCGTTTGGAAAAGGATCCTTTTTGATTTTGCTGTTGTCAATTTGTGCACCATTGTTGCACAGATTTTTCAAAAAATTATTTTCCACAAGCAACGATAATTTAGTGTTTAATATTTCTGTTGTATTGATTCCTATTCTTGTATATTTCTTTAGCACGTATTACAATGCTGTTTTCGGTGGGGCTGTAGGTAACCATTTTATGGCTATTGCCCAAACTTGGCCAAATATACTATCAGCACCGTTGGGGCATGGATTGGGAACTGGTGGGAACGCATCGAAAACATTTAGTAGCGTTGGGCCAATAACTAGTAATGAGTGGTTAAGTACTGGAGGAGAAACGGCACTGCTTTCATTTGGTTATCAAATTGGTTTATTGGGTATGATTGCACTTATTCTCACCTTTCTTGCGATATCAAAGAAACTATTGAGGAATATGAGCAACTATATGAATTTGCGTAAGAATTCTGTTATAACCCTTATTTATTTACCAGCTATCATAGTTATTACTAGTATCTTCCAAGATAATACCTTTGCTCCACAATGTATATCCATTTATATGATGCTATTAGCTGCCCCAAATATTTATTTAAAAACTGATGCTTAATTTTAAAGGAGAAAGCATGATACCAAGAACAATACACTACTGCTGGTTTGGTGGTGAACCACTACCCACTAAGGTTAAACGAAACATCGAGTCTTGGAAAAAGCAATGTCCGAATTATGAAATAATTCAGTGGAATGAAAGTAATTATGACACTAGTTCAAATGATTATATATCACAAGCTTATGAAAGAGGCAAATACGCTTTTGTTACAGATTATGCTCGTTTGGATATAATTCAAAAGCATGGTGGAATTTATTTAGATACTGATGTGGAGCTTATTAAACCTTTAGATTATTTTTTAGATTACGATGCTTTTTTTGCCATGGAAGAAGCTGGTACTGTTGCAACAGGGCTAGGCTTTGGAGCTGTTGAAAATAGTGATATTTTAGAAAAGTTGAAGAAACAATACGATGGTCAGAGTTTCTTCGATAACGGCAAAGAAAATTTGAAAACTTGTATAGAGTATTCGGCACCAATATTTGAAGGATTGGGAATCTCCAATGATAATAAAACCCAATATTTTGATAAGTCGCGTATTGCCGTATTTGCCACGGAAGTTTTTTGTCCACAGTCGATAGAAACTGGGAAAACTACAATAACGGATAAAACCGTTTCGATTCATCACTATGATTCTAGTTGGAAAAAACATCCACAGATGAGCAAATTTTTTACTAAATATAAAGTTAGAATTAGAAAAACAATAGACAAGATATTTGGCAAGGGAACTTATAACAAAATAAAAACTCGCATACTGAAATAATCTTAGCTGTCAATTAGAGGAGAGATAAAGATGGGGAAGGTCAAGCCGTTTTTTAGTGTAATTATTCCTGTATACAACTCGTCAGAATATTTACAAAAATGTATTAGTTCCATATTGTGCCAGGAATTTCAGGATTATGAAGCTATATTTGTTGATGATGGTTCAAGTGATGAATCGATCAGTATAATTTCTAAGTACATCAAGCAACATCATAATTTCAAACTAATTAAGCAAGAGAATCTGGGAGTTTCTGCCGCCAGAAATAATGGTTTAAAAAATGCTACTGGTCAATACATTATGTTTATGGATTCTGATGATTATTGGGTAAATGATATTTTAAAGCGATTGAATAAAGTTCTGTCATCTCATAAATCTGTTGACATCCTTTTTTTTAACATTTTCGAGGATATAGATAATACCTTCAAATACCATCATGTATCATCAGAATTCTTGGGTGAAAACTTGTCAAAAAAAGCTGCAATTGAAGGGATACTTTCTAATAAGGGTTATCGTGGATATTCCTTCAATAAGGTATTTAAAAATACTTGCATTGGAAAGAATAAATTTGACGAGAGTATAACTTATTTGGAAGATATGTTATTCAATATAACTTGCGTTCAAAATGCAACAAAATTTATGGGCATAGACGATTGCTTGTATGCATATAGGTGGAGGCAAACATCTGTAGTGAATACTTTCGGTCCATCACACATGACTATTTTTGAAGCATTACAAAAGATTGATGCATTGGTACCAGGCGAATTTCATGATGCAATCCTTGTTAAGGAAAAATTTACATGTATTGATTTTGCATCCAGATTTATTTTCAAAAATAAAATAAAATATAATTCTTTTAAAGATAAATTTCATAAAAAAAAGAAGATATACAGATTGAAAAAATTTGGACTTGGGAAAACCGAACTTTTACCATTAATATTAGGTAATTTTAGTTTTACTATTTCTGTTTTGACATTGAATTTAATAAAAAAAATAAAAGAACGGTAACAAATATTCTTTTATTTGAAAAGTTATTAATTAGGAAATCAAGAGGTTAAATTTGAAAAATGAAAATCGCCATAAGCACGCTAACAGGTTACGGAAATTATGGAAATAGACTTCAAAATTATGCTTTACAACATACTCTAGAATTAATGGGAAACCAAGTTGTGACAATTAGAAACACTACTAATCCCAGTGAGATGATATTGAAGAAGAAGGTTAGACAACGATTTGGTGATAATTCATCTTTAACATTGTTATTGAAAAAGTTATTATCGCTTTTTTCTCATTCAAAAAAGTTAAATTATAATAGGACCATTAGTTTTTTGAGTTTTACAAAGAAGTATATAAATGAATCCGACTTTGAAATTAATGAAAACACCGATAAATTTGATTTTGATAAATATATTGATTGTTATGTGATTGGAAGTGATCAAGTTTGGAATTATGCTTTTCCTAGCTTTTCCAAATTTGATTTCGTAGAATATTCGATTAAACCAAAAATAAGTTATGCTGCTTCATTTGGTGTTAGTGAAATTCCAGAATATTTACGGGACTTTTACCGGACCGGTTTGAACGGTATTGACTATATCTCAGTTCGGGAGACCTCAGGGAAGAAAATTGTCTCTGATCTAACAGATATCAAAGCAACGGTTGTACTGGATCCAACTTTATTATTATCAAAAGAAGACTGGCAAGAAATCTCCACTAAAAAGCTGTATTCAAAGAAGTTTATCGTGGTTTATTTTTTAGATGAAATTTCCAAAGATGATTTATCGTACATACAAAAATATGCTGAGAGCAATAATTGTTTAATCAAACGAATGTTTTCCCGTGATGATGAAGAACTATGGGAATCAGGTCCCGATGAATTTATTAACTTATTCAGTCAAGCTGAAGCAGTATTTACTGATTCGTTCCATGCCGTAGCGTTCTCTATTATCTTCAACAAATACTTCGAAGTGTTCGAGCGAAACTTCAAAGGACCATCAATGAATTCTCGAATCGACACGTTATTAGACGATTTGGATTTGACTGACAGATGGCATTCAAAATCTGGCAATTCTACTTCAATCGATTATTCCAAGGCTATGGAATTGTTAAAAATCAGAAAAAAAGAGTCACTTTCTTTTTTGGAAAATTCTTTAAAGGAAGTAGAAAGGAAGATCAATGGGTAATCAGAGAAAGCTTGGCGCGGCTTTATCATATATAAATATCATCGCCAAGAACTTGGTTACTTTTTTGTATGTACCTTTTCTACTGAGGTTTGTTGGTCAGGCGAATTACGGCCTGTTTCAAATGACTAACTCAGTTATGGTTAGTCTAAGCCTCTTGTCCATGGGTTTTTCCAGTGCTTATGTTAAGTTCTACATTACCTACAAGGTGAATAAGCAATACGATCAGTTAAAAAAGCTAAATGCTTTATATTTAATACTTTTTGGCGCAATTAGCGTTATTGCTATGATCATTGGTGCGGTGCTAGTAATAAATACTGGGGCAATTTTTGGTAGGAGTTTGACAGCATCAGAAGTTCGGCTGACTACTTATTTGATGGCGATTATGGTATTTGATGTTGCCATCACTTTCATATCATCAGTGTTTGATTCAAATATCACCGTAAATGAGCAGTTCATCTTTCAACAAAGCAGACAGTTGATGCAAACTTTCTTAGTACCAATAATTTGTATTCCATTAGTTTTGATGGGAGTTGGTGTTCTTTCCATCGCGATAACGCAAATTTCCGTGACGATCTTATTCTTGCTTATTAATATCAATTACTGTCTTAATAAGTTAAATATGAGTTTCGACTTTCGAAATATCGATTTTTCATTGTTAAAGGAATTAGGATTGTTTTCTTTTTTCATCTTCCTAAATCAGATTGTCGATTTAGTTAATAATAATGTTCCCAATTTTATTTTAGGGATGTTTCAAGGAGCTAAAATGGTTGCAACTTTTGCCATTGCCGTTCAAGTGAAAAATATGTTCTTTATGTTGTCGACGTCCTTATCAAGTGTATTCGTACCGAAGGTCAATCAATTAGTTAATTTATATAAAAGCAAAACTGTGTTAACCGATTTGATGATCAAAGTGGGTCGCATGCAAATGGCACTGCTCTTCTTTGTGTTAGGTGGCTTTATTGTCGTAGGAAAATTTTTCGTCCGTATTTGGGCAGGAGCAGAGAATGTCGAAGCCTATTATTTGATCATCTTGATGGTTTTACCGTCAATCATTCCACTGTGTCAAAACGTCGGCATTGAGATTCAGAGAGCAATGAACAAGCACATTTTTAGATCAATAGTTTACGTGGTCTTTGCAATCGTTAATATTGTGATTACGATTTTTGGCTCAATTTATTTTGGACTTATTGGTGCTTCAATGGGATATGTGATCACGATTCTTTGTGCCAATGGAATTGCCATGAATTGGTATTATTCTAAAAAGATGGGATTAGAAATTGGTCGCTACTGGAGTGAAACAACAAAGATTCTAATTCCTTTTGCAGTAGCAACTATCCCGTTGATTTTCCTCCAAAGTAATATCGCAGTAAATTCCTTTACGCGTTTTATCATCTTTGGTTTAGTTTATTCATTTATCTATATTGCAATTTATTTGAGATTCACGATCAACAGTACAGAAAAACAGCTTTTGTTAGGATTCTTTAAAAGATAATCGAAAGGGAGTAATGGTATTTGAGTGATTTTGCGGATATTTATGACAAGATTGTTAAAAACAAATATGATTTTGGCACAGGTTCTTGGGCAGTCGTAAACGATAATATTGAGATGAAATTTGATAAATATGGCGAGTATCATCCTTATCAAAAAAACCAGCATTATCAATATTCTGAAGCAGAAGTAGACCAGCTAAGACAGGCTTGTTTGTCGACTAGTGAATTAAATGAGTCTGACATCGCCAAGCAATTATTCTCTTCAGTGAAAGGAATCAAACATGATGATGATCTGGGCTATTATTCAGGTTTGTATGTTGGCCACGTTACTGAGGGTGATTTCCGAAGTAACGGAAGTTCGGGTGGTTTTGGAACATGGATCTTATCGCAGCTGTTAAAAAGCAATGAGGTTGATTTTGTAATAAATGTTGTCGAATCTCACGACAGCGGCAAACTATTTAAATACAGCATCAGCAATAGTTTAGACGGTGTAAAAAGCGGCGCTAAAACCAAATATTATCCTGTAGAATTTTCAGAAGTCATCAACGTGCTTAAGGAAACTCCAGGTAGGTATGCCATCGTTGGTTTGCCAAGTTTCATTATGGAATTGCGTTTGTTAGCTGAGCTTGATCCGATTATCAAAGAAAGATTGAAATACACTGTAGGCTTAGTATGTGGGCATCAGAAATCTACCAAATTTGCAGAATTTTTAGCATGGCAGTGCGGGATTAAACCAGGTAGTTTAGAAAAAATCAATTTTAGGAAGAAACAAGCCGATTATCCAGCTGACAGATACGCCATTGAGGTCACTGGGAAGGTAAATGGTGAAACGCAAACGATCGTTAAAGAAATGCGTGATTTAGTCGGCAATGATTGGGGACAAGGCTTTTTCAAGGTCAGAGCTTCTGATTTTACAGATGATGTCATGAATGAAACCGCTGACATAACTTTGGGTGATGCATGGTTACCTGAGTATACTCAAGATAGTCTGGGTAATAATATTCTTATCGTAAGAAATCCCACAATTCAACAAATCATTTCTGACGGCATTAGAGACAACAAGGTATCGGTTGATGCTGTAAACGCGTCGACTATTTATCGATCACAAGCGTCTCATTTTAAACATACTAAATATGAATTAGCCTATCGATTATTTAAGAAACAAAAGAATCACGAATGGTATCCTGAAAAAAGGATCCAACCAAGTTCAGATATTTCTTTGATCAGAAGAAAAATCCAAGATCAGAGAGAAACTATCTGTTTCAATATTCCTAAATATTATCAAGTTGCGTTATCCAAAAACGACATGCAGTATTTCATTAATAATGCCAATAAATTATCAGCGCAGTACAAACGAATATATTTAGGTAAAAGGATAATTTCTAAATTAAAACGGATTTTACATCTGAAAAATTAGATAAATTATTAACAATCTAATAAATAATCATCGTATTTCCTCAAGTTAGGGTTAAAATAATAGTAAAGATATTTTTATGAATTGGTAAAAATTATAGAGGGTAAATATATGCACAGTAAAAAAAGAAGAAACATACAGTCAGAAATATTTGTATGTTGATCGTCTTGCTATTTGTCGTGGTGGGGGCCGCGTTTGGTATTACACGTTATCGCGGTATTAAGAATTCTGCTGATAGTTCGTTCGCACCTTCCGGCGTTACAAAGCACCGTAACGTTTAATCGAGTTTGGATAACAAGAAACCTATTTCCGTTTTGTTAATGGGTGTCGATACAAATACTTCGGTAAAAAATTATCAAGATGAAACTAAGAGTATGATGATCGTGACGCTGAATCCAAGATCTAATAGGACAACTATCACAAGTATTCCTCATGATATTGCTCTTAAAAAGATCCCAGGTTCAGATAGTACCAATCCGGCAACGATCGGTTCAGCCTACGCTGTCAAGGGGACTGAAACGGCAATTCCATCAGTCGAAAAGCTCTTCAACATTCCGATCGACTACTATGCACTGATCAATATGCGGGGGATCGGTAAAGCTATCAACAAAGTTGGTGGAGTCGAAGTGACGCCAAAGACTAATTTTTCATCAGACGGTTATTCCTTTGAAGCAGATGAACAAACGCATATGGATGGTGAGAAAGCCATGGCTTACATCCGTTCTCATGTGAATGGTGAAGCTGATCGCCAGTCGCGGCAAAGACAGGTCCTAATGGGATTAGTAGCGAAAAGTAAGAAAATTTCTACCATCTTCGACCAAGATTTGATAGATACCATAACGAAACAAGTCAAGACGGATCTGACATTTGATAGGATGAAAGCCCTAGCAAAAAATTATCGTTCCGTAGGCAAAAAAATTACCGATGATTCTGTAGATGGGACTGAAATTAAGGTCGATGGTGAAAAGATGAAGGCAGTTGATAAGTCAGAATTGCAACACGCTACCAACATCATGCGCGATAATTTGGACTTAGATCAAAAAGATACAGGCAATCTCGAATATGTCGTTAAACCAACACCAAAAGTTGTGAAATAGAAAAAGGCTTCCAGAAGGAGGCCTTATTTTTTTATTAAAAATTTGGTGAGTAAATCACTAACGATTATCTTCAATTTTAACTTATAATAGTATATAACTATTTCGTTTATGTAAAGGTGAGAATGCAATGTCTAATTTAACTAACAAAGTTCCTGAAAAAGATGTTCAAAATGTCTTCAATTCTATCGCTGGTAATTACGATAAGTTGAATTCAATCATGAGTTTAGGTACGCACAACAAGTGGCGCATTCAAGCGACTGATATGATCAAAGGCAACCCGATGGATATCCTGGACCTATGCTGCGGTACAGCCGACTGGAGCATCGTCTTAGCTGAAAAATATCCGGAGTCACACATAATCGGACTAGATTTCAGTTCAGAAATGCTAAAAGTTGGACAAGAAAAAGTCACAGCTTCCGGATTAAATAACATCCAATTAAAACAAGGAAATGCCATGGATCTAGACTATCCAGACAATACCTTCGACGTAGTAACCATCGGCTTTGGCTTAAGAAACGTCCCTGATGCCAACAAAGTATTGAAGGAAATCCGCCGGATCCTAAAACCAGGAGGCCAGCTGATCTGTCTAGAAGCCTTCAAAGTAGACACACCAGTAATAAAATGGGGCTGGAAGCTATACTTTAACGAAATCATGCCAGCAATGGGCAAAGTATTCGCCTCAAGAAAGCAAGAATACCAATACCTAGACGATTCCGTAAACAAATTCGTCTCCATCCAGAAATTAGTAAGAATGTACAGAGACGCCGGCTTCATAAACATCAGAGTCCACACTTTCATGATGAAATCAGCAGCCATCCATTACGGAGTAAAACCAAAGTAAAAAACAAAAGCAACAAAAAAGAAGACAAATCTCAAAATGAGATTTGTCTTTTCCTTTGACCTAGACTTTGCTTTGGTTTTGATTTTGATCTTACCAATTCAGAAGAACCTTGAGATAGACATGTGAGAAATAGGAAGCAAGAGAAGTGCCAATTTAACCAAAAAGAATCGGAAACGCCCACCAAGAAGCAGTATTTCCAAACTCTATCAAGGTGGAGGGGCGGGGCGTTATATGGGTTCAGTAGCCAAATTCCTCTTGGCGACGAAGGAGCTTAGAGGAAGACTCGTATTTGAAATGCCCGGGTG
>NZ_RHNT01000042.1 GCF_003946325.1 Companilactobacillus furfuricola | reverse complement strand
TGTTGGGCAAACTTATCCTGCATTTCCGGCCTATTAGTCGATTCTTGTACATCAGCTCAGTACTTTGCTTTAGACTTCCTTCAGATTCCACCTCGCGGTGGACACCCTTGTCCTCAACTCGTGATTCCGACTACTACGGCTCACAGTGAACTTTCATCACCTAGCTAACGCCCATGCCGAGCGCACCCAAATTTCACTTGGCAATTTTATTGCCTAGTGAAAGACCAAGTTTTGAGATACCTGGCGAACTTCCAGGTAGCTCAAAATTGCGTGGGCAGCGTTCCAATCCCATATAGCGCCCCGCCCCGGAACCGGCATTGAACGTACACCCAAACACCCCCTCCACGCCAAAAGAAAAAAAAAGCCAAGGCCAAAAAGCCTCAGCAAAACCATTTAAAATCAAAACCACCAACCATCAACTTTGTCAGAAACAAAAAAATGATGTATATTATAGTTTCTAGTTTCGTTCAATTTGAATCAAAATAGAAACAATTTTGTTCTTAAGATCCAAAGTAAAACTACCCATACAAGCCGCACCAATAGTGTTCTGCACCGTTTCGCTAATAAAACCAGCCTCAAGAGAAAACTCAGGCTTATCATTATTAAGATTAAACCGCTGAACGACTTCTGGACCGGACAATTTGTATTTGTAGCTTGTTTTAGATTGATTAACAATTGCTAATTCCCCAAAGGCAGCGTTTGCGAATACTTTTGGTAATTCATTCATATCCTGAATGGCTAAGCGGCGGCTGAGGTCTTTTCCAGCCCAGTACAAAAGCTCTGAAGTGTCTTTATCCAACAAGTCGGGTAAGACGAAATCACGTAGCACGGAAACTGCAAAATACTTAGACGTTAAGTCATTTTCAGTATCTGCTACTGATTCAGTTTCCAAATCTTCATTAAGCTTTTCATTATCATTATTATTTTGTTTGGCCATTACTTTTACTCCTTTTGCATAAAAGTATTATATCATTAGCTTAATGCCTTTTTAAACGAATAGCGACTATCAAAAAAAATAAAATTGATTTCGAGAAATATTTATGGGGTGTCATATATGAGTGATAAAAGACCAATTGGTTTACTAGATTCAGGGGTCGGTGGTTTGACCGTTGTTGAAGAAGTCATCAAGAAGCTTCCACATGAGGATATTATTTTTATTGGCGATGAAGCGCATATGCCTTACGGAGTTAGACCAGCATCGGAAATAATCAAATATACGCGGGAAATGGTTGAGTTTTTAATTTCTAAGAATGTTAAAGCAATTATATATGCATGCAATACAGCCACTGCTCGTGCTTTACCGACGTTAGAAAAGGAATTTGATGTGCCCATGTTTGGTGTCATTAAATCAGGCGCACAGAGTGCAGTGGCGGATACAAATACTGATGATATTGGCGTCATTGCTACCGAGTCGACGGTAAATTCCGGAACCTACCCAGCAACCATTGCCAAAGTTGATGATCAGATCAAGGTGCATTCGATCGCAGCCCAACATTTTGTCAAAATCGTCGAAAGTAATGCATCTGATACTGATGCTTCAAAAGCCGATATTGCAGAAACTTTGGCACCTTTAAAGGATACCGATATCGATACGTTGATTTTGGGATGCACGCATTTCCCAATGCTTGAAAAACAGATTCATGATTTTATGGGAGATCAAGTTAAGTTAGTCGATCCTGGTATTGAAACGACTAATGTTACTAAGAAGTATTTAGCTGAAAAAGGAATGTTGACGGACAATGAGCAGTCAGGTAAAGTCGAGTTAAACACAACTGCCAATCTTGATAGTTTCAAATCGTTAGCATTGGATTGGTTAGGTTATGATATTTCAGAAATTAATTTAATTCATATAGGAGATTAGTATGCAAGAGATAATCATTGCAACCAAAAACCCCAATAAGGCTAAAGAATTTAAAAAGATTTTTGATACCGAAAGATTCGAAATCAAGACGCTATTAGATTTTCCCGACTTTCCAGATATTAAAGAGACTGGCACGACCTTTGAAGAGAATGCTACGATCAAGGCACATGCAGTGATGGATAAGTATCAATTGCCAACCATAGCTGATGATTCAGGTCTATCGGTGGATGCGTTATTTGGTCAACCAGGAGTCCGGTCAGCTCGCTATGCTGGCGATCACAACGATGCTGCCAATAATGCGAAGCTCTTGTCAGAAATTGGTGGTACGCCTGAGGAGAAACGGACGGCCAAATTCATAACTGTCTTAGTTTTTGCCAATCCAAATAATCCAACGGACTTAGTAGTTAGTGGAGAAGTAAAGGGAAGGATAGCCATGTTCCCTAAGGGAGATGACGGTTTTGGTTATGATCCGCTGTTCTACGTCCCTGAAAAAGGGAAGACAATGGCAGAAATGACTCTCGACGAGAAGAACTCGATCAGTCATCGTGGTAATGCCATTAGGGAATTAGAAAAGAAATGGCAAGACTGGATTATTTTGTAACCGTTGCCGTAAAATAGCAATAATGCTAGTATTAACTTGCTAGTAAATTATGAGGAGATGTTATTATGACTGGTGGACAAATTGCAGGACTTATTGCAGCTGTAGCTTTCGTGATCTTAGTAATCTTTTTGGCTGTGGCTTTGGTACAAACAGCTAAGTTATTGAAGAAGCTTCAAGATACGATCAAGGAAACAACTAAGATGTTGACCGTGATCACAAAGAATACAGACCGTATTTTGGATCAAAGTGGACGTTTAGTTGATAAGACAAATACATTGATGGATGACGTTAATGGCAAATCAAGTAAACTAAACCCATTATTTGATACTGTAGAAAATCTTGGAAACAAAGCAGCAGATGCCACATCTGACAAACCTAAAGATGGATTTGGACTTTCAAGCCTTTTGAGCTTAGCTAATGTAGCAACGATTGCCAAAGGTGCTTCAAAGATCTTACCTAGAAAGAAGAAATAGCCATGAAAAAGAAACGTTTTTTAGCAGGTATCATTCTAGGTAGCGCTGCTGGTTATCTCGCTTCAAGATATTTGGTTAGTGAAGACGGCCAAAGAGCACTAGAAAATATCAAGACAATTCGTGGAGACTTCAACAATGGAGGTTTTGGCTTAGTTGACAAGAATCAGTTAAAAGATGAATTTAACCAAAAAACCGCCTCATTGAAGAATTCATTATTAGACAAATCGGATCAAAATAAAGACGATGAGGAAGCAACAGACATTGTCTTTGACGAAGACGATATAAATAAAGACCAAGCCTAGGGCTGGTCTTTTTTATTTTGAGATTGATTTTATTGAGGTTGTATTTTGTTGAGAAATTGACCGATGAATCTGGGAGATCCCGGGAATATCCTCGATCAAATATGTACGTGTCGACTTTTGATCACATTTGTTCGGTGTTGTCGATTCTATCAACTTCTTGATTTAAATAAAAAAGCATTGATCGAATCGATCAATGCCATATAATTATTAATCTATATATTTAAGTTCTTTAGAAGTATGTGTGAATGGTTCGTTACCGTCCTCGGTAATGTAAACACAATCTTCGATCCGAACGCCAGCTTCATTAGGAATGTAAATTCCTGGTTCGATCGAGAAGCACATGCCTGGCTTAAGGACCATATCATTACCTTCCATAATTGATGGAAATTCGTGTTCTGAAGTACCCATTCCGTGGCCTAGACGGTGAATGAAGTATTCGCCATAACCAGCTTTGTCGATAATATCACGAGCCACTTTGTCTAACTCAGCGGCGGTGATTCCTGGCTTAGCCGCATCCATAGCTGCATATTGAGCTTCTAAATCAACTTTGTAAATGTCGAGAGCTTTTTCGTTGGGCTTGCCGAATGCAACGGTTCTGGAAGCATCACTGATGTAACCGTTGTGAACTGTTCCTAAGTCAAATAGGATCAATTCATCTTTTTTCAACAAATTCTTTTCGGGACCACCATGAGGGTTAGCAGCATTGGCACCTGCTTGAACGATAGTATCGAAGCTCATGTGCATGATGCCTTTTTTCATGAGGGCATATTCGATCTCAGCAACGATATCTTGTTCAGTGCGTCCCTCTTTAATGGCTTTAAAACCAACTTCAAAGGCAAAGTCAGCTTCTTTTCCGGCAGCTTTGAGGTTTTCAATTTCTTCCGGAGTTTTGATCAAACGAGCGTTTTCCATGTATCTAGAAAGATTTCCTGGAAATTCTGCGTTAGGGAAGTGTTTCTTGACGATTTCAAACTTTTGGACAGTCAAATTGTCTTTTTCAGTAGCACAAGCTTTTGGGTCTGATTTGACATCTTTGATGTGATCTGCTAACATTTTCCAGCCGTCTTCGTTATCAAGATAACCAAATACGTCTTTGTCCCAACCGGCTTTTTTCACTGAACCGACTTCAAGGGCAGGGGCGAAAATAAATGGATCTTGATCAGGAAATACGATCAATGCCAAAATTCGCTCTACCGGATCGCTATAAAATCCTGTAAAATAGTTAATATCTGTTGGATCAGAGATATATGCGATATCGTAATTATTGTCGCCCAGATATTTTTGTAGGTCTAATAATTGTGTCTTCATAACCTTCTCCTTAATTAATATTTACACAAAGTATACCATTGAAAATAGTTTTCTGTTTGAAAAAAATATGAAAACACGTCATATAAAGCGAGTAAACGCTTGCAAATTATGTTATAGTCTGATAAATTAAGTATGACTAAATGGAAAAATGAAAGAGTGTAATATTTATGGAAAAAAAAGTGGTAACTATATATGACGTGGCTGAGGCAGCCAATGTATCTATGGCCACCATTTCTCGTGTCGTAAATGGAAATGCTAACGTCAAAGAGGAAACTAGAAAAAGAGTATTGGAAGTAATCGATCGCTTAAACTACCGTCCCAACGCGGTAGCACGTGGTCTTGCAAGTAAGAAGAGTACTACTATCGGTGTTATTCTGCCAGATATCACTGATCTGTACTTTGCTTCATTAGCCAAAGGTATTGATGATGTTGCATCAATGTACAAATACAACATCATTTTGACTAGTTTGCAAGAATCCATTGGTGATGAAGAACAAATCTTGAATAATTTACTTTCAAAACAAGTTGATGGCTTGATTTACATGGGCAAACAATTGTCTAAGAAAGTGAAGAGAACGCTTGGTAGCTCTAAGACTCCAATCGTTTTAGCCGGATCAGTTGATCGGAATAATGAAACAGCTAGTGTAAATATTGACTTTACAGATGCTGTTTACAATATCATTAGTCAATTAGTTCAAAATGGTCATAAGAAGATTGCTTTCGTCGGAGGAAGCTTGGAGAATCCGATCGATGGTAAATATCGTCTTGATGGTTACAAGAAAGCCTTAAAGAAAGCTCATATCAATTTTTCATCCAACCTCGTATTCGAGGCTGAATATTCAGTGAGAGCCGGAGAAGCTATCTGGGATGCAGTTAAGAACAGTGGTGCTACTGCTGCATACGTTACAGAAGACTTGCTCGCCGCTGGTATTTTGAATTCAGCTATGAAATCAGGAACAAAGGTTCCTGAAGACTTTGAAATCTTTACAAGTAATAATACAGTCTTGTGTGAAGTTACAAGACCTAAGATGAGTTCCATTGAGGAACCATTGTATGATATTGGTGCCGTAGCCATGCGTTTGTTAACTAAGATGATGAATCAAGAACAAATCGATGAAAACACGGTTAAATTGCCATACAGCATCGTTAAACGTGAATCAACTAAGTAAGATAAGAGCATCTCTGAAATTAATCAGAGATGCTTTTTTTTACGATATTTTCAAGTAAATGTGAATGTCAGCAGAAAATATACATCTCACAGTCCAAATGACATTGTTTACAATAAAAAAAGCTCTCAAGTCATCGGCAACGACTTGAAAGCTTTTTAAAAATATATTTAATTGTGTGAACTTTTCTTTTGTTTGATCATATCCCAGACAATGACGATCAGATAACCAAAAGCAACTAATGTCAATCCACCAGTAACTACGGCATTCAATTCGTATGGGAAATTGAAAAAATAAGTCAATATCGAATAAATGGCGTTCAGTAAGACGATCGAAGCTAAGGTCATTGATTTATCCCAAAGCTTCATATTGTGTTTGAATTTGTAAATAGTAATGCCGACCATGAATAAGATCAAAATGATAGCAACAATATAAAGACAAGTCTGTAAGAATATCGGACTAAAGTACATGGGCTCACTCCTTAATAATTAACTTAATTATTCTAACATAACTAAAGCTGTTGAAAACAGCGATAAGTCGTCAAAAAAATCCCAGCAAGGTGTCTGTTCGAAATCACCTTGCTGGGATATTGTTTTTTAAAAAAGTTATCCAGGTGGCTGTTAAGGCTTATTCAGCCTCGATCAAAGATCCGCCACCTGCACCGGAAGCACCTTCACCACCGGTTGATGTTGAAGCTCCACCACCTGTGGTGGAACCAGTACCACTGCCAGTAGTTCCTGTGCCTGTACCAGTAGTAGATCCAGTAGTACCAGTAGTTGCACCAGTACCTCTACCAGACCCAGATCCAGTACCTGTCTCAGAATTACCTGAACTAGTAGTTGAATTATTGTTTCTTGATCTTGTAGTAGTTGAAGAGCTACTATTCGTGGTTACTTCCGAAGAACTATTATCATTGGTACTGTTACTGAAACCAGAAGTTCGACCGCTGCCATTTTCAGAGGCGATCTCATCAGCTGATTTAGAGGAATCACCTAGGGTCTTAACGACACCGTAACTGTTGTTCCTACCAAAGTAATTGTTCCAGAAGAGACGATAATTCTTCGAGGTACCACCAATAGCAAAGCCATCATAGGACATACTTTCAGGACTACCTTTATAGTAGAGAGACTTGGTCGTGTGCTGGTTAACTTTTGAAGTAATGCCGTTGTATTCGATCGTACCAGTCTTTGTACCAGTTTCCTTATCGACTTCATACGATTGAACTCCTTCCGGACGATAGAATTTCTTGTGAGCATTCATAACGCCCGGATCTTCTTTGTAAACAGCGTTAGCCATCCGCGACCATAGTTCCTGATTAATATCAGTCGAATTGCTTTCTAGGTTATGGTTGTTGCCGTAGAAATTATCGTATCCGATCCACGAAGCCATCGTCATTCCATCTGTACTACCTAAGAACCAGTTGTCACGATAATCATTAGATGTACCAGTTTTACCGAATAGATTCTTAGTGCTGAAGTTAGCTTCGTAAGATAGGGCTGAAGCAGTACCTTTAGTGACGACACCGTGTAACATATTTTGAATGATGTAAGATGTTTGTTCACTAAAGACGCGCTTCTTCTTAGTCTTATGTTGATAAATCACTTTACCAGTTGGATCAGTGATTTTATCGACAACATATGGATCAACGTGGACACCCTTGTTAGCAAAAGTAGAAAAGGCACTAGCTTGTTCTAGAACAGTAACACCTTTATCAGTACCACCTAAAGTGATACCTAGTTGGTTGTATTCACTGTCAGTCAAATGGATCCCCATTTTTTCCATGTACTTCTTGGAACTAATATTGTTTTGACGTAAGTAATTGTACAAGTTGACCGTTGGAATATTGTAAGACTCCTCAAGTGTCTCACGGGCGGAAATGAAACGATTTTGGATCGTTTCACCATAGTCTGTAGGCGAGTAGCTCTTAAATTTAGTCTTGAAGTCGGCTAACATCGTTTGCGAGCCGATCATGCCGTTTTCGATCGCTGGAGCAAAAGTGATCATTGGCTTGATCGATGAACCTGGTGAACGGTTCGTACTAAATGCATGATTCAACTGTGATTTCTTAAAGTTGAGTCCACCGACAAAACCTAAGACTTTACCAGTCTTATTATCGAGAAGGACGGAACCATTTTGGACAGAGTCAGTAACTTTCACTGACTTTCCAGTAGCAGGGTCGATCCCAGTATCGGTGTGAGATTCACCAAGATTGCCTTGGAACCCTTGAGCTTGAGTATTCATTTGATTGTAAAGATTCTTGACGATGGTACTGTCAACACGGTAATTCTTGTCGTGTAATTCAGTATCAGCTTGCGTGTAGTACTTCTTATACAAGTTATCGTCTTTTTGTAGTTCCTTGTATGAAATGCCATCATTTTTGGCCAAGCGCTTGATCAAAATGGTTCGTGTTTGCTCGGTCAATAAGTTGTAGACATAACCGTATTTGATCTTATGACTCTTAGCTTTTTCAGGCTTTTGGAAATCAGATTTGAGATCATAATTCTTAGCTTGATTATATTCTGCCGTCGAGATCTTCTTGTCACGATACATTCGGAACAACACAATATTTTTACGTTTCATTCCTAAACTAATGTCGCTCTTGACTTTGCCATCAGTGTCATAAGGAGTGTAGATCGATGGACTTTGTGGCAGCCCAGCAATAAAGGCTGATTCCGCTAAGTTCAGATCAGCAGCATCTTTGCCAAAAAGTCCTTGAGCAGCAGCCTGGACACCTTGGATATTTTGACCTTTATTATTACGGCCTAAGGTAGCAGCATTCAAATAATCCTCTAAAATTTCATCTTTAGTGAAATACTTATCCACACGCATAGCTAGGAAAATTTCCACCGCTTTACGTTTCCAAGTAGTTTCAGATGAAAGAAGCTGCATCTTGACCGTTTGTTGAGTTAACGTTGAACCACCTGTCTGAGTACCAATACCGGTAACATCAGAAAGGACAGCCCTGAAAAGAGATTTAGGCTCAACACCAGAATGCTTGTAAAAATCGCTATCTTCAGTGGCAACAACAGCTTTTTTCAAGTATGGTGACATTTCGGATAACGAAATTCGTTTTCCAACCAAAGTCTTTTGAAGGTTTTCAACTTTTTTATCATTGGCAAAATAAAGAGAAGTCGAATTATTAACATCTTGGAGCTGAGTTTGCATTTCATGCTTAGTAGGCACAGCAACTTGGCTAGTTAACGAAGAAACGTAACCAAAACCAAGACCGATCACCAAACTGATCATAACGAACAAACCAGCAATAACATATAAAATAATGCGACGAATAACTTCGATCGTTAAATTTGCCTTAGCAGCAAAGTCCGACCAACTCTTAATACCCTTTATGCCATTAACAATACTATTCCATAAATTTTTCAAGTTAGTTAAACCCCTTTAAAAAGTTACATAGGTTAATTATATAATAAAAAACATCATAACGCTCATTAAAAAAGAGAGCGGAGGGGCACGGTCAGCTGCTGAGGATTAACGCGAGTGGACGCACAAGGTGCGGCGAAGCCGTGCCGCGTCCACCCGTGTTAACCGGAGGCCGCTGTGCCCCGGAGCTCGTTTCCACTATAAAACGGGCAACGTTTGGCAAAAAAACAACAAAAGTTTGGTTCAAAAAGTTGAATGTTTGGCAACAATACAACAAAAGTTTGGTTCAAAAAATTGAATGTTTGGCAACAAAACAACAAAAGTTTGATTCAAAAAATTGAATGTTTGGCAACAAAATAACAAAAGTTTGGTTCAAAAAATTGAACGTTTGGCAACAAAACAACAACAGTTTGGTTCAAAAAATTGAATGTTTGGCAACAAAACAACAACAGTTTGGCACAAAAGAATCAACGTATGGCAACAAAACAATAACAGTATGGTACAAAAGCACCAACATTTGGCAAAAAAACACCAACAGTTTCCAAAAAAATCTCAACCACCCCAAAAACAAACCAATAAAAAAACCTCTCCCCAACCAGGAAAGAGGATCAAAATTATTCAATCAAACGGTAAATAGCATCAGCATAAATTGCCGTAGCTTTAAACAATTTATCCAAGTTAATATACTCATTAGCTTGATGCATAACGTTCTCATCACCTGGGAACAAAGCCCCAAAAGCAACACCATTCTTCAGGATCCGACCATAAGTCCCTCCACCAACGGTATATGGTTGTGAAGTTTCATCATCAGTGTGAGCACGGTAAGCTTCCATTAATGATTGAACTAGTGGGTCGTTGGCATCAACGAAGTGAGGTACTTGATTGTGTCCTTCAATTGCCGCAGAAACACCAGCAGGTAAGTGACTATTGATCTTTTCCGTCAAACTGTCACCGTCGTCACCTTTAGGATAACGGATATTGAGTAATAGATTAGCTTCGTTACTATTGAAGTTGAAAATATCAGGTGAGATGGTCAAATCTCCCATGACTTCATCGTTGTGTTCAAGTCCCAAAGTCTTACCATAATGGTCAAGGAACAATGAATCAGCAATAAAATCAAAGTAAGTTCTTTCAGCAGCTTCTAAAGGTAAAGTCGTGATGAATTTAGCTAGATAAGTTGCAGCATTGACACCGTTAAATGGTTCCATGGCGTGAGAACCTTTTCCGATGACTTTGATAGTGTAAGAATTACCGCTCTTATTAGTTTCGCCAGTAATTTCATCGTACTGATTTAAAAATTCGTGAAAGTCATTCGTTAGATCGTCTAATTTACCGTCATTGTCTGAGAGAGTTGCCTCGGCGTGTTGTGGCACCATGTTAGCACGTAAACCACTTTCGAATCTTTCGACCAAGCCGTTTTCTGAAGTAGGGAATTTGACATTGAATGAAACGATACCTTTTTCACCATTGATCACTGGGAATTCAGCATCAGGTGAAAAACCAGTTTCAGGCATCTTTTCTTTCTCCATGTAATGATTCATCCCGACCCAATCACTCTCTTCATCCGTTCCCAAGATCAAGTGAGCCGATTTAGAAATAGGTAGCTTTAATTCTTTAATGATTTTCATTGCATAATAGGCGGCCAAACCAGGTCCTTTATCATCTGAAGTACCACGGCCGTATAGGTTACCGTCTTTAACAGTAGGTGAGAAAGCATCAGTATCCCAACCTGGGCCTTCAGGAACAACATCGACGTGTGACAAGATGGCGATAGGATCGTCGCTGTCACCTAATTCAATGCGACCGGCTAGATTGTCAACATTCTTGTTAACAAAGTCATCACGATCAGCAAAATGTAGAAATGTTTACAGTGCTTTTGCAGGCCCAGGGCCTAATGGAAAATCCTTAGTTTTGTGTTCAACATCTCTGGAACTATCGATACTTAATAATTCTGATAGATCATTGAGAAGTTCGTCTGAACGATGAGAAACTTCTTTTTCCCAATCAATTGACATATATTAAAACCTCCGAATAGAATTGCAATTATTTTACCAAAGCTCGCCAATTATGGCTAATCATTTATATTTTGTTCATTGAGTAGTTATCCGACTCGATCCGTTTGGTAAAAGGAACGTGGTCAAAAAGTTTGATCAACTGAGTATCTGAAACTGGTTTAGTATCATTGGTCCTTAAATAAGTAAAATCTTGTTGCAGGTCGATATTTCTCATCCGTTCTGATTTTGGCAGCTCGTAATAACTAGCTTCACTGTTGTTACCATGGACTGTTTGTGGATTGAGTTGGATCAAAACGTGTTTAGCGTTGATCCAGCCATCTTTGAGCTTGAGCCAAGTCTCAGAACCGATTTTTTGAATATTTTGGATGGTCATCGGCTTATCAAGCGCCATTTCTCCTTGGATACTGTCATTATCGTATGGATCTTCATACAAGAAATTATCTGGTTGCTGTGAGCGATAGACCGCTTTAGCTCCATAGTAAGGACGAAGCTGTTTTAAATTAGCATCAGAATTAAATCCTTCAGCCTGAGCAAACATATTTTCACCTAGTTGAACGTATTTTTGACCGTGAAATTTGATAATATTAGATACATGATATCCATCCAATGGATGGACTTTTTTCTTAGTTTTGATCAATTTATACGGATTTTCATAAATAGTTAAGTCTTTTAATCCAAAGTAAAAAGTGTTTTGATTGAAAGATGTCTCTTTGGAATCATTTTTCAAGTTTCGATATTCATTACCGGTAGCAGGGAAGTTGGTGACCACGCCATCGATCGGCATATTGATCAAAGTATTCCATTTGCTAGGAACTTCATTCATCTCATCCCAAACATAAACTGATTTGTGCATGTAATGCATCGTGTCGATGATTTCTGGTGTGATGATATTGGATGAGAGATTAACGCCGGTAACGTAAGATAAAACCTCGAAGTTAACGCGCTTGATCGTTCCGGCGATAAAGATCCTCGGGATGTCAGGAAGGATCTCAGCTAGCTTTTCCAAACTGGATGCGGAGAAGGAGTGGAACATGACACGGTCATTCATGTGGTACTTCTCAACGCTAGTTTTGATCAAGTCTTCCATATTTTTAGGATTGCCTTTTTTGGTTTTCTTGGTCTCGATCAGGAATTTTGCGTTAGGATTATCTTTATAATGTTCAAAGAGCTGATCCAAACTATGCATGGGTTCGCCATTTTTTTGGTATAAAGTACTCAAGTATGAAAAATCATGTTGAGAGACGATCGCCGGAGTTCCAGTCACTCGTTCTAGGTTCCGATCATGCGAAATAACTAAGACGTTGTCTTTTGAGACGTGTAGGTCGAGTTCGACGTAATCAGCACCTTCCGCAAAGGCAGTATCGATACTTTGAAAAGTTTCTTCGGGAGCTTTGACGGGATCGCCACGATGGCCGACAACTGTGAAACCACTGCCGAAAACAAATATAATGGAAATAAAAGCTAAATAAAATACCAAACGTTTTTTTGAATTCATAAAAAGCTCCTAAAATTGATTAATTGCTATAAAGTAAATAATATAACTATTGAGGTGTTTAGATAATGGATAATGAACAATCCTTAAACTTAATTGAACAAATCACTCGTAATGATGGAACAAAGTATTACGAGATCGGAAACATATTAATGAATGGGCGTGCTGAAAAAGCTGCCGAGTTAGGTCTGATCAAGGAAGTTCGGATCTTGAAACTCAATATCCCACATTCACATGCTGTCGGGATATATGAAGATTATGTTAACAAAAACTACACGGTCCCGCCGATGGAATTGACGGAGTGGGTCGAGTATGACAAGCCGGAAGGCCCAGTAAGAGACGCTTTCAATGAGATTTTAAAGGCTAATAAAATAATTTCGAAAGAAGATCAATAATGAACTATTTCATATCGGATACGCATTTTTATCATTATCAATTGCTACAGCCGAATGATTTTGCACCACGACACTTCAAAGATGGTGCTGCCATGAACCAAGCGATGGTCGATGCTTGGAATGCTCGAGTAGATGATAATGATACAGTTTATCATCTTGGAGATATTTCTATGCGCCCTCAGAATACGCCAACGGATGAAGAGACCTTTCAGATGCTCGATCAGTTAAATGGGCATATGATCTTGATCAAAGGTAACCATGATTACCGTTCCTTATTCAAATATTTGGCCAAACATAATACAATGATGTCAGATGGGGTCATGCGGTTTCGGTTTGAAGATGTTGGGGCTTTGCTGAAATTTGATCATATGCAATTTTATTGTACTCATTACCCGATGCTTTTAGGACGGGTCCAGCAGATCATTAATTTACATGGACACATCCATCATTATAGTGTACCGATCGCCGAAAATATCAACATTGGCGTTGATGCGCCTGAACGAGACTATTTAAGCGAAGATTTGCCATGGGGAAGTTCTTTGAGAGGCGAAGAGATCATTGAAATGTACCATAAAAAGCAAGCTGATTTAGCAAACCAACAAAGAAAGCAGTGATTTTTGTGGAAACTATTAAGATCGTTCATACTAACGATTTACATTCTCATTTTGAAAATTTTCCAAAAATAACTAGATTCATTAAAAAGTCGCGTAAGGAATCTGACGCTGATCAATTTTATCTTTTTGATATCGGGGATGCTATGGATCGTGCCCATCCGTTAACTGAGGCGACTGATGGGGCTGCTAATATTGAGTGGATGAATCAACAAAAATATGATGCAGTTACGATCGGTAATAATGAAGGACTTGGAAATAGTCACGAGCAATTGGATCATCTATATGATCAGGCGAACTTCCCAGTTATTTTGGGCAATCTTTACGAACCTGATAATCAGTTGGCTAGTTTTGCCCAGCCTTATTTGATCAAGCAAACGACAAAAGGTACTCGCATAGGCATCATTGGCTTCACCGCACCTTATATTTTGACTTATCCACTCTTAAATTGGGATATTCGCTTGATCCAAAATGAATTGCCATCTATGCTTTCTAAATTGAAACAAGAGAAGTGCGATGTCATTGTCTTATTGTCGCACTTGGGAGTGTCCATGGATCGACTGATCGCTAAGCAACACCCAGAAATCGACGTTATTCTCGGCTCCCATACTCATCATCTCTTTGAAAAAGGTGAAGTCGACAACGGCGTTTTGTTATGCGCAGCGGGAAAGTACGGTCAAAACGTCGGCACAGTCGATTTGGTTTTAGATGATGATCACCAAGTGACCGCGAAATCAGCTTACACTACGCCAACTTCGCAACTAAAAGCTAAGAAGGAAGATCAATCATGGATCAAATTACAGACTGAAAAAGGTAATGAAATCCTGGCTTCTGAAAAAGTTGCGCAGATACCTTATACTCTAAGTACAGACATTGAGGCAAAACATCCCTTTATTACAGAAGCATTAAAAGCAACCCAAGAATATGCAGATGCTGACGTAGCTGTTTTGAGTTCCGGATTGTTCTTAACGGATCTCAAAGAAGGCATCGTTACTAAGAAGAATCTTCACGAGGCCTTGCCACATGCCATTCATGTTATGCAAACGACTTTGACTGGAGAGAACGTTTGGCGTTTGATCATGGAAATGGAAAAGAATCGAGCTTATCTTCGCCGACATTTACAAAAAGGGATGGGCTTTCGTGGTAAAATATTTGGCGAGTTAGTATATCGTGGCATTACTATTGACAGTAAGCGCAATGTTTACTTGAATGGTAAGCAATTAGAAATGAAAAAAGAATATAAAATTGCTTTATTAGATCATTACTTGTTCGTACCATTCTTTCCAACAATCGAAATCGTGGGTGAAAACAAGATAATGTATCCTGACTTTATTCGTAATGTCTTAGCAAAATACTTACAGAAGAAATATCCATTGAGGTGATAATTTGGATGAACCGGAAACAAAATCATCTAAGCAAGCGGTCGTAACTGTCTTAGATGATGACTTGGTCGTCATTAATAAGATCAAGTACCATTTATTAACAAATCACGATAACGGCTTTAATCGTGAAAAAATCGAAGAAAGATACAATTCAGTTTTAGATAAATATGATTTTATCGTGGGCGATTGGGGTTATGACCAATTGCGATTTAAAGGTTTTTACATGGATAAGCGGATCGAAAGCAATATCGACAATAAGATCTCGCATTTGCAAGATTATTTACTCGAGTACTGCAACTTTGGATGCGCCTATTTCATTTTGGAGCGAGAAGACAAATTGCCTTTGACTAAACCAAAGCACCATCGCAGTAGGACCCACTCTAAGAATAATCAACACAATGAGTCAAACAATCATCGTGCTAATAGAAACAATCGGCATAAGTCTTTCCATAAGAACAATCAAGATCATGGATCAGAGGACAAGCCACATATTCGTCGACGTAAACCAATTAGTGGTAAAGCACCACACAAAAGACGTCAAGCAAATCATAAATCTACATCCAATTCAGGATCACGTAGTTTTAAAATCAGAAAAATAGATAAGTGAGAAGATAATGAACAAATACCAAACATATTTAATTGACTTGGATGGAACGATGTATCGAGGCAAAGATAAGATCCCAGAAGCAAAGGATTTTATCCAACGTTTACATGACCAAAAGATTGAATTCTACTACTTAACTAACAATTCAACTAAGACGCCACAACAAGTGGCTGATAATCTAGTGAACAATCACCAGATATTAGCAACGGCTGACCAAGTGATCACACCTTCATTAGCCACAGCAGGCTATATTCAAAACATGTATGGTAAGGAGATCAGCAGCAAATCGGCCTATGTCATTGGCGAATATGGCTTGAAATCAGCAATTTATGGTACAGGCATTAAATATGAAGAGACTAATCCAGACGTAGTTATCGTCGGCTTAGATTACGATGTAACTTATCACAAATTCGAACTGGCCACCTTAGCAATCAAACGGGGCGCTTTTTTCATCGGAACTAACGCCGATACTAATTTACCGAATGAACGTGGTTTAGTTCCGGGAGCTGGATCTGTTATCTCTTTAGTGGAAACAGCTGTTCAACATAAGGCTAAGTACATCGGCAAACCTGAACCTACAATCATTGATTTCACTGCCCAAGCTAAGGGCTTTGATCCTACTACGGCAGTAATGGTGGGAGATAACTACAATACTGATATCAAATGTGGTATCAATGCAGGCGTCGAAACGCTATTAGTGTATACAGGGGTAAGTACACATGAAGATATCGCAAATCAAGAGATCAAACCGACCCATCAAGTAGAAAGCTTGGCAGATTGGGATGTCTCGTAGTCAAAGGGATGTCGTATACTCGATCGTTTTAGCGTTATTTTTATTTACCCTAGCGATCACCGTAACGATATTAGCTAGTTATGCTATCTTCAAATTTGACATACATCATTATTACTTGGATCAAGAGGCAAATCTCTCATCTAGTAAATTGATGCATAACTACAACCAAATGATGAATTATTTGATCAATCCGTTCCACAATCAATTTCAGCTGGATGATTTTCGCTCATCGATCAATGGTAGAACTCACTTTGCAGACGTTAAGAAACTATTCATGTTGAACTTTGGCGTCTTCATCCTTTCAGGGATCTATGTTTTTTTCAGGCGCAAAAAAAGAGCCCATTTCAATAAAGCTTTTTTGTACATTGCTATTGTTGGAGCTATCTTGGTCGTTTTAATGGCCTTAGATTTTGACGATTTCTTCATCATGTTCCATAAAGTCTTGTTCAGAAATAATGACTGGCTATTCGACCCGTCTTTAGATCCAATCATTGACGTCTTACCAGATGAGTTTTTCGTCCAATGCTTTGTGCTCTTCTTTGCTTTATTTGAAGGGATAACCTTGTGGAAATGAAAAAAGTAAATACAGCATCATCAAAGAATGCAAAAAAATAAGATTGTCTCCGGAATTATTCCAGTGACAATCTTTTTTTATTCTGCAGATTTTTTGCGATTTCGTAAGGCGGTAATCAATATAGGAATCAGTGAAATGATTACGATACCGATCACGATCATGGAGAAATGTTCTTGGACTGCGGGGATATTTCCAAACAAGTATCCAGCAGATGAACATAAGAGCACCCAGAGGAATCCTCCGAGAACATTATACTTTAAGAACTTTCCGTAGTGCATGGTTCCTGATCCAGCAACGAATGGTACGAACGTTCTGATCAAAGGAATGAAACGTCCAATGGCAATCGTTTTGCCACCATGCTTCTTGAAGAAACGATGCGCTTCATCCAGATGCTCTTTATTTATTAGTTTACCAAGGTATTTATTCTTTACAGCAAATTCACCGAAGTGTTCACCGATCTCGTAGTTCAAGGAATCTCCTAGAACCGCGGCTATCAAAAATGTTAACGCCAGTAGCCAAGGAGATAGTCCATATGATGGATTAGCTGCTAAGGCCATCGCGGCAAAAATCAAAGAGTCGCCTGGTAGAAAGGGAAGAATAACAACACCAGTCTCGATGAAGATGATCAAGAATAATACTAAGTATGTCCAAACACCGAAGTCATTTACGATATTGATCATGTGGTGATCGATATGCAAAATGAAGTCGACTAGACTCATTACGTAACTCAATTCATCAACTCCAATAATTAGATTAAACTTTATTATAACAGGTTACCTTAAAATAGCTTTAAAACTAGGCTATTTTCTCAAAAATTTTAATGAAATAAAGATGTGCTGTGTTCAAAGTAGTCTTTATCAGGATAAATATTACGTAGGGCTCTTGTTACAGCAGTAGGACCTTCAGCAAAAGCAGTGGCGATCAATTGTAATTTTCCAGGATAAGTAGCAATATCACCAATGGCAAAGACGTTTGGTAAATTAGTTTCCATTTGTTGACTAACCTTAATGAAAGGACCCTCTAACTTCAAGTTCCAATCGCGTAAGATCTTCGAGTCGGAGATGAAACCGTAATTCACTAATAATTTGTCGACAGTAATAGTCAATTCGTCTTCAGATTTGATTTTTTTAAGTAGAATATCGATCTTAGATCTATCATCGCTATTGAAAGTTACATCTTTGATGATATAAGGATTCAATTGTTCAACATCGGATTCGTTTAAACTATCAACGCTTGATTCCATTGCCCGATATTTATTACGGCGATGAATAATGGAAGTGTGGTCAGCTAGTTTGTTAATGTGGATCGCCCAGTCGACTGCAGAATCACCGCCACCAGCAATCGCTACATCTTTATCTTTGTAGTCATTGATGTCATTAACGAAGTAAGATAGATTGTTTTCTTCTATATTAAGGTCGTAATCAAAAGTAAGTTTTCTTGGTTTAAAAGCACCATTACCCATTGCAATAATGATAGACTTAGTTTTGATCGTTCCCTTAGAAGTAGAAACCATCCAAATATCATCATCTGTTTGTTTAAGATCAGTGACAGACGTTTCTAAGTATTCATCACAAGGTAGTAATGCCATTTGTTTATTCAATTGGTCGATCAAATCTGTTCCTGAGACTTCAGGAAGTCCAGCAACGTCGTAGATCTTCTTTTGGGCATATAATGTTTGCGGTTGACCACCTAAATTAGGTAAACTCTCTATTAAGGCAACCTTAAGCTTACGCATTGATGCGTAGTAAGCAGCAAACATACCTGCTGGACCACCACCGATGATCACGATATCGTATATTTTATTATCCATGTGTTTCACCATTCTTCTATAGTAGTTATAGGAACATTGTTACACAATCAGGTATGAAAGATAAAGGAGAGAGAACATGAAAATTGGAGATAAACTTTCTGGAAAAGTATCAGGAATACAACCGTATGGTGTTTTCATCAGCTTAGCGGATGGAAAACAAGGGTTGATACACATTTCAGAATTGAAGAATGGATATGTATCAGACATTGAAAATGAGTATAAGATAGGACAAGACTTAACGGTAGTAGTCCTAGATATAGACGAATATGATGGCAATGTAAGTCTTTCATTACGAGCATTACAGGATAAAAAAGTCGGTAGACCAATCTTACATAAACACTTCTGGACTAACTATAAAGACCACATAGGCTACGAAACAATTAAAGAAATTAAAGCGAAATGGATCGCAGATGCAATGCACCAAATAGAGGGTAAATAATAAATTTACATTTTTTTACAAAAAAGGGTTGCAAGGTTTAGTGTCTATTGGTAAGATATTATTTGTTGTTGCGAGAGAGCATTAACGTCAAGCCTAGCAAGCGAAAGCGAGCTAGCTTGATGAAAAATTATTTTAAAAAGTTGTTGACAAAGAGTTGATGATTCGATATGATAATTAAGTTGCTCCGGTAAGGAACGACAAGCAATGAGATGAACTTGTTCATCAAGTTGCTAAGAAAATTATTTTAAAAAGTTGTTGACAGATAGTTGATAACATGTTAAAATAATTAAGTCGCTTGTTGAGAGCTTCGGCGACCAACAAGAAGTAGACCT
>NZ_RHNT01000041.1 GCF_003946325.1 Companilactobacillus furfuricola | reverse complement strand
GAGCGTACTTTGCTCGATTGGTTCAAAATGTGCCCACCACGTTCCAGCGTCTGTATCCCCGGGCCCCGGAGTCGGCATTGAACGTACAACCAAACTACTACCTCCACACCCCAACCGCCAAACAAACTAACAAAACGTGCCCTAAGCAAAACTCCTCTGTCTGCCATAGCTCTCTCACATCAATAAAAAAAGCCCCGACCAAGCAAAGCTCAGTCGAAGCAAAACAAAAAGCTAGTTAACACCCTTCATCATAACCTTAATCTTAGGAATCATAAATGCCAACAACACAGCAGCAACAATAACAACCGCCGCCGTAACTCCAAAGAACATCATCTCATTAGCAGGGTTACCAGCATCAAACAGCTTAACAACCTGAGCATTAATAGACTGTCCAGCAGAGTTAGACAAGAACCACATACTCATCATCTGAGATGAGAAAGCCTTAGGTGCCAGCTTAGTAGTAGTTGAAAGACCAACAGGAGAAATCAGCATCTCACCAATTTCGATCAAGCCCCATTGACCAACCAACCACAACGGACTAATCAAACCATCGCCAACAGAAGCCAACGGAATAATCAGTAAGAAGTATGAAGCAGCCGTAAAGAGCAAACCAAGGAAAAATTTAGTAGGAGACGAAGGTTGTCTCTTACCAAGCTTGATCCACAACCAGGCAAAGATAGGTGTATAAATAATAATAAACAGTGGATTTAGAGATTGGAACCAACCAGGTTGTAAAGTCCAGCCACCAAAGTTCAATTGTGTCTGTTCAGCAACTAAAAGCGCCATAACAACCGAACCTTGTTCGGTAATTGCCCAGAAAACAACTGCGGCAACGAACAATGGAATAAATGCCCAAACTCTAGATCTTTCTGTCTTAGTAACTTTTTTACTACGTAACATAATTACGAAATAGGCAATTGGTATCAAAATACCTAAAGCACTAATAATATTAATGACATTGTTAACAGTCAATGTCTTTGTAAAGAACATGATTACGACAATAATAGCAACTGCAATCAATGCGTAAACTAAACGTGAAACAACTTTCGAACGTTCAGTATCAGTAATTGGATCGGGGGCTCTTAAACCAGACTCAGGTAAATATTTCTTTCCATCGTACCAGTAAACTATCAATCCAATAAACATACCAATAGCAGCAAATGAGAATCCGACATGAAAATTCCATTCTCCGGAAGCCCAGTTAACCAATAATGGCGCAATCAATGAACCTAAGTTAATACCCATGTAAAAAATACTAAATCCAGAATCGCGTCGTGGATCATCTTTAGTATAAAGTCCACCAACCATATCAGAAACGTTTGGTTTTAATAAACCAGTACCAATAGTGATCAAGACGATGGAACCAAAGAGACCACCCTTGCCAATTGGTAATGAAAGGACAATGTGTCCAAACATGATCAAGACACCACCCCAGAAAACAGTTCTTCTAGGTCCTAAGAGTCTATCACTGACGAAACCACCGATAACATTTGTCATATATACTAAAGCACCGTAAATTGACATAATTGATGCAGCGGTAGTTTGATTGATGCCCAAGCCACCCTTTTCTATTGAATAATACATATAGAAAAGTAAGATGGCACGCATACCATAGTAACTGAATCTTTCCCAAAATTCAGTTAAGAATAATGTTCTTAAACCTAACGGCTGCCCTAGGAAGCCGCGGTCTTTTTTCGCATCCATTTATAAATTCTCCTCACTTATCACAACGATAAATAAATATTAAACTGTAGCAGTTACATTGTCAAAACAATTTTAATTATACCTCTCGAAATCCAGTTATACCAACAAAAAAAAATAAGAATCCTTTAATAAGGACTCTTATAAATAAATTATTTTGTATGTTTGAAAGCCATGGTTGCTGCCACAGCGTCCTTCCAACCGGAGTACAAGTTGTTACGAATTTCGTCTGACATCTTAGGTTCAAACTCTTGTCCTGTTTGATAATTTTCTTTGATTTGATCAATATCTTTCCAGAAACCTGCACCTAGACCAGCTAAGAAAGCTACTCCCAAGGAAGTTGTTTCCAGATCTGATGAACGTTCAAGTGGGATATTTAAAATATCTGCTTGGAACTGCATCAAATAATCGTTGGCAGAAGCTCCACCATCGACTTTTAAGACATCGATCGGAATGTCTGAATCAGAACTCATCGTATCGATGACATCCTTTGTTTGATAAGCGATCGATTGTAGTGTTGCTTTGACGAAGTCATCTTGGTTTGAGCCACGTGTCAAGCCAAAGACGGTACCACGTGCCTCGTCGTCCCAATAAGGAGCACCTAATCCTGAGAACGCAGGCACAACGTAAACTTCATCCAGATCAGTTGAACGTTCAGCAGCTGCCTCTGAATCAGGAGTTTCCTTGATCATTCTTAAACCGTCACGTAACCATTGCAAAGCAGCTCCAGCGACGAAAATACTACCTTCAAGCGCATAATTAACTTTACCATTGACACCATAAGCAATAGTCGTTAACAAATTGTTATCTGATAATGCTGGCGTTTCCCCAGTATTCATCACGGCGAAGGCACCAGTACCATATGTGTTCTTAACGTTTCCTTTGTCAAAGGCCATTTGACCAAACAAGGAAGCTTGTTGTGAACCAGTCATCCCTGTGATCGGCACTTGTGATCCATAAAAATGATAGTTCTTAGTTGTTCCGAAGTCTTCAGCATTTGAACGGACTTCTGGCAACATCTTACGAGGGATATTCAGTAATTTGAGCAAATCGTCATCCCAGTCCAAGGTGTTGATGTTGAACAACATTGTACGACTAGCATTGGCATAGTCTGTCAAGAAACTTTCGCCACCGGTCAATTTCCAAAGCAACCAAGTGTTGATCGTTCCAAAGAGCAAGTCCCCGTTTTCAGCACGTTCTTGAGCTCCATCAACGTGATCGAGGATCCAGCGAACTTTTGTAGCTGAAAAATATGGACTGATAATCAAACCAGTTTTCTTGTGAATATCATCTTTGTAGCCTTTTTCGATCAAGTCGTTGGCTAATTGAGCGGTTTGCCGTGATTGCCAAACGACCGCATTATAAATTGGCAAACCAGTCTTCTTGTCCCAAACTACCGTAGTTTCACGTTGATTAGTAATACCAATAGTCAAAATTTCGTCTGGTTTAACACCTGATTCAATAAAAGCAGTTGCGATCGAAGATTGAACGGCATTCCAAATTTCATTGGCATCATGTTCGACCCAACCAGGATTAGGATAAATTTGACGAATATGATGACGAGCTGTCACGATTTTTTTTCCTTTATGGTCAAAAATGATTGCTCTAGCTGTAGTAGTACCTTCATCAATGGCTAAAATATATTTTTTCTCCATTATTTAACACTCCTGAAAATAAAAAGAAAAGGTGTCGCCACCCTTTCTAGATTTTTAATACATAGGTTTAAGGAATCAATGTATATAGCAATGCACCTACACCACCACCGAGCATTGGTCCAACGATAGGAACCCAACTATAAGCCCAGTCTGATGTTCCTTTGTTAGGAACAGGCATGATTTGGTGAGCAATTCTAGGTCCCAGATCTCTGGCAGGGTTGATAGCGTATCCTGTTGTCCCACCAAGTGAGAAACCAATTGCAGTGATCAAGATACCAACGGCGATAGGATTGAGTCCGTCTGTAAAGTCACCACGTGTAAATGCTAATAAAGCGAACATTAAAACAGCTGTACCAATAAACTCAGATAAGCAGTTTAACCAGTAGTTACGAATAGCTGGCATTGTGGCGAAAACTGAAAGAACTGCATCTTCGTCATCCGGTGTAGCTTTAAAGTGATCGTAGTAGAAAGCCCAAACGATAATACCACCGAGCACACCACCAAGGATCTGCGCAATACTATAAGGAATAACGTATCCCCATGGAAATACTCCTGCAACCGCCATACCTAATGATACAGCTGGGTTTAAATGAGCAGGACTTAAGAAAGCTGCACAGTATACAGCAATCGTGATTGCAAGACCCCAGCCAAGAGCAATTGCTACCCAGCCGGCGCCATAAGCTTTAGACTTTTTCAAATTAACTGCGGCAACGACTCCGTCACCAAGAATGATCAATACACAAGTACCAATAAACTCCCCAACGAGTTGTAACATTAAACTATCGTGCATAGTTTATACCCCCAATTATTTAACTGCCTTATGTTTAAATTTTCTTGTAGCATCAACGGCTTCAGTCCATCCTTCATAGAGGTAATCAGCACGTTTTTCATCCATATTAGGTTTGATGATCTCGCCTTCGGTGTAATCCTTCTTGATCTCATCGACATCTTTCCAGTAACCAACAGCTAGTCCAGCTAAGAAGGCTGCACCCAATGCTGTTGTTTCAAGGTCTTTAGCTTGTTGAACTGGTGTGTTCAAAATATCAGCTTGGAATTGTAGAAGATATTTGTTCTTAGCAGCACCACCATCGACCTTCAAAGTTGGGATCTCGATACCAGTATCTTTTTGCATAGTATCGATAACATCACGGGATTGATAAGCAAGTGATTGTAATGTTGCCTTGATGAAGTCTTCACGAGTTGTACCACGTGTTAACCCAAAGACCGCACCACGTGCATCTGAATCCCAGTAAGGTGCACCTAATCCAGTAAAGGCAGGCACAACATAAACTTCATCATCATTCTTTGATGCTAAAGCAGCAGCTTCGGAGTCAGGAGCTGAATCAACTAATTTCATGGCATCACGTAGCCATTGGATAGCAGAACCGGCAACGAAAATCGAACCTTCAAGAGCATAGTGAACCTTGCCATTGATACCATATCCAATAGTTGTTAATAAATTATTCTCTGATAGTTGAGGTTTTTCACCAGTATTCATCACGATGAAAGCACCTGTACCATAAGTATTCTTGACCATACCTGGTTCAAATGCCATTTGTCCAAATAAAGCAGCTTGTTGGTCACCGACCATGCCTGAAACAGGAACTTCTGAACCATAGAAGTGGTAATCCTTAGTCTTACCATAAACTTCTGAGTTAGGACGTTCTTCTGGTAGCATTTCCTTTGGAATATTCAAGATCTTAAGGATATCGTCATCCCAATTTAGATCATGAATGTTGAATAACATCGTCCGACTAGCATTTGAGTAGTCAGTAACGTGAACAGCTCCACCAGTAAGTTTCCAAAGTAGCCAAGTATCGATCGTACCAAAGAGCAATTCGCCTTTTTCAGCACGCTCTTGGGCACCGTCAACGTGGTCAAGGATCCAGCGGATCTTTGTAGCTGAGAAGTAAGGGTCGATCAAAAGACCAGTCTTCTCGTGGATAGTGTCTTCATATCCATCTTCTTTAAGCTTATTAGCAATGTCGCTAGTTTGCCGAGATTGCCAAACAATTGCGTTATAAATTGGTAGTCCTGTAACTTTATCCCAAACAACAGTTGTTTCACGTTGGTTAGTAATACCAATACCGGCGATTTGATCAGGCTTGATACCTGACTCGATAAATACGTTAGCAATAGTAGATTGAACGGCGTTCCAAATTTCGTTAGCGTCGTGTTCTACCCAGCCTGGCTCAGGGAAATGTTGTGTAAATTCACGTTGAGCATCAGCAATTTTATGTCCTTTCTTGTCAAAAATGATTGCGCGAGTACTAGTAGTCCCCTCATCAATCGACATAATATACTTTTCTGTCATTACGTACACCTCAATCCATTTTATGTAAGCGCTTTTTCAAATATAAGATTACAGCAAGCTGAGAATTTTGTAAACACAATTTTAAGTATTTTCACAAAATGTTTTTCATTAACATTTAAAAAAATCACCGCAAGTACGGTGATTTCAACATCTTCATGATGATAATTTGCTTGATTGTGAAACTGATAACGTTAACAAAAATTAATTTTTTTCAAAAAACTTTACATAAAATTGAAAAAGGATAAATAGCAGGATCGAAATTCCCGAAACGATCCAGCCTAACTTCAATCCGGGAACGGAATAATTCAGCTGAACTTTATGATGTCCCTTGTCCAAATCGATCGCCATCAAGTTGCCAACGACCTTCTTGATCGGCACAGCCTGACCATTGTCGAAAGCTTTCCATCCTTTATCATAAGGAACACTAATGAATAAAGCCTGATCACTAGGAGCATCGATGGTTCCCTTGATCGTATCGTGTTTGAGGTCTGAAGTTATTTTCAGAGAATTTTGTTGGAAGATTTGTTTAGACTTAAGAAATGGCTCTTGGTCAAGTGTCTTAAAGTAGCTAGGATTCATCCCCAGTGGCGCTCTAGTACTGATCTTCACATTCACCGTTTGACCTTCCGCAAAGTCACCCAATTCCATCACGGCCTGACTTTGCACAGCAATCTGCGAGTTTGAAACATTCTTGCCATTTACAGAAATTTTCGTCTTATTATAGTTGATCGGTGAATAGTAGAAATAAAGCATGCCATCAGCCGTCGTCGTTAATTGATAATTGAAAGTTTTCTTCTTGTGATGCTTAGTCTTGCTCATGTTATTGATCTGAGCATTCTTCAAAAACTCAGTATTGCTACCAGTCAACGCTTGCCAAAGTCGATTTTGATTATCAAGTGCCCTTAATGGTTCCATTTCAAAATCATAAACGTCAGGGCTGACTAAAAAGGCCATAGACGGAGCATCGTAATCATCGATAACGTTATACTTCTTATCCTCTTGCCAAATATTGTAGTGGATCCCTAACAAAGCATTCGTCAAATCGGTTCCGCCGAAACTACTGATCCGGCGAATATTCTTACTAAAATATCCCAGATCATTCAAAGTTTTCAATGTTTCTTGATTCAAAGTCGAGCTGTAAAGACTTAAACCATTAATATCAAACAGCATTGGATCATTGTAATTATTATACTGCTCAGGAAAAGCCTTATTGATACCTGATTTAGAAACAATGATCCGATGCCCTGGACCACCTTCCCGCTTAGCTTTTTTCAAAGCTTGAGCTTCCAAATTGTACTGCTTAGCGTAAACGTGCTGACTACCAAAAGAGGCAGTCGACATCACTGAGTTAAAGTTAGCGATCACTTCAAAAACCACTACTAGCAACAATAAATACTGGTATTTATGACTATGCCCGAACAAATAAATCAAAAGCCCTGAAAGCATAATTGAAACGATCGAGATCCAGAAATAGTAGCCATTGACTGAATTATCAGGCGTCTCAAAATTCATCCTCTCGATCAACTTGGGGATCAACCATAACGTCAAATAACCAATACTGATCAGAATACCAGCCGTTGAAACCGATCGAACTAAAGCAGCTTTTTCACGAAAAGTCCTTTGATCATAAGCTTTATAAGCAATAAAAATACAAATAAAAGTAAAAATAAAACTATTACGAAATGGAAATCCAGCCGGATTCTGGAACATATGCCAGACCGTATTAAAAGTAGTGATCAACATACTGATCAGCAAAATACCGATCAAAGTAGCAGAATTATTCTTATCCTTCTGTTTAACCTTCGAACTAAAGAAATAACTCAGTAGCAAAATCAAAACCGTCGAAGTCATAAAGACTGAAGGACCGTGGTGCAAACGTTGAATAAAAGTATTACCACCAACGCCCAACTGAGTAAAAGCTTCAAAGCCAAATCTAAACGAAGGCAAATAATTGATCAAATCAAACGAACTCTTCCCAGTATTCAGCATCCCAGCAAAAGTAGGCAGCAAAACCACCGCAGAACTCAATCCGGCTAAAATCGAAGTGACCAAGTAATTAATAATAATCCGCTTCCGAAGCGGATCCTCTTGCAAACGACGATCCATAAACAAATAAATAAAGAAAGCCAAAGAAAAGAAGCAGAGCATATAACCTAAATAATAATTAAAAATAATCGCCAATAAAAGCGACAAATAATAGGCCCACAACTTATTTTCTTCGATCAGCTTAATAATCCCGATAGCCACCAAGGGCAACATAATCAAAGCATCAAGCCACATCAAATCATAAAAATAAGAAGCCACAAAGCCGCAGAAACTATAAGCAATCGTAAAAACATAATTCATCAATTCAACTTTTTTAAAATACTTACTGAGGAACATCGCCATAGAAACGCCCATAGCCGAAATCTTCAGCATAATCAAAACATCAGCCGCCACCGGAACTTGATTAGACTTAAACAACACCAGCAACAAATTAAAGGGCGACAACAAGTAATAACTAATTATAGGAAAGAAATTGTCCCCTAGAGATTGACTAAACAAATACAAATGAACATTGCCATTAACCAATTGACGCCGAAGCTCAGTCAAAAAATCAATATACTGAGTCCCCAAATCAGAACTCAAAAAATTATTATCACCAAACGGAACCAAACCCGCACTAGCAAAAATAATCGCAATAATAGCCAAATTTAAAACAAATGCCCCTAAATAATAAAGGCTCCGATGTTTACGCATTGGAAATACCTCCGAAAAAGAAAAAACAAATAATTTTGTAACATTATTGTAAAACAAATCCGAGATAAAGCATAGCAAGCAAAGCAATCGGAATAACCGCAAGGCGAGAGTACGAGGAACGAGTGCTCGAGCAAGAAACGAAAGTAAAAGAAGAATAAAAATATTTAGCCTTATCTAACCAAAAAAGAAAAGTAAGATAGTTAAAAAAATGTAAGTCAGGAAACAAATATGAGCGGAGCAAGGTCCCGCGAACCGAGAAAGAGATCATTGATTCAAACAGAGAAAGGACCACAACAAAACAAGGAAGCACCTACTCCCACCAGAATAGATAAAACCTGAGATAGACATGTGAGAAATAGGACGCGCAAAAAGTGCCAATTTGCACAAAATAAATCGGTAAATCTCAACCAAAGGGGGGATTAATGTCTCTATCTAGACGGAGGGGCCCGGGGATACAGCCCTCAGTGGTGAAATTTCTCTTGGCGACGAAGGAGCTTAGAGAAAGGTGCAGTTTTGAAACAAGCGAGCGCACTTTGCTCGATTGGTTCAAAATGTGCCCACCACGTTCCAGTGGCTGTATCCCCGGGCCCCGGAGTCGGCATTGAACGTAGCAACCAAAATACTACCTCCACACCCCAACCACCAAACAAACTAACAAAATGTGCCCCAAGCAAAACTCCTCTGTCAACCATAGCTCTCTCACATCCAAACAACAAAAAAAGCCGGCACTCGATCAAAAAACGATCAAGCACCGACAAAGCACCGTCGAGAAAAACTCTTGGTGGTTGGCGTAAATCAAAGCATCAGCAAAAAACTAAGCATCGGCCTTCTCAACGGCTGCCCCTGCCAAGGCACTAACATAATTAATAGGCTTATCAAAATTAGGTTGGAACAAAAAGTCAACCATAGCCAACTCATCAATAGTCATCTTCTTCTGAATAGCAACCGAGATCAAGTTAGCCGATTGAGCAATATCATACATACTAGTAAAAGCTCCGCCCAAAACAACACGTGATTCAGGATCCCAAACCAAGTTCATCAAAACAGGCGTAGTACTCAACATAAACTCAGGACGATAGTTATCCTCAAGCGTAACCGATTCAACCTTCTTGCCCAAAGCTTTAGCATGTCCAACAGTCAAACCACTAGCAGCATAAGATCTACCAAACAATTCAACCGCAGAACTAGATTGTGTACCCATATATTTCATTATATCTTTTTCAATATTTTTAGCAACCAAGATACCTTGACGAACGGCATTCGTAGCCAAAGGAATATATTGATTGTCACCAGTTGGATTGTAATGGACAGATGCAGCATCACCAGCCGAGAAAACATCCGGCATACTAGTATGCATATAGTCGTCAACGATCAAAGCGCCATTTGGCAAAGTCTCAAACTTATCTTTGTAAAGATCAGTATTAGGACGGAAACCGATACATGCCACAGCAATATCAGCTGTGTATGAATTCTTATCAGTATTGACTGTCACAGTACCATCATCATTATCTTCAAATGAAACCACTTTTTCATTTAATCCTAAAGTAACACCATTATCCAGATAATCTTTCTCGGCAACCTTAGACATATTAACGTCTAAATTCTTAGATAAAACATCAGGCAATGCATCGATCAAAGTAGTTTCTTTACCTAAATGAGCATAACCTTCAGCTAATTCAGCACCGATATAGCCGGCACCAATAACGATCGCACTCTTAATATTGCCAGAGTTTTGTCTCAATTCATTAGCGTTGTTCCAGTTTTTGCACAAATGAACGCGATCAGAATGAATACCAGGAATGTTAGGAACGATAGGAGATGACCCCGTAGTTAATACTAATTTATCGTAACTTTGTGAAAAACTTTCACCTGTTTCCAAATTCTTAGCCTTAACTTGTTTCTTATCAAAATCGATGTCAGTTACATCATGTCTCATGTACATTGTGGCACCTGATTTAGCCAAATCATCTGGACTTGCGTAGAACATTTTATTAGAGTCAGATACTCTATCACTTACCCAGAGCGCGATTCCACACAATAGGAAGGATAAGTTATCATTTCTTTCAAAAACGTCAACTTCCCAATCAGGGTGTTCTTTCAAGATATTCATGGCAGTAAAAGTTCCTGCGTGTGTACAACCGATAATACTTACTTTCATAGTAAACCTTCCAATCTTTGTGAATAAATTAATTATTAATATATATGACATAATATACCATTTGTAAACGTTTTACAATACATTTATGGAATATTCAGTCATATATAATATGTATATAAATATTCTTATCAAAATTGACCAAAAAAACAGATAAATCGGTCATATACTATGGTTGTGATAAAGATAAACGGCATGAAATTTGAAGACTCCCCCCATTATTTAACCTAAAAATGTGGTATCCATCCTCTTTACCACTATTGGATAACGTCCCCCCTCAAACGTTGGTCATGTCTCAGTTTCATTCCTAATAATTTCTAACTAAAAAACTTAACGTTTGTTTGGTAACTTTAGGCTTACTCAAACAATCGAACATAATAATAAAATCCCTCTTTTTGACAAGCTATGGCTCTTCAAAAGTCCGGTTGTCTTTATCACAACTGAGTATGATCTTTGTATGACATTATCCAAATAAAATGAGTTTGCTTTCCTCGGGCAAGCTTATTTTTTTGCTTTCAAAATCAAAAGTTTAGCAGCTGATAAATTAATTAAAAAAACACGTCAAATATGATGTTTTTTTACCAATAAATAGATTAATATAGAGGTGATCAATGAAGGGGGCGAGCGCATTGTTACATCTAGAATCTCCAAAAGCTTTAATTAAATCTGAATTCATGCGGAATTATTAGCTTTTAAGTATTCTGAGTTTAACATTGCGTTTACTCGTTAAGGACACTTTCATCAACGTACTTGATGATTAAAATCAATTGAATAGAATACAAAAAAATGAGTTCCGCAAAAAATTGCTGAGAACTCATTTTTTGATTTTTTCATTGGTAACGGATACATCGTCTCCAAAATTGATCCCACAAAAAAAGCCACCCGAAGGTGACTTCTGTTCTGCCAGTTGCAGGATTCGAACCTGTGACCGCCGGTTTACGATACCGATGCTCTACCAACTGAGCTAAACTGGCATGTTAATAGCTCCAAGACGGAACTATTAAATTTTATCAATCTAAGTTAATTAATTCAAGTTAGATTGCATTATCTTTTGTGATCTTTGTGACTCCACCCATGTAAGGTACTAATACTTCTGGGATATCAACTGAGCCATCTTCATTTTGATAGTTTTCCAAGATTGCTGCAACCACACGGCCAACGGCTAAACCAGAACCATTTAGTGTATGAGCAAATTGTGTCTTGCCGTTTTCGTCACGATATCTGATTTGTGCCCGACGTGCTTGGAAATCAAGACAATTTGAACAACTTGAAACTTCACGATATTTATCTTGAGCAGGAAGCCAAACTTCAAGATCGTATGTCTTGGTTGATGAGAAACTGGCATCCCCACTTGAAAGTGTAATAACGTGATAAGCCAAGTTAAGTTTTTGAAGGATATTTTCGGCGTTCTTAGTTAACTTCTCTAATTCGTTGAATGATTCTTCTGGCTTACATACTTTGACCATTTCAACTTTGTTGAATTGGTGCATTCTGATGAGTCCACGAGTATCACGACCAGCACTACCAGCCTCAGAACGGAAGCAAGGAGTTAAAGCAGTGAAGTATTTTGGTAGATCCTCTTCGTTTAAGATCTTGCCAGCAAAATAGTTGGTCAATGGAACTTCAGCTGTTGGGATCAATGTCAATGGATTTTCATCGACCATAACTGTATAAACATCTTCAGTAAACTTAGGGAATTGGCTAGTTCCAAACATTGCTTCATTATTTACTAAGTAAGGAGGAATTACTTCTGTATAACCGTCTTTTTGGTGTTCATCCAACATAAAGTTGTAAACCGCACGTTCGAGACGAGCACCCATTCCTAAGTAATAGACGAAACGACTACCAGCGACCTTGCCGGCTTGTTCGAAGTCTAAGATACCTAGTTCCTCACCAATATCCCAGTGGTGTCTTGGCTTGAATCCTTCGGTAGGGATCGTGCCCCATTTACGGTCTTCAACGTTGTAACTTTCGTCGGGACCAACTGGAACTGAATCGTCTGGCCAGTTAGGTAGACGGACTAAAATGTAGTTCATCTTGCCTTCGATCTCTTCAAGTTGAGCGTCAAGATTTTTAATGTCGGCTCCAACTTTCTTCATGTCGGCAATTTCTTGATCAGCATTTTCCTTGTTACGCTTCTTAGTAGAAATTTCTTGAGAAACCTTGTTACGCTTCTCTTTAAGAGTTTCTGTCTTGACTAAGAATTCACGACGTTGTTTATCGTAATCTAATAATTTGTCGATCTCTTCAGGCTTAACTGAACGAGCTGCCAATTTTTCTTTAGCCCAATCAGGTTTGTTTCTGATAAGTTTGATATCTAACATGTTTTTTCCTCCTTGTACAAAAAAAGACCGATACGTCCTTAAAAGGGACGAATCGGTCATTCGCGGTACCACCCAGTTTCAGCGTACACTAGTACACTGCTCTTGAGGGATTTTATCGAATCCAACCGAACGGCATTACCCGTTAGCCAAGATACTGGAATAAGAACTTCAACGATTCACACCAACCATCGTTTCTCTGAAAAGTTCATCAAATAGGTACCTTATCAGCTTTTTGTATTTATCTATATAGTAAGTTAATTTTTATGCTTTTTCAAGAATTAGTATTTATGTTTCTTAGCAGAATCTAAGTCAATGTCTTCAAGTTTCAAAAACTTAGTCTTATGTCTGACCTTATAATAGATCCAGCACAGGAATAGCAAGATCAATCCTGAGTAACTAACTAGTAGTTTTGTGACGTTAAAGTCAACTAATGAACGAATATCTTGTCCAATGATGATGACAATACCCAAAACGATAGCTAGGATCGGACCAAGTGGGAACCATTTAGCTTTGTATTTCAAATCGTCGAGCCTGTAGCCGTGGAAGTTATATGCTTTTCTAAAGCGATAATGTGAAAAGGCGATACCCAACCAGGCGATAAATCCGGTCAGACCACTGGCAGCAACTAGTAATTGGTAAAATTGATTTCCGTACAAACTAGTGAACAGAGCGATAGCACCAATAACAGCTGTCAAGATCAATGAGAACAAAGGTACACCATGGTTGTTAGTTCTTTGGAAAGCCTTTGGAGCCATATTTTGCTTACTCATTGACCAAAGCATTCTACTAGCAGCATAAAGACCAGAGTTAGCAGCAGATACGACCGAAGTTAAGATAACGGCGTTCATAATACCTGCAGCTAAAGGAATTCCTACTTTATTAAATACGATAGTGAAAGGACTGATCGCAATGTCGGTAGCACTTGAACCTAACAAGTTAGGACTTGTATAAGGAATCAATGCCCCAATGACAGCAATGGATAAAATATAGAACAAAAGAATTCTCCAAAAGACTTGCTTGATAGCCTTAGGGATACTCTTTTCAGGAGTTGCTGACTCTCCAGCCGTGATACCGATCAGCTCAGTCCCCTGGAAGGAGAACCCAGCAACAACGAACACGCTCATGATCGCCGGTATCCCACCAACAAATGGTGCTTTATGATAAGTAAAGTTAGTTAAGCCAACAAAATGTTGATTACCTAAGAAACCTAGGATACTTAAAACACCAACGATCAAGAAGACAATAACAGCCGTAACTTTGATCGAGGCGAGCCAATATTCAGTCTCACCAAAGGAGCCAACGGAGACGATATTGATAACGAACAATACTACTAAAAAGGTCAAACTTATCTTCCATGAATCCCACGATGGGAACCAATACTTGATAACGATCGAGATAGTCGATAAGTCAACTGCCAAAGTAATTGCCCAATTGAACCAGTAGTTCCAACCTAAGGCAAAGCCTAAAGCTGGATCAATAAATTTTGTTGCATACGTAGCGAATGAGCCAGTTACTGGCATATAGGTAGCCATTTCACCTAAACTGGTCATCAAGAAGTACACCATGATACCAATTGCAACATAGGCAATTAAGGCACCACCAGGTCCGGCAGTTGAGATCGACGAACCACTAGCAACAAAAAGTCCAGTACCAATCGAGCCACCTAGCGCGATCATGGACAAATGGCGAGTCTTCAACGACCGATTTACATCTGTATTTTCCATTTTCTTTCCCCTATTCTTTGTTTGAATACACAAAAAAACCTTATTACCAGAAATACCACTGATAATAAGGATGTAATTGTTATCCAAATGATCAATAGCTCAACGCACTTAAGTGCGACAGTCCGTTACTTATTAAGTAACGACCCAATCGTTTTATTGTAGGGATAAAACGATTTCGGCATTAATTCCTTTCGTGACTTATCAAAACAATCCTACTTGTTCCAAATCATTACTAATAATTAATGCGCCTCTATCTGCATGTAAGGACATTATAAAGAAAAGATCTCCTTACCGCAAGTACTGAAGTGAATAAAATGTTACAATAATTTTTATAAGCAAAACGCATCCGGGGGTGATTGTTTATGCTCGAAACAGTTTTTTTAGGCAAACAGGATGTTGAGAAGTATCAGATGTTGACGGTGATCAAGTCATTGCCAAAAGTACAACTGAACCTTAGCACGATCGGCAATAGACTCCACTTCACCTACCAAAAAACATATAACATCTTCCAAGCATTGCTTGACGATATTTTTGATTTTAATCCAGAAATGCAAAAAAAATCTGCAAAAATCGAATCGATCGAATTCGATAAGATCTCGATCGATCAATATAGATTATTTTTATTCCAAAATTCAATCGTATTTCAGGCGTTCGACTACGGTTTCACTAACTCTAATCCCACTTTCGAGAACTTCAGTAATTCTCACTTCACTTCAAAATCAACTTTGAATCGCCGTATGTCCAACTTCCGTAAACTACTGAAAAACTTTGGATTAAAGGTTTCCAATACGACTTTAGAATTAAAAGGTGATGAAAAGAATATCCGTTGGTTGGCGTACTTCGTTTACTGGTACACTTACCATGGTTTAGCTTGGCCATTTAAATTGATCCAACAAGATGTAGTTAAAGAAATCGTCGATAGAGATGACAATCCCGCATACAGTCCCGTCACTAGCCTCCAGTTACAAATCGTCGTGGCAATTTCTCGGATCCGCTTGATCAAACATCGCTATTTAGACACGATGGATGGCTATCAAGAATTGTTTGGCGGCAGGTCGATCGGTAAAGACTTGATCACTCGTGACGATTATTCCATCATCCCGATGGACAAGCTCAATAATGAAAATAAGTTTTTGAACATTTTCAAAGACTATGCTTTCGCACCTTCACATTTCATTTATCCTGAACGTAGATCAGTTTTGACCGAGATCGAACCACGTTTCACTGATATTGCTTTTAAATTCATCGATCAATATGTTAGCTGACGACATCATGCGTGATATTGGCTTTTACTACATCGTTGGCCACGAAAGTCCGATCAAATTAGGTTCCTACACTAGAAGCCCAGCTGATTTTAAGACGTTGACGTCGATCTACACAAATATTTATGACTTCTTCGATCACCTAGACGATGAAGATCTCAAACCGATCCAAGGTTCAGCTGAAAGCATCGCTCATGACTTGTATAAAGTCTTGATCAATCACATCATGGCAGTCAGTGAAGAAGACATGCTGCACGTCAAAGTCATCGTTGATTCTGGTAACCCCGTTGAAGGTTTGATCTATCATAATTTGTCGACCATGGAGTTCATCCAGCTAGTTCCAACCAACACCTACGACAATGTCGATATTTTGATCACAACTTTGGACGTCTTTCCCGACTACGAAAGTCGTGACAAATATCCGGACGATTTGATCGTGATCCCATGGAACTCCACAGCTGTAAGAACTGATTACATTTACTTACTAGTTCGGCTGTATCAACTATACACACAAAAGCTCCAAGATAATGTCGAAAAAAATAACAGTCACTTGCATATTTAACGTGCAGTGACTGTTTTTTTGTTGATTTTTTTGGATCTAGATTATTATTGTGAAATCTTGTTGATTTTGTTGTGGGCAGCTTATTTGCAGCTATGACCTTTAACTACAATCACCAGTTACAAAATTAGATTGATAGTCTTGGTTTGTAAATGACGATCTATTTCAGTCTTTTGCCACTGAAATAGAAAAATACCCACAGACCAACAAACATAACGGCAACTAATCCTAGGATGACGTAGATCAACGTCTTGTTTGACGACGCTTCTTGCGTTGACTCATCCAGCGCCTGGATCTTTCCTTGGGTCACTTTCAGTTTGTTAGTCATAGTCTTGCTGAAACCGGCATCGTTATAAAAAGTCAATTCTGTCGTGTAAATGCCTGGTTTCAAATGCTTGATCGGCACATAGTACTGAAATTTGGAATCTGGTGCGATCTGCAGATTTTCTGCTTTGTAGTTCGTATCCTTCAAGCCTTTGTGGCTGATCTTGGCTTTGACCTTTAAGTCATTAATATTGATCGGCGCTTCATTTGTCAAATTGTAGGCGATGCCGACTGAATCGTCATAATCGTTGGGAGCAGCGCTTTTTAGATTGAGGTTGGACTCTACTTGATCTCCTTTAGAATGAAGAACTACCCCTTTGACATAACGAATTTGATTAGCAACATTAACTTTACTCTTTTCATTTGAAGAAACACCAGCCGTGGTCGTTAATCCACCGAGAATGATCCCAGTGAACTCTTTGTTTGGTGCAGTGATATTAAAACTGACTTGTTGCGTTTCACCAGCTTTAAGTTTCACCGTTTGCTTGCGTTTACCTTCGACTAATGAAGATAATTCGGGATTCTTACTCTTATAAGTCTTAGCGGAATACTTGTCGTATCCGATCGTGGCACTATTGGTCGTGTAGGCATTATTTAACTCAACGTCAACACTGATCGATTCTTGACCAGTATTCGAGACCAATAATTTCAGAGTTGTTTTTTGGTTAGGTTCTACTTTTAAATCATAATACGAAACATCTTTATTCAGCTGATTATCTGGCAAAATAGCTTGAACTGAATACGACTTTTTAGGCTCGTCTCCGTCAGCTTGTGCGGTTCGACCAAATAATAATGCTGTAGATAATCCAAAAACTAATGATAAAATTACGGCTAACTTTTTCAACTGTATCTCCTTTGATATGAAATGCCCCAAAAAATTAACACAATAACAGCAGTTAAAACCCCAATAATAGTTAGGTAGAGCCCAGTTTTATCGTAAATCAAATTCTTCGCCTGCTGATTGATCTGATCTGCAGCAACTGGATCAACTTTGACATTTTGTTTAAAATGCCAGGCATCCCTACCATTTTTGACAACACCTTCGACCAAATAATTTCCTGATGCGATCGGTGTTTGTTTCTGATTGAACTCGATCGGTATCTTTGAATTAGGCGCGATCTTATCGAATTTAACGTCTTGGACGCTGATCTGATTATCGAGTCCTAATTTGTTGTACCAATTATTCTTTTTGACCTTAACTTGAACAATTGTGTTCTTGATAGTTTCAGCCGAATAATTAGCTAGATTGACCATTAAAAAAGGTTGTTTGTTTTGAACTTTTGGAACTATCCCATCAAATTTAATTAAGTGATTATTCTTAGTTGGCGTCGAATCGAAATAGACAGCAACTCCTGAGTGCCCATCATTTGGATGTTTAACATCATAAACGTCAAAACCACCGATCACCGTGCCAGCGAGTGGTTGAGATGGCAACTTAACTTTAAAAGTTAAGTCTTTAGTCTGGTCATTTTTAAGCATAACAGTTTGTGGATTAGTCATGTCTGAAAAAGCATGACGCAAACCATAATCTCCCACCGTGACTTTCTCATCAAAGTCCAATTTACCAGTCGTTGACGTTGTGGCATTGGTCGGTTGAACTCTTAGTTGGATCGGCATGTCTCCAAAATTAGTCAGCGAAAGTTTCAATTCCTTCACTGAACCTGGCTGACCTGATAGCTGGAAAAAGCTCGGGTCCTCATCATCGCTGACAATCGGTGTAACTGAAACACTTTGAATATCAGCTGAAGCAATATTTGGTGAAAAAACAAATCCACAACACGCCATCACAAGTATGCCGAACAATAAACTGAGTTTTTTACAAATCATTTATCTACGACGTCTTCTTCTTGATTTAGAACTAAGGCGATTATTATTGTTGGAATTATTATTGTTATTTCTCTTACCTAAGTAGAGACCTAGTCCAAGGATCAGAAGCAATAGAAGAATTCCTAAGATGATCCAAAGCCACATGTAGTTTGGCTTGAACCCGGCTAAGTTGTTGAACTTGTCAGCTTGAGCGTTAGTGATGATGAAGTCTTTGTCGACTACCCAACTTTTTATGCCACTACCATTGTAAGTTAATTTAATATGATATTTACCAGTTTGTAAACGATCTTTACCCCAACTTACTGGATAGTTATAATGCGATGTCGGTGCGATTGATTGATTATCTTGAACTGTGGTTTTCTTAAATTTACTATTACCATATTTAGTAATAACAGCTTTTGAACTCAAATTAGGTATATAAGCATTTTTAGTATTCATTACAACTGCTGAGACACCAATTTCTTTCTTTCCAGGTGAGGGAACAATGGTAGGAAATACTTTTGAAATTTTGTAATTGACATCCGCATTATCGGATCCATTTTGTCCAATTTGAATAGGCAGTGAATAACTAAACTTGTTCTTGATCAACGTTCCATTTTCCGTCACTGTACCTTTGGCCTCTTCCTTATATGGAGTCACATTTACTCCACCCATAATAAAGCCATTATATTTTTGCTCAGGAATTTTAATATTTAAAGTTGCTGAGGTATCACTATTTCCAGCAACAGTTATTATCTGGTCATTATTTTGAACAGTATCTCTAACCTTTACCTTCAAATTTGGGTCTTTAACTTTCTTTGCATTATAGGCCGGCTGTCCCGAATCGTCAGTATATGCAGTGTTAGCAGAAACTAAAAATCTCCTTTCATGCTTATCGGTATTAAAAATTCCAACTTTTACTTGAACTACCTCTCCAGGATTGGCTTTGATCAAATAAAATCCACCATCAATATTTACTTTTGCACCATCCCCATCTTCAGGTTTAATAACAAAATCACCCGAAGTGGCTGCAAAAGTTGTATTTATATTATTGATGAGACTAACAAATCCCATCAAAAATGCAAATACAATGGTACATTTTAATATAGATTTCTTCATGTAATCTTCTCCATTAATATAATTATTTGCACTATTGCACGATTAAAAGAGGCTGTGACATAAGTCTCCAAAAAAGGGTGTTGTATTAGAACCGTCAGGTTCTGATACAACACCCTTTTTGATATAATTATATGTATAAAAAAGAGCATCGGTCGCACCCGATACTCTAAGTACTTC
>NZ_RHNT01000040.1 GCF_003946325.1 Companilactobacillus furfuricola | reverse complement strand
GACCTTAGCGAAATGGCCAGTTTCCTCTACGGCATCAAGTGCCAATTTCACTTACGGCGTACATCTCACATTCACCTTATCAAAAAAAGGTGAGTAAATTAATTCTCCGTCAAGAATTAACTTACTCACCTATCTTAACCTATTTCCTCTTGGCGACGAAGGAGCTTAGAGGAAGGTGCAGTTTTGAAACAAGCGAGCGCTCTCTGCTCGATTGGTTCAAAATGTGCCCACCACGTTCCAGCGTCTGTATCCCCGGGCCCCGGAGTCGGCATTGAACGTACAACCAAACTACTACCTCAACACCCCAACCACCAAAAATCACAAACGCCAGCAAAATAAAACGCTTCTGTCTGCCATAGCTCTCTTACATCTATAAAAAAAGACCTCTCATCAAAGAGAAGTCTCAAAAAAACTAATAACCATCTAACCTATTCAAAAACTCGAGCAAATCCAGCAATATTACCACGGTTACCATAAATAGAGTGGATTTGGACACCACCTGGCCATGACTCGATCATTGTATTAGCATCCAACAAAATACCAACATGCCAAATAACTCCACTAGATGGATCTGTAAAGAACACTAGATCACCACGCTGTCTTTGAGCAGAAGGGATATGTGGCATTCTCCAGTCAGCCCACATCAATCTACTATTCCATTCGTTACCTGGTTGAGCGTGTTGAATTGCTGAAACAGGAAGTGGAGAAACACCAGCTGCGTACATAGCTTGTGTAACTAAACCAGAACAGTCGACACCATATTCAGGTGAACTTGCTGCACCAGAGATCCATGGTTTACCAAGATATTGTTTAGCTTGATTGATCATTGCTTCAACATGGTCTGAACGAGTACTGTTGATACCTGTTTGAAGTGGAGCAACATATGAATCAATGTTATACCATGAATCCTCTGAGAAGCCCATCGCCTTCCAAGTGGCTAAATCAGTTTGACCTGTAATGGGTAATCCCATACGTGATTGAAGATTTCTAACCGCATTGATCACACTACCATCATAAATAGTATGACCATTGGAGAAGCCGAAATATTGTCTTACTAAGTAAGTCTTAATACCTTCGACACCATTGTATAAATCATAACCTGGTGTTCCATCTGGTTGGATCTGAGTATTAGAAATTTGTAAGTAACCAGCACCATTTGAATAAACTGGTGTAGTTGTAGCATCAAATGAATTGATCCACAAGTTGTTACCTACTTCCCAATAATTTACTCCATCAACACTGTCGGTGCGGCTGTATTGCCAAACAGAATTAGCAGCTAAATTTGGTGAGCCACTGTCTGTGAAACCAGATTCGTTACGGTTAGAAGTTTTAGCTCCCCAACCTTCGACACGAACAATACCATTTTCAGCTTTACCAAAATTCAAAGTAACATCATTACCGTTGACATAAGCGTTAGTACTTACTCGATAATAATTTTGTCCTTGATTTGATAATTTGATGTCAGTATACCAATCGCTATTAGCTTTTAAGCTGATAGTTAGTTGATTACCATTCTCATCATATAAACTCGATAGTCCGTCACCAGTGCTGACTGTACCATTAACGATCGATGTTTTGGTAGGAGCAGCAGTCGGTGTAGTCGTCTCTGTATCATTAGCATAATTTGAATCTTCTTGATCTAAGGCATTGTTCAAACTTTGAACTTTGGGTTGTGTAGCTGATCGATCTGCAGTTGCAGACACCACTACATCTGCAGTAGTTGGCGTAGTATTGTCCGCTGTATTAGTAGTTTCGACCGCAGTTTGAGTAGTTTCGGCATGAGCATTATTTTGCATCAAGCCAACAGAAATACCAGCTAAAACTAAATTACTAAAAATAATGATTTTATGTTTGTTTTTCATGTTTTTCCCCTATATTTTGTCTTAATAACTAAGAGCACGTCTATTTTGCGTATCCCAATTTTGCAAAAATTGACTTATCCCCATTTGAGTCGTTTGATTAGTCCAACAATCGTTGTAATAAACGTATTGATCATCGTACCCGGTAATAGTTAAAGCATGATATGGAAAGCCATGCAAAGTATTCCAAGTAACGACTGGGTGGCCAATATCGATCTGATACTTAATAGCATTAAAATCAGCACCTGTTAGATCTTTGGCTGATCCAGCATATTTTTCAACTAAATTCATTAATGCATTTGGAAAAATAGTTATCCCGGTCTGATCCCAAGGCTGTCCGATATATCCATAATTAGGATCTGAATTCCTTGGCATCTCTTTAGCTAGTTGCATCTTGTCAACGGAAGCTCCAGCATATTGCAACATCATCGTTACTGCCGTGATCTCACAACCATTAGGCAACTCCGGACGTTGAGCAATCAAAGGAACACCTGATATCCAGGCGGATTCTTTCATATCTGGTGCATCATTTACAACAACGTAGTCTTGAGGCACCCAGACATTAGTACCAACTTCATACCAGTATTTCCCATTTTTGCTAATACGTTTGTCAGTCTTCCAAGCAGTCCCTGTATCAAGATCATTGCCAGTATAAACAGCGGCGTCACCATATCCATTGAATGAATGGACCTTAGCACCTTTCTTATAACTAATAGTTGCCGTTGATTGATAATCTTGCAAGTTAGACACAAAAGTACCGGCGTCAGCGTTAATATATTCCAGCGTGGAAACTCGATAGTAACCTTGCCCATCAGCTGAATGAGCTAATTTGTCAGTGAACCAAGCGGAATGAGCTGCTAAACTCCGATTGCTGTCCTTAGTACCAGTTTGATCAGTCAAACCGGCCAATTTGTCACCCACTGTAAAAACACCGTCAACTTCAGTTACTGTAGGTTGCTGGGTCGTTTGCGTAGGTTTTGTATCAGCTGCATTTTCCTGCGAATAACCATTAAATTGCACAGGTTGCATTTGGTCAGTAGAATCAGTTCCAGTTTGTTTGTCATTTTCTGGTGCATAAGTTTGAGCTTGAACGACATTTCCCTGATGTTGTTCGTTTGGCGATACTTCTGTTGCTTTTATTTGCTCAGTTGAACTTGTTGCAGATTCAGGACTAGCTTGAACGAGCATTGGAAAGACAAAAATACTCATTGAGAGCAATGCTGATGAGCATAGTGAATATTTGTATTTTTTTCTCACTGTGTTCCCCCTATCTAAAGTTCCCTATAACTTAAACATGAACAATTTAAATATAATGTTATTTGAAATTGCCGTCAATCGCGTTTTATCATTATTGATTATATTTTTTATCGTTATATTTATATAATCGGCGTTTTTCGCATTTTGTTGGGATTTATTAGTTGAGTTTTTGATTATAATTCATTTATATTTGATTTGATATTTTGATGTCAAAAATAGAATAGAGCCATGACAGACAGAAGCGTTTTACTTGTGATGACGTTTGTGATTTTTGGTGGTTGGGTGTGGAGGTAGTAGTTTGGTTGCTACGTTCAATGCCGACTCCGGGGCCCGGGGATACAGCCACTGGAACGCTGCCGACGTCGATTTGAGATTGTTCGGGTGATCTTCCCGAATAAGCTCAAATCGACGTCGGCAGCGTTCCAGTCCCATATAGCGCCACGACCCGGAACCGGCATTGAACGTACACCCAAACTACTACCTCCCCCAAAAATTTTCAAAAAAAATAGCCACTGACCAATAAAGAAGTCAGTAGCATCAATTTAAATTATTCGATTAATCGCCACGTGTATAAGAGGCAACATATTTCTCACGTTTTTCTTCATCAAACTCATTTTCACTTTTAGCAATAATAACCGTTGCTAACGAATTTCCGACTACGTTTACAGCTGTTCTTCCCATGTCGACTAATCGGTCGATCCCGGCGATGAAAGTCAAACCTTGTAGTGGAACACCGATCGTAGAGACTGTAGCTAGTAGTACCACGAAGGATGCTCCGGGAACTCCAGCCATTCCTTTTGACGTCAACATTAAGACTACTACCAACGTTATTTGTTGTCCGATCGAAAGATTGATGTTATAAGCTTGTGCTAAAAATAGCGCTGCTAGGGATTGGTAAATTGCCGATCCATCTAGGTTAAAAGTATATCCAGTTGGGATCACGAATGAAACGATACCTTTAGTTGCACCGTATTTTTGCATCTTATCCATCATCTTTGGTAAAGCTGCTTCAGATGAGGCTGTTGTGAAGGCTAAAACTATTTCGTTTTCAATAATGCGGAATAGTTCATAAAATTTCACGTGGAAAATGCGACCAACTATCACCATTACGACAAAGACGAAGAAAGCCATTGTTCCGTAGGCGATAACGATAAATAATCCTAATGGCTTCAAGGCTTCAAAGCCCATTTCACCGACGGTTACACCGATCAGAGCACACACACCAATTGGCGCTACTCTCATGACCCAGTTAGTTACCTTGAACATAACATTGGCAACAGCATCTAAAAATTTAGTAATAATTTGTCCGGGTTCACCGATGCTGGCAGTTCCTAGTCCGAATAGAACAGAGAAGAAGATAACTGGTAGCATCTCACCTTTACCCATAGCCTCAAAAATGTTCGTTGGGATAATACTCATCAATACTGACCAGATACCATCATGTTGGGCGGTTTTAGCTGAAGCAGTATATTGTGAGATATCAGAACTTTGAAGATCATGAATATTAATGAAGGTACCTGGATGCGTTATATTGGCAACGACGATACCAATAATGATGGCAAGTGTCGTCATTACTTCGAAATAAATCAAAGTTTTCAAACCGATTCTTCCGAGCTTTTTAATATCCCCCATGTTGGCAATACCAACAGTTAAACAGGATATAACAATAGGAAGCACGATCATTTGAATTAAGCTTAGGAACATGGTTCCGATATTCTGCATTACTTGAATGGCGGCTTTATTATGGTAAAAAATTTGTCCTAAGATCACACCTAGGATCAAGCCAATAATAATCTGCCAACCGAGACTTATTCTAAAGTAACGTTTTTTCTGCAATTTTGACACCCCTTAAAAACTCACTTCTTATGATTATATCAAAAAAATAACCTACCGTTAGTATAATTTAATCAATTAAGAATAGCTTTAATTTAATATTTTACATAAAGTCCGAGTTTTCGGGATTTTCAGCACCTAAAAAAATTGATTTTATATATCATATTGGATATTTTTTTCTAGCTTAAACATACAACAATAATATTTATCATATCGTTGAAAATCCTAAAAATATTACAAGTAAACAAATCCTACAATTGATATACTATTTGATAGTTGCAGCTTATCCCAATATTAAGGCAATTCAATAACATTCTTCAATATTGGTCTACGACAGAAAGGGAGATGTAGTTTTGTCAAAAGATCAACGATTAGGTATCTTATTTGCAATCATTGGTTCAATGCTTTGGGGGACATCTGGGAGCGTTGCTCAATTCGTTTTTACCAATAAATCCATTTCACCTTTATGGCTGGTCGGGATCAGATTATTCTTTGCAGGTTTGCTGTTACTTATCTGGTATGGAATCTCTAATGGAAAAGAAGTTTTTTCAATTTGGAAAAAGCGCTCATCAGCTATTACTTTGTTGGTATTCGCCTTTTTAGGAATGATGCCTTCACAACTTGCTTATTTTATGGCTATTAAATATGGCAATGCCCCAACAGCAACCGTATTGCAATTTTTAGGTCCATTATTCATCATTATTTATTTGGCAATTTCAACCTGGAAAATGCCGCGACGGATCGACTTAATTTCAATTGCCCTAGCACTATTCGGTACTTTCCTCCTAGTTACTCAAGGACAATTCAATAAGTTGGTATTGGCTCCACTAGCCTTGATTTGGGGGTTATTAGCTGGATTGAGCCAAGCTTCGTATACATTGATCCCAGCAAAACTACTTCGCGAATTTGATGCCCGGCTAGTGGTCGGCTGGGCCATGTTGTTAGGTAGCATCCCCTTTTTAAAGACTGTTGCCAGCACGAAAGTAAGTCACTTATCAATCAGCCATCTTCTATCGATTGTTTTCATCGTTATCTTTGGGACTATGTTGGCATACCTTCTATATTTAAAGAGCGTTCAACATATTGAACCATCAACTACTGGAATGTTAAGTGCCTTTGAGCCTTTAACAGCAACCATTTTATCGGTGACATTACTCAGTACACCGATCTCAAGCCCGGAAATAATCGGTGGTATCTTGATCCTTGCTACAGCTTTCTTACAATCGATCGGATCCAGATCCTGATCAAACTATCCATAAAAAGCAAAATCTCCCAGAGGCCAATACTTCAAAGCCACTCGTCCAACGATCATCGAATCTTTGACAAAGCCAAAAATCCGGCTGTCATTGGAAACTGTGCGATGATCGCCGAGCACAAAATAATTATGCTGTGGAACCCGGTTTTGTTTCTGCAGAGTCTTTAAATATCGATTACTATAGCGTTTTTGCCAATCAGGCGTCTGCGCTAAAGACTCGATCGTAAATGAATAAGTATAACTATAAGGCATACCTGCATATGGAGTGTATAGCTTTTCTCTCAATTTGGAATTGGGATCAAAGAAGTCTTCACGATACTTCTTTCCATTAATAAAAAAGCCGTTCTCTTGGGATTTTATCTTATCCCCCGGCAATCCGATGACTCGCTTGATATAAAGCGAGTCTTTTTTGTCGGGAGCCTTCAAGATGACGACATCTCCACGACTTATTGGTACATGACGAAGAGCGATGACGTGGTCACCGTTATTGAAATTCGGTTGCATTGAATTTCCCGATACGTAATTCTTGGAAAAGATGAACTGAAAAGCTAAAGAACTAATACTAAATACTAAAATAACGACTAACAAAATTTGTAACGAAAACTTCTTCCACGAGCGGTTGAACGACCTGCGACGATTTTTCATTTCAAAGCCTCAATTGATAGTATTTAATTATTTTTCAGTTTAATAATACTACTTTATTTCAGCCAATAATTATCGTTTTAATTATATTCAACTTATCATTTCCCTAAGATGCCATAAAAGAACATGTGGACCAGTTCTTTAGCATGTTTTTTCATCTCTCTGGCGTTTTTGTAAGAAGCCCCATCAGGGCTCATAACATACCCGACATACATATCGAGATAGATCAAAGCTCCTTGATCAGTGATCTCGTCACTAATGACGTGTTCAGCTCGTCCTTGATCGAGTAACGTTTTCCAAAATTTAAATTTCAAAGATTGATACTCATCCATGACTCGGGTGTCGCCATTTTTTCCTTGAAATTCAGCGACCATAAACTCAAAAAAATCATTATTCATCTCCCCTGACATCGAAACGCTGTCTTCTGTCATCGATTCAACCTTTTTCATGAAGGTCATTGATGAATCATCTAGTTTTTTAAAGTATTGCGCATACCCATCGACGATCAATTTGACGACTACTTCACGGGCAAGTTCGACCTTGCTAGAAAAATATTTGTACAGCGTAACTTGTGAAGCCTGGGCTTGTTTCGCAATTTGGGCGATCGACGTTTTTCTATATCCTTGGGCGATCAACAATTGTTGCGCTGCCAATAATATTTGTTCGCGCTTGATTATTTTTCTTTTCTCGTTGCCATTCATAATTTTCTCCTAAATAATTTTTGAAAAATATTTCAGTTATAAAACCGTCAATGATGACTTTCTAAATTTTGTTATCAAAATAGTTCAGTTTCCCATTATTTCGCGGTTGACAGCCTTTCCAACTGGTCTTACTATACGAATAAATAGTGAACTATTCAAGAAGAATATTTCATTTTTAGAGGGAGATTATTATGACAACGCCAATTTTACACATCGAACATCTACAAAAGAATTTTGGTAAATTTCAAGCTTTAAAGGATGTCACCTTTGATGTTGATCCAGGGGAAGTTTTTGGATTCATTGGACCGAACGGCGCCGGAAAATCAACTACGATCCGTATTTTATTGGGGATATTGAAAGCTAGCTCTGGCTCAGCCACTATTTTTGGAAAAGACGTTTTCAAAGACGCTGTATCCATTCATAAACGGATCGCATACGTCCCAGGTGACGTTTATTTGTGGCCCAATTTGAGTGGTGGCGAGATCATCGATTTGTTCTTAAAACTTTCTGGTGACAAGCACACTGAAAAAACCGACCAATTGATCGAGCGATTCCAACTTGATCCAACTAAAAAGGCTCGGACTTATTCCAAAGGTAATCGACAAAAGGTTGCTTTGATCGCAGCTTTTTCAACTGAAGCCGACTTTTATATTTTTGACGAACCCACTTCTGGACTTGATCCTCTAAACGAAGAATACTTCCAAAAGTCAGTTGCCGAACTGAAAAAGCAAGGTAAAGCAGTCTTATTATCGTGTCACATTTTATCGGAAGTTGAAAAAATGTGTGATCGGATCGGTATCATCCGTGACGGTCAGATCGTTGAAACTGGTACCTTAGCTGAAATGCGTCATCTAACGAGAACTGTTATTACTTTTAAAACTATCGAGAGCACGCCGGAACTGGCAAGCCTTAATGGTGTTCATAATGTCGAAAATCAACCTAATGGTCGCCAAACTTTTTCCGTTGACACCGAGCACATGGCTGAAGTCATCGACTACTTAGCGCAAAGACAAATCGTCGAACTCCAGTCGACACCGCCAACTTTAGAAGACTTGTTTATGCGTTACTACGATACCAGCGAAGAAAATCTTGTGGAGGGAAAATAAATGCTGAGCAACGATTTTACGAAGACAGCTTTCTTAACACGCTTCTCATTAAGAAAAAACTGGCTCAAATTAACTGTTTGGACTATCGCGATGGCTGGAATGTTTACTGCGATTGCTGCTAAGTTCACTAGTATTTATGGCACCCAAGCTGCCATCGATTCCGTGATGGAAACTCTTAGGTCCCCCGCAATGACCGCTCTGTTTGGAAAAATGCCTTCCGGAGTATCTTCGTCAGCTGACATCTTTGCAGCAGAAATGACCGTTTTTATGGCGATCATGGCTGTCGTGATGAATTACTCCATCGTTATCAAAAACCTTCGTGGAGAAGAAGAAATCGGCATTACCGAGATCATTCGAGCTCATGCCGTCGGCAAACTAAGTTTATTAGGTGCAACGTTGATAGAAGCTGTCATCTTAAATTTAGGGATCGGACTACTATATGCGCTTGGACTAACTTTTGCCGATCTATCTGGGACTGACCTCAATGGGAACTTTTTACTAGGATTAGGACTAGGTTTTGCCGGCTTAATGTTTGCTAGTATCGCCGCCTTAATATCGCAGATCGTCGACAACTCCCGCAACAGCACCATCTTGTCTTATGTGGTGTTCGGGATCATGTACGTTGCTAGAATGTCGACCGACATTTCTGATCCCAAGCTGACTTGGTGGATCCCTTTTGGCTGGGTCGAAAAGTTTTCTACCTATAAAGATAACAACTGGACGCCAGTCTTATCAATGATCATTTTTACCATCATTGCTTTCGCATTAGCTTTTTTCATTAACTCGAAACGAGATGTCAACGCTGGATTGATCGCCACTAAACCAGGCAGAAAACACGCCTCCGTTTTCTTAAATGGCACATTCAGTTTATTTTTAAAATTACACAAAACTTCCATAATAGTGTGGACCATCGGTCTATTAATCCTGGGCTTTACCTACGGCTCGATCTTCAGTGACATCGGCGACATCATCAAAACTAATCCTACCTTGGAACAAATGCTAGGAAAATCTGCCATCCACGCAGCCAACGTCGCCATAATCAAGCAATTCATCAGCATGTTAATGATTATATTCGCCGTGCTATCACTAATTCCTGGGATGCAAATCATCCACTACTTAAAAACTGGTGAAAACAAAGGCTATTTAGAAATGATCCACGCCAAACCAGTTGGCAGGACCAAGCTCTACTTAAACAGCATCATAATAGCTACAGTCACTACCCTACTAGTTCTAGCAGCCACCCTCTACGGTCTCTACTTAGGTGGCGTCTACTCAATGAAAGACCCAATAGCGCTAAAAACATTTATTAAAGCTTATGTTGCCTATATCTCGCCAGTATTAATAATGTTAGGAATAACTGCGGCAATAATAGGAACAGTTCCAAAACTATCATCTATAAACTATTTGTACCTAACAGCAGCTCTAATAATTCAATACTTCGGCAAGTTATTAAAATTTCCAGATTGGCCAGAGAAGCTGACTCCGTTCGGCTACATTGCTCAAGTACCAGTTAAAAATGCTGATACGGCGACAATCGTCTGGCAGTTAGCAATAGCAGCCGTTCTTTTTGGGATCGGATATATCGGATATATCAGAAGAGATTTGAAGTAGTTAATTTAGACATTTAAAGATGTAAGAGAGCCATGGCAGACAGAAGCGTTTTACTTTGTTGTGTTCTGTTTGTTTGGTTAGTTTAGGTGTGGAGGTAGTAGTTTGGTTGCTACGTTCAATGCCGACTCCGGGGCCCGGGGATACAGCCACTGGAACGCTGCCGACGTCGATTTGAGCTTATTGTAAGCGATAAATCGCTAACAATAATTTGGCGGCTGAGGGCTGTATCCCCGAGCCCCTCCGTCTAAATAGAGACAATACTCCCCACTTTGGTTGAGTTTAACCGATTAATTTTGATCAAATTGGCACTGTTTACTCGTCCTATTTCTCACATGTCAATCTCAATCTCTATCTTTGTTGGTAAGGTCAAAAAACAAAAACACAATCAAGATCAAAACAATAAATCACAATTATAGTGAACTTGTTTCTTATTTAATTTAGGAAATAATTTCAGCCCCGGTCCTGGTTTTGATTTTGATTTTGATTTTGATTTTACTAATTATGGAGAAACTTGAGATAGACATGTGAAGAATAGGCCAGAAAACAGTGCCAATTTCTCAACACAAGTCGGTAAATCTCAACCCGACGGGAGATATACATATCCACCTAGGTGGAGGGTCGGGGCGCTATATGGGCTCAGCCGCCAAATTCCTCTTGGCGACGAAGGAGCTTAGAGGAAGACTCGTATTTGAGATCGTCGAAGTGGTCTTCTTCGAGGAGCTCAAATCGAGTCGGCAGCGTTCCAGTCCCATATAGCGCCCCGACCCGGAACCGGCATTGAACGTACACCCAAACTACTACCTCCCCATACAATCCAAACAAACTAACAAAACGTGCCCCAAGCAAAACGCTACTGTCTGCCATAGCTCTCTTACATAAATAAAAAAAGGCTCCGATCAAAAATCAATCAGAGTCTATACCTTAAAATATAACAAACTTAAACTTGTCCAATTTCCACTTCTACGTCTTTACCCAGCTTATCAGACAAAAACTTCTCGATCTCTTTATAAGACCGTTTAAAATTGAGTTGAATTTGTGCAGCGCGATTGGTATTAAAAATTACAGCGACTCTTTCAACTTGTCCAGGCAATTCGATCGGTATCAATGTCACGTGAACAATTTGTGAATAGTCTAACACTCCCGAATAAAAGCCACTTAAGATAATTTTCTTACTACCAATTCCACCGACACCATTCATGATAGTCAATGTAACGAATTCAGCCACCATGAAAATATATGGTAATCGGTTCACTGGTGAGATCATTAACCAAGCACCAACAAATACTGCAAAGATCAGTGTAGATAGCTTGTACGTTGACCTGATCTCGATTTGTGATTGCCAATAAATACTAAAAATGGCTCCTATTAGGAAGACGACATCGATAATTATTATAAAAGTATCCATACCCTACATCGCTCCTTTCTTCTTACTCTAATTGTAAGTTACCTGTGAATGGAATTCAAACAATCACGTCATTTTTCAGAAAAAATATATTGGGATTTTTTGGAAAATTATTGTGAAATTAATATAAATACCTTCACAAATTTAGTTAGACCTAAATATTTTTTTATAAAGGGTTTAATGTCTGTCGTTGGGGTGTTATGATGTCATGAGATTTAATAAAGGGGGAAATACGCTTGAGTGAAAAAAAAGAACAAAAACACGAAAGCCTCATCCATTATGCCAACGGTCCTTCTCTAGAGGAGATCAACAATACCGTCGACGTTCCCGCTAATGCTAGCTTTTTCAAAACCCTTCTTGCATATAGTGGTCCAGGAGCCTTAGTTGCTGTTGGTTACATGGATCCAGGAAATTGGGTCACCTCGATCGCTGGTGGTGCTCAATTCAAATATAAACTGTTAACAGTTATTTTAATTTCTAGTTTGATTGCAATGCTACTGCAATACATGTCCGCCAAACTAGGTATCGTAACTGGAAAAGATCTCGCCCAATTGACTCGCGAGAACACATCCAAGGCCGGCGGATTCGTCCTTTGGATCATTACCGAATTAGCTATCATGGCTACGGATATTGCCGAAATTATCGGTTCCGCCATTGCCTTGAAGCTGTTATTCCATATTCCCGTCTTATTAGGTATTATAATCACCGCATTCGACGTTTTACTGCTCTTGCTACTAATGAAGCTAGGGTTTAGAAAAATCGAAGCTATCGTCGCTTGCTTGATTTTCGTGATCTTGGCAGTCTTCACTTATGAAGTTGTCTTAGCTCAACCACAATTAGGACCTATGGTCAAAGGATTCATTCCAGATCCAGTTATTTTACAAAATCAAAGTATGCTTTACCTATCGCTTGGTATTGTTGGTGCAACTGTTATGCCACATAACTTGTACTTGCATTCATCGATCGCCCAAGCACGTAAGTACGATATTAAGGATAAAGATAGTGTTAAACGAGCTGTTCGTTTCTCAACTTGGGATTCAAATATCCAATTAACTTTAGCTTTTATCGTTAATACCTTGCTACTGCTCTTAGGTGCAGCTTTATTCTACGGAACAAAGAGTGACCTCGGACGTTTCGTCGATCTATACAATGCCTTGCAAGATCCTAAGATCGCCGGTGCAGTTGCTAGTCCGATCTTGAGTACATTGTTTGCGATCGCCCTACTAGCATCCGGACAAAATTCAACTATTACTGGTACGCTATCTGGTCAGATCGTTATGGAAGGTTTCATCCACATGAAGATGAAACTTTGGGCAAGACGTGTGATCACTCGTCTCTTGTCGATCATTCCTGTTATCATTTTCGCTGTGATATTCAATGGTAATGAAGCAAAAATTGAGGAACTGTTAACATTTTCACAGGTTTTCCTAAGTATTGCCTTACCATTTTCAATCTTCCCATTGATCAAATATTCAAGTGATAAAGGTCTAATGGGTGACTTCAAAAACAACACAGCTGTAAAATATTTAGGATATCTCATTGCTGTTATCCTAACTATCCTTAATATCTGGTTGATCTACACAACGATTTTCCCAGGAACATAATCAAAATATTAAAAAATATACGTCAGATTTGGCGTATATTTTTTTTGCTCAATTAATTTTTGACAATCAATTGTAAAATCTTGCTCAATTAGTTACATAATTAACAATATCATTGCAAATGCTTTCATGAATATATAGAATGTTCCTATAAAGCGAGGAGGAACTATCATGAAAGAAAATTTTGATTTCTTAATGCCTAGTGTTAACTTTTTCGGTGCAGGCGTTATTAAGAAAATCGGCGATCGCGCAAAGATGTTAAATATGACAAACCCATTAGTCGTAACTGACAAATTTTTGGAAAGTGTTGAAGATGGTCCAGTTGCCCAAACACTCGACTCTCTAAAAGCTGCCGGTGTTAAATACACAATTTACAATGGTGTAGAACCAAATCCTAAAGTTAGAAATATTCAAGAAGCTAAAAAAGTCTACTTAGACAACAATTGTGACGGGATCATCACTGTTGGTGGTGGTTCAGCCCATGATACTGGTAAAGGTACTGGTATTATTTTGACAAACGGCGACGATATCACAAAACTTGCTGGTATTGAAACTTTGGAAAATGCCCTACCACCTTTGATGGCTGTTAATACTACTGCTGGTACAGGTTCAGAACTTACTAGACACTGTGTTATCACTAATACAGAAACACACCTCAAGTTCGTAGTTGTTTCATGGAGAAACATCCCTCTAGTATCATTCAACGACCCAATGTTAATGTTAGATGTTCCTAAGAAATTAACTGCTGCTACTGGTATGGATACATTCGTTCAATTGATCGAACCATACGTTTCAACTAACAGAAACGAAATCACCGATGCACAATGTCTTCAAGGTATTAAATTAGTTGAAGAAAGCTTACGTGAAGCTTACTCAAACGGTCATGATGTTGAAGCTCGTACGAAGATGGTCGAAGCTGAAATGCTTGGTGGAATGGCCTTCAACAATGCCGATCTAGGTTACGTTCATGCTATGGCTCACCAACTTGGTGGTCAATACGATGCTCCACACGGTGTATGTTGTGCCATCCTTCTACCTATCGTTGAACAATACAACATCATTTCAAATCCAGAAAGATTTGCTCAATTAGCAGTTGCTATGGGTGAAGACATTTCCGGACTATCAACGAGAGATGCCGCTGAATTATCGATCAAAGCTATGAGACAATTAGCTGATGACGTCGGCATCCCACGTAGCATCAAAGCTATCGGTGCCAAACCAGAAGACTTCGAACTTATGGCAGAAAACGCATTGAAAGACGGCAATGCCTTCTCTAACCCACGTAAGGGTAATAAAGAAGAACTTGTTGAATTATTCCAAAAAGCTTATGATGCAGAATAATATCTTACTTACCGGGACAATTGAGTTCCGGTATTTTTTTAAGAGAGCGTAAAAAGATTATCAACTGCCAGCTACTATCTTCTGCAACTCGTATACACATATAGCAAAAAGCGATACTGATCTCAGTACCGCTTTTTGTCATATTTTAATACCCGTTTGCTTTATTCAATGTATGAAGATTTGCGTTGATATCCTTATCAGCCTTCTCGAGAGCTTTGTTGATATCGCCCCCGTTGTAGACTGTTTCCATCGCTATTTCTTCAAGTTGACGTGTCAATTGCATGCCTTCCATCAGAATACCTGAATTATAGTAGTTAGGTTTAGCTGTTGCTAATTGCCGCCCTGGTACTTTAGCTGCGGGCGTTTGTTTATATAGATCCTTGAGTACTTTTTGTTTTTGTGAATCCTTATTTAAAGCTAGGTAACCCGTATCTTTTTGCCATTGAGCTTGAACCTCTGGCTTTAAAGCATATTTGATAAATTCGTAGGCACCTTGTTGAACATCCTTTGGCTTGTCATTGGAGATCCAGAGAGCTGCCCCTCCAATAGCTACACCGTTAGCTTTTTGACCATCGGGATGTGGGAAATAAGTGATCCCTAGTTCATTTTTATTGTTAGCTGTCAATTGCCCAATACTTGCGGAAGATTGAATGAAAATGCCAACTTTATTTGCCAAAAATCCAGCTGTTTGGTTTGCCCCAGCACTAGCACCAGAACCATAATCGATAAAGTCGCCAGCTTTGATATTTTCTCTGATCCATTCGAGGAATTTGACTGAAGCAGGATTATTTAAGTTCACCTCTGTAGGATTTCCAGTATGACCATCATTGTTATTAGCCAATGACGCACCAGAATTAGCCAATGCTTGCTCCATGAACCAACCATAAACTTGGACTGTCATCCCTTTAACTTTGTGATCTGACTTTTCATAAAGTTGTTTTGCAACTCGCGTAATGTCGCTATAAGATGGTGAAACTGGCGGTGGTGTGATGCCATATTTCTTCAACAATGTCGCGTTGTAATAAAGCACTGGTTGCGAAGTATTAAATGGCATCCCCTGCTGCTTGCCACCATTTGAATAAAATGAACGAGCAACTGGTGAGATCTTGTTAACATCGAAGTTATTGTCTTTGTCAATGAAATCTTGGATCGGAGTTGTGAAGCCACTGTGGATCATTTGAGCCGTGGAAATATCAAAAGCTTGAAAAACGGCTGGTGAAGTACTTGATCCATGTGTTTGCAAGATCTTTTGAATAGCTTCATCGTACGTTCCTTGATATTTAGGTACCACTTGATACTTATCTTGCGACTTATTAAATCCATCGACCACTTTTTCCAAAGCGTCCTCGGAAGGACCACCTAATTCATGCCAAAAAACAATTTGCGTTCTATGACTTGAACTAGCTGTCGACTTATTGGATATTACATTACTAAATACCGCTACTAACACGGCTCCGATTACTAAGAGCAGTGGCAAAATGATTTTCTTAGTGTTTTTCATTATTTGACCGCCCCTTCATTTAAACCTGACTTAAAGTAATGTTGACCGATGAATAACACAATGATCGTTGGGATCACAATAATAGCTGCACTAGCTTGGATCATCCCCCAGTCATTGAATGTTTCTTCGGATTGCAATTGACGCAGACCATTTTGGATAACTCGCGAGTTATTGCTAAATGTAGTCAACATTGGCCATAAGTATTGATTCCAAGCGCCCAAGAAACTATAAGCACCTAATGTGATCATACTGATCTTGTTATATGGTAAAACGACGTTCCAATAAAATTGAAAATGGTTCAAGCCTTCAATATCAGAAGCCTCTTTTAGTTCAGCTGGAGTTTGTTTGAAGGATTGGCGCAACATAAATGTTCCAAATGCTGAAGTCAAAAATGGTACGATCAAAACTGAATAATTGTCCAGCATCCCCAGGAATTTAACAGTTTGAAAGTTAGGAATGATCTGAGCTTCAAACGGCAACATCATTGTTACTAAGAACAGACCAAACAAGAAGTTTCTGCCTTTAAATTTCAAGAAAACAAAAGCATATGCACTCATCGAGCAAAAGAGCAGTTGAGCGACCATAGTCAAAGTTGAAATGACAAAACTATTTGCCAAATATCGTAAGATCGGTGTCTTAGTGAATGCTGCGACATAATTGTCAAAAGATAAATTGGTACTGAAAAGATCACCTTTTGCAATATCCATGGTTGGCAAGAAGCTGGTCCAGATACCAATGAAGAAAGGCGCTAAAATCACTAATGCCAAGGCAATCAGCAATACATAAGTCAAAATACGTTTGATCAAACTGTTGTTATTTTCGGCCATTAGTAATTAACCTTCTTCTCTAAAAATTTAAATTGAAGCAATGTGAAGGCAGCGATGATAACTGTAAGGATAATTGCTTCCGTACTTGCTTGAGCATAATTTCCACTGTAAAACGCATCTTTGTAAATCCGATAGACTAACATGTTGGTTGCATTTGTTGGTCCACCTTTAGTGATCAAGTCGATCAAGCCAAAACTCTTGAAAGCACCAATAATGGTGATCGTTGAAACGAAGAACAATGTTGGTGAGATCATGGGCAAAGTGATTTTGAAAAATTGGAACCGTGGTGAAGCACCTTCAACACTGGCTGCTTCATAAAGTGTTTGTGGAACAGACTCGATTGCTCCGAGAAGGATCAAGAACGTGAATCCCAAATTCATCCAAACAGTCGTGATAATGACGGCCCACATGGCATTTTTAGGATCTGTCAACCAATTGATCGGCGTCATTTTAAGAGCATTGGCAATAATGGCAAAGAATCCAGTAGAAGGATTAAAAATGAAAAGCCAAAATATTGCGGCAACTGAGACCGAAACACCCATCGTAACTGAATACAAAGTCCGAAAAATACTGATCCCAGGTAGTTTCTTGCTAGCTAGATTAGCTAATAACAAACTAATCGCTAAAGTAAAGAAAGTCACTCCCACTACATAAGCTAACGTAACGACTAAACTATTCAAGAAATCCGGTGACTGCAGTAATTTTGCATAATTGCTAAAGCCTGCAAAAACTGAAGTTTTGCCTAATGTATTGGTTAAAAACATACTGATATAAAACGTCTTAATCATGGGATAAAAGACAAACAATCCCAAGATAAATAATGATGGTCCTAAAAACAATAATGAAAAATATTTGTCATTAGCATTCAATTTAAAGGTGCTCTTTGATTTAGAAACAGTTTGCTTCTTTGAAATTGTCTGATCTGTCGTAGGAGACTTAAGCATGAACCATTGCCCCCTGTTCCGTAATATTGTTGCCTTCAACATCGAAGATCAAAAATTCCGCATCAGCTGTGATCTCGACATTTTGGAAAGGTGAAAAGTGAGCTCCACTATCAACCATGACTGAAACTTCTCCACCGTGATTCATCTTGGCGTGGATGATCTTTTCATCACCCAAGAATTCAACGGCTTTAATCGTGGCATTTGCATGCAATTCATCAGTGTCCACGATTTTCATTTCTGTTGGGCGAACTCCCACACGCACATTCTTTTGTTCGATTGGATGTGGCAAAGTAACTTCAAAATCATTATTGACTTGTAAGATGGCTTCAGAGATCTTTTGTGCAGGCAAAATGTTGATCGGTGGAACACCAAAGAAACTGGCGACAAATTCATTTGCTGGATGTTGATAGATCTCTTCTGGAGTACCAACTTGTTGGATCTTGGAATCATTTAAAACCATGATATGATCAGCCATTGTCATTGCTTCAACTTGATCATGCGTGACATAGATCAAAGTTAGACCTAATTTGCGTTGCAACGCATAAATTTCCTGGCGCATCTTGATCCGTAATTGTGCATCCAAGTTTGATAAAGGCTCATCCATCAAACAGATCTTGGCATCACTAGCGACAGCTCGAGCCAAGGCCACACGTTGGCGTTGACCACCAGATAGTTCTCGTGGCTTACGATCACGCAATTCTTCCAAGTTGACCATCTTCAAGGCATCATTGACGCGACTTTCAATTTCCAAACTGTCGACTTTGCGTGCTTTTAATCCGAAAGCAACATTTTCCCAAACACTCAAAAATGGGAACAGTGCATAACTTTGAAAGACCATCGTTAAATTACGGTCCTTAGGTGATAAATCATTAACGACTCGATTTTCAATCTTGATCGTACCAGCAGAAATTTGTGTAAGTCCGGCGATAATTCGCAGCAAAGTACTCTTTCCACAACCTGATGGTCCAACGATCACGAAAAATTCCCCAGTTTGGATCTCAGCAGAGACGTTGTCTAAAACTTTCTTCCCTTGATCAAATTCTTTAGAAACGTTCTTTAAAATTGTCGACATTGTAAAAGTCCTCCATGACATTCAATAGCTTCAGTATGCATGTTGGATGTATAGATATAATCTATTTCTTGTAAATTTTGTGTAAATTATGGCTCGATTTTCTAAATATATTTTCATGAAAAAATCAAAACAACAATATTATTTTTTAAAAATCAGCAAATTCCGTACAATTATTGAAAAAATTTAGTATGATGGAAATAAGAAATGGTATATGTTTCTAAATTTGAAAAATAAAGTGAGGTAACACACTGATTGAATGCAATAATTAACATGTATGCTCCATTTTTTGATTTAAATAATTGGGCCACAGTGATCGAGTCTGGTCACGATTGGATGGTCATCTTCTCATTAGTTATTATGGAATGTTTACTCTCGGTCGATAATGCGGTAGTCCTAGCTGCTCAAACCCAATCTTTACCGGATAAAGTCCAAAGAGAAAAGTCATTGTTCTATGGTCTGATCGGTGCATACATCTTTAGATTTATTGTCATTGGTCTTGGTGTTTATCTGATCAATTTCTGGATAATCAAGGCACTTGGTGCAATTTATTTATTTTATTTAGCAATTAAGTTCTTTTTTATTGAAAAGAGAAAAGGCAATCAAGTTGAGGTTCCTACGGAACGTCCTAAGCCACGTGGCTGGAAGAAATATATTAAGATCTCCGCTTTTTGGCAAGTGGTTATTTCGATCGAATTGATGGATATTGTGTTCTCGATCGATTCGGTTTTGGCTTCTCTAGCTATTTCGGAAAATCCTGTTATTGTTTTGATCGGTGGTATGATCGGGATTTTAGCTATGCGAGGGATTGCTGAAGTTATTATGAGCTTTATGACTAAGATTCCTGAACTGCAGGATATGGCTTATTTTTTGATTTTGTTTATTGCTGTTAAGCTGTTCTTGTCGATTCCTGCTATTGACGTGCATATTCCTAATACTGTTTTTGTTTTTGTTTTGTTGGGGGCTATTGCTGTTACTTTGATCGTGCATTTTTATCGGGTTAATCGGAAGGGTTAATTCTTTTGTTATTGTTGTCCTGGAGATAGTTGGTCTCTGGGATTTTTTTTGCTGATTTGGGTGTGGAGGTAGTTGTTTGGTTGTACGTTCAATGCCGACTCCGGGGCCCGGGGATACAGCCACTGGAACGCTGCCGACTCGATTTGAGCTCCTCGAAGAAGACCACTTCGACGATCTCAAATACGAGTCTTATTCTAAGCGGTAAAACGGTTCTTGTTGTACTTTGGTTAGCCATCAAGAAATTCATCAAGATCTAGGTTGCCTGTTGATTCCAAAAAGACTAG
>NZ_RHNT01000004.1 GCF_003946325.1 Companilactobacillus furfuricola | reverse complement strand
GATTGGACGAATGGTTACGTTCAAGAATCAGACAATACATATGGAAATCGTGGAAACAACCGAAAACAAGGTATAAGAATCTTATCAAGTTAGGAATGCCAAAGGTCAAGGCCTATCCATTCTCGAACACCCGTAAAGGTCACTGGAGAATGGCACATAGCAAGACCTTGGCAATGACTTTGACGAATAAGAAACTGGAAGAAATTGGACTTATGAACATGTCGAATAGACTCCAGCTTATTCAGAATGCTTAAGTTAATGAACCGCCGTATACGGAACCGTACGTACGGTGGTGTGAGAGGTCGGTAGCCTAGCTACCTCCTACTCGATCGGCTGAGGGCTGTATCCCCGGGCCCCTCCGTCTAGATAGTGACAATATCCCCCCTTGGTTGAGTTTTACCGATTTATTTTTATCAAGTTGGCACTGTTTGCGCGTCCTATTTCTCACATGTCTATCTCAGGCTTTATTTATTCTGGTGGGGAGTAGGTGCTTCCTTTTCTTGTTTGGATATATTCGCTTTCTAGATTACTGACTCTTTGCTCGGTTCGCGGGACTAAAGCTCCGCTCATTTTCTTTTTATTTTTTTTATTACATTTGGGAAGTAAGAACTTTTGATTGTTAGTTATCAGTGGGCACTGCTGGCTGTGCTCCGTGGAGACAGTCGTTAATCTTCTGTTATTTTTTTGCCACCTACTCTCTCTTTTTTTACTCACTATCTTGTTTGGTAAAATCTGGTTATGATGCCAAATTTATGGTTATGAACGCTATAATGAAAATATCGACTATTTAATGAGAGGTGTACGAAATGCGTAATAATCAATTCGCAATTAAGCCTACGAATAAGGAACAACAAATTAATGAATTAGTATCGATCCACTTTTTGGATGAGGGTAATGAATTTGAATCTGACCCTGCTTTGTTGTGGAGATCTTTTTTGAGGAAGGCTTTGACTGAGGCTTCTTCTGATGGTGTTTTTGAACAAAAGTTGACTTCGTTTATGGCTACTCGAACACAGACTTTGGCTCAATATTTTCAATCTCACGATCAAGTTGAAATTACAGCTTTTTATAATGTGGCTCTGCAATTGTTGGATTTCCAGCCGGAGCTTGATTTTGAGATCGACCAGCCTCTTGCTGCTATGAAAAAAATTCACTTGTCTATTAGTCAACATCAAAGTGAGATTTTTTCAATCGACGAGTTGAAGTCTGCTTGGTATTGGCTGTTGGCTACTCATAATAAGAATGGTCAAACGTTTATTGATCAGCTGGCTACACAGGGATATTTCACTCGTTTTTACGACGATCCTGAAGTTATGCGTCCTTTGATTTTTAACGGTAAATCGATGCCTGTTTTTGACCCTCATCAATTAAAACGTGAGGTCGTTTATGTTGAGTCTTCTCAAGACACTGATCACGATGGGAAACTCGATTTATTGAAAGCTGAGGTTATTCGTCCAGCTATGTCTGGTACAAATTGTCCTGTACCAGCTTTGTATACTGCTAGTCCTTACAATCAAGGGACTAACGATGAATTTGGTGACAAGCTGATGCATGATGTCAATACCCCACTCGTTCACAAGGAACCGAACCACAATACTTATGATTCGATCGAATACCGTCAAAAAGACGTTCCACTTCCCGCCCCACGAAAAGTTCAAGCAACTGCTACCGAAGCTGAAGAGACTTTTTCACGGGAACAATCTTATACGCTCAATGATTACTTTTTAGCTCGTGGATTTGCGGTGGTTTACGCTGCCGGGATCGGAACGAAGGATTCTGATGGAGTCCGGACTACTGGTGATCCGGAAGAAACGACTTCAACTATTGCCATTATTGAATGGCTAGCTGGTAATCGCAAAGCCTTTACTAACAAGACTGACAATATCGAGATCAAAGCTGACTGGTGCAATCATCAAGTTGGTATGACTGGCAGATCGTACTTAGGTACTTTGGCAACTGCTGCGGCGACGACCGGTGTTAAAGGCCTGAAGACTATTATTAGTGAAGCGGCGATTTCTAGTTGGTACGACTACTATCGTGATAACGGTCTCGTTATCGCTCCCGGTGGTTTTCCGGGTGAAGATTGCGATGTTTTGGCGGAAGAAACTTTCAGTCGTCGCTTACAAGCTGGTGATTACCATCAAGTTCAGGACACTTGGCAGAAACAACTTGCTCAAATTGCCAAAGAACAAGATCGAAAGACTGGCGATTATAATACTTTTTGGGATGCCCGTAATTACCGCAAGAACTTAAAGAACATCAAAGCTGACGTTTTACTAGTCCACGGTCTCAATGACTGGAACGTTAAGCCCCGTAATGTTGAAAAGTTGTGGAACGGCATCAAGAACAATAAGATCAATCAAAAGATCATTTTGCATCAAGGACAACATATTTATATCAATGCCTTTCGTTCGATCGACTTCACTGACATTGCTAACCTCTGGTTGACTCATGAATTGCTCGATGTCGATAATGGTGCCGAGAAAATCATCCCTGATGTCATTATCCAAGACAATCTGACTCCTGAGACATGGAATAGTTACAGTGACTGGAGTGATCCCCAAAATCAAAAGAAGAATTATTACTTATCAGAGAATTCCCTCAGTTCCGATAAATTGCCAAACTCACAAACGTTGGAATTTTCTGATAAATTACCGGAAAATATTTTCCAAAACTATTGTAAAAATATAGATAAGTGGCAAAATGATTTGGTTGCAACTAATTCAACAGCCATGCAGAATCACCGACTTATTTTTAGTTCAAAAGAGCTGGAAAACGAACTGATCCTTGATGGAGTTCCTACTGTAAAATTAAGAGTTGCTAGTGATCAAGATATTGGTCTACTAAGCTTCCAATTAATTGATTTTGGTCAACGCAAACGTTTCAACGTTTCACCAACGATTTTAAAGGCTAAAGGTCTAGCGGAGACTTTTGATTGGCGCGAAGATGACTTACGTGAATTTACCACCGCAAAAGTTGCTACACCTTATAAAATGATCACTAAAGGTCACATCAACTTGCAAAATCGGACCCATCCTTATCGCGTTGACGAATTAAAACCAAACGAATTTTACGATATTTCTGTTGAACTCCAACCTACTTTTTACAAGTTGGCTGAGGGTCACCAATTAGGTCTAGTCGTCTATGCGACTGACTTCGGCATGACGATCCAGGGAAATCAAGCTATCACGTATCGTGTCGATACTGATCATTCTTCGTTATTAGTTCCAATTCATGACTAAATAAGACTAGAATTTTTGAGGGATCTAGTGGATAGTTAATTTATGTTTATAGTAAAAGTTAAATAGTTTGATGCGATTTTTTTCCGTGTTATAATCGCCCACGAACTGTTCGATTTGGAGAGTATATTTATGGATAAAAAAGATTTAGCAATGCTTCGAAAGAATCCCCACGCTAAAATGTCTTTTGCGGGATTTTTAATTGCATTAGGTATTGTTTATGGAGATATTGGTACATCTCCTCTGTACGTTATGCACTCTTTAATGGTCGGAAATGGCGGTCTCGACAAAATGTCGACCAATTTCATTTTAGGTTCAGTATCTTTGATTTTCTGGACTTTGACGATCGTTACTACGACCAAGTACGTTCTGATTGCTTTACGTGCTGATAACCGTGGTGAAGGTGGTATCTTCGCCCTTTACACTTTAGTCAGAAAACGGGCTAAATGGCTGATCATTCCTGCGATGATCGGTGGAGCAACTTTCTTGGCCGATGGAATGATGACGCCAGCCGTTACTGTTACAGCTGCCATTGAAGGTCTGAAAGGTATCGCTATCAATGACCACATTTTCATCCATTCGCAAATGCAAGTGATCATTATTACTATCATCATTTTGTCGACCTTATTCTTTATCCAAAGATTCGGGACACAACTGATAGGTAAAGCGTTTGGACCGATCATGATGGTTTGGTTTGCTTTCTTAGGATTACTCGGACTTTACAACTTGTCATTCGACTGGTCAGTTTTAAGAGCATTCAATCCTTATTACGCTATCGAATTATTGAGAAGTCCTTACAATATCCGCGGGATCTTTATCCTGGGTAGTATCTTCCTAGCTACAACTGGTGCTGAAGCACTTTATTCAGACATGGGACACGTTGGCCGTCCTAATATTTACACTAGTTGGCCCTTTGTTAAGATCTGCTTATTGTTAAGTTACTTAGGTCAAGCTGCTTGGATCTTGAGGATCAAAGGTACTGATATTGCTGCTGCATTGCCAGGCAATTTCAACCCATTCTACGAGTCCATGCCACCAAAATTACGATTGTTCGGGATCTTCTTAGCTGCTTTAGCTGCTATTATTGCTTCACAAGCTTTGATCTCAGGATCTTATACTTTGGTTTCTGAAGCTACCAAATTACGGATCTTCCCAAGATTAAAGACTTTTTATCCAACTAACTTTAAGGGACAACTATACATCCCTACTGTTAACTCGATTATTTGGATCATTTGTATTTTCTTAGTTATTTTCTTCCAAAACTCAGAAAACATGTCCAATGCTTACGGTCTAGAGATCACCATCACGATGCTGATGACGACCATCCTCTTGCATCAATGGATGTTGATGAAACGATTCAACCGTTTCTTAACAACTTTGATCATTGGTTTCTTCTTCGTCATTGAAAGTATCTTCTTGATCACAAACAGTAGCAAGTTCATCCAAGGTGCTTACATCACGATGATCATTGCTGGTGCGTTGGTCGCAATCATGTTCATTTGGAGATACGGCGACAGATTGATGGATGACAATACCTTTAGAAGCCATTTTGCTTCACTGTTAGCTTTCAAACATCAATTGAATGATCTAAGCAAGGATCCAAGTTATCCCCTCACAACGACGAATTTAGTCTATTTAACCAAGGTTCACGATGGCTACCGGATCAAGAAGAATATCTTGTATTCGATCCTCGATAAACGGCCAAAACGAGCGGAAGTATATTGGTTCGTAACTGTCAACGTAACCGACGAACCTTACACTGCAGCCTACAGTGCAGAAACTTTCGACACTGATTACATGGTCAGTGTTCAGCTTTATTTAGGATTTAGAGTTGATCAAAAAGTTAACGTTTATCTCAGACAGATCGTTAATGACCTCATGTCAAACGGTGAGATCAAGACGCAGCCACAAAAATACACCACTATCCCAGACCGTCAAGTTGGGGACTTCTCCTTCGTATTGATCAAAGAAGTACTCTCACCTGATACTAGGATCAGCGGTGTCAAAAAAGGTATCATTCACTTAAGATTGTTACTTCAAAAATTCATCTCACCTGCCAACTGGTTCGGACTATCATACAGTGACGTAGTTGAAGAACGTGTTCCATTAGTTCTCGGCAAAGTATCGCTCAATCGGATCAGATTAGTCAGAAAAGACCGTTCTGCATTGAAAGATATCCCTGTTGATAATCCTGTTGATGACGACGACGATGAAGAATAATTTATGAAAAAATCGCAACTGGATCTATTTTTTAGATCAGTTGCGATTTTTTTGTTTTAATTTACTAATTGTTGTTTGACCTTTTCCTGAGTATCTTGGTCATAGATGCCGTTCTCTTTGAGCAATTGATAGATATTCTTCCCGCTCTTCAGTGACTCTTTGACAAACTTAGATGCTGTTTCATATCCAATTACCGGCGTTAACTTAGTGATGGTTTCGACACTATTATCCAAATCTGCGAGGCACTTTTGCTTATTGGCCGTGATCCCCGTGACACACTTTGTCGCTAACATTGTAACGGCGTTTTGTAATAAGTCAGTCGATTCGAACAAGGCTCGAAAAATAATCGGTTCAAAGGCATTCAACTCGAACTCACCAGATTCAGCGGCAATCGTAACGGTCGTATCATTTCCAATAACTTCAAAAGCGATTTGTGACACCGCCTCTGGGATGACTGGATTGATTTTTCCTGGCATTATCGAAGAACCAGGCTGCTCTGCTGGCAAATTAATTTCATTAAAACCACTTTTCGGTCCACTAGACATCAATCTTAAGTCATGGGACATCTTAGATAAGGTAACTGCCAAAGCTTTAACTGTTCCAGAAAACTGGACGTATGGATCTAAATTTTGCGTTGCATCCAGCAAATCTGGTGCTGGGTGAACATTCATCTGGTAAATCTTTCGTAACTTTTGATACAAGACTTGCTTATATCCGGTGCTCGTATTGACCCCAGTGCCAATAGCAGTTCCCGATAAGTTCAACTCTAATAGTAACTTCATTGCCTTTTGAAGCTGTTTTTGACAACGTAATAGTCCGTCAGCAAAAGCTTTGAAACTATTCCCTAAGGTTGTAGGTACCGCCTCTTGTAATTGTGTTCTGCCGATTTTTTTCACGTCTTGGAATTCACTGGCTTTTTGTTGAAGTGCTTTGACCAATAACGAAAGGGCATCGTAAAGTCTGGCGGATTTCGCCAAGATCGTTAATTTTCCGGCACTAGGATATACATCATTAGTCGATTGACCTGCATTAACGTCATCTTGAGGACTTAAATACTGGTACTCCCCCTTATGATGACCCATTAATTCCAAAGCTCGATTAGCGATGACCTCATTGACATTCATATTTGTTGACGTTCCCGCGCCACCTTGAATATCAGTAGTAACGAATTGATCGGCAAATTTTCCTGCCAAAATTTCGTTAATAGCTTGGATAATATACTTGGCCTTTTTCTCAGGCAAGCGCCCAATTGCTTTATTAGCTTGTGCCGCTGCCAATTTAATTTTGACAATTTGCTCGATCAACTCAAGATCGGTCCTTTGTGTTTTGATTTGAAAATTGTTTTGCGCTCTCTGGGTATTTATACCGTAATAATCTTGGTTATCAATTTTAAGTAGACCAATCGAATCTTCTTCAACACGTTTTGTCATAAATCATTGCCTCGCTTTCTTATGTCGAAAAAGATAGCACCTGTTGATTCACAAATAAATACCTTTGCTGTTATACTTTGATAAACAAAAATTGTTTTTTTAATTGCTTAATAATACAAAGCTTTTAACTATTTTTGCTAACGAGAGGAAAGCTATGAATGATATAGACCAAAAGATTTTAAACTACTTGCAATCTAACGGTAGACTTTCTATCAAAAAATTGAGTGAAGCTCTTTTCATCACTGCCCCTGCAGTTTCACAACGATTGAAGAAACTAGAAGAAAATGGTTACATTAAATCTTACAATGCCCATCTGAATCTCGAAAAATTAGGCTTAAAAATCAAGGCCTTCATCCAACTTGAAGTTAGTCCTGATCAAAAACCACAATTTTACGAATATATTAAATCAATTCCCAATATTATCGAATGCGATTGTATTACTGGCCCCTACTCAATGATCCTGCAAGGTGTTTTTAAATCTACTCAAGACCTTGACGACTTAATCAACGAATTGCATCGCTTTGGAGGAACGAGTACCCAGATCGTTTTTTCAACGCCCATTGAAAATCGGGGATATTATCTCAAGTAAAAAAGAGCCTTTGGATAAAAAATTTCCAAAGGCTCTTTTGATGTTTAATTTTAATATTTGGACTATGCCTGCGATCTGTTGCTAGATTTTCACTCGTTGTTTGAGTCAGTATCAAGAGTTCGACACGCGATCTAGCTTACCTTGATGGTGGAAACAAGCTTAAGGCAATTGTGACCTTATATAATCACTTGTAAGCGTAAAACAGCTGGTTACCTATTTCGGACGCCAAGCGTTGATCCTAAACAACCGATGCCTTACTTTGGCTTGCTATTTTCGATTGGTCTTTTCTAAGTTTAATTTAGAATCAAACTCATAGATCAAAGGTTCTCCATTGGCGACTTCAATGCCATCGATCTCTTTGTCACCAATATTTTCCAAGTATTTGATCATAGCTCTGATAGTGCTTCCGTGAGCAACTACTAGTTGATTTTTGCCGTCCAGCAATTCTGGGACGATGTGGTCGACATAGTACGGTATGATCCGTGGATAAGCTGCAAATAAGCTTTCAGAGTACGGCATAGCTTTTGGATCTACTAGGAGGTAAGGTCCGACTCTTTTGTCGGGTTCTTTAAGCTTTGGTGGGTAAGAATAAAAACTTCTGCGCCAGATCTGAACTTGTTTAGCACCATACTCTTGACGAGTAACATCTTTATTTTGTCCCCTGAGAGCTCCGTAGTGGCGTTCATTTAACTGCCAGGCTTTAGTGATAGGCAAGTAGTTTAAATTCAAATCATCCTGAATTATGTACGCTGAGCTAATTGCCCGTTTCAAAACGGAAGTCCAAACATGATCAAGTGGGATACCTTTGATCTTGTCCGCAGTCTGATGCGTTTGCTCGATCCCTTTTTGTGTCAAAGGTACATCATTCCAACCAGTGTATTCATTTTCAGCATTAGCAACACTTTCACCGTGTCTAACTAAAATCAATTTAACCATTAAATAATTCCTACTCTTCGTAAATAAATTAATGTTAACAATATTATCACTAATTTAATGTCAGTTTAAGGGGCTTACTTCAGATCGACGCCATAAAATTGTTCAGCGGCTTCTAAGGCTTTGCCGCCATAAACAACCGCAGGACCACCGTTCATCATGATGGCAACGTTAACTACTTCGACGATCTCATCGATAGTAGCTCCGTCTTCTTTAGCAGAAGCCAAATGGCTAGTAATACAACCATCACATTGTTTAGAAATAGCGATAGCTAGTGAGATCAATTCTTTATTCTTTTTCGAAATGGCACCAGGTTCCATTGCATCGGTATGCATCTTAAAATAGTCCATACCGACCTTCTTAGTTTGTTTTTGTAGACGTGCGGTGTTTCCCTTTGCGTGCTTCAAAAATTCCTTATAATCTGTTTCTGCCATGTTTCTCCCTCATTCCTAATAAATTAATGGTTCTTTCAATCCTCTCGTACATTCAGCCTGCAACGTAACGTGAGAAACGTGAAACTGCTCTTTCAAAATCTTTTCGACTTGGCGATAAATAGTTTCTAACTCAGCCATCGTGCAATTCTTAGTAACGTTAATGTGGGCATCAAAAATAATATAATTTTCATCGATCATCCAGTCGTGGATATGATGAATGCCAACCACATCGGGAACTGTCAATACTGCTTTTTTGACCTCGTTCAAATCAATATCAGGGCTAGCTTCCATTAAAATATTGACCGTCTCTTTCACTACGTTATATGCCTCTTTAGACAACCAGACTGCAATAATAATTGTAATCAAAGGATCGACCCAATACCACTGAAATAACGTGACAAAAATCGAGGCAACGAATACACCAACAGAACTCAGCGTATCAGACATCATATGTAAAAAAGTCGCTTTGATATTGAGATTATTTTTCGAACCTGACCACAAAGCGATCATAGAGATCAAATTAGCTGCCAGACCGATCAATGAAACGATCATCATCAATGATCCATTGATGTGTTGTGGCGTATGAAATCTTCTCAAAGACTCAATGACCATAAAAATCGTGATAACTATCAAAATGCTCGAATTAACAAATGCTGCTAAAATTTCCGCCCGCTTGTAACCAAAAGTTTTCGAAACATCGTTTCTTCGACGACCGATAACATTGCAAATGTAAGAGATAAAAATCGACAGTGAGTCTTCTAAATTATGCACTGCATCAGATAAAAGCCCCAAACTGCCGGACACGATCCCTCCGATAAATTCAGCAATAGTAATAATGATATTTAAAGTAGTAACTGCGAAAAATCTTTTCCCTGAGATATTTTTTTCTTTCATAACGGTAGCCCTCTTTGACTCTATCTTAACAAAGTTGGATACGGTTACGTCATTTTTTGTATGAAAAAAGCAGGCCTTGGTTGGCCTGCTTAATTTGGTATTTATATTTTGTTGTTTTTTCACCTTGATGGTGATCGTCGTGTGGTTTGGTTTAGTTCCGTCTTGATCGTTTGTGGTTAAAGTACTTTTGTCTGATGATTAACGTGTTTAGTTTGTTTAATTAGTGCAAACTTATTAACTTTGGTTGATAAACTTTCGTTGTTTTAGACCAAATTCTTACGTTTGTTTTCAAACTTTTATTGTTTTGGAACCAAATCGCTTAACCTTGTTGCCAAACTTTCGTTGTTTTGGAACCAAAACTCTTACCTTTGTTGCCAAACGTTCATTGTTTTGGAACCAAACCTTTTACATTTGTTGCCAAACGTTGCCCGCTTTATAGTGGAAACGAGCTCCAGGGCACAGCGGCCTCCGCTTTACAAACTGTCCGCGAGCACCGCTTCGCGGTACTCTTTGTGCGGACAGTCCGTAAATGCTCAGTAGCTGAACGTGCCCTTCCGCTCTCTTATTTTGTGGGTTTGGCTACGACTTTTATTGGATGGGCGATATCAATCGATTCTGAGAATTGATTTGTGATATAGTTCATCATGCCATCACGTGCTTCTTTCTTTGATACGTTATGGCAAATGCGCTTCTTAGCAATGCGCTGGCCTTTCTTATCTAAAAATTGACATGTGACTTCGTAGTCGCCATGATTACCAAAAAACAACATCTTCGTTACCCCCTCTTAAAATGATTAAAAACACCCCTGATGTTTCAACCAGATATTTATACCACTTTTAAAATAACTGTTCAATACTTTTGACTGCTTTTTGAGAAAAAAGATTTGTCAACTTTTAGATAATAAATTTGAAGAAAGAAATATGATAATATTGTAAATATAGAGTTATCATTAAAGGGTATATACACATAGCCAATCGGGGGAATTTCATGGATAATCAAAAGCCTAATATGACGCGTAGTCAGTACCGTAAAGCTCATAAGCCGTATTACAAAAAAGCTCCTTTCATCATCACTCTTATTGTTATCATCTTGGCTATTATTGCCGGTATCATTTATTGGGGCGTCAGCAGTTCTCATAAGGATGAACCTAAACAAAGTTCAGATAATGTTGAGAACGTGCAATCCGATAAATCAGCTGATGATTCTCTAACGAAGTCAGCTGCCAGCCAAAGTGTTAACAAAGATGGCGACAAAGCTAACAGCGGTGATAATAAGTCTGATAAAAAGAAGCGGACTTACAGTAATACTGGATCTTACAATAATCTAGATTATAAATCGGACGATTTTGAATTTAAGCTTTCAAATGATGTCCGTCTTGTTAAAGATGCAAATGGCGATTCAGCATTACTAGTCAAATATACTTACACTAACAAGACAGATTCCAATAAAGTTGCCCAACAAGTACAAGCTGAGAATATGATCTTGAAACAAGGCGACCAAGTCCTTAGCCCTACCGGAGGCGATGGTGATTATTCTGAAACGGTTAATAAATCAAACTTGAATGAGGTCAAACCTGGTGAATCATTTGACGGTGCTTTATTAGTTAAAGTCAATGATCCAAACGCCGATGTCAACATGTACTTCAAGAACATCGAAACTAAACAAGATCTCAATACAATGCAACCATTCAAATTATCATAATTTAAAGTACGTAAAAAATCCTGACATTTCTTTGAAGTGTCAGGATTTTTTGTACTATTTCATTCTTTAGCCCAGAAATCGATGCGTTGATCTGGATCGATCCACATGCCATCACTTGGTTTAACACCATAAGTTTTGGCAAACTGGTCATTGTTTTGAAGCGAGACATCAACTCTGACTGGGAATGGTGAATGTGGGTCAGTTGCCAAGGCCATTTCACGATCAAGTAATGCTTGAGCGTCATCTTTAGCAAAATAATATTTGTAGTGATTAACTTTTGCATACGATTTGAAAAATTGATCCCAATTAGTCGTATTAGTTAATTTCAAGGCTTTTTCTGCTACATCTAAGCCAGCATTATCAGCTAAATTCTCATCCGCTGTCAATTGACCACTGATCGAAACATTATGGAAATCAATATTGTCGTAAGCTTTGACAATTTGTTGATACTTGGCATCGTACTGTTCCTTGTCAGCTGCAGACCACCAATTGTTGAAGAGACCATCTTTATCAAAAAGCGATCCGGTGCTATCGAAAGCATGACTCAATTCGTGACCAATAATAGTACCTAGTCCACCATAGTTTTGGGAATCAGTCGCATTAATATCAAAAAATGGTGCTTGAATGATACCTGTCCCAATATACATAGCATTGCGGCTTCTCACATATTGAGCGTTAGTATTCAAGCTATTTAAAACACCCCATTCGGTGCGATCGACTGGTTTTTGATAGTTAGAAAACTGTGCATAATTCTTAGCATCAACGATGTTTCGATAAATCTGATAAAAATCACTATCATCGTTAATATCAACTTGATTGTAATATGAATATGATTGAGTAGGATACCCAATGTTCATTGTCATATCGTCTAATTTTTCAAGAGCAGCTTTTTTCGTTGCACCGTCGAGCCAACTATTCGATATTTCTTCTTTGTACGCTGATCTGATATTTTCAGCCATGTTGGTAACAGCATTTTTAGTCTCAGTTGGCAATAAAACATCACCAAAATACTTGCTGAATGCATCAGAAAAAGCATCTTTGGTCAAGTAGTAAGCCATGCGCTTGTTGAATTGAGCTTTCGTTTCCCCTTCGATTGTTGGGAAGTTGTTTTGCAGTTTAGCAATATAATTGGATGTATCAGCAACGTAATTTGCGATCATCCAAGCTTTCATCTCCGCAAAATTTTCGTCTATCATGATTTCATTGATATTATTATAAAAACTTGGCGTCATTTCATAGACATATCCAGGCGTCATTCCAACTAATTGGTTAACGAAATGATCCATGTCGATAAACACTGGCATATTAGAAAAATTGACGTAGTTAACTGGTAGATAGTTAGTTTGGCGATGGATACCGACATCTTGATAACCATTTTGATAGCCATCAGTCTTAATATCAGCTGCTGATTGATTTTTGACAAGGATCTCATCAAATTTCGACGCATTGATCATGATACCTTGGATCGTTGACCAAGGCACACCCGCGTTATTTAAGGCGGAACCAATAATATCTTGTGTCTGTGAATGTCCGTTGCTAGTTTGGCCCTCTTCGTCGAGCAAAATTGGTGAAGCACCATAGAAATATAAGGCACGCAATTCGGGATTGCGTTGATCGATATCAACTTTAACGCCGATCGGTAAGGTGACCCCTTCTTGCATCAGTTCGTCCATGTGCTTACTAAAATCACTAAGATCTTGCAGGCTGTCGATCTGGTCGATTACCTTCCTTAATCCTGAAAAAGCATCTTTAGAAACATCAGTCATATTTGAATAATTCTTGCTCAAATACAAGTTGTAAAAATCAAGAGCTTTTTGCATCGTCTTATCTTTAGTGCCTATCGTTCCATCTACATAGCTCTCAAACTTATCTTGGACTTGTTGATCAATTTGTGCCTGAGCCGTTGGAATAGAACCAGCATCAGCTTTGGTAGAATCCACATCAGTACTCTGCAGCCACTTGTGATTAACATAATCGTAGTAATCATTTTGTGGCTTAAATTGATTAGTTCCTGACTGAGCAATATTCTCATCATTTGAGGAAACGTTAGTTGCAGTAGTTTCACGAGCAGACGTTTGCGAAGCTGCTGATTGAGTCGTAGCAACATTGTCATTGACCTCGTCAGTCGACTTAAAGCCATTATAAAGAGGCACAGCCTGCTTTTCTGACTTAGCTGCAGAATCATTAGTTGTATTAGCATCATTAGTCTCATCAGCTTTGACAGTTTGACTAGTGATCGAAGCACCTAGTAACACAGCAGTAAACATCGTTGCTTTGAGTAATTGGTTTTGGATTTTCATAGCATTTCCCCCATTACTCATATTTTCAACCATATCTCACAAATTAGCAATATATCAGTAATAAAAATAATAATAAATTTAGATTTTATTTTGAGTAAAAATTCGAGTTATCTCTAGGTCCAATTACGACTGATCAACTTTGACCACTTTACGTAAAAAATCAGTAATTTGTTGCAAATCAGTTTGTGAATAATCTTTCGCCAAGTCGTTTAATTTAGCTTGACGTTTTTCATCGGTCGACTTCTTGATAGCCAAAATTTTCTGGCCAGTTTCAGTTAGATCCAATAACCACTCTTTATTATTTAACTCCGTTTTATGGCGAGTGATCAATTGTAATTTTTCCAAATTAGCGGTGATCCGAGAAGTAGATGCTTGCGATACTGCCAGTAATTGTGGCAATTCTTTAAGGGATACCTCAGTGTTAATTTCAAATAGCCCAATAACCTGGAGTTCTTTGGGCTGCATGTCAGCGATAATTGTTTTTAATTGTTGATCATCAGTCGCTGCTTCGACTTGCTTGATTTGCTGGTTGATCCTTTGATTATTTGAAACGTATAAATTTAACAAGTTTAAAATTTCATTCATCATATTTATTCACCTGAATATATTTTTACATATTATTTTTGGGATATAAAATATTTTGATTTTATTTTTTGATTAGAATTGTTGATGGATTTTTTGTTGTTAATGATTGTTTATATGGGTGGTATTTTGATTGGACGTTCAATGCCGGTTCCGGGGCGGGGCGCTATATGGGATTGGAACGCTGTGGACGTCGATTTGAGCTTATTCGGGAAGACCACCCGAACAATCTCAAATACGAGTCTTCCTCTAAGCTCCTTCGTCGCCAAGAGGAATTTCACAGCTGAACCCATATAGCGCCCCGCCCCTCCACCTAGGTTGGTAATCGATATCCTTCTCTTGTTTGAGTTTTACCGACTAGATCCACAAATTGGCACTTCTTTCTGCCCTATTTTGCACTTGTCTATCTCAAAACTCTTCCGAGTTGTAAAGTCAAAACCATTGAGTCTAGGACTTACATGCATGAATTTCTACGAAAAATAATTCAGCACTCATATATTTGCACAACCTTATTCAGGAATTGAACTTTTGTTTCTGTTTTTTGTTTTTGTTTTGGTTTTGATCTTGCCAACAATGGTAGAAAACTAAGATAGACATGTGAGAAATAGGACGCGCACAAAGTGCCAATTTGTACAAAATAAATCGGTAAAACTCTACCCGGGGGGAGATTATAACTCCATCTAGACGGAGGGGCCCGGGGATACAGACCTCAGTACCCAAATTCCTCTTGGCGACGAAGGAGCTTAGAGGAAGACCGAGTTTTGAGATGCCTGGGCGAACTTCCCAGGTAGCTCAAAATCGCGTCGGGTACGTTCCAGCGTCTGTATCCCCGGGCCCCGGAGTCGGCATTGAACGTACCAAACAAACTAACAAAACGTGCTCCAAGCAAAACGCCTCTGTCTGCCATAGCTCTATTCTATATTGGAAAACCTATTGCAAAATAAAAAAGGCCCCATGGCCTTTTCTTTCATACTAATTAAACTAATGTATCCCTGATCAGCTCATAAGCCTTATTGTCAGGAACTTCGCGAATTGTATACTGACTTGTGATCTCGTCTTGCAACTTACTACGCTTTTTCATATTCTTGCTAGACATAGCTAACTTCATTCGACGATATAGATCATTAAACGCACGTTGTCTACTATCGCTAAAACGTTGTTGATCATTAGCCTTAGTCTTGTCTAACGCTTCTTTGCAAATATCAAAAGCTTGATCAGTTACTTGTAAATTATTAACTTTAGCGGAAATTGCTTGGTGCAATGTTTGCTCATCACTAACTTGTAAATTAATCATAGTAGACACTCCTAATCAATTTTTATATATTATTACATAAAAATTTGTGTAAACATGCTCACTTATTGTAAAGAAGTTTTTTAATATTTCGCTGTTTACAATTAAATTATAAGATATTTAGTTAAACTAAACAATATAAACGGTTCCCATGAAAGCGCATACTTTAAAGGTTTTTTCAGTTTTTGGAGTTCATCTAAGAATATGTTAATTTTTCTAATTTAATTAGAAATAATTAATGTTAATCGTGGATTGAGAAGTCACGATCAGTCTTAGAAAACTGCGCCATTTTCTATGTTAGTTTCACCTAACTTTTTGTCCTTTTTTGAAAAACATTTTTTTAAAAATTACGCTTTCACAAGTGAAAACGCCGAAATACCACTCTTTATATGGCCTTTTGATCAAAATTCTAAAAATTGGTATTTAATTATTTTTTGAACATACAATAAGGCAATTTAAAAGAAAGGTGGTGTTATATATGGATCTGTTTCGAAAGAAGGAAATCAGCACCTTGTTGGCGCATCAATCTCCTCTTAAACGAACTCTCCATACTTGGGACTTGATCTTCCTTGGTATTGGGGACATTATCGGTACTGGTATTTTTGTTTTAACTGGTAAAGGTGCTTTGACTACTGGACCGTCACTTTCATTATCATTCTTTATTGCAGCGGTTTGTTGTGGGTTCGCTGGTCTTTGTTACGCTGAGTTCGCATCGATGGCTCCGGTTTCCGGTTCTGCTTATACTTATTCATATATATCATTTGGTGAAATTGTTGCATTTATTATTGGATGGGATCTAATTTTGGAATATGCTCTCGGGGCGGCTACTGTTGCTGCTGGTTGGTCAGGTTACTTTACCAACTTTATTTCAGGATTTGGCATCCACATCCCTACGTTTTTAACGGCTGCTCCCGGGACTACTCCTGGTGTGACAACTTACTTTAATTTACCGGGATTTTTGATTATTTTATTTATCACGACTGTTGTTGCCATGGGGATCAACCAAACAAAGCATCTCAATGACACGATGGTTATTATTAAATTAGCCGTTATCTTGCTATTTTTAGCTTGTACCGTTTGGTTCATCAAAGCTGGTAACTGGCGTCCATTCACACCTTATGGCTGGTATACCTTCCATAAGGGCGTTGCCTCTGGCGTTATCCCAGCAGCATCTATTTGTTTCTTCTCCTTCATTGGATTTGACTCAGTTTCTTCAAGTGCTGAGGAAACTGTAAATCCTAGCAAGACGTTGCCAAAAGGAATCATGTTTTCACTTGTTATCGCAACCGTCTTATACATTGCCATGTCATTGACCATGACCGGCGTTGTTAAATATACCGTCTTTGCAAAATATCTCGATGCGCCTATCTTGGCAGTATTGCATACTACTGGTCAAAGTTGGTTGGCAATGATCGTCAGCCTGGGTGCTATCCTTGGTATGACCACCGTTATTTTAGTCCAAATCTATGGACAATCACTGATCACATACTCGATGTCACGTGACGGATTATTCCCAGAATTCTTTGGCCACGTAAGTCTTCGTCATCAAACTCATTACAAAGGAACTTGGTTCTTCGGCATCATCACATCGATAGCTGCTGGCTTCATCAATTTAAACATCTTATCCGAACTAGTAAATATCGGTACTCTGACCGCCTTCATCCTCGTTTCAGCTGGGGTCATGTGGATGAGAAAGTCTCATCCGGAAATCGAGCGTGGTTTTAAAGCCCCAGGTGTCCCAGTAACACCATTAATAGCGATCGCATTTTGTCTATTACTGATTGCCGGATTAAATTGGGAAACTTGGCTTCGGTTTGGCATCTGGTTCGTGATCGGACTTTGTGTTTACTTTGGTTATGGTCGTAAGCATTCTAAAATGAATAATGAATAATATTAAAGCACAGCTGATTTTGAATTGTCAGCTGTGCTTTTTTGATCCCACTTGGCGTGAGGTGTTTAATCTACTGGTTGAAAAAATAAGAGATAATTAAAAATACGATTCCTCCTACTAAGGCCCCGATCCCAATAATAGCGTAGTTCCATAGTCCTAAGACCCCAAAGAGGATCAGCAAGATCCCGATGAATGGATGGCGGAAAATAAAGCCTACTGTCTTAAATAATAGCCAAAGGATCACGAATACTGCTACTAAAATTGCTATTAATAGTGGTAGGCTACTCGTATTTGCAGCTAATAGTGTCATTTTATTCTCTCCTTTAAATTGAAGTATAGCATTTAATTTTAAATTTTCTGTGAACTATCTTGTATGGAATGTTGGCCGTATTTGACACAACAGGTTTTCAATGGTAATTTTTTTATGACTTATGTAAATTTAATGGCATGATGCCTGATAATTTTTTGTGGGATTATTTTTTTAGGGAGAAACACAATGAGTAAAATTGCTATTGTAACCGACAGTACTTCTAGTCTAAGCCAAGAAGAGCTGCAAGCGATGGGGAACGCTTTTATGGTTCATTTTGAAGTTCAATTAAATGGGAAATTTTATCACGAAGGCGTTGATATTTCCGATGCTCAGTTTTATCAAGAACTAGCAACGACTAAGGACTTTCCTACAACTGCTCCACCTTCTATTCAAGAGATGTTCGACTTTTACGATTCCGTTGTTGCTAAGGGATATGATGAGATCATCAGTATCCACATTACTAGCGGTATTACAGGATTTTGTAATAATTTAGCAGCTGCCTTGCCAGAATATACTAAGGCCAAGATCCACTTAGTCGATTCATTCTTGTCGATCCAACCGATGGCTTACTTAGTAAAATATGCTGCTAAATTGGCAAATGATGGTGCCAGTGTAGAAGAGATCTTGGACAAAGTGGACCGTCAAAAGAAAACGATCGGTGAATATTTTGTGGTCGATGACCTAAAGAATTTAGTTCACGGCGGTCGTCTGACCAATGCCGCGGCATTTACGGGCGGCTTACTGCGGATCAAACCCATTTTGACAATGATGAATGATGATCACAAAATCGTTGCTACCGACAAGATCCGTACCATGAAAAGAGCCTTACACTTTATCGAAGACGAATTCGAAACAATTCGTCAAAAGAAAGGCTATCCAGTCAGGATTTTCCTCACTGGTACTAACAATCTGGATGCTATGGCCAAATGGCAAGAACATATCCAGGAAAAATACCCTGAACTAGTTGTTGAAACCGGTCAAATTGGACCTGTCATCGGGGCTCACTTAGGTACAAACGCCTTTGTTCTAGGTTGGTCTGCAGAAGTACTAAAAAATAAATAAAGAGTGTTAAAAAGCTGCGTAGCTGCTGAAACACTGTAGTCAATAAAAAAAAAAATCGAGCCTATTACTAGGCCCGATTTTTTTAATTGTTAAATTTTTCAATTAACTCATTTACTTGATCTTCAACTGCTTCATCATTTTGACGATTAAAATCTTGATCCAACTCGCCCTTTTCTTCACGAGTTTGATAAAGATCATTTAGTGTTGGATCGGCAATAATATAATCTTGTTGGTCCAAGCTCATGTGCGAAAAGCGATGTAAAAATTCTGGGTAAACAGTTAAAAAATTATTCTTTGTTAATTTACTAGTTGCTTGATTGTTTTTTACCATGTAATCCTCCACTATTAAACCAATTGTGAACATTTTAGCATACAAGTGAACAACTATCACTAACATAATCCTGACCTTCGCTCGTATATCCTTTGTTAGCAAGTTTAACGATTTTTATTTCAGCAAAAAAATGACAATGTTCACAAAGTGAACATTGCCATCTTTCTTAAAATCGGAAATGAATTTTTAAACTGTTTTTGTAGAAATTTTGCTAATAGCAGCTAATAATTTTTCGATATTTTGGTGATAAACTTCGCCAATATTACCAATTCTAAAAGTTGGAACCATAGAGATCTTGCCGGGATAAATTACAAAGCCAGCTTGTTTTAGCTCTTGATAAAATTGTGGGAAATCGAAGCTTTCACTAGGATATCTAAAAGATGTAATTATTGGTGATTGCCATTGTGGATCGATCAGCTGTTTAAAGCCTAACTTATCCATTCCGGCAGATAGCTGTGCCTGGTTTTCACGATAACGCATGTAGCGCTTCTCTACTCCACCTTCAACTTCTAATTCAGTCAAAGCTTGTGCAAAAGCATGCACTACGTGAGTTGGCGAAGTAAAACGCCACTTACCAGGATCTTTCTCCATGGCAGCATATAGATCATACAAATCCAGGGATAGGGTTCTGGCATTGCCACGACTGCCATTTAAAATAACTTTATTAGCAATTACAAAGGCAAATCCAGGCACACCTTGAATACATTTGTTAGTACTACTGATCAAGAAATCGATCTTAAGATCTTCTACACTGATGGGAATACACCGAAACTACTCATGGCATCAACAATTGTAATTATTCCTTGAGATTTGACCCAAGGAATAATATCCTCGATCGGATTCAAAATACCAGTAGTGGTTTCACAGTGGATCATTGCAAAATGGGTGATCTCCGGATGCGCTTCGATCTCAGCACGGACTAACTCTTTAGTAACAGGTTGTTGCTCATCAACTTCTAAGTCAACGTGATCAATGCCGTAGACATCAGCCATTTGGCCAATTCTTTGGCCATAAGCTCCATTCATTGCGATCAATAATGTGCCATTGCTAGGAATGACAGAACTAATTACTGATTCAACACCGTAGGCACCGCTACCTTGGATGGGAACAGCTGCATAGTTTTCAGGATTTACTTGAGCGATTTTTAGTAAGGAGTTTCGGATGGATTGAGTGATGTGTTTGTATTCATCATCCCAAGTACAATAATCCTTTTCCATAGCTTTTTTAACTGTATCACTAGTAGTTAGTGGTCCTGGTGTTAATAATAAGTATTCGTTTTCCATTACTCTACATTTCCTTTAGTTGATTTAAACTTTTGATGACTTCTGGCAATTCTGACAAATTATTAATGATGAAATCTGCCCCAGCGTTGATAAATTGTTGTCTTACCAATTCACATGCTTCTATTCTGGCTTCTTCTGAAAGTGCTTGATATTCACTTTCAGTCATCCCCATCAAACTGCTTCCTTCTACAATACCGATCGTCTTTACTTTGGCATTTTTACCTTCTTCAATATCGACGATCGTATCGCCGATATTGATGGCATTTTCAGGAGCAGAGATAGCAAATTCTGTCAGGATCTTATTGATCATATCTGGATAAGGCCGACCATGATTTTCCACATCTGCTGACGTCAAAATCATTTCTGGGCGATAACCAAGTTTGGCTGCACCAGTTGCGACTGCCTCCATCATCTTAGGAGTATATCCAGTAGTTGTTGCAATTTTGATATCTTGTTGCTGCAAGTAATCAATTGCATCGAGCAAGTATGGCTTTAATTCTGTTTTCTTAACTAAATGAGCCATTAATGCAGATTCAAATAAGTCATATAGTTCATCGTGATCCGCTTCAGTAGGTAAATGCTGATATTCTTCTTCAAATTGTTGAACGATCTCAGGCAATTCCAACATCTTCCAAATATGGTCAGATTTCGACATCCCCATGAATTGGCGGATCTGTGAATCACTAGGGTAGATCTTCTTAGTATTAAAAGCGGCACGAAAAGCTTCTACTGGAGCCAAGCTTCCGTAATCAACGGTCGTCCCGGCCCAGTCAAAAATAACGACTTCAATCATAATATAACTCCTTTATTTACCTAAATAGTGTTGTCTTAATTTAACAGCGATGAATTCCAAGATCATTGTCACAACAATGACCATGTAGACGATGTATCCTACCTCGTGGAAGTCAAAACTTAATCCACTAGTAACGAATAACTGATAACCAATACCACCGGCACCAGCGGCAGCACCAACAGCAACAGCATTGGCAAAATTGATCTCCAAGCGAATAAAAGTCCATGAAACTAGGGAAGGAATTATTGTAGGCCAGACAGCTTGGAAAACAATTGTCCAAAATTTACAGCCGGTTACCTTCAGTGCATCGATGATAGCTGGATCAATTTCTTCGATACTTTCCGAATAAGCCTTAGTCAAATAAGCGACACTATGGAAACTTAATCCCAAAATTGCTGCAGTGGGTCCTAATCCAACAGCAATTGAGAAAATCAACGCCCATAAAATTGTTGGGATAGCACGGATTATGGCCATAAGGGCTCTGATGCCGGCTCCCCAATAGGCATTCGTTAAATTACGTGAAGCAATCACAGCAAAGAAAAATCCAAATACTGCACCAATGATCGTTGTTAAAATACCGAGTAGAACACTGATTCCTAAGGATTCCAGTAAAACCATGAATCCATCTGCCCCAGTATTAGGGTGTAAAAACATTTGATCAAAGGTCATCATTAATCCGTGAAACGCTTCAGTCATTTTGACATTTTCAGTATTCAAGTGGGTCAAAGTATAAAGTGTGATCAAAATCAAACTAATAGCAACGGCGTTGATCATCCAAGTCGAAGCGGTTGTCTTGTGCAACTTGATCTTCTCTTTTGGATCTCGTTGAAGAGATGGTTTTGATGCAATTGGCGAGGTGCTTTCGTTTGAAATCATAAGATCACCTTTCTAATTTGATTTGAAAGTGTTTCGAGAGCGATAACAACTATAATGATTGCCAAAACAGTCATCCCTGCTGCATCGAAACGGAAGCTCTTGTAATAAATATCGAAAATAAAGCCGATACCTGTACCAGTTAAAATACCAACTAGGGTTGCATCACGTACATTGTTCTCGATCATGTACAAAATCCAGCTGATCAAACTGGGGATGATCTGTGGGATCACCGCTTGGAAAATAACTTGGAAATAGCTGGCACCAGTAGCTTTTAAAGCCATCATTGCTTCACCAGCTTCGTCCTCGATAATTTCCATAAACGCCCGGATCAGAAATCCGATCGTCATTAACAACAAAGCCAAGAATCCCGTAAAATTGCTTTGTTTAAAAGAGAACAATAAGATCATGGCCCAAGCCACTAAAGGAATATTTCTAAAAAACGATGCGATCCCCCGAACTAAGATCTGCATGAACTTATTGATTCCAGTAACTTTTGATCCGAGGATCGCAAAGAAAATGGCGATGACCGCTGCAACTACGACAGATGCAATCGACATCAAAACTGTATCAAGTAGCTTTGCCATAATCTGCGGCAAATAAGTCATTGAGTTTTGAGTCGGCATAAAATTAACAGCTAACCAGGAAAATGCCTTTGGGATCGACAATGCTCCTTGGATAGTGTCGAATTGTAAAATGAAACACCCGATCGCATAGATCACTGCGACTAGCGCCAATACACCTGATTGGACTAAACGCTTCTTTCCTAAGTAACTTGCTGCAGTAATTTTTGGTTGTTTCATTAGGCAAGCTCCTTCGCAGCTGAAGCGCCGTATAAGGCAGCGATGGCTTCTTGATCTAATTCGTCCGCCTTATCATTAAAAATCATCTGACCGTGACGGATCCCAATAATTTGATCTGCATGTTCCTTAGCTAAATCGATCTGATGCAGATTGGCAATACAAATAATATTGAATTCCTCAGTCAACTGCTTGAGGAGTTTCATAACATTTTGTGCAGATGCTGGATCAAGTGAGGCAATCGGTTCATCACAAAGGATGACCTTAGGATGTTGGATCAAAGCACGGGCGATACCAACACGTTGTTTTTGCCCACCACTTAATTCAGAACATCTTTGAAGCGCAAATTCTGATAAGCCAACTTTATCAAGCAAATCAAGAGCTTCACGCTTCTCCTCTTCGGTATAGCGGCCGATTACGCCTGCAAGTGTAGACTTATACCCGAGTCGACCATGAAGAACATTTTCTAAAACAGTCAATCTTTCAACCAGATTGTAGTTTTGGAAAATCATCCCAATTTGACGGCGTAATTTTCGTAATTCTTTCTTGTTTGCAGAACGAATATCTTCACCATCAAGCAAGATCTCGCCAGCATCATCTTTGATAAGTTGATTGAGACTTCTAAGAATTGTAGTTTTACCTGCCCCGGAGGGACCAATTATCGCTACAAAATTACCTGGATCAATTTTAAAAGAAATGTCAGTCAAAGCTGGTTTATCCTTTTGGTAACTCTTCGCTAAGTTTTTAACTTCCAGCATCGTAATGCCTCCTATTTACTATTTACCGATTAATTCGTGAGTAGGTTTGTACCAGTTGTCGTCAACTTTAAGAAGTTGTGACTTAGGTCCCTTTTTGTGGAACAAGGCAGCTTGTTTTGAGCCATCTTTAGCAAATAATTTAGGATCATTAGCAACTTCGTCTGACGTGAATAGATCAGCGATAGCCTTACGATCTTTTTCGCTAAGTGTCTTTGTATTTACTGCAAGTGGACCATTTTGAACAGGTAGAACGGAGATACTTACAACACTCTTACCACGGAAATCTGTGAATGGTGCGCCTGCATCTTCTCTAACTGTGAACTTAGCACCTGGTTCTGAGTAACTACCAGATGTAACTTTCATAAATGGTGTTAAATCAATATCATCAAATGCTGCAACGTCAACGTCACCCTTCAACAAGTTAACTGCTGAACCTGGATGTGAGTTACCGTAAAGAACTTTTTGGAAGAACTTGCCACTTTCTGAGAAAGCATCTTTATTCTTAAGCTTAAATTCTTTTTGAATTTCGTATGTTGGAACGGCAAAACCTGATGTTGAACTAGCTGAAACAAATGAGATCTTCTTACCCTTAACATTTTCGATGCTGAATTTACCGTCTTTCTTGTAATTGTCAGCTTCTTTTTCTGGAACCATCAAGTATGAACGATAACTAGCACCCTTGAACGTACCATCTGGACCAGATTCTGTTAATAGTGGTTGAACCGCTTTGTTCAAACTGCGTGCTTTGATGTATCCATCAGCACCCATGAAGGCCATTTGAGCTTTACCAGAAGCAATTGCTTCGATAGCAACGTTGTAGTCTGTAGTTGTCTTAATATCAACTTTCTTACCAGTTGCTTTTTCAAGCTTAGCCTTCAATTCATTACGTGAAGCTAAATAGTCTTTAGCAGACTCATTTGGATAAAAAACGATCGATAGCTTCTTGCCATCTGTGCCACTAGCTGAGCTGCTCTTACCTGAACAACCAGCCAATGTTCCACCTAATAAGGCCATTAACATTACCCCTAAGCAAATCGTTAAAAAACGCCCTTTTTTCATAAAAAATATACCAACTTTCCTATAACAATTTTTTAGAACATGTAATAGATTATCAATTGAATGTATATTCATTGTTTATTAAATGTAAAGATTTCAATACATTGTAAAGATTCGTCTTAATAATAGCTTTACATTATATTTACAATTACCAAAACATTTAAATTGATTGAGTTAAAATAAACATAATGATGTTGAGGAGGATTTTTATGAAAGCACTAGTAGTTCCAAGTAAAGAGAGCCGTAATGTTTCACAATTGAAAATAATGGATGTCGCGATCCCAGAGATAACTGATGACGAAATATTGATCAAGTTACACGCCGTGGGACTTAATCCCGTCGACTTTAAATTGGTAGAGGGACATCATCCAGCATGGACTTATCTACATATCTTAGGATTAGATGCCGCTGGTGAGATCGTTAAAATTGGAGCTAACATCAAAAACTTTCAAGTTGGCGATAAAGTTTTTTATCACGGAGATTTATCTAAAAATTGCTGTTTTGCGGAATACGCCAAAGCAAACTATCATTATGTTTCCAAAATTCCGACTGGTGTTTCCTATGAAGATGCTGCTTCAGTTTTATGCAATGGCATGACTGCTTACGCAGCTATACATCGGAAGATGAATTTAACTGGCAAAAAAACAATATTGATCCACGCTGGTGCCGGTGGCGTCGGCAGTATTGCAATTCAATTAGCTAAATTGACTCATTTAAAAGTAATCACAACTGTTTCAACTCATAAAATCGGCTGGGTCAAACAACTCAAGCCCGACTTGATCATCAATTATAAAACCGAAGATACCTCAAAAAAAGTAGCTGAATATACTAACAATGTCGGCGTTGACTTGATAGTAAATACAGTCGGTGTTAATGAAGCTCAAAAAGATCTCACAAGATTAGCTTACAACGGTGCACTCATTACCATCGTTGGTGAACCAAAGCTAGACAATTATGATCTCAGTTCCATGGGACAAAGTGTCTTAAGCGTCAATCTAGGCGGTGCACACCAACAACCTCAAATCGACGACTTGAGCACCATGGCAGCTGATTTGGGACAACTATTAGCTGAGAAAAAATTACAATCGATCATTACTAAAACCATATCGTTCGATCAAATCGCCGACGGACTTCAAGATCTAATCGAACACAAGGTTTCAGGAAAAATAATTGCAACACTGGAATAACTAAAAAATAAGAGAGCGGAAGGCGCTGTCGCCTGGAGCTCGTTTCACGCACAAAATTAAATTGAATAAATAGATATCAACAATTCAAAAACGCAAAGACAATAATAACTAAGTACCGTACCCCCACCAAAACCTAATGATTCTGAAACCAAAGGTTCTGCGGGGGTGGGGAAAATTCGCTGTCAGGTGAGAAATTCCACTTGGCGACGAAAGAGCTTTGTGGAAGACTCGTATATAAGATCGTCGAAGTGCACTTCTTCGAGGAGCTCAGATCGACGTCCACACTGTTCCACAGCGATATTTCAGGAACACTCGTAGAACCGCCAATCAGCGCATCAAAAAAAGTGCGACTAGAAGAATTTTTCTTCCAGTCGCACTTTTTAAATTTAATCTTTATTAACTGCTGTTGAAGTAAGTTGAGGCATCGTTGACGAAATAAATTGTTGAGCGAAGTCATCATCATAGATCCAAGCATTAATTTGTTTCTTCGACAAAATCAATGGCATGCGATCGTGTATCTGGATCATCGATTCATTCGGTTTAGTGGTAAACAAAACACTTTGTGGCGAGCCATCAAACAAGTTATAACACCCCGCAATAAACAAAGTATCTGCTGTCGATCCATAATTAAAGCGAAATTTCTGACGTCCTTTATTCCACTCAAAAAATCCAGTAGTTGGATAAACGCAACGACGTTGTCTGATCGATTGAGCAAACATCGGTTTTTGATAAGCCGTCTCACTACGAGCATTAATAATCGATTGCCCGCTCTTAAAGCCAGGGAATCCCCACTTCATAGTCACCACTCGCACTTGGGTATCACCAGCAACGATCAGAGCAGTCTCATCAGTCGGAAAAATCTCCCCCGTCTTAGGATCAAACCCGTCATCCAAAGCCAACTGATAAATCCGCTCGATCTCAGGATTCTCTTTAGGCTCAAACATAAATCGTCCACACATAACGGCCCCTCCAAACGAAACTAATTAAAATGTAACAGTCTTATCAGCCCATTCTACCATCTCAACACAGTCGATCATAGTAGAAATAGGACAGTGCGTCTTATCATCAAGATGACGAGACATAATGCAAGTACCACAAGCCAATAAAACACCCCCGGCATCTTGGAAGTCAGCTAACTTATCAGAAACATCGAATTCATCATCCTTAATACTCTCGATCTCGACACCTTCACCCATCAAGAAAAGCTTAACCTCATTGCCCTTCCCCAAAGCGGCAATACCAAAACGCAAAGAATTCCAAGCCTTCTCAGCTTCCTTAGTCTCCAAAATAACACCAATTTTCATAAAAAATCCCTCCTAAAAAACTTTGCCGACAAGCTAATAAAAGATTGTGCAACAATTAACTTAATTGTAAAAATTAACCAGAACAAAGTCAATACGAAAAAAATGTGACCGCAACAACTCCTAACAGAAGAACCCTTGAACCAAGGCTTGCCATTTTCAAAAAACATTAAAGCTAAACAACTAAGAATATTCGCTACGAGAGTGTGTAAACAGCACGCGGGTAAAAAGTATCAACATATTCAAATTAAATCAGTATTCTCAACAAAAATAACTGCGAGAGTGCGTTAACAGCACGCGAGCAAGAAAAGGATGAAAAACAGGAATAAATATATTAGTGGTTATATCTTACTAACAATCAAAATATCTGAGATAGACATGTGAGAAATAGGACGCGCAAAAAGTGCCAACTTGAACAAAATAAATCGGTAACACTCAACAAAAAGGGGGATTATGATCCTATCTAGACGGAGGGGCCCGGGGATACAGACCTCAGTGGTGAAATTTCTCTTGGTGACGAAGGAGCCTAGAGAAAGGTGCAGTTTTGAAACAAGCGAGCGCCCTTTGCTCGATTGGTTCAAAATGTGCCCACCACGTTCCCGACCTTAGTTGTTCGGTGGCGTAGCCACCACCATAACCGGTTGCGCAAGTGCGTTAGCACTTACGTTCCTTTAACGTATCCCCGGGCCCCGGAGTCGGCATTGAACCTCAACACAAACTACTACCTCTATCCCACTAACTAAACTAACAGACCTCCATCAAAGTAAAACGCTTCTGTCTGCCATAGCTCTATCACAACAAAAAAACACCCGCCAAAATGACGAGTGCTTCAAAATGATAATATTTGAGATTTGTATTAACGTTTTGAGAATTGTGATGCTTTACGAGCTTTCTTAAGACCTGGCTTCTTACGTTCCTTCATACGAGGGTCGCGTGTCAAGAAACCGGCACTCTTAAGTGCTGATCTAAAATCAGGGTCTACATTAAGTAATGCTCTAGCAATACCATGTCTGATAGCTCCAGCTTGTCCTGAGAAACCACCACCGTTAACGTTTGCGATAACATCGTAGTTAGCGCCTGTTTCAGTAATGTCCAAAGGTTGTTTCATATCAGCAATCAAATTGTCAAAAGGAATGTAGTCTTTGACATCACGTTTGTTGATAGTAATCTTACCGTTTCCTGGAACTAATCTAACACGTGCAACTGAATCTTTACGACGGCCTGTTCCAGCATAAAATACTTCTGCCAAAATGTTTTCCTCCTTAAATTAGTTTGTTGATATCCAACATTTCTGGATTTTGTGCTTGGTGGTTATGTTCAGAACCTGCATAAACATGCAACTTCTTGATTTGGTTACGACCAAGTGTGTTATGTGGTAACATACCGCGAATAGAGTCTTCTACGAATAGTTCTGGTTTTTCATCGCGCTTTTGACCAGCACTGATACTCTTCAACCCACCTGGGTGATCTGAATGAGAATAGTAGATCTTGTTCTTAGCTTTCTTACCTGTTAATTTTACTTGTGCTGCATTGATGATAATAACGTTATCACCTGTATCAACGTTTGGTGTATATGTTGGCTTGTTCTTACCTCTAAGAATTGCTGCAACAACTGATGAAACTCTACCTAGAGCAACGTCAGCTGCATCAATCACATACCACTTACGATCAACTTCATTTGCTTTTGCTAATGGTGTTGTACGCATTTGTTTTCCTCCAGTTCATTGTCTGTTTGACACTCAATAAGTTTCCGGGGCTTATCGTGGGGCAAACAATACCAGGTACAATAATACTTGGTATTTGCTGATAAGTCAATAACTGATCAAGTATTTTATTTGTAAAAAACTTCTTTTAAATACAAGCCACTCGCAGGTGCTGTTCCACGAGCCTCTTGACGATCTTTAACTTCAAATAATCTTAATAAATCATGCTCAGGACGACGACCATTACCAATCTCTAATAAGGTAGCGACTAAAATGCGGACCATATTATACAAAAAACCGTTGCCAGTAAATTCAAAGATCAGCTCGTTATTTGGTTGAGAATAATCCACTGTAGCTTGGTAGATAGTACGGACCTTATTTTCAATGACACCACCAGAAGCCGCAAAGCTAGAAAAGTCGTGCTCCCCGATGAGATCATTTAAAGCTGTTTCTATCTTTTGGACTTCAAACGGATAAGGATAATGTCCTGTGTAAAATCGTTTAAATGGATCCGTGTAATGTCCACAATCAACACGATATTGGTAAGTCTTCTTAACTACCCCAAAGCGAGCGTGGAAATCATCAGCAACGATCTCTGAGTTTTTAATGATGACATCTAACGGCATCAACGAATTGACTGCTTTTAACATATTATCAGCGCCCAGTTTTCCTGGATATTGAAAAGAAATCACTTGGCCTAATGCATGCACGCCCGCATCAGTCCGTCCTGAACCAATGACTTCAATGTGTTTACCCTTCGCCATCTTCGTCAAAGCTTTTTCTAAAACGCCTTGAACTGTTCTTAACTTAGGTTGGCGTTGAAAGCCATGAAAATTTGCGCCATCGTAGGCAACAGTTAGTTTGTAATTCGTCATCTATAACTCCGTAGTAATAATAATATTGCAGTAACTAAAACCATGAAAACTATCGTCCAATTATCACGCTTCGACCAGTTCAAGACACGGTATTTACTGCGTCCTTCCCCATCTTTATAGCCACGAGATTCCATGGCGATCGCCAGGTCATACGCGATCGAGAAACTACTTACGAACAATGGTATCAAAATGGGAACGAATGCTTTGATCCGTTTGATCAAACCACCTTCACCAAAATCAACCCCACGAGCACGCTGGGCATCCATGATCTTAGTAGTCTCATCGATCAATAATGGAACGAATCTTAATGCAATCGACAACATTAAAGCAACTTGGGTCACGGGAAACTTGACTGCTTTTAGAGGTTTCAAAATGCTCTCGATTGAATCGGAAATTTCGATTGGCGTTGTCGTCAAAGTCAACAACGTTGAAATAAAAATAATCAAGATAAAACGCATAAATATATACGCCGCGATAACCAAGCCATCTTTGGACAGTGTTAAAAATGCCCAGTGCCAAATTGGATCATTACTTGGCGTAAAGAAGGCCTGCAAAGCTACCGTAAATAGGATCAGCCAAAACATCGGTCGCAGTCCTTTGATAAAGAACAGCAGATTAACTTTTGACACATAAACGGCGAATAATACAAAAACTAGCAAAAACGCATAAGAGGCCACATTATTGGCTAAAAAAACGATACCAATAAAGTAAAATGTTATTAAAAATTTCAATCGAGGGTCCAAGCGATAAATCAATGAATCACCTGGTAAATAACGCCCTATAATTAATTTATCCATTTATTAATCACCGTGAATTTGTTGTTTTATTTCAGCGGTCAACTCACTGATAGTAATTGGTAACTGATCAAAGGTGAAACCTTTAGCAGCCAGTTTTTGAGCAAAAACAGCGCTCTGAGGCAAACTAATATAGTTCTTGTTAAGTAGTTCCTGATCATTGAAAACTTGCTTAGGTGTGCCCTGTCCGACGAGATGACTGTCATGCATGACCATCAATTTATCGGCATAGTTGGCCACGTCATCCATATTGTGCGTGATCAAAATGATTGTTTTGCCTCGTGATTGCTGAGCCTTAAATAAGTCCATGATCTCTTTGCGACCTACAGGATCTAATCCGGCAGTAGGTTCATCTAATATGATTGTTTCTGGATCACTGGCTAGAACGCCGGCAATCGCCACCCGTCGCATTTGTCCACCTGATAGGTCAAACGGTGACTTAGTTAAATAATCCGGCCCTAGACCAACAACTTCGATCATTTTTGAAGCCGCTTCTTTAGCCTGTTCTTCCGTGAAGCCAAAATTCTTTGGTCCGAACATAATATCTTTTTCGACTGTATCTTCGAATAATTGACTCTCAGGAAATTGAAACACCATTCCCACTTTTTTGCGCAGTGGCTTCAAATTCTTATTATCAGTCTCAGGGGTAATTTGATGATCACCAACCGTTATGGTCCCGCTAGTTGGTTTCAAAAGGGCATTGATGTGTTTGACGAGCGTTGATTTACCACTACCAGTTTTACCAACGATTGCGGTAAATTGGCCACTTTCGATCGTGCATGAGACATTGGCCAATCCAAGTCCTGACATAGGATTACTGGACTCATATGAATGTGTTACCTTTTCAAATTCAATTCGCATAATTTGTCAATGAGTCCTTCCTCCGTAATATAGCCCTTAAAATCGATCAAATCAGTCAATCCGGCAGCTACTAAATTAGTAAATGGTTCTTCCAATCCAAACTCCGTCAATTGAGGACCGAGGTTGTATAGATCAGCAGGATCAGTATCTTTTACGATCTTACCGGAATTCAATACTATAATTCTATCAGAAAGTTGCGTCTCTTCAATGTCATGTGTAATAGAAATTACTGTCAAATTTTGTTCAGATCGTAATTGTTCAATTAAATTAATGACAGTCTTCCGTCCCTCAGGATCCAACATACTAGTCGACTCATCCATAATGATAATTTGCGGTTTGATTGCCAAAACTCCCGCGATAGCGACACGTTGTTTTTGACCACCAGATAGCGATTGCGGATCACGCTTCTTGAAATCTTGCATGTCTACCATTTTTAAAGCGTTGTCGACCGCATTTATCATTTGCTCCCGTGGCATTCCTTGATTTTCCAACCCAAAGGCAACATCATCTTCAACCGTTGCACCAACAAATTGGTGGTCAGGATTTTGAAATACGATCCCGATTTTCTTGCGAGCGTCCCAAATGGTTTCTTCGTCGGTCACTACGCCATCGATCTCAATAGTACCAGATTCACATTCTTCAAGACCATCGATCAACCTTGTCAAAGTAGTCTTTCCACTACCATTCTTCCCAACGATCGAGATCCACTCGTTAGCTTTAATATCTAAACTGATCCCGTTAACTGCATAATTATCAGAACCGGGGTATTTGTAAAAAACATCTTTGATTGAAATAATATTTTCCATTTGCTCACCTTTGGGTAAAAAAAAATCATTCGACAAATTAGTGTCTCTGTTTCCAGAGATCTCAGAGATAGACTTAGTTAAACTTGTAACCAACATCTTAACACTCACTAATTCATCAGAATGACTGATTTTTTATTAATGAAACTTTATATTATTATTAAACTAATTCAATAATAACCATAGGTGCTGCATCACCACGACGAGGTGCAGTCTTCAAGATACGTGTGTATCCACCGTTACGTTCTTTGTAACGAGGTGCGATATCACTGAATAACTTTTGAAGTGCAGATTGTACTACTACTGCATCGTCATCTTCAGTAATGTTAGCAACTTCATCTCTAACATATGCTGCAGCTAAACGACGAGCATGCAAATCTCCGCGCTTACCTAAAGTGATCATCTTTTCAGTTGTACGGCTGATTTCTTTAGCACGAGTTTGAGTAGTAACGATGCGTTCATTAATGATTAAATCAGTAGTTAAATCGCGTAACATTGCTTTTCTTTGAGAACTTGTACGTCCTAACTTACGGTAGCCCATGTGTTTACCTCCTGTTTGAATTTGATATAATTAATCTTCTTGCTTTAATGATAATCCAAGATCAGAGAGCTTCTCTTTAACTTCAACAAGTGATTTGCGGCCAAGGTTACGAACGCGCATCATATCTGCTTCAGTCTTTTCAGTTAGCTCTTGCACAGTACTGATACCGGCACGCTTCAAACAATTATATGAACGAACTGATAGATCAAGTTCTTCAATCGTCATTTCAAGCTTCTTCTCTTTTTGTGTTTCTTCTTTTTCAATCATCATGTCAGCACTCTTAGCTTCTTCAGTAAGATTTACAAAACTAGTTAAGTGTTCTGTTAAGATCTTGGCTGACAAACTAATAGCTTCTCTAGGACCAATTGATCCATTAGTCCAGATATCGATTGTCAATTTATCGAAGTCGTTTCTTTTACCCACACGAGTATTTTCAACTTGATAGTTGACTTTTTCTACTGGTGTGAAAATCGAGTCAACTGGTAAAACGCCAATAGGAGTTTCATCCGTTTTATTTTGTTCTGCAGGAGTATATCCACGACCATTTTTAATTGTCATTTGCATATGGAAATGTCCACCTTCTGCAACAGTACAAATGTATTGTTCCGGATCTAGGATTTCCAAGTCGTCATCTGCTTTGATATCTTTAGCTGTGATTGTAGCTGGGCCAGTAATATCTACTTCGGCCTTTAAGCTGCCTTCTGCAGCATGAGACTTCAATGAAAGACTCTTAACGTTAAGCACGATTTGTGTAACGTCTTCGATTACTCCATCAATTGCAGAAAATTCATGCAAGACACCATCTATTTGAATATCAGAAACCGCTGTACCAGGTAATGATGCGAGTAAAACACGACGTAAAGAATTACCTAATGTAGTACCGTATCCTCTTTCCAACGGTTCGACAATATATTTACCATGATCATTACTTTCTTCGACAGGTGTAATGGTTGGCTTTTCAAATTCGATCATTCGGTTAGTTCCCCTTTCAAAACGAAATGTGTGTAGCTAAAATCATATGGGTATAAGACCATACTATACACGACGACGCTTTGGAGGACGTGAGCCATTATGTGGAACTGGTGTGACGTCGCGAATTGCAGTGATCTCCAAGCCTGTTGCTTGAAGTGAACGAATTGCGGCTTCACGACCAGAACCAGGTCCTTTGACAGCTACTTCGACAGTTTTCATACCATGTTCCATTGATTCTTTAGCAGCTGCTTCTCCAGCCATTTGTGCAGCAAATGGTGTTGACTTACGGCTTCCCTTGAATCCAAGTGCACCAGCTGATGACCATGATACGGCATTACCGTTAACATCAGTGATCATAACTAGTGTGTTATTGAAAGTAGAGTGGATGTGTGCAACTCCAGATTCAATATGCTTCTTTGTACGACGTTTGCGACCTTTGTTTTGAGCCATGAATTAACCTCCTATCCTACTTTTTCTTACCGGCAATAGAAATCTTCTTGCCTTTACGAGTTCTAGCGTTGTTCTTTGTGTTTTGACCTCTAACTGGTAAACCACGACGATGTCTCATTCCACGGTATGAACCAATTTCTTGAAGTCTCTTGATGTTCATGCTTGTTTCACGACGTAAGTCACCTTCAACGGGGATCTTGTCGATTTCTGCACGGATCTTATCTTCTTGGTCAGGAGTTAAGTCTCTTGTACGGACATCTTCTGAAACATCAGCATTTTTAAGTACGTGTTGAGCAGTAGTATTACCGATACCATAAATGTATGTTAAGGCAATAACGATTCTCTTATCACGAGGTAAATCTACACCTGCTATACGAGCCATTAAGTTGCACCTCCTATTTTATTATCCTTGTCTTTGTTTGTGTTTTGGATCTGCAGAGCAAATAATCATAACGCGTCCACGTCTCTTAATTACTTTACAGTGTTCACACATAGGTTTAACGGATGGTCTTACTTTCATATTAAGGAACCTCCATTCCATTAAAATAATTGTTATCTATATCTATATGTAATTCTTCCCTTGGTTAAATCATAAGGTGACAATTCAACGGTAACCTTATCGCCGGGCAAAATTCTAATATAGTGCATACGGATTTTACCAGAAACGTGAGCTAACACTGTAGCTCCGTTTTCGAGTTTCACCTTAAACATTGCATTAGGCAACGTTTCTGAAATTGTACCTTCTACTTCAATGACATCATCTTTTGCCAAAGATATTAACCTCCATGATCATCGGGATAAATTCATTTGCATACAGCGCCAAATTATACAACAATTTAGTGCATATGTAAATAAACCAACGTTAAAAAGTTTTACAAACTTTGTAAAACGTTTTTAACTTCTTTATATACATCATCGATTTCTTGCTCACCATTGATCTTGTGTAACAAGTTCAACTTGTCATAAAAATCAATTAATGGAGTATTCATTTCGATGTTTACTTTTAATCTGTTCTTAACTGTCTCAGGTTTGTCATCTTCACGTTGGTAAAAATCATGACCACCGCAATTATCGCAAGTTCCTTCGACCTTTGTTGGATTGTAGATTTTGTGGTATGTTGCTCCGCAATTTCTGCAAATATATCTTCCAGATAAACGTTCAACTAGAACTTCTGGCTTAACATCAATGTAGATTACGCCATCGATCGGCTTGTTTACATTCTTTGCAATTGTCTGTAAAGCGTTTGCCTGATCGATTGTTCTAGGAAAACCATCTAGCATATATCCACTTTTTTGAACATCGTCTTTGCCTAAACGTTCTTCGACAATAGATTCTGTAACTTCATCCGGAACAAGTTCCCCTTTGTCGATATACGACTTAGCGTCAAGACCAACTTTGGTTTTATCAGCCATAGCTTGTCTAAACATATCACCAGTCGAAATATGGACAATATCAAAATCTTCTACAATTCTTTCTGCTTGTGTACCCTTACCAGCACCAGGCAATCCCATCAATATAATGTTCATTCTTCACATCTCCCAACAATTTACTTATCTGATAAACCCAACGTATTCACGTTTCATCAATAGACCTCTAAGTTGACGGTCCATCTCAACTGTAACACCAACGATGATAAGTAAACTTGTACCACCTAATCCGATGGATTGAGGTAGGTCAAACAAGTTAGCTGCAAGCAATGGTAGCAATGAAACTAAACCTAAGAAGAGAGAACCTACTGTAGATAATCTAAGTAGGACACCATTCATAAATTTAACAGTTTCATTTCCAGGCCATACGGCAGGAATATATGCACCTTGTTTTTGCAAGTTTTCGGACAACTTCTCTGGATTGACCTGTACGAAGGCATAGAAGAAAGTAAATAATACGATCAACAATGTGTAAAGTAATGATCCAGTAGTTGTTTGCATACTGAATATTTCTGATAGTACTTGATACCATGAATCTTCACTATGATTTGCTTGGAACGCCATCAAAATTGTTTGTGGCGTAACAATAAATGAACTAGCGAAGATAACTGGGATAACACCAGCAACGTTAACTCGTAATGGTAGGAAACTTTCGCTACCACTACCAGCTGCACGTCTAGTGTATTGAATAGGAATTCTACGTGTAGCTTGTTGTACATATGTAACAAATTGAACAACAATCAAAATTAGAATAACTAATCCAACAATGAAACCAATGTTTCTGGCTAGGTTGGATGGATCAGCATTTTGAATATAATCGCGGTAGATTTGTTGAATTCCTGAAGGGAATCTGGCAACAATACCTGCGAAGATAATTACTGAAACACCGTTACCTAAACCTTTATCAGTGATTTGCTCACCGATCCAAGTTAGCAACATTGTACCACCGGTAAGAATTATACCGATTGTAATATAAGCTTGTGCATTTGGTGTTTTGACCAAATGTAAACTACTTAAGGTATTAAAACCGGCAGTGATACCGATTGATTGTACAAAGCCTAACACGATCGTTAGGTATCTCGTTACTTGGTTAAGTTTTCTACGTCCAACTTCACCTTGTTTACTCCATTCAACGAACTTAGGAACGATATCCATTTGTAACAATTGGACAACGATTTGAGCAGTGATGAATGGTGATACACCCATTGAGAAGATGGAATAGTTTGATAAACCACCACCAGTAACCGTATCAAGCAATGGAACTAGTCCAGTTGAACTAACTTTGTCCATTGCAGCGGCGTTAACACCAGGTACAGTTATTTGTGAACCCAATCGGTAAATCACAAGCAACATAAGGGTAAAGAAGATCTTCTTTCGAATTTCTTTAACCTTTAGAGCATCTCTGATAGTTCTAAACATTAGATCACCTCGACTGAGCCACCAGCAGCTTCAATTGCTTTGGTAGCGGCGTCAGAGCTTTTAGCAACTTTTACAGTTAACTTAGCTTTTACTTCACCATTTGCAAGTAGCTTAACTCCGTTAAATTCTTTCTTAACGATTCCAGCTTCCTTCAATGTTTGAAGATTTACTTCAGCACCATCACTGAACTTGTTCAAGTCTTTAAGATTTACGATCGCATATTCTTTGCGGTTGATATTCTTAAATCCACGTTTTGGCATACGACGGAATAGAGGCATTTGTCCACCTTCAAAACCGATACGTGTCTTACCACCAGATCTAGCTAATTGACCTTTTTGTCCACGACCAGCTGTCTTACCAGTACCACTTGAAGTACCACGGCCTAAACGTTTTCTTGAATGTCTTGAACCAGCACTTGGTTTAAGTTCATGTAGTTCCATTCTTGCACCTCCTAATCTTTGAATGATTTATTAATCTTTAACTTCTTCAACACTAACTAAATGAGCAATCTTTAATACAGCACCGCGAATTGCAGGATCATCCGGCTTAACAACAGAACTATTTACTCTTGCGAGTCCTAGTTCTTTAACAGTTTTACGTTGAGCAGGAAGGCGGTGAGCTGCACTTCTAATAAGAGTAATCTTAAGTTTAGCCATAGTTACGCACCTTTCTTTTAGTTAAGCAAGTTTTGAGCTGAAATTCCACGCATGTCTGATACAGATTCAGCAGTCTTTAGTTCTTTAAGTCCTTGGATCGTTGCACGGATGACGTTGATTGGTGTGTTTCTTCCAAGTGATTTACTTGTTACATCACCAACACCAGCTAATTCCATAACGGCACGAACTGAACCACCAGCTGCGATACCAGAACCTTCAATAGCAGGTTTTAACATGATATTACCAGCACCGAATTTACCAATTACTTCGTGAGGAATTGTTGATCCGACCATTGGTACAGTGATCAAGTTCTTCTTAGCATCTTCAACGGCTTTACGGATAGCTTCAGGAACTTCTTGAGCTTTACCAGTTCCGAAACCAACGTGGCCATTCTTGTCTCCAACGATTACGATGGCTGCAAAACGCAGACGGCGTCCACCTTTAACAACTTTAGTAACACGGTTGATTGAAACAACGCGATCTTCTAACTCTAATTGAGATGGATCGATATATGTCATAAGTTTGGTTTCCTCCTTCTAGAATTTTAGCCCATTTTCACGAGCTGCTTCAGCAAGACTTTGAACACGGCCATGATACAAGTATCCGGCACGATCAAAGACAACTTCACTGATTTTAGCTTCTTTAGCTCTTTGTGCAATCAATGCACCAACAGCTGTAGCTTGTTCAACTTTTGAACCGTCTTTAATTTCTTTATCAAGAGTTGAGGCACTTGCTAGCGTTACACCCTTTACGTCATCAATTACTTGAGCGTAAATGTTTTTGTTCGAACGGAACACATTTAAGCGTGGGCACTCAGCAGTACCAGAGATTTTAGCACGAACACGTTTTTGACGTTTTTGACGTGCTTTGTTTTTGTCTGGTTTTGTAATCACAATTTTCACCTCATAGATTTATTTACTATTTACCAGTTTTACCTTCTTTACGACGTACATATTCGTCAACATAACGAATACCTTTACCCTTATAAGGTTCTGGTGGACGTACGTCACGGATCTCAGCAGCGAATTGGCCAACCTTTTGCTTACTAATACCTGAAATGTTGATTTCTGTATTAGAAGGAGATTCGATTTTAATGCCTTCAGGTGCTTCCATATCAACTGGGTGTGAGTAACCAACTGTAAGAGTTAGTGTTGTGCCTTTAACAGCGGCACGGTAACCAACACCTCTAAGTTCAAGTTTCTTTTCGAAACCTTCTGTTACACCAAGAACCATGTTGTTAAGGTTCGCACGCATTGTACCATGAAGAGCTTTTAAGTTGTCATCTTCACGATCAAATTTTGCTTCATTACCTTCGATAGTTAATTTGATCCGTGGGTCGAATTCACGTGTAATTTCACCCTTAGGTCCTTTAACAGTAATGTTATCATCTTTTTGTGTAATTGTAACACCTTCTGGAATTGCAATTACTCTATAACCGATACGACTCAAATTTGTGCACCTCCTTGTCCTTAAAAATTATTACCAAACGTAAGCAATTACTTCTCCACCAACGTGTTGTGCACGGGCTTCTTTATCAGTAATTACACCTTTTGAAGTTGAGATAATTGCAATACCTAGTCCATTAAGAACCTTTGGTACATTATCAGCGTCAACATAACTACGTAGACCTGGTCTTGAAATACGTTTCAAGCCTGAGATTACGCGTTGTTGATCTTGTCCATATTTAAGGAAAATACGAAGAACACCTTGTTTGTTGTCTTCAATGACTTCGTAATCCTTGATAAATCCTTCGTTCTTTAAAATCTCTGTCATGCTCTTCTTGATGTTTGAAGCAGGCACTTCTAGAGATTCATGCTTTACCATATTGGCATTGCGGATACGTGTTAAGTAATCTGCAATAGGATCTGTCATGACCATTTAATTTACCTCCTTGTTATTAGTTAATTTTACCAACTAGCTTTTCTCATACCAGGAATTTGACCCTCATGAGCTAAATTACGAAGGCAAATACGGCAAAGTTTAAATTTACGATATACAGAATGTGGACGGCCACAGCGTTCGCAACGAGTATATTCTTGTGATGAGAACTTGGCTGGTCTATGGTTACGTACGATTTGAGATTTCTTAGCCAATTTAATGACCCTCCTTTATTTTGTAAATGGCATTCCGATTTGTGATAGAAGTTCACGTGATTCTTCATCTGATTCAGCAGTTGTTACGATAACAACGTCCAATCCACGAATCTTGTTAACTTTATCGTAGTCGATTTCTGGGAAAACCAATTGTTCCTTAAGACCTAATGTGTAGTTACCACGGCCATCGAATGAACGAGTATTTACACCACGGAAGTCACGAACACGAGGTAGTGCGACATTGATCAACTTGTCCAAAAAGTCATACATACGATCACCACGTAATGTTACCTTGGCACCGATTGACATTCCTTCACGAAGTCTGAATCCGGCAATAGATTTCTTTGCTTTTGTAATCAAAGGCTTTTGTCCTGAAATCAAGCCTAATTCTTCAACAGCTTCATCAAGGTTCTTTGAGTTAGCAATAGCGTCACCAACACCCATGTTAAGAACGATCTTTTCGATCTTAGGTGTTTGCATGATTGATGTGTAATTGAATTTTTCCATCATTGATGGTGTGATTTCTTTTACATATCTTTCTTTTAATGCATTAACCATTTAGTTTTCTCCTTTCTTACTTTTCTTCTTTATTATCAGTTGATTTTGTAGATTTCTTGGCTGTAGATGTTTTCTTAGCTGAACCTTTTACAACTTTAACGTTAGTTGCATCGATAGGTCTTTCAACGTCGACAATTCCGCCTTGAGGTTGTGTGTTAGTTGGCTTTGAATGTTTCTTTACAACATGTACGCCTTTAACAACAACTTTGTTTTCGCTAGGTAGAGCTTTGATAACTGTACCTTGCTTGCATTTATCATCGCCAGCAATGATTTCAACGTTGTCTCCAGTTTTTACAAACACTATTCAGCACCTCCTGAATTAAATTGATCTTTTTATAGCACTTCTGGTGCCAAAGATACGATCTTCATAAAATCGCTATCACGTAGTTCACGAGCAACAGGTCCAAAGATACGAGTTCCTCTAGGTGTTTTATCAGCATTAATAATAACTGCAGCATTTTCGTCAAATCTGATGTAAGAACCATCTGTACGATGTGCACCTGATACAGTTCTTACAATAACTGCCTTGACAACGTCCCCCTTTTTAACAACGCCACCTGGTGTTGCTTGTTTGACAGTAGCGACAATAATATCTCCGATATTAGCTGTTTTACGGTTTGAACCACCAAGAACTTTAATAGTTAAAATTTCACGAGCTCCAGAATTATCTGCAACTTTTAGACGGCTTTCTTGTTGTATCACTTATTAGTCCTCCTCTCATCAGTATTTAAAACTAGATAATAACTGCTTTTTCGACGATTTCTAATAAACGGAAGCGCTTTGTCTTTGACAAAGGTCGAGTTTCCATAATACGAACAACATCGCCAATTTTAGCTTCGTTCTTTTCGTCTTGAACATAGAACTTCTTTGAGTACTTAACACGTTTGCCATAAACTGGGTGCTTCTTGTAAGTTGAAACTTCAACAGTAATTGTCTTGTCCATCTTATCAGAAGTTACGCGGCCTTGGTATACTTTACGATAGTTACGAGTTTCTTTTTCGCTCAACGTGAGATCTCCCTTCCTGTTTATTATTTGTCGTTATTTGCTTGATTTTGAACAGTTCTTAATCTTGCAATGTTCTTTCTAACAGCCTTTAAGCGAGCTGTGTTTTCCAATTGGCCTGTAGCTTGTTGGAAACGAAGGTTGAATAACTCTTCTTTATATTGCTTAACTTTATCTTGTAACTCAGTAGCAGTTAGCTCTTTGATTTCACTAGCCTTCATCAGCGCCACCTACTTTCTCTGCTTTAACAAACTTAGTTCTAACAGGGAGTTTGTTTGATGCAAGTCTTAGGGCTTCACGAGCTACTTCTTCTGATACGCCACCGATTTCGAACATGACTTTTTCACGTTTTACTACGGCAACCCAACCAGCAGGAGCACCTTTACCAGAACCCATACGAACACCTACACCCTTAGCAGTGTATGATTTGTGAGGGAAGATTTTAATCCAAACCTTACCACCACGCTTCATGTAACGAGTCATAGCAACACGAGCTGCTTCGATTTGTCTATTTGTGATCCAGCTTGAGTCAAGAGCTTTCAAACCGTATTCACCAAAATCGACGTTCTTACCACCTTTAGCTTCTCCGCGCATCTTACCACGGAATTCACGACGGTGTTTTACACGCTTTGGTACTAGCATAGATTATTCTCCTTTCCCTTCATTGTTGTCTTCATTATGATTAGGCTTTGCAGGAAGAATTTCACCACGATAAATCCAAGTTTTGACACCTAAGTTACCGTATTGAGTCTTTGCTTCAACCCATGCATAATCGATATCTGCACGCAATGTGTGAAGAGGAACAGTTCCCTCTGTATGCCATTCTCTACGAGCCATATCAGCACCGTTTAAACGACCAGATATTTGAATCTTAATACCTTTTGCACCTGCACGACGTGAACGTTGTACGGCTTGACGTTGTGCACGTCTAAATGCGATACGTGCTTCAAGTTGACGAGCAACGTTTTCACCGACAAGTTTTGCATCTAAATCAGGTTTCTTAATTTCAATAATGTTGATGTGAATGTTTCTGTTAACTAATTTGTTTAGTTCGTTACGTAATTTTTCAACTTCAGAACCACCTTTACCAATAACCATTCCTGGCTTAGCTGTGTGGATTGAAATTGTAACATTCTTTGCTGTACGTTCGATTTCAATTCTTGAAACTGAAGCATTTGCAAGTCTGTTTTCAATGTAATCACGAATCTTAAGATCTTCGTGTAAGAAAGTTGAAAAATCTTTTTCTGCATACCATTTGGCATCCCAGTCACGGATAACACCGACACGGAATCCGACTGGATTAATCTTTTGACCCACTCAAGTTACCTCCAATACTAATCTTTTTCTGTTACTACAACTGTAATGTGACTTGTTCTCTTGTTGATTGGTGATGCTGAACCTTTAGCTCTTGGACGGAAACGTTTAAGAGTTGGTCCTTCGTCAACGAATGCTTCGCTAACTACTAGGTTTTGTGCATCTAAATCAAAATTGTGTTCTGCGTTTGCAATTGCAGATTTAAGAGCTTTGGCAATAATAGGAGAGCCTGCTCTTGGTGTAAATTGCAAAATTGCTAATGCCTCAGCAGCGTTCTTGTTTCTGATCAAATCAATAACAAGGCGGGCTTTACGAGGTGCAATACGAACATTTTTCACTCTGGCTGTTGCAGATGTAATTTCTTGTTCTGCCATCATTTAGTCTCCCTTCTTATTACTTAGTTTTCTTATCGTCTGTTCCATGTCCATGGAATGTACGTGTTGGTACGAATTCGCCCAACTTGTGGCCAACCATATCTTCTTGGATATAAACTGGCACATGCTTACGCCCATCATGAACTGCAATTGTGAATCCTACGAAACTAGGAAAAATTGTTGAACGTCTTGACCATGTTTTGATAACTGATTTCTTGTCAGAATCTACTTGTGCGTCGATCTTCTTAAGAAGATGTGCATCTGCGAATGGTCCCTTTTTTAAACTACGACTCATCTTATGTCCTCCTTATATTATTCCTGCGAAATGATTACTTACCTTTTCTATGACGAACAATAAGCTTTTCAGATTTGGCATGTGATGAACGAGTTTTCTTACCCAAGGTCTTCTTACCCCATGGTGACATTGGTGATGGATGACCGATAGGAGCTTTACCTTCACCACCACCGTGTGGGTGATCGTTAGGGTTCATAACTGAACCACGAACTGTAGGTCTGAAGCCTAACCAACGCTTACGTCCAGCTTTACCAATCTTAATTAATTCATGTTGTTCATTACCAATTGAACCAACGGTTGCACGGCAAGTTGATAAAATCATACGAACTTCGCCTGAAGGTAAACGTAAAATAGAATATTTACCGTTTCTACCTTGTAATGAAATTGAAGCACCAGCAGAACGGCCTAATTGACCACCCTTACCAGGTTTGAGCTCAACGTTATGAAGAATAGTACCTACTGGAATGTTTTCTAGTGGAAGAGCATTTCCTGGTTTGATATCTGCATCAACACCTGATTGAACTTTTTGTCCAACTTCAAGTCCCTTAGGAGCTAAGATATATGATTTAACACCATCTGAATAGTGTAACAATGCGATGTTAGCAGTACGGTTTGGATCGTATTCGATAGCCTTTACTGTAGCTTCAACATCATCTTTTGTACGTTTGAAATCGATGATACGGTAATGTTGCTTGTGACCACCACCACGGTGACGAACTGTAATATGACCGTATGAGTTACGACCAGCTGTATGGCTTTGTGAGTCTAACAATGTCTTTTCAGGAGATTTCTTTGTAATCTCGGCAAAGTCAGAACCTGTCATATTACGACGACCGTTTGTGGTTGGTTTATACTTGATAATCGCCATTATTTGACCTCCTTAATTATTCTTCATCAAAAATCTTAATTTCATCTGAATCTTCTGTAAGTGTAACAACAGCTTTACGACGTTTTGCTGTATAACCAACATAACGACCTTGGCGTTTCTTCTTACCTGAAACATTCATGATATTTACTTTTTTAACTTTTACACCGAAAATTTCTTCAATGGATTGTCTCACGTTAACTTTGTTAGCATCTAAAGCAACATCAAATGTGTACTTCTTGTCTGCCATTTGATCCATTGAGTTTTCAGTAACGACTGGGCGAATAATTACGTCTCTTGCGCTCATTATCCAAGCACCTCCTCAATTTTAGAAAGTGCTGCTTGTGTAACTACTAATTTCTTAGCGTTGATAACATCAAGAACGTTAACACCTTCTGGTGCAACAACTGTAACTTTATAAATGTTTCTTGCTGATAAAGCAACATTGTCATTTCCGTCTTCAACAACTACAAGAGCCTTTCCGTCAACACCAACTTGTGTAAGTAATTGTGCGAATGATTTAGTACTTGGCTTGTCGTATGAAATTGAGTCGATAACGATCATGTTACCGTCAGCAGCTTTTTGTGAAAGTACAGACTTCAATGCTAAACGGCTAACTTTTCTAGGAAGATGGTATGCGTATGATCTAGGTGTGGGACCGAAAACAGTACCACCGCCAACCCATTGTGGTGAACGGATTGATCCTTGACGAGCACGACCTGTTCCTTTTTGACGCCATGGTTTCTTACCACCACCACGTACTTCAGAGCGGTTCTTAACATCGTGTGTACCTTGTCTCAAAGTAGCACGTTGCATAATAACAGCATCAGTAACTACAGAGTTGTTTGGTTCAATTCCGAAGATTGAATCATTTGCTTCAACAGTACCATTTTCAGCACCGCTGTCTTTATAGGCTGTGATTTTTGTCATAACTCAGTTCCTCCTTCCTATTTTGTATTAGCTTTAACAGCTGTTTGGATTTTAACTAGTGAGTTGTTAGCACCAGGGACATTACCCTTGATCATGATTGCATTCTTATCTGCATCAACTTTAACAACTTCTAGATTTTGTGTTGTCACGCGATTGTTACCCATACGTCCTGGGAGCATCTTACCTTTGAATACACGGTTGATGATAGCACCCATTGAACCAGCAACACGGTGGTATCTAGAACCGTGAGTTTCAGGACCTCTAGCTTGTCCGAATCTCTTGATGTTACCTTGCATTCCGTGTCCCTTTGATGTACCTGTAACGTCGACAATATCACCTGAATTAAATGTGTCTACTTTAACTTCTCCACCTAATTCGTAATCTCCCATTTCAACATCGCGGAACTCGCGAGTGTAATGTTTAGGAGTTGTGTTTGCCTTTTCTGCATGACCTTTGGCAGGTTTATTAGTTAGAACTTCGCGACGGTCTTCAAAGCCAAGTTGAATAGCTTCATAACCATCTGTTTCTGCTGTTTTCACTTGTGTAACAACATTAGGTGTTGCTTCAACAACTGTAACAGGAACTAATTCGCCGTTTTCAGTGAAAATTTGAGTCATTCCAATTTTCTTACCAAGAATTCCTTTTCTGGCCATGTTTGCACCTCCAATAATTTATTTTAATTTATTATAATTTGATTTCGATATCTACGCCTGATGGTAGATCTAACTTCATTAATGAATCAACTGTCTTAGGTGATGGATTAACGATGTCGATAAGTCTTTTATGTGTACGCATTTCGAATTGTTCTCTAGAATCTTTATGCTTGTGTGGTGAAGCTAACACTGTATAAAGTGAACGTTCTGTTGGTAAAGGAATTGGACCTGAAATTTCAGCACCAGTTCTCTTTGCTGTTTCCACAATCTTGTCAGCTGATTGATCTAGGATACGATGTTCGTAAGCTTTCAAGCGAATGCGAATTTTTTGACTTGCCATGGGGTTACCTCCTTTTTGTCTCTTTCAAGATGACCGGCTCCGTGAAAATATCCAACAGCTCTGCCGTGGCAAAGCGGCCGGGCGTGTCGCAACCTCTCACTTCTATGCCGTCGATATTTTTAAATACCAATAGGCGCATACTTCTCCTATGAAATAAGCACTTCTCTTATAGTACACGATTGGACCGGCATTATCAAGGATTTTTTTAGTTTCAATTGAGAAAAACTGACTTGCATTAACACTATGGCATAATGTAAATAACTCATTATGGGAGAAATGTTTATGCTCAAAACAAATTCAGTCCAACATCGGTTATTTTACACGCAATTGATCTTAAATTCCACCGTCATTTTATTTTTCGCCATATTTAAAAGCTTCACAGCATTTGAGCTAGTAATAGTGGTTAATTTCCTCGGACTACTGATCCATGATAATCCCGACAGCTCAAAATTCGATAAAATTAATCGAATCCTGCAGTTACTAATACAACCAATTACAATGACGTTAGCTTTCAACCAATTGATCATTTTAACTAGTAGTTTTATTAATTGGAATCATCCCGCTTGGATCGTGTTCCTTCTATTGTATTTATTCGTTATGTTTATCCCGTACACATATACTCTGATTTCCCCTATCAATAATTTGATCGGGCGCATCGCGATAATTTTGTACACTTTTATCATTACCGCTACTAACTCATTAGATTCCATCACTGGTTCAACGATCATTTACAAAAATGATGTCATTCGTCTGCTTTCAGATTCTATGTTTGCAGGAGCAATCATTATCGTTATCTTACTGGTCATTGCTATGAAAACGTGGCATCAAGAAATGCCCCACTTCAAAAAACAAGCAACTAGTAGTTGGTGGATCATTATTGCGGTAACCATATTTACTACATGGTTCGCATTATGGAATGCTTTTCCCGGCGACAGTTTGTTGCTGCTGCATTTTATACACATGAAAATCACTTGGTCGAGTACATTAGGTGGCCTAGAGGCCGGGATAGCTGAAGAATTCATTTTTAGGTATGCTATTCTCACGTTAATATTGAATTATCTTTATAATAGAAGAAACAGGATTTTTTATGCCGTAATAATTAGTAGTTTACTATTTGCCGGACTTCATGGATCAAACATTTTTGCCGGTCAGGATCTTGGTAATACTACGATCCAAATAATCTTCGCCTTTGCCATAGGTTTCTACTTTGCTTCAATTTATATTTATACAAATAATTTCTATTTGGTAGTCTATTTTCACGCACTATTGGACATCCTCGTCTTCTACACAACGTCGAGCGAATTAATGACGGGAAAAGTAACGACTGAAGATCTTTTGGGTACAGTAATTCAAGCGGCAGTCTTCATAATATTAGGGATATTGTTACTCATAAAACATTCGGAAGAAACGACAAACGACAATATATTTTTCAAGTAAAAAATAGGATTAGATATTTCAACGTGAACTATCGTAACTATAGTTACTCAGCGGAAGCTTGCTGTCGCCCGGAAATCGTTTTACGGGCAAAAAAAAAGAGATGAAATCAATTAAGATTTCATCTCTTTTAATTTGCTTATTAATTAAGCGTCAGCGTTACCGCCGTTTTTCTTAATAATATCAGCTTGAATTGACTTAGGAACTTTTTCGTAATGATCAAATGTCATTGTGAAAGTACCACGGCCTTGTGTAGCTGAACGAAGTGTTGTAGCATAACCAAACATTTCTGAAAGTGGAACGAATGAGTTGATAAGTTGAGCGTTTCCACGTTCTTCCATACCTTCAATACGTCCACGACGAGCTGTAACTTGTCCCATAACATCACCTAAGTAATCTTCTGGTGTTACAATTTCAACCTTCATGATAGGTTCAAGAATAACAGCACCAGCAGACTTAGCTGCGTTACGTAGAGCAATTGAGGCAGCGATCTTGAAGGCTGCTTCAGATGAATCGACTTCGTGGTATGAACCATCATACAACTTAGCCTTAACATCGATCAATGGGTATCCAGCAAGAACACCGTTTTCCATTGATTCTTTCAAACCTTGTTCAACTGAAGGAATGTATTCACGAGGAACAACACCACCAACGATGGCATCTTCGAACTCGAAACCTTTTCCTTCTTCATTTGGTGTGAATTCAATCCATACGTCACCATATTGACCTTTACCACCAGATTGACGAACAAACTTACCTTGAGCCTTAGTTGGGTTAGTGAATGTTTCACGATAAGCAACTTGAGGTTCACCAACTTTACATGCAACCTTGAATTCACGCTTCATACGGTCAACCATGATATCCAAGTGCAATTCACCCATTCCGGCGATCAATGTTTCACCAGTTTCAGGATTTGTTTCAGCTTGGAAAGTTGGATCTTCTTCAGATAGTTTTTGGATAGCAACATCCATCTTATCTCTATCTTCCTTTGAATCAGGTTCGATAGAAACTTGGATAACTGGATCTGGAATATCCAATGATTCAAGGATCAATGGATCTGAAGGATCTGTAAGTGAGTCACCTGTTGTAGTATTCTTCAAACCGATAACAGCAGCGATATCACCAGAGAATACTTCAGGGATTTCCTTACGGTGGTTAGAGTGCATTTGTAGCAAACGACCAACACGTTCACGTTTGTCTTTAGTTGCGTTAAGAACGTATGAACCTGATTCAAGTGATCCTCTATATACACGAATGTATGTTAGACGACCAACGAATGGGTCAGTAGCGATCTTAAATGCTAAACCAGCAAATGGTTTGCTATCGTCAGCTTTCAATTCAACTTCACTTTCATCCTTAGGATCTGTAGCTTTATAAGGACGAACGTCAAGTGGAGATGGCAAGTAATCAACAACCGCATCCATCAACATTTGAACACCCTTGTTCTTGAAGGCAGAACCAGCAAGAACTGGGAAGAATTTCAAGTTGATAGTTGCTTTACGGATAGCTGTACGGATTTCATCGTTTGAGATTTCAGCACCGTCAAGGTACTTCTCCATAATGTCATCATCAACGTCAGCAACTGCTTCGATCAATTCAGCACGCTTTTTTTGTGCCTTTTCTTTGTATTCATCAGGAACATCAACTGTATCCCACTTTGTACCTAGCTCATCTTCATCGTAAAGGTCAGCTTTCATTTCGATAAGGTCAATAACACCTTCGAATTTATCTTCGGCACCGATAGGCATTTGGATAGCATGTGCATTTGCATCTAGTCTTTCATGCAAAGTTTCAACTGAGTAGTCGAAGTTAGCACCGATCTTATCCATCTTGTTAACGAAAACAATACGTGGAACACCGTATGTTGAAGCTTGACGCCAAACATTTTCAGTTTGTGGCTCAACACCAGATTGAGCATCAAGAACTGTAATGGCACCATCAAGAACACGAAGTGAACGTTCAACTTCGATTGTGAAGTCAACGTGTCCTGGGGTATCGATGATGTTGATACGGTTACCTTTCCATTCAGCAGTTGTAGCAGCTGATGTAATAGTAATACCACGTTCTTGTTCTTGGGCCATCCAGTCCATTTGTGAAGCACCATCATGTGTTTCACCGATCTTATGGATTTTACCAGTATAATAAAGAATACGTTCTGTAGTTGTTGTCTTACCAGCATCAATATGGGCCATGATACCAATATTACGAGTTTCTTCTAATGGAAATTCACGTTTATTAGCCATTAAAAATCTTATCTCCTCTCAGATTTACTGAATTCTACCAACGATAGTGAGCAAAGGCACGGTTGGCATCAGCCATCTTATGTGTGTCTTCACGTTTCTTAACAGCAGCACCAGTATTGTTTGCTGCGTCCATAATTTCGTTTGCAAGTCTTGCGTCCATTGTGTGTTCACCACGTAGACGTGCGTAACTTACGATCCAGCGTAAACCTAATGTTGTACGACGATCTGGGCGTACTTCAATAGGAATTTGGTAGTTAGAACCACCGATACGGCGAGCCTTAACTTCAAGAACTGGCATAACATTGTTCATGGCTTCTTCGAAGACATCCAATGGTTCGTTACCAGTCTTATCTTTAATAATATCGAATGCGCGGTAAAGGATTGTTGAAGCAGTACCTCTTTTACCGTCATACATCAAATGATTGATCAAGCGTGTTACTAATTTTGAGTTATACATTGGGTCAGGCAAAACGTCACGTTTTGGAGCGCTACCTTTTCTTGGCATATTAAATTCCTCCGTTAATATTCTTATCTAATTATTTCTTAGGTTTCTTAGCACCGTATTTAGAACGGCTTTGCATACGTCCATCAACACCGGCTGTATCAAGAGCACCACGAACAACGTGATAACGAACACCAGGTAGATCCTTTACACGGCCACCACGGACAAGAACAACACTATGCTCTTGCAAGTTGTGTCCAATACCAGGAATATATGCTGTTACTTCGATAAGGTTTGATAGTCTAACACGGGCATACTTACGTAGAGCAGAGTTAGGCTTCTTAGGTGTCATTGTACCGACACGAGTTGCAACACCACGTTTTTGAGGTGCTGGGTTCTTTGTAGCAATTTTCTTCATACTATTGTAGCCATAGTTCAAAGCAGGTGCATCTGACTTTGAGCTTTGTGACTTACGGCCTTTACGTACTAATTGATTAATTGTAGGCATTCAGAGTTCCTCCTAAAAATTTAAGTACACACATCCAGGTGGTTCACAATTTTGAAAAAATAATAAACCACTAGAGTGGCGTACATTTTGAGCTTATATTTATAAACAATACATCCTTGCTGCCAATAAAAGCACGTCTATTAGAATAACATCTACTACTCAAGGTGTCAACGACACAATTGACTAGATTGAAAAAGAATTAGAAAAAGTTTACGTAATCTAACTTGAGGTGATAAAAATGCTATTGTTCTTCAACTTATTGATGTTCTTTCTCGGTGCGTGCATTGTTTCATTTGCAACAGTCTTCGTCCAAGACTTTGAGCTAGGTCAAGTCTTCTCTCACAAAAGATCCAGTTGCGATCACTGTCACATCCAAATCCCGTTCTATTATACCATCCCTATTCTAGGATATTTAGCCACTTTTGGTAAATGTCGTAATTGTAATAACTTAGTAAAATTCTGGTACCCGATCAGTGAAATACTTGGTGGTGCAATTTTATTATGCGCTGCCCTATATCACAAGGATCTGGTCTGGTTTGTGCCAATGTTTTTAGCACTAGTAATTTTATCAGTGTCAGACTTTCAATTCGGTTACATTTATTCAAGCTATTATCTACCCTTTCTGATCCCCCTAGCCCTTCACTGGCAATATCTTCATCCTCTCGAAGGACTACTAGTATATTTTCTCATGTTCGTCTTTCAAAGTATTTCCAATGCCATCGGAATTGCCGACGTTGAATTATTAGCTATAATTGCCGTTTTCTTCGGATATGTTTATGCAGTATATATATTATTTTTAGCTTGTTGCCTTTGTATCCTACTTAATTTATTTAATAAAAAAAGATCATTTAGATTCATCCCTTATTTGTCAGTTGCAACCGGAATAATCTATCTGATCTTCGTGTAAAAAAATTAGTCAATAGGTAATACGTTGATTTGATCAAGCCAATTCAAGCATAGTGGCCACCACTTGGATACTTGATGATTCAAGTAATGATCATCGCCTGGTTCTTGAACTTGGTAAGTGGCCAAAGCTGTTCCGTGAGGACCACTTGAGAACAAATGGAGCTCAAATGGTAGTCCTAATTCTTCCATCTTTGCAGCGTAGACTAAGGAATTAGTTACTGGAACAGTTTGATCTGTAACTGTTTGCCAAATAAATGTTGGTTTACCTGACTTAGTCAAAGTATCTTGAGACTTCCAGAACTTATGATCTGGACTCATCTTCTCAGCTGCATCCAAAGTCTTAGGCCAACCTAGCGTCATATCTGTCACAGAGTAGCCAATGATATTCGCATAAGGCATAGCTTTTAGTTCTTCAGGAAAAATGTCTTTTCTTGTCTCCGCATTTGTCATTAGTGAATTGAAATTAGTAACGATACTGCCACCAGCTGAAAAGCCAACTAACAAAATCTTATCTAAGTCGATTTGCTTATCTTCTGCATGCTCACTGAGCCAGTTCAAAGTTGTAGCTAATTCTTGAAGTGCTAATGGGAAAACAGATTTGCCATCTTTCAACAATTGATAATGCAAGACAACCGCATGGATACCAGCTTGAGCAAAATTCATGGCAATGGGCTGAGATTCACGATCAGTATGGAAGTTAAAGCCGCCACCAGGCATAATGATAGCCACTGGATGCTTAACTTCTTTCTTGAAATCGCTGATTTTATCTAGAAAATAAGTATCAATATCGAAAGTGGTATCTTGATACTTCAAAGTTTGATTTTCTAACATATTCTTCCTCCTCTAAAGTAAATTCCAAATTATTTGCGTCAATGCAATGTTATTAACGTTATAACAAGTATTCGCTATCCAACAGTATAGCACTTTAAAAAAAATAGAGAAAAGCCCCTGTCGCCTTCCACTCTCTTATTTGAAACGGATGCCAAAAAAAGATCCAGCACTCAAATGAATGCTGGATCTTATTAAAATACTTTATTTATTGCTTTCTTCTTGTTTCTTGGCATCTTCAGCTTTCATTTGCTTTTCGATGTCAGAAATTGTATATGCTCCGTTTAAGGAGTTGGCTGCCATAGGACCTGTTTTCTTAGGTTCCATATGGTTGTACTTAGCCATACCTGTACCGGCAGGGATAAGTTTACCAATAATAACATTTTCCTTAAGACCAAGAAGTGGATCGTTCTTACCACGAATTGAAGCATCAGTAAGAACTCTAGTTGTTTCCTGGAAGGAAGCAGCTGACAAGAAACTGTTTGTTTCAAGTGAGGCTTTAGTAATACCAAGTAAGACTGGACGTCCTGTTGCAGGAATCCCACCGCTCATCAATGTCTCACGGTTGTGATCTGTAAATTGAGAAATATCCATCAATTCACCTGGTAATACATCTGTATCACCTGGGTCAAGAACACGGATCTTACGAAGCATTTGTCTGATCATAACCTCGAAATGCTTATCAGAAATATCAACACCTTGCATACGGTAAACTTTTTGAACTTCAGCAAGTAGGTAATTTTCTGTAGTTTGAACACTTGTGATCTTGATCAATTCCTTAGGATCAATTGAACCAGTTGTTAACTTAGCACCACGTTGGATGACGTCACCTTCGGCAACGGCAACACTTGATGTATAAGGAACACTGTATGTTCTTGAATCAATGTTACCTTCAACAGTGATCTCTTTAGTATGTTCTGCAGGGTTTTCATCGATGGCAGTAATTGTACCGTCAACTTCAGAAATAACTGCAAGACCTTTAGGGTTTCTAGCTTCAACGATTTCTTGAACACGAGGAAGACCTTGTGTAATATCATCGCCACCAGCAACACCACCGGTATGGAAGTTTCTCATAGTCAATTGTGTACCAGGTTCACCGATTGATTGAGCAGCAACAGTACCAACTGCTTCACCAATTTCAACTTCTTCACCTGTAGCAAGGTTACGACCATAACATTTCTTACATACACCATGTTTAGTGTTACATGTAAATGCTGAACGGATCGTAACTGTCTTAACACCAGCATCTACAACCTTTTGAGCCATGTCTTCATCCATCAATACACCACGAGGAACAATTACGTCACCATTTTCAGGATCTTTAACTGTCTTTTGAGTGTAACGACCAACTAGACGATCAAACAATGGTTCGATCATGTCAGTACCTTCAGTAATAGCACTTACTTCTAGTCCACGATCAGTACCACAGTCTTCTTCACGAACGATAACGTCTTGAGCAACATCAACTAGACGACGAGTTAAGTAACCTGAGTTAGCTGTCTTCAAAGCTGTATCGGTCATACCTTTACGAGCACCGTGGGTCGACATGAACATTTCCATAACTGATAGACCTTCACGGAAGTTAGAAATAACAGGGATTTCCATCATACCACCGTTAGGGGCAGCCATAAGTCCACGCATACCTGCTAGCTGAGTAAAGTTTGAGATGTTACCACGAGCACCGGAGTCAGACATCATTGAGATAGGGTTTGTTGGATCAAATGAATCGATCAATAATTGTTGGATCTCATCTTTAGTATCGTTCCAAACACTAATAACACGATCATGTCGTTCATCATCAGTGATAAGTCCACGACGGAATTGCTTAGAAATTGAAGCAACTTGCTTGTGGGCTTTGTCGATGATCTCAGGTTTTTCAGTTAAGTTAGGAACATCTGTAACACCAACTGTTAGTCCAGAATATGTACAGATCGTGTAACCTAATTCCTTCATATCATCAAGTAATTCTGAAGTTCTTTGTACACGATAGATCTTGAAGATTTGGGCAATGATATCACTCAAGTAACTACTCTTAAGTGGGTCGATCAATTCCATCTCGTCTAATCTATCTTCGATATTTTCTCCCTTTTCAAGGAAGTACTTATCAGGAACACCATTGATGAGGTTATCATCAGTAGGTTCATTTAAGTATGGGAAGTCTTCAGGCAAGATCTCATTAAAGATAACTTTACCAACACTTGTGATCATAACTTTATCACGTTGGTCATCTTTAAATGGCTTGTTTGGCATTGATGAAACTGAAATACCAATTCTTGTATGGTAATGAACATCACCATTCAATAAAGCAATTTTAACTTCGTTGCTATCTTTGAAGATCTTACCTTCGCCATCCATATGTCTTGTTTCGATCGTTAGGTAGTAGTTACCCAATACAACGTCCTGTGATGGTGTAACAATAGGTTTACCATCTTTAGGAGCAAGAATATGGTGAGCAGCAAGCATCAACATACGAGCTTCAGCTTGAGCTTCGTCTGATAGTGGCACGTGAACAGCCATTTGGTCACCATCAAAATCGGCATTGTAAGCTTCACAAGCTAATGGGTGAAGACGAATTGACTTACCGTCAACCAAGACAGGTTCAAAGGCTTGAATACCAAGTCTGTGAAGCGTAGGGGCACGGTTAAGTAGAACTGGACGTTCTTTGATTACATCTTCTAGAACATCCCAGATATCGTCATCTTGACGATCGATCTTTCTTCTAGCGTTTTTAACGTTTGAAGCAATTTCTCTTTTAACTAATTCATGCATTACGAATGGTTTGAATAATTCCAATGCCATTTCACGAGGAAGTCCACATTGGTAGAACTTAAGTGTTGGGCCAACATCAATAACTGAACGTCCAGAATAGTCAACACGTTTACCAAGTAAGTTTTGACGGAAACGTCCTTGCTTACCTTTAAGCATGTGTGAAAGTGACTTCAATGGTCTGTTACCAGGTCCTGTGACCGGACGGCCACGACGACCGTTATCGATCAAGGCATCGACAGCTTCTTGAAGCATTCTCTTTTCGTTTTGAACAATGATGTTAGGAGCATTTAAGTCCAATAATCTCTTCAAACGGTTGTTTCTGTTAATTACACGACGGTACAAATCGTTCAAATCAGAAGTAGCGAAACGGCCACCTTCTAGTTGAACCATTGGACGTAGATCTGGAGGAATAACTGGAATAGCATCCATTACCATCCATTCTGGTTTGTTACCAGACTTTTGGAAGGCACTCAAAATATCTAATCGTCTAATTGCACGTGTACGTTTTTGACCTTGGGCAGTCTTCAAGACTTCACGCAAGCTCTTAACTTCTTCATCCATATCAACTTGGCTAAGAAGTTCTCTGATACCTTCAGCACCCATTTTAGCAACAAATTTATTGCCAAATTCTTCGCGCTTCTTACGATATTCAGATTCTGTTAGTAGTTGTTTCTTCTCTAGGTCTGTATCACCTGGATCAATAACTACATATGAAGCAAAGTAAATTACTTCTTCAAGGTTTCTTGGGCTCATGTCCAAAACTAGTCCCATACGTGATGGGATACCCTTGAAGTACCAGATATGTGTAACAGGAGCTGCTAATTCAATGTGAGCCATTCTTTCACGGCGAACTTTTGAACGAGTAACTTCAACCCCACAGCGGTCACAAACAATACCCTTATAACGGATACGTTTGTACTTACCACAGGCACATTCCCAGTCTTTAGTTGGTCCGAAGATTCTTTCATCAAACAGACCATCTTTTTCTGGCTTCAAAGTACGATAGTTGATTGTTTCAGGCTTCTTAACTTCACCATAAGACCAACTACGGATCTTATCTGGAGAAGCCAAACCAATTTGCATACTTTCAAATTTATTAACGTCTATCAAAAGGTAACCTCCCTAACATGCCAAATTTTAACTATTTTTCTGATTTTGTTTCTTGAGAACCGTTAGATTGTACAGTTGAATTACCTTCTTCTGATTCTAACTTCTTAGCTTCTTCTTCACCACGTTTTTGTTCTTGTTGCTTAGCGAATTTCGATAATGCATCAATACTTACTGTATCGTCATCGTCGTCCATATCTCTAAGTTCAATTTCTTTTTGGTTATTGTCGAGAACTTTCATATCAAGTCCAAGAGCTTGTAATTCCTTAACAAGAACACGGAATGATTCAGGAACACCAGGCTTAGGAATACTTTCACCCTTAACGATAGCTTCATAAGTCTTCACACGTCCAACGATATCATCAGACTTGTATGTCAAGATTTCTTGAAGTGTATAAGCGGCACCATAAGCTTCCAAAGCCCAAACTTCCATTTCACCAAATCTCTGTCCACCGAACTGTGCTTTACCACCAAGTGGTTGTTGTGTAACTAATGAGTAAGGTCCGATTGAACGAGCGTGCAATTTATCATCAACCATGTGGGCTAACTTCATGTAGTACATGACACCAACCGCTACACGGTTCTTGAATGGTTCACCAGTACGTCCATCATAAAGGATCGACTTACCATCTGAATCCATATCGGCTTCTTTAACGATATCCCACAATTCTTCATTTGTAACACCATCGAAAACAGGTGTTGCAACGTGAATACCTAATTTTCTAGCAGCCATACCTAAATGAAGATCAAGAACTTGTCCGATATTCATACGGGATGGAACACCCATTGGGTTCAATAGGATATCAACTGGTGTACCGTCTGGCATGTAAGGCATGTCCTCTTCAGGAACAACGATAGAAACAGTACCTTTGTTACCGTGACGTCCAGCCATCTTGTCACCGACTTGGATCTTACGTTTTTGAGTGATGTAAACACGAACCATCATGTTAACACCAGGATTCAATTCGTCGCCGGCTTCACCAGTGAAGACCTTAACGTCTTGAATAATACCGCCACCACCGTGTGGTACACGGAGTGAAGTATCACGAACTTCACGAGCTTTTTCACCGAAGATAGCATGTAATAGACGCTCTTCAGCAGATAATTCTGTAACACCCTTAGGTGTGACCTTACCTACTAAGATGTCGCCATCACGCACTTCAGCACCGATACGAATAACACCGAACTCGTCAAGATCTTTCAATGATTCTTCACCAACGTTAGGAATCTCTCGAGTAATCTCTTCAGGTCCAAGTTTAGTATCACGTGCTTCTGATTCATATTCTTCAATATGAACTGAAGTATAAGCATCTTCACGAACTAATTTCTCTGAAAGAACGATGGCATCTTCGTAGTTGTACATGTTCCATGTCATGAAGGCAATCAATGGATTTTGACCTAGGGCTAATTCTCCACCTTCCATGGCAGGACCGTCAGCGATAATGTCACCAACTTTAACTTCTTCGCCCTTACGAACGATTGGTCTTTGGTTGTATGACTTACCATTATTTGAACGACGGAATTTTGTAACTTTGTATTCGTCGATCGTACCGTCATCGTCACGTTCGATAGTAATCTTCTTAGCATCAACATATTGAACAGTACCAGCGTGTTGTGCGATCAAAGCAGCACCAGAATCGTGGGCTGCAATATATTCCATACTTGTACCAACTAATGGTGCGTGTGGATTGATCAGAGGAACAGCTTGACGTTGCATGTTAGCACCCATCAAGGCACGGTTCGAGTCATCATTTTCCAAGAAAGGAATACATGCTGTAGCAACAGAAACTACTTGACGAGGTGAAACGTCCATGTAGTCGACTTTTTCAGCGGTTGTTTCGATATTGTCATCTTTGTAACGAGCCAAAATTGTTGTATCAGCAAATGATCCATCATCGTTCAACTTAGTATTAGCTTGAGCAACGATGTAGTTATCTTCTTCGTCGGCTGTTAAGTAATCGATCTTATCAGTAACGTTGTGAGTTTCCCATGATACACGACGATATGGAGTTTCGATGAAACCATATTTATTAACAATAGCGTATGAAGCCAAGTTGTTAATAAGTCCGATATTAGGACCTTCTGGTGTTTCAATAGGACACATACGACCATAGTGAGTATAGTGAATGTCACGAACTTCATATCCGGCACGATCACGAGTCAAACCACCAGGTCCAAGGGCTGAAAGACGACGCTTGTGTTCTAGCTCGCCAAGAGGGTTTGTTTGGTCCATGAATTGTGAAAGTTGTGATGAACCAAAGAATTCCTTGATCGAAGCAACTACTGGTCTAATGTTGATCAATTGTTGAGGTGTAACAGTTGATGAGTCTTGAATTGACATTCTTTCACGTACAACACGTTCCATACGTGACAAACCAATTCTGAATTGGTTTTGAAGCAATTCACCGACTGAACGAATACGACGGTTACCCAAGTGGTCGATATCATCAGTTGATCCGATGCTTTCTTTTAAGTTCAAGAAGTAGTTCAAACCAGCCAAAATATCAGCAACTTGAATTGTACGGTTGTTTTCGTCGATATGACCATTACCAATGATGTTAACGACTTTCTCATTATCATCTTGTGAGTAAACTTTGATGATTTGAAGAGTAACAGGATCAGTTTGAGCACCTTCATCTGAAGGTTGAACAGTTACTGTCTTGAAATCATCACGATCTAAGTAATCGCCTAGCTTATTCATAGCATCGCGATCGATAACAGTGTCTTTTGCTAAAATAACTTCACCAGTATCTGGATCAGCTAATGTTTCAGCTAATGTTTGATTTAACAAACGTGTCTTAAGATTTAACTTCTTATTGATCTTGTAACGACCAACAGCAGCTAGATCGTATCTACGTGGGTCAAAGAATCTTGCGTAGAGCAATGAACGAGAACTGTCAGCAGTCTTAGGTTCACCAGGACGTAATCTTTCATAAATATCCTTCAATGCTTCTTCAACACGTGAGTCAGCAGTATCTTTGTGGACATCTTTTTCGAGAGTACGGTTCAAAGTGTCATTTTCACCGAAAATATCCAAGATCTCAGCATCTGAACCAAAACCAAGAGCACGAACTAATTCTGTGATCAAAAGCTTTCTAGTTCTATCAATTCTTACATATCCTAAACCTTTGGCATCAGTTTCATATTCCAACCATGCACCACGGTTAGGGATAACAGTTGTTCCATAAGTAATACGACCGTTCTTATCAGTATCAGCATTATAGTAGATACCAGGAGAACGAACTAATTGTGAAACGATAACACGTTCAGCACCATTAATAATGAAAGTACCTTGGTCTGTCATTATTGGGAAGTCACCAAAGAACACGTCTTGAGTCTTGATCTCACCAGTTTCATGGTTAGTCAATTTCAAAGTAACGTGCAATGGGGCTGAATAATTAGCGTCATGTTGTCTAGCTTCTTCAACAGTGTACTTTGGTTCAAGAAGCTTATAGTCAACGTATTCCAAAGAAAGATTTCCAGCAAAATCATCGATTGGCATAACATCATCAAACATGTCTTTTAGACCTTCATCTAAAAACCAGTTGTATGAGTTCTTTTGAATGTCAATTAGATTTGGCAGTGGAAGTACTTCCTTGATCTTGGCATAACTACGACGAACACGGTGTGCACCATAATTTACGTTATGAAAAGTCAAATTCTTCACCTCAACATTTATTTTTGTTCAAAATTTTGCCGCTAGAAATGTTACATTTATGTTACATTTTACCTGAAAACGGTTTTAATACCTGTTTTAGGGCAAAAAAAAAACCAAAAATAGAAACTTTATTTCTATCTTTGCTTTTTTCTATACGGCATCACTACGGACAATAGATCGTAGCTTGCGTTTTGAACTTTAAATCTCAAAAGCAATATTACTAGCCTAATTCCACTTTGTCAATGGATTAAGCTTAATTAATTTTTAACTTTATCGCCTTTTTTATTATCGTTCAAATTCTTATTGGTTTTGTTGCTTTTCTTAGTAGATTTAGCAACGTTGATCTCAAGTTTGCCCTTCTTCGAGCCAACCTTGATCGTGTCACCTTCAGTGATATTGTTCATCAAGAGCAATTCACTAACTGGATCTTCGATTTCACGTTGAATGGTCCGTCTCATTGGACGAGCACCATATTCTGGATTGTAACCATCTTTAACTAAATCGTCATAAGCAGATGGTGAAATAGATAGATCAATATTTCTCTCCTCAAGTCTCTTTCTAAGGTTATTGCTCATGATCTTAGCAATGGACTTAAGTTGCTCTTTATTAAGAGCCTTAAAGACAATAGTTTCATCAATACGATTTAAGAACTCTGGTCTAAAGAACTTCTTCAATTCAGAATCGATCCGTGATTCCATTTCCTTATAATCAGTTCTGACATCTTTAGCACCAAATCCAACCTCACGGTCATCCTCGAGAGAACGTGCGCCTAAGTTAGAAGTCATGATAATGATCGTATTTCTAAAATCAACTTTGCGTCCCTTGGCATCAGTTAAAATACCATCATCTAAGACTTGTAGCAAAATATTGAATACATCTGGGTGAGCTTTTTCAACCTCATCTAATAATACAACTGAATAAGGTTGGTTTCTGATTTTCTCAGTTAATTGTCCACCTTCGTCAAAGCCAACATAACCAGGGGCTGAACCGATCAACTTAGAAGTACTGTATTGTTCCATGTATTCAGACATGTCAACACGGATCAAGTTGTCTTCTGAACCAAACATTACTTCAGCAATCGACTTAGCCAATTCAGTTTTACCAACACCAGTAGGTCCAAGGAATATGAATGAACCATTTGGTCTATTAGGATCTTTCATACCACTTCTAGCACGACGAATGGCCCGTGATACAGCGCTAATAGCATTATCTTGACCAACGACCCGTTTGTGGAGTTCCTTTTCAAGGTTAAGAAGTCTTTCACTTTCCTTCTTAGTAATCTGAGTTACCGGAACACCAGTCCAGTCAGAAATGATCTCTGCGATATCTTTCTCAGTGACCACAGGCTTCTTCTCTTTACCGTCAGCTTGTCTTTGCTTGTAATCTTCGATCTTAGCTTGCAAGTCTTGTTCCTTTTCACGGATCTGAGCTGCCTTAGCAAAGTCTTGATTCAAAATAGCTGTGTTCTTCTCGTCGATCAATTTTTTCGAATCAGCAGTTAAGCTTTCCAACTTATTGTTCTTCTCAGAATTGTGGATCCGCACTTTAGCAGATGCTTCATCGATCAAATCAATGGCCTTATCTGGCAAAAATCTATTCGTTAAGTATCTAGTTGATAGACGGACAGCTGCGTTGACAGCTTCTTCTGAAATAGTCAAACCGTGGTGTTGTTCATAGCGTGGTTTCAAACCATCCAAAATTTGCACAGATTCTTCCGCAGTTGGTTCTTCAACATAAACTTTGGCAAAACGACGTTCCAAAGCAGTATCTTTTTCAATGTACTTTTGATATTCATTTGATGTAGTTGCACCGATCAATTGCAATTCACCACGTGCCAAAGCTGGTTTTAAAATGTTTGAGGCATCAATAGCACCTTCAGCCCCACCAGCACCGATCAAAGTGTGCAATTCATCGATGAACAAAATAACATGCTTATCAGCATAAATTTCTTCAATAATCTTCTTCAAACGGTCTTCAAATTCACCACGGTACTTAGTACCAGCGACTAAAGAACCCATATCAAGCATCATGATCCGTTTATTTTGCATATCAGCTGGAACATCATTCTTAACGATAGCTTCAGCCAGACCCTCAACAATAGCAGTCTTACCAACACCAGGTTCTCCAACTAAAACAGGATTATTCTTTGTCCGACGACTAAGGATCTGAATAGTTCTTTCCACTTCACGAGCACGACCAACAACAGGATCGACCCGGTTATCAGCAGCTAATTTCGTTAAGTCACGAGCAAGAGAATCCAAAGTAGGAGTACCGGCTTGAGCAGCCTTCTTCTTTTGATTCATACCAAGTCCACGACGTGCACCCTTGGTACTCATACCCATCTTACTTAACAGAAGATTCTTAGTCTTAGTCAAACTAAGACCTAAATTAGTCAAAATACGATTTGCCAAATTATCCGTATCATCCAAAATAGCTAACAAAATATGTTCAGTCCCGATACGACTGGAACTATATTGGTTAGAAACAGTTTCGGAACTGGCAAGAATTTGTTGTCCCTTAGGTGAATAAGGAAGGTAAATCCCACTAGCAACATTTGCTGATGAGTCGCCATAACCAGTAAGATGTTCGATTTCTTCTTGAACGTCTCGATCGCTAACAGCCAAATCACGCAAAGTAATACCAGCGATACCATCATTTTCCATAGTTAGACCTAGCAAAATGTGTTCAGTTCCAACAGCATTATGATGAAATGTCTTAGCCTGCTCTTGAGCCAAAACAAGTGCGTTTTTCGCGCTTTCAGTAAACACCTTGTCCATAATAGTTACCTCGACTTACTTATTTACTTGTGATGAAAGTATAATTCTGATAAATAAAATTGCAAGCAAAACACTCGCAAACCATCAGATCTCTAACATCTCCTAAACATTGCTCCACCTGAATCTAAAGCAACCATAACATTATTATTCTTCGATTCAAACAATAAAGTCTAAAAATCAATTAATGTAATTAATGAATATTTTACCAACAACTTCAACATGTTTCATCAAAAAAGGCTTGATAAAAGAAAAAGCAAATTCAATCAAAGCCAACAATAAAATGTTTAAGGATAATAATATTAATGGTTTCAACCAAAATTGTAAAGAAAAAGCCCCTAGAAGCAAAAGAATGAGAGTAAAGCTCCCCCCAAAAAAGAGATCGCAGCAAAACGAACAAGGCGGGAGCATAGCGACAGCCAGAAAGAAAAAGAAACCCCACAATGATCAATCGCTGCAGCAATCACCGTCAGGAAGAAAAATAAGCGGAGCGAAGTCCCGCGAACCGAGAAAAGAATAAGTGTTCAAGACAGACAAAGTATTGCAAAAAAGAAGGAAACCCCTGCTCCCCACCAGAATGGATAAAGCCTGAGATAGACATGTGAGAAATAGGACGAGCAAACAGTGCCAACTTGATAAAAATAAATCGGTAAATCTCAATCCAAGGGGGGATTATATCTCCATCTAGACGGAGGGGCCCGGGGATACAGACCTCAGTGGTGAAATTTCACTTGGCGACGAAGGAGCTTAGTGAAAGGTGCAGTTTTGAAACAAGCGAGCGTACTTTGCTCGATTGGTTCAAAATGTGCCCACCACGTTCCAGCGTCTGTATCCCCGGGCCCCGGAGTCGGCATTGAACGTACCACCAAAATACTACCTACAAACTCGTCACCCAACAAACAAAGCCTCAGCAAAAATCTGAACCAAAAACAAAACCGAAATAACAACCAAAAGCAAAGACATCTCACTATGATCACCAACAACCATCTTCAAAACCGGATAAACAATAAACCCAAAAGCCATCCCAGCAGAAATAGACCCACTAAGCGGAATCAAAACAAAAATCAAAAACGCCGGTATCCACTCGCTCAAATCATCATAATCAATATTAGCCAAATTCTGCATCATCAAAGCCCCAGTAATAATAATCACAGGAGCAATAGCAGCTTCAGGAACAAACCTCAAAAAAGAAATAAAAGGCAGAGCAACTGCGAACAAAATCCCAGAAGTCAAAGACATGATCCCAGTCTTACCGCCACTCTTGATCCCAGCAGCACTCTCAGCAGCAGCCACAGTCGGACTAGTCCCAAGAAAGCCCGACAAAAATGTAGCTACAGAACTAGCTTGAAAAGCTTTCTTAAACAACTTCTTATCCGGCAGTAAACCTTCTAAAATACCCATCGACTCAAAAACCAATATCATCGTCATCGAAAAAACAGCCAGCAAAAACTTCAAAGAAAACAACTCTGAAAAATCGCCTTGAAAAAGTAGCTCGCCATATTTACTCAACATCGAAATATCAGTCTGGGGAGTTTTAGTTGTGATGCCAAAGAAAAACGCCATCACACTAGTTAAAACAATACCTATGATAAAGCTTCCAGGGATCCTCTTTATAAAAAGTCCTAACGTTACTAACAAACCAAATAGGGCTAGTAACACAGCTGGATCAGATAAATTCCCTAGCGACAATAAAGATCCGTTAGCCCCCTGCTTGATCAAGCCAGCTTTTTGCAGACCGATCACGACCAAAAACATCCCTATTCCCGTCGTGATACCGATCTTCAAACTACTGGGAACAGCGGCAGCAAGCAAGTCGCTCAATTTAGAAAAACTGATCAACATGTAAACCACACTGCTGAAAATACTAATGGCAATCGCCTGTTGAAAACTCAATTGCATACCAACTACTAACGTGTACGTGAAAAAGGCGTTGACACCCATACCTGGGGTAATAATGATCGGTGCGTTCGCCCAAAACGCCATCAACAAGCAACCAATGATCGAGGCAAAAATCGTTGCAAAAACGCTCAATTCAACTGGTATCGAAGCATCTTTCAAGATCATCGGATTGACGATAATAATATAAGAAATCGTGAAAAATCCCGTGATCCCGGCGATGATCTCCGTTTTGATATCTGACTTAGTTAACTTATTCCATCCTAAATAGTTAAACATTTAAAAAACCTTTCATAAATCGATCTACCAAATAAACAAGCCTACGGTTCCAGCGGATAGTAGTGATACGAGGATACCTGACAGTAACAAATATCCAACATTTTTGGCAATCAGATCATTTTTTTCTTTATCTACTAATCCCTTGAAACAACCGATAATCATTCCAATTGTACTGAAATTGGCGAAAGATGTTAAGAACACAGTTAAGACTGCCTTAAAGTGTGGTTGGAAACTATTGATCGTATCGGTCACTTTACCCATAACCACAAATTCGTTGGTCACTAACTTCGTTCCCATGTATTGAGCCATCTGGAAGGCATCGCCACCGTTTAGTCCCAGCAACCAAGCAAATGGATATAAGATGATGCCTAAAATATGTTCCAAAGAGATCCATGGATGAATGAGCCCGAGTAATTTGTCGATCAAAGCTGCTAACGCAACAAAGGCAATAACATTAGCGGTAATGATCAAGACTAATTTACCAGCATTCAAAATTGAATCACCTAAGAAGGAGAAGAAAGGTTCCTTTTCAGTCTTAGCATCAGCTTCTTCAACCGTGCCAGTTGATCCACTCCCTTGCATCGTAGCGATCGTATCTTCCTCTTCAGGAACGTTAACTGGATTCAAAATATTAGTCACGATAATGGCATTGATAATATTGATCGGAATAGCTGTCAAAATAAATTGTCCCGGCATCATGCTAGTATAAGCACCAATGATCGAAGCTGTGACACAACTCATCGACATCATCGCTAAAGTCAAATTTCTTTCAGCTTTCATTTGCTTCAGTTGCAAAGATGAAACTGCCAATGCTTCGGTATTTCCTAAGAACATCATTTCCACGGCGAAAAACGATTCAAATTTCGGTTGGCCGGTTATTTTGGCCAAGCCTTTACCGATCCACTTGATGATAAATGGCAATACTCCGATATAAGTCAAAATATCAAATAACGGAATGATCATCAAAATTGGCAAGAGGACACTAACGACGAAGTCCATATTCTTAACGTGGACCATGCTAGGCAAGGCGAACTCGACCCCCGTGTATGCTACTTGAACTAAAGCATTGAAAGCATCGGCCGCACCTAAAACGATATTACGTCCGATCGAAAAGCTCGTTAAAAACCAAGCTAGCACAATATTCAAAGTGGTCATGATCGCGATGGATTTCCACTTGACTTCTTTTTTATTTTTTGAAAAAGCAAAGGCAATCAAAATGAAGATTGCTAATCCAATAATGTTGACTACTAAATACATATTTTATTCACCACTAATCCTTAATGGCAGTTTCTAAAGAAATCAACATCATGTCTTTGAATGATTGTTCTCTTTCTTTAGCAGAAGTAGCCACGTTATTTAGAATTTCATCACTAACAGTACAAATCGCTACAGCTTGAGCATTGTTTTTCGCAGCGATGGTATAAAGTGCTGCTGCTTCCATTTCAATTCCCAATACGCCGTAATCGCGCAGTTTCTCGTTGTCGATCTCGTCATTATAAAAACGATCAGCCGATAAAATATTTCCCACATGCGTCGTCACGCCCATGTCTTGCGCAATTTGATAAGCATTGTGGACCATTTTAAAGTCAGCCGTTGGTGCGTAATACATGCTGCGACCTAAAATGTTATAGATCATTGACGAATCGGTACTAGCAGAATTAGCAATAATAACATCGCGGACTTTGACATTCTTGCCGATAGCTCCGATAGTTCCCACACGGATCAATTTCTTAACACCGAAGAATTTCACTAATTCGGTAGCGTAAATGGAAATCGAGGGGATCCCCATCCCTGAAGCTTGAACAGAAACTTTTTTCCCCTTATAAGTTCCGGTGTAGCCGTAACAATTTCTAACTGTGTTGTATAAAACTGGATCTTCTAAAAAATTCTCGGCGATAAATTTTGCCCGTAATGGATCTCCTGGCATCAGTACTACTTCTGCAATATCTCCCATTTTTGCATCAATATGTGTGCTCATTTCGAATTCTCCTTCTACCCTACGATTTTTTACTCAATAATTTTATAGATCATGTTAGGTGCGGTTGCTGCCGGTGCTATTTCAATATTTTCTCGGATCAATTTTTCAATATCTGAAATATCCTGACGATTACTGTAGATCGTCATCAACGATTCGCCTGCTTCAACTGGATCGCCGATTTTCTTATGCAATTCGATCCCGACTGAATAATCCAGTTTGTCGTCAGCTTGTTGGCGACCTCCACCCAGCAACATGCTGGCGATCCCGATCTCATCAGCAGTAAGTTTGGCCAGTACTCCAGATTTTTCAGCTGGAAGTTCGATCTGATATTTGGCCTGAGGCATGATCGAATAATCATCAACTACTCGTTCATCCCCACCTTGAGCCTTGATCATCGCTTTAAATCTCTCTAAAGCTTTACCGGAACTAATAGCTTCTTCAAGCATCACTTTAGCTTCGTTGACATCTTCGGTCTTGCCACTCATCACGACCATATAGCTTCCGAGTGTCAAGATCAGTTCCCGTAGATCCTTTGGTCCCTTGTCTTTTAAAATATCGATCGATTCTTCAATCTCCAATGAGTTACCGATCTTATTACCCAACGGTTGGTTCATATCCGAGATTACTGCCTGGCATTTCAAACCAACGCCTTTACCGATATCGACTAAGGCTTGAGCTAATCTAGTCGAGTCTTCCAAAGTCTTCATGAAGGCACCGGATCCCGTTTTAACATCGATAACTAAAGCGTCGGCACCAGAAGCGATTTTTTTACTCATGATCGAACTAGCGATCAGTGGGATCGAGTCGACTGTATCGGTAACGTCACGCAAGGCATAAATTTTCTTATCAGCTGGAGCGATATTACCCGTGGCTCCAATGATAGCCAATTTTTCCTGGGCTACTTGATCAATGAACTCCTCCTCACTGATCTCGACTTGATATCCAGGTATCGCTTCTAATTTATCTAAAGTCCCGCCAGTGTGACCCAAGCCTCTTCCAGAGATCATCGGTACCGGAATATCTAACGCCGCAACGATGGCAGCTAACGGCAAGCTGACTTTGTCACCGACACCACCAGTTGAATGCTTGTCGACTTTTATTCCCGGGATCTTTGATAGATCCAAGTGATGACCTGATTCCATCATCTTCATCGTTAAAGTAGCCCGTTCTTGATCGGTCATATCTTGAAAATAAATCGCCATCAGCAATGAACTGATCTGATAGTCGGGAATACTTCCATCTGATACCCCATCGACAAAAAATTGGATCTGCTCTTCAGATAATTCTTTTCCATTTCTCTTTTGGTCAATAATATCGATCATGCGCATAATTCAATCATCCCCCTATAGGTCATTTAAAAAGCTCGTGCCGACTTCACTTCCAGCAACATCAAAGTTGTCTAAAACAGTCGCTCCAAAATCAGCGAAAGTACTTCTAACGCCCAAGTCTCCACCAGCTGCCATTGAAGGCGAATAAGCGATCAGTGGAACTTGTTCTCGAGTATGATCACTACCAGTAAAACCAGGGTCATTTCCGTGGTCAGCTGTGATGATCAACAAGTCATCTTTTTGCAAATTGTCTAAAACAGTTCCTAAACGTTTGTCAAAATCCATCAAGGCATTTCCAAAACCGATCGGATTACGACGATGACCATACATCGCGTCAAAATCGACTAAGTTAGTAAAGCAAAAACCGGTAAAGTCTTCTTTCATAACTTCATCAACGTGATCCATCCCATCCATGTTGCTTTCATTGTGATAAAGCACATCTAAACCTTTATTTGAAAAAATATCGCCGATCTTACCGATGCCGTATGTCTTGACCCCAGCTTGTTGGAGCTTATCGAGCGATGTTTCGCCAAATGGTAGCAAGGCGTAGTCATGACGGTTGGCAGTTCGAGTAAAATCACCTTTACCATTACCAACATAAGGACGAGCAATGATCCGACCGACCACGTATTTAGGTCCATTTACCAGTGTTCGAGCATACTCACAGATCTTATACAATTCCTCAAGCGGAATAATTTCTTCATGGGCAGCAATTTGTAAAACGCTATCGCCGGAAGTATAAATGATCAGATCTCCCGTCTGCATTTGATGCTCACCGAACTCTTCAATGATCTTAGTACCAGATTCAGCCTTATTCCCGACGATCTTCCGTCCAGAAAATTTACTGATCTGATCAAGCAGATCATCAGGAAAACCATCAGGGAAAAAGCTAAGATGCTTCATAACCGGCAACTGCATCATTTCCCAATGTCCATCCATACTATCTTTACCGACCGACTGTTCGTTCATCTTTCCGTAAAAAGCCTTCGGAGCTGGTTGTTTGGGAACACCTAGAATTTCTTCACCATGAAGATTAGCAAGACCCAACTTGCCTAAATTAGGCAGTTTGAGCTCTCCTTGAAAAGCCTCTCCAACATGTTTAATAGTGTCAGATCCTTGATCATTAAACGTCTGAGCATCGGGGGCGTTGCCCACCCCAACAGAATCCAGAACGATCCCAAAAATTCTCTTATACTTCATCGTTTCACCATTCCTTTTTATGATAGCGTTTACATTCATAAGCAAAAAAAATATCTAGCGAATTACTTACCGATCAAAGCCATACTTGCACTAACACCAAGTCGAGAAGCACCAGCTTTGATCATCTTCTCAGCATCTTCAGCCGAATGGATCCCCCCAGCAGCTTTAACTTCGATCCTATCACCGACAGCAGCCTTCATAATTTGAACATCTTCTAACTTAGCTCCACGAGTAGAAAAACCAGTCGAAGTCTTAACAAAATCTGCCCCAGCATCGGCCACGATCTCGCTAGCCTTAGTGATCTCTTCATCAGTCAAAAGTGCCGTTTCGATAATAACCTTGAGCAGCTTATTATTCTTATGAGCAATTTGGACAACTGCTTCAATATCAGACTTAACAAAATCAAAATTGCCACTCTTAAATTGACCGATATTCATCACCATATCAAGTTCATCAACACCGTCAGAAATAGCTTGTTCTGATTCAGCAACCTTAATAGCAGTAGTATTTGCTCCTAAAGGAAAGCCAATAACACAAGCAGTCTTAACATCAGAACCTGCCACCATCTCGTGAACCAACTTAACCCAGCAAGGATTGACCATCACTGAAAAAAAGTGATTATCAATAGCTTCATGAGTAACCTTTTCAATTTGAGCTTGAGTAGCTTCTGGTTTAAGTAACGTGTGATCTAAATAACTATTTAATTCCATGAGTAAAATCTCCCTTCATCTCTTAACAAATTCATCTTAGCAACAAACTGAACATATGTAAGCATCTATTTTGAAATAATATTCATAATTGACCAAATCTAAAATTTTTTATGCTATACTAATCTCAACAAAAATTAGGGGTAACCATGCAAAATAAAAAAACAGCCACAGCGCTAAAAATCTGCCATTTATACTACGACGACGGCCTAAGCCAAAACGAAATAGCCAAAATAATCGGCATCTCCAGACCAACAGTATCCAGACTGCTACAATATTCTCACGAAACCGGCCTAGTAAAAATAGAAATAGCCGATCCCGCCACCGACCTAGACGTCTTATCAAAGCAATTAGAAACCAAATACAACTTAAAAAAAGTCCTAATAGCCTACGACATCAGCGACAATTACGCAGCCATCAATGAAAAAATCGGCCAACTAGCAGCCGAGTACTTAGATGAAATAGTCCAAAATGGCTATTCCATCGGCATAAGCTGGGGGAAAACCATAAACGCCGTAGCCAACAACTTAAAAACCAGTGAAAAATCCAACATCAAAGTAGTCCAACTAAAAGGAAGCGTAGCCTCCAGCGACATGAACAACTTCGCCACCGAGATCCTAGAAAAATTCGGCAAAGCATTCCAAACAAACGCCATCAACTTGCCACTACCAGTAATCTTCGACAACGCCACAACCAAGCAAATAGTCCTAGAAGACCGATTCATCAAAAAAATAATCGACGAAGGCAAAAAAACCAACATTGCCCTATTCACCTGCGGAACAGTCCGCAACGACGCCTTACTATTCAACCTAGGCTATTTAAATCAAAAAGAAATAACCCAACTACAAAAAAATTCCGTCGGAGATGTAATGTCACGCTTCATTACAAAAGACGGAAAAATAGCTAATCAAACCATCAACGACCGAACAGTAGGCTCAGATCTAGATGAGTTAAAAAACAAAGACTATTCCATCCTAGTAGCAGGATCAATGAAAAAAGTATCCTCAATCAAAGGAGCCCTAGCCGGCAATTACGCAAACGTACTAATAACCGACTACGGAGTAGCGCAAAAATTACTATCCGAATAAAAAAGTCAGCCAAACGGCTGACTTTTTGAATACCCAAATAAAGAAAGACATGAACAAAATAACGAAACGAAAAAACCAACAGCAAGAGTGCGAGAGAAGCGAGCACACGAGCAAGAAACAAATAAGCAGAGAGAAAAAGCAAAGCGAAGAACCAGGCAAGAGCACGAGGAACGAGTGCACGAGCAAGAAGCGAAGGCAAGAGAAGAAAAAAGATATTCACTCTTATCTAACCAAAAAGAAAACAAAGATGGCAAAAGCAATGTAAGTCAGGAAACAAGAATGAGTGGAGCGAAGTCCCACGAACCGAGAAAAGAGAAGAAAATCGAGATAAAAATTATATCGTAACAAGAAAAGGAAGCCCCTACTCCCCACCAGAATAGATGAAGCCTGAGATAGACATGTGAGAAATAGGACGAGCAAACAGTGCCAACTTGATCAAAATAAATCGGTAAAACTCAAACCAAGGGGGGATTATGACTCTATCTAGACGGAGAGGCCCGGGGATACAGACCTCAGTGGTGAAATTTCACTTGGCGACGAAGGAGCTTAGTGAAAGGTGCAGTTTTGAAACAAGCGAGCGTACTTTGCTCGATTGGTTCAAAATGTGCCCACCACGTTCCAGCGTCTGCATCCCCGGGCCCCGGAGTCGGCATTGAACGTAGCAACCAACCTACTACCTCCACACCCCAACCGCCAAACAAACTAACAAAACGTGCCCCAAGCAAAACTCCTCTGTCTGCCATAGCTCTCTCACATCTATAAAAAGGCAAAAAAAAATAGCCCTGGACCAACCCAGAAACAAAAATAAAAACCATATCACCCATCACGCCGTATCCGAATCTTCTTCCTCTTCTTCTGACCGCCACCAATAGAATGCACACCCAAAATATCAAGGAAAAACACAAAAATAGGAATACCAATAATAAGCCCCCAAGCGCCCAACAACTCTTCCGAAACAATCAAAACCACAAAAGTAAAGAAAATAGGCAAATGAGTCATAGTAGACATAAACTGCGGATTCAAGAAATAAGTCTCGATCATATGAATCACAATCACCATAATAATAATGTAAATAACATACTTAAACCCATCCACAGAATAAGCCACAAAACTAAGCGGAACCAAAGAAATAATAACCCCGGCCACTGGGATCAACGAAAGAATAAACACCATAGCAGCCAAAGCAATAACACCAGGCATCTTCATCACGATCAAAGTAATAGTCGTCAGCACCGTATTAACAACTGCAATCATCAACTGTGCCTCAATAACAACACCAAAAGTATTAATAAATTTCTGACCATAATAGCGGATATCTTCAAACAACCAACCATAATTAGAAGTCAAAAATTGACGCCCAAACTTATTCATATCGTCGATCTGAGAAGTATAGAAAAAACTCAAGATAAACGACATAAAAATATTCAAACCGATCGCACCAACACTAGTAATATAGTTGACCACCTGCGTAGTAGCCGTTTTGATCTGATTATCAAGATTGATCGTCTGCAAATACTCATAAATATAAGAAACATACTTACTGTCGCGGAATTCCTTACTCTCATAGAACTTCGTCAGCGAGTTAATAATCTTGCTCGATTGATTGACCAACTGTGGAATATAATTCGAAGCTGCCCAGATAACCACCGCAATGATCAAAATATACAGCGGCGCCAATATAAAAATCGGCTTAACACGCACGTGCTTTTGAACAGAACGGACTAATTGAACTGATAAAAAAGTAAAAATAAAAGTCAATAAAAACAGGCTCAGCATACTTCTGAATAAGTAAAAAATCAAGCAGACTAAGATCAGGATAGTTGCCCTTCTCAGTCTTTTGTTAGCAACAAACTTATCATAGACACTCATCAACAAAACTCCTTAACGAACGAAAGTACAAATCAACAAAACAATCATCATTAACATTATAGTTTCGATAGTGTATCTATGATACCAGATTATTGCCGTGAACTCACGAAACATTGCCGGCCATTTAAAAACCGGGATCGTGATCGAAGGCACGAAATTAGCATCCAATCCTAAACGAGTTGCATATTGCTGAACACGTGGAATATGAAATTCGCTAGTCACTACCACAATATGAGGTAAGGAACTTCCCTTCCAATGACGTTTAATAGTGATCGAAGAAAATTCTAAATTTTGTGCCGTATTCTCGGACCTGTTTTCTACTATAATGTCGGAATCCGGGATCCCATGGTCAAGCAAATATTGACGCATCCTTCCTGATTCCTCGATCTTAGAAACAGCACTTAGAAACAGCGCTCTTCCCGCCACTTACAATGATCTGAGGATGCCCGTTCAATGCATGATAAACTTGGACCGTCTTCTCTAAACGACTCATCATGATCGGTGGAATCCGACGACTCATAAACTTTGAACCCAGCACAACAATGTAATCTGCTTGCGTATCAAGGCTCAGTTTTTCAGAGCGTTTGACCTTATAGTAGTAAATTAGCATGATCAGCAAAAATAACAGATCCACGCAAAAAATAAACGCAAGAAAAATTGTAAACAATGGCGACAAGTGTGGTAGTCGTTGCAATTTCACAATCGGTGGGATCATCCCCACGATAAAAATAATGACTGCGATCAATGTTGGCAATGGATGACGACTAAACAAAAAGCGCACGTGCATAACCAACACAACCTCTAACACAGCCACAAACAAAATATAAATTAAAAATGACATATGTATTCCCTCATTTGAACAATGACCAAGATCTCTCACAAAAAGCCTATCAGCATCCCCAATGCATAGCTTCTTGTTGGTAAGAGAATTGTGATCTCAACCAATAAATTTCAAATTTCCCAAAATTATCTTTTTGAATATCAATATTATACAACGGAAAAACTCGAATGTATCCAAAAGAAACTAACCCCGACAAGCAAAAAAGCCAACCGAGAGGCTGACTTTTTTAAATTATATAATTTATATTATATTCACTTTATACTGTATTTTATTTATGTGTAATGGAACCATTTTCAAAGAGTATTACTTAAAAAATCTTCACGAGATTATTTAGCAGTAAATTGAGCGTAATTATCCATTACCCATTCATTAGTTGATACACGATAATACTTGTGACCATTATAAGTCTTAGATTGATCAGTATACCAATCAGTATTATTAGCCAAACCACGGTTTGACTTTGTAGTAGAGCCATTGCTATTGAAACCAACTAGTGGCACAGCATAGCTTCCTGAGTTATTGACCTTAACAGTACCTTCAGATGAGTTAGCAGAAACACCACCATTGTTAGTACCAGTTGAAGCATTGTTGTTAGAACCACTATTAGTACTTGAACCGTTCATTTGGTTGTAATACTTTTGAACCAAAGCAACGAATTCTTCCATACTGTAGCCCCATTTAGCAAAGTAGCCAGTAGGATCAGTATGGTTAGTTTCACCGTACATCTTAGAAGTTTGGTCATGAGAAACAATAGTCTTACCGTATTCAACAGGCAAACCATATTGGTGCAGTCTAAAGGCAGCATAGTAAGCATCGTTAGCAACAGAACGAGCAAACTCGTCAGCCGTATTCACTTCACAAAGTTCAACCTGAATATACTTAGCATTAGCAGTAGGACCAGCACCCCAAACACCATAGTCAGCACTGTGGATGTTAATAATCTCATTAGCATCTACAAAGGCATGCACATAAGTTTGGATAGTAGGCCAGTTATTGTTAAAGTAAGAAACCTCATCCTCAGCAGTAGCACCAGGAGTAGCAGTCTCATGAATAACAATACCTTCCGGCTTACCAACACCATTTTCGTAAGGGATCCATTGATTAAAAGTACCCTCACGGAATTGAATAGAAACAGGAGTAATACCTTGATTAGCAATATAATCGTTAACAGCTTCAGCGCCAACTTCTTGGGCAGCAAAAATTTGAGGAACCACTTGATTAGTAGTAACAAATCCAGCACCTGTCAAAGCAGCAGCAGTAGCCAAACTAGCAATAAATTTTTTCTTTGAAAACATAAATAATACCCTTCCCACAGTTAATTTTCTTAACCAGTCAATCTTAACAAGTTTTCACCCAATAATGTTGTAAGTAATAAAAATGTAATCATAAGGTAATTTTTAAGTATTAAAACGATAAATTAATACCAAAAAGAATCGTTAGAACCCTAACAACAAAATCAAAAACCAGTCACATCAGGCATTCAATACAACAACAAAAATAAATGAAAAATAAATCAAATATGACAAAAACAAAAAATATAACGCTTTCAAATTTAAACTTAAGCCAACTTTAAGAAAACAAGAAACCAAAAATCCAAACCCGAATCACCAAATATAATAAGAAAAATGAAAAAATAAATTAAAAAAAACCAAAAAAATTCAACAAAAATCCCCCAAACCAAGGCGAAATTGTGAGCGAAGCAAGCAAGTGAGCCCAAAAGAGCAAACAAAAAAACAGAAGAAAGATAAAAAGCAGAGGAAAAACAAAAAAGGCACAAATCCAAACACAGCAATCAACCAGAAAAAGAAATATCCAACACACAACAACCTACACCAGGAACTAGATCTCACCAACAAAAATAGAAACTGAGATAGACATGTGAGAAATAGGACGAGCAAACAGTGCCAATTTGCAGAAAATAAATCGGTAAAACTCAACCAAAGGGGGGATTATGTCTCTATCTAGACGGAGGGGCCCGGGGATACAGACCTCAGTGGTGAAATTCCTCTTGGCGACGAAGGAGCTTAGAGGAAGGTGCAGTTTTGAAACAAGCGAGCGCACTTTGCTCGATTGGTTCAAAATGTGCCCACCACGTTCCAGCGTCTGTATCCCCGGGCCCCGGAGTCGGCATTGAACGTAGCAACAAACTACTACCTCAACCTAACCAACCAAACTAACAAAACGTGCTCCAAGCAAAACTATTCTGTCAGCCATAGCTCTCTTACACCCATACAAAAAAGCCAGCACCAACAGGCACCAGCTAATCTGTAACGATATATATATTTATGTAATCCAAAACTGTATAGAATAACCTCTAGGGAGGAGAAGTATTTCAACAGAATAAAATTACCAACCAACAAACGATGAATAAGTATCTGCAACCCATTCATTGGTAGAAACACGATAATAAACATGCCCATCAAAAGACCGTTGCTGATCAGTATACCAAGCAGAACCCTTAGCCAAACCACGATTAGAATCAGCAGTAGTTCCGTCATCACGAAAAGCAACCAAAGGAACAGCAAAACTACCAGGATTAGCCACAGTAACCTTACCTTCACGCTTAACGATCGAACCATCTTCAGGCACCACCGGAGCTGGGTCAACAACCGCATCATCGACTGAGCCAGTAGCCTTCAAATTATTGTAGTACTTACCGACCAATTCATTGAATTGGCTCATATCATAGTCCCACTTAGCTAAATAACCATCAGGGTCAACATGAGTAGTATCGTGCCACCAGTTCGTGGCTTGTTTGTGAGTCACCAAAGTCTTGTCTGGAACAAATGGCAAACCATATTGGATCAATTTAGCAGCCGCATAATAAGCGTCATTCGAGATCGAACGAGCAAATTGATCCGGAGTGTTCACGTTGCACAATTCAACTTGGATATAACGTTGATTAGCGTTCGGACCGGCACCCCACACCAAGAAATCAGTATTCTTAATATTGATGATCTTGTTAGCATCGACAAACGCATGGACGTATGTTTGTAACACCGGCCATTTACGATTGAAGTAGCTCACCTCAGCTTCTGCAGTAGCGTTCGGTGTTGCCGTTTCATGGATCATCACACCTTCTGGACGGCCCACGCCGTTACGATATCCAGACCAACGATTGAATGTACCTTCGCGGTTTTCGATACCGACAGGTTTGATATTATTGTTAGCAATATATTGGTTGACCCAAGAACCAGCTTGAACTTCTTGGATACAAGTCGTTCCAAATTGAGATGAAAATACTCCCACCCCTGCAAAAGCAATCGAAGCGATCGTGCTGACGATAATCCTCTTTTTTGAAAACATATTGATCCCCCAAATTATTTAATAAACAAATATTATCAAATCGGTCTGTACCATATATAAAAGTTACACATTCGTAATCTTAAAGTAAACTCTAAGTATTAAATTTTCTTATTTATGAAAGCAATTTAGACATTTTTTGACGGATAGAATCCCTATGATACCGGAGATTGCGAGCAGTGCAGCCGTACTTCTTCGTCAAAAATTTTATCGGTATCTCATCGATAAATAAGTCGAAAAATAGCTTTTGCTCAAACTCATTCAAGCAACTCAGATCGATATCATCCAAAAAAAGATCAGACAACTCTTCTTTGACCCGCTCAAAATCGAACACTTCTAAAGAATGAACATTGAAAAATCGTTGCTCCTTGCGCAACATATCGGTCAACCGCCAAGATAATTTTTGATAAATATAAACGTTGAATTTCTCCAGATCCTGCTCTTGATCGACGTAATCGACATAAGCCTGGGCAAAAATAATCATCGCTTCTTGAACGTAATCTTGATAATTATTGTTAGTCTGATAAATATGCAGTTTTTTCAATACCCCATGAACCAAATTTTCCTCTTCTAAAGCCTTTTTAAAGCCAACCTGTAAATCCATTGCGAGTCTCCTTAAATTAACTCACAAGCGCTTGTGGTAGGGATAATATAACGGTATTTTCACTGTAATAATAATCGGCAGAACTAATCTAAACTCACTTTGTTACAACGAACTGTAATAATTAACTCCAGCAAAAAAGCCCACTTTACGTGGACTTTTTTTAAATACGCCGTTTTTTTATTAAATTGGTTCATCTTAACTCTAATTGCTTGTTCACGGTCGAATTCATAATCTTCAGTCGTGACCAACAGGGCGATCGCAAAGTAATTGGTCCAAAACTGCCAAGCTAATTTCTCCATCCGTTGAAAATCACAGTGAAGCTTGCAGCGACAATCTTTAAATGACTTACTCAGCCCCACTCGCTCTTGTTTCAGAACTAAAACTGCAAATGACTCGATATTTTGCTTGATCATTTCCACGTGACATTCGCTGATGAAACAAGCTTTATGAATGATATCGTGTAAATTATGACCCGGAAACTTGAGCCGAAAATGCTCGCCATCACGAGTAACAAACTCTGCATAGCCAGCTTTTTGCTGAAAGCCGATCACTTGATGCAAACCGACCCAATCCGGACAACGTCCCTTACTGCCAGAAAGTGGTAGATAAACGTTGATCCCATCGACGATCGGCAGATGACCCTTCAGATCGAAGACCTTAGAAAAAGTCCGCGATATCATAAAACCATGCCAGTTGTGATGATCCTTATATTTATTGATCAATTGCTTGGTAGTCTGATCCACAAAAAATATCCCGAGGTGCTGGTGAAAAACAATCGACTTGCCAAAATCATTATCCTCCAGCGCAAAAATTGCTACAGTCTCATTATCAATTTCAAAATTTTCATAAATATAGAGCTTTTTAACATTTGCATCCTTCAACAAAAATTCCAGATCAACAGTACAACCCTTGAACTGATTAAGATTTCTATCTACAGAAACAATGATGCTATCCTCCGTATATAAAAGATTTTTGAAAAAATAAAGTGGTGAAACAGCGCAATAACCATAAGCATTAAGTGACCTAACGCACAAGAAAAAATAAGCAGTAGCTTCCAAATATACCAAGGTACGATGCAGTGCTCAGAATTTGAAGCACAAGAGATTTGGAAACAAACCTCTACAAACGCCAAAGCAACATACCGCAATAAAAATAAGTACCGTACCCCCCACACAAAAAATTATGCTTCTGGCAACCTAGGTTCTGCTGAGGGTGGAGAGAATTCGACCGTCAGCCATGAAATTCCACTTAGCGACGAAGGAGCTTAGTGGAAGGCCCACCTCTGAGATGTCCGAAGCGGGTTTCTTCGGATAGCTCAGAGTGGTGCCCATGGCGTTCCACGGTCGCAATTCTCGGAACCCTCAGCAGAACCGGCAATGAACCACCACCCAAAAAAACCAAAGCAAAAAAACTCCAAAACAAAAACAAAAAAGCAAAAAAAGCCGGATCCATAAAAACGGACCCGGCTCAAAAAAGCCACTACTTTACAGGTGTAAACAGGCAATACTTGCCATTGACCCAACCAGCTGGTACCTCGTACCAAGTTTGGCCATCTACGATTTGTTTTGAAGTAACTTTCCAAGTAGTACCATCAGCTAAACGAGTTCCCGTGAACTTATTATTAGCTGCTGGACTATTATAAACATTCACACCATATCCAGGGATATAGTTGATCTTAACAGTACCTTTGACTGTCTTAACGTAGTTTGAACCTAGAACTTGCACATCAGTCGCACTGACCCATTGGTCGTTTGAAACACGATACCAAACAGAGCCGTCTGAGTGGGTCGACTTTTTGTCAGTTCTCCAATCAGTTCCGTTAGCTAAACTAGGTGAAAGCAAATTGTGCTTAGTATCGTAAAGTTTAGCACTAGGAGCTGTGATGATACGTAAAATATCAGGATAATCGACCGTGATATCGTTCAAGTATTCATCACTTTCAGAAATCTTAGATTTTTGCACAACATCAGAAGCCAATACATAAGCATTAGCACCCACGAGGAAGAAAGTATTGCCATCGTTATCTTTGACGTAAGCTGTAGTCTTCCATTCTGATGAATAAGGCAAGATCTTGCTAGTAGCTGACTTAGTATTGGCAGCGCCATAAACGATTGCACCCGTATCACCAGTAACGATCAAAGTATCATCGATCGAAACAGGTGGTTCAGTTTCTGTCCCACCTTCAGAACGTAATTGTACATCCGTAGCTAAAACATATTCATTAGTCGACACTTGATAAAAAACATTACCTGAATCATCGACCACTTTTGAAGCCAATTTCCAAGCTGTACCATAGCCTAAAGCACGAGCTGAAGGTTGACTCAAATAAGCGTTAGTATAAATTTGGGCGTTGTCCAAATTAGTAACGACAGCAACATCATCGAGTTTAGTTTGAGTACCGTTGACCGCTGTATCCGGATTAGTCGTCGAACCAGAATTATTACCTGAAGAATTATTGTTATCACTTAAATTAGGATTAGATTCCGAATCAGTATCGTATTGAGTCAAATTGTAAGTCTCAATAATATTGTTCAAAGCACTAGCATAATTAGGCGCAGTAGCATAGCGTCCTTGCAACCAAGCAGTAGCATCTTGATAAGAATCAGTATTCTCGACCCAAGTTCCACTGTAAAAACTCGAATTACCCGTCAAGCCATTGCGGAGCTTATCAGCATTATCGAGGAAGGATTCATAGTAGCTAGGATACTTTCTAAAGTTGGCGTAGATCTTGTACCAACCTTGATCAGCGCTCCACTCACTAGTAGGCATCGAAACGTAGGCACCATTGTAATCACCCTTGATACCAAACAAGTTGTTAGCATCCAGAGCTAGGTCAGATTGGCCCCAGCCACTTTCAAGGATTGCCTGAGCCAACATAACAGAAGCATACAAGCCGTATTCTCCGGCAGCTTTTTGGGCCATAGGACCAGCCATAGCTAAGAACTCGTCTTGTTGTGAGTTAGTAGCTGCTTGAGTGACCGCACCATCAGAAGTAGCTGAACGTTCTAGGACTGTTCCGTCGTTAGTTGGCAAGACTTGTGAATTAGTCTCAGGTGAAGCTGAAATAGCAGCTTGAACTTCACTTGAAAAACCAGGTGCTGTTTTAATCGTAGAACTTGAACTAGCTTGATCATCACTCGATGTCTCAGTACTTGAATCAGCTGTTGCATCAGTGGTCGAATCAGCGTTAGTAGTAGCAGGATCTGCTGTAGCAGTTGCTGAATCAGCCTTTTGCATAGGAGCATCTTTTGTAGCGACCGCACTATCGGACGCTGCTTGTTCAACTGAACTAGTACCGTTAACTTCAGAAGCTTCCGAATTTGAACTGCCTGATTCAAAGCCGTTGTAGTAGCTAGGATCAGTTTGTTCAGACTCAGCGTTAGGAGCTTCCGCAGAAGCTTGGACTGAAGCAGAAGCTGAGTCAGCCAAAGCAGCGGTTGCATCCGAACCACTCTCAGTTGTAGCATCAGTTTCAGAATCAGCAGGGATCGATTCTGTTACAGGAGCTCCTTGAGCATCCATTACGGACGCTACGGTCGGGTCTTTTACTGCAACGTTTGGATCGACTTCGGTTTGATTGGCATCAGCATCATTTTCATCTTTATCATTTGCAGAGACTGCAGCTATGACGTGGGACGTAGTTGAAGAGATTCCAACAGCCGCAAGGAAACTGGCGAAGGCTGTCGAGACTACCCATTTTTTATTCATAGACGTTTCTCCCAATTTTTATTCTTAAATCCATGATACGGTTTGGAAAAAGCAACATCAATGGATTGGGGGGAAACGTAAATATATCTTGAGAAAGTATAAAAAAACTTAATATTTAGAAAAATATGTTAGTGATTGACACAGACAGATATGTAAGAGAGCAACGCAGACAGAAGCGTTTTGTTTGGATGGACGTTTGTGATTTTGGGTGGTTGGGGTGTGGAAGTAGTAGTTTGGTTGCTACGTTCAATGCCGACTCCGGGGCCCGGGGATACAATCCTTTTTTTGTTGAGTTTTACCGACTTGATTGGATCAAGTTAGCACTTTTTGCTCGTCCTATTTCTCACATGTCTATCTCAATCTCTTCCAAAATAGTAAGGGCAAGGGCAAAATCAAGACCAAGGTCAAGCCCACCCAAAAGCAAGAGCAAGGTCAAAACCAAAACAATGTATTATTAGACTTATTAGACCAAATTGAATCCACGTACTTGTTTTGAATGAGACGTTTTCCAAAAGAGTTTCAACGATATTATCAATAGGAATTGAAAAGATGAACCAAGGAACCAAGATCGTAAGACCATAAAAAACATAGGTCCGAATATCAAAACCAAACAACCTACCTGTGTAGAAATAAGTACCGTGACCCTACCAAAAAATGATTTTTGTACCACCTTAGGTTCTGCGTGGGGTGGAGGAAATTCGCCGTCAGCCATGAAATTCCACTTAGCGACGAAGGAGCTTAGTGGAAGGCCCAGCTCTGAGATGTCCGAAGCGGTTTCCTTCGGATAGCTCAGAGTGGTGCCCATGGCGTTCCACGGCGCAATTTCCGGAACCCCACGCAGAACCGGCAATGAACCACCACCCAAACTACCACCTCTAAAAACCTCAAACTCAAACACAAAAAAAGATCCGCCAAGCAAAAAGCTCAGCGGATCCAAAATCTCCTACTCATCCGTTTCAATAAAATCAACATATTCAGCTTCGATCCATTCGCTGTCTTGAGCGATACGATAGAAAACTTTGCCATCTTCACCAGTACCCTTAACATCGGTATACCAAGAAGATTGACCCTTAACAAATTTATCTTGTAACATCTTGCGGCTTGCTTCATAAGTGTCGAATAAGAAAACGACATATCGTTCGTCTTGGTTGACCTTAACGATACCATTTACATTTTCAAGCATTTTTATACCACCCTTTTAATACTCTGTTGACACCATTATACATTAACTTTTAAAAATGTTGATTGAATACGCGACTTTTAGGACATTTTTAAAAATATTATTGTGAAAATGTTATCTAATCGTAAAAAAATGCATAAACAGGGCATCTTTTTTTTAAACAGTTGGCTTTGTGTTGATAGACATCTTCATATTTCATTCACAAAATAACCTAGAAAATTCCACACATGAACAGAAATATTCCCGTATAATTAAATCATTAACAAGAGGAGTTATTAATTGAAAAATACATTACCGATTGCACTACAATTTTCACTGCTACTGACATTCTTTATCACCGATATTTCCCGGACCGTCAGGACTCTGACGACTTATGAAAAAACTGGCAAGGTTGTCACTTACAAAATGACCGAGAAATCCCAAGCCGAAATCGAACACGGTCGGCGTTTAAAACCTTCAAATTGGGCACCAGTTGATAGTTCACGTCTTTCGATAACACGAAAAATAAAATCTAGAACAGTGTAAAAAAAGCCAAACTCAAAATTGAGTATTGGCTTTTTTTGCTATTCAATTGGAAATGCTGTTTGTGATGTCGTCTTACCATTGCCGAACACGTCATGGTGCAACATGTAGAAGACACTAGATGACCAACTGAAGTTTTCCGAGTTCAATCCTTGCCCATTCAATGGATTGTAATTTTCACGGATCGGACCATCATCAAGTAAACCTTCCGCATGATCGTAAAGCTTATTCGTCAATGTCTTAGCATCCTTATCAAAACCGTAATTTTGTAATCCTTCGATTCCAAAGAACGCTTGATCTAACCAAACCGGACCACGCCAATATCTAGTTGCAGCAAACTTCTTATTATCTCGTGATGAAGTTGGTAATGGCATGTACGTGTTGAACATACCTGTATTCATCATGACATCCCTGACATCATTTGCTTCACTTTGCGTTGAAACACGAGCCCAAAGCGGGATCCATCCTTCTGTTCCTTTACCACGATCTACAACCATTTGCTTTTTATTACCTACAAATTGAAGATCATAGTAAAAACCAGTTTTCTTATCGAACATCTTTTGGTTGATTTTTTCTCGTAAAGTCTTGGCTTCAGATGTATATTTTTCAACATCATTTGATTTGCCTAAAACTTTGGCGATTGAAGCTAGATAACCTTTTTCAGCATACAAGTATGCATTTAGATCAACTGACTCTTGATTGATTGAGAAGCCGACTAAGTTGCCATCAGCATCTTTATTTTCAAGAACCTTGACTCCTTGGTCGTCTTTTCCAACACCTTCAGCGTCGAATCTAACGGCATTATCCATACCAGACTCCCAAGCAGCACCTAAGATCACTTCATCTTTGTTTGGTACTTGCTTGCCATTAACGGTCTTGAAATGCAGATCATGGACTGTTGCTCCATATTCAGCTAAACCGTCGTGGTTATGATCACGGTTGCTATACCACCAATTGTGATACTCAACCAATTTTGGATACATCTCGGCTAAGAATTCTTTATCAAGATTTTGTTGATAAATCTGCCAAACTGACCAAGCAGCAAGTGGTGGTTTCGAATTACGCTCGTTCCAGTTGATACTGTCGCCACCACGATACTTGTCTTTATTGTAAAAAATTGCATCTGGGATCATCCCAGCATCTTGTGGCCGAAGATCATCATTAGGCTGGATCTGATAATCGAATAATGAACGGACCACGTTTTCGGCTAGTTCTGGATCATATTCAGATACAGCAGATGCTTCTTTCCACGAATCCCAGGCCCAGAGGCCAACGAACCAACGGTCACCCATAGCCGGAACGATACCATCATGTTTCAGTTCTCCTGCTGGTCTGAGCCAGTTAGTCGTCAATGTTTCTAAACTCTTCACTGCAGCTTTATTGAGTTGCTTATCACGAAAAGTCACATTATTAGATTCCGTTTTGTTTAGATAATTTTCCCAACGATTTTTGTTTTTTGTGAAATAATCTGTTGCATTAGCAAAATATTTGGAAGTCATAGCGTGTTCATTGGCCAATTCTTCATTCGTGAATACGTAAGATTCAGCGGTATAAAGATTAACTGAACTATTACCAGCTAATTTGATGTTTTCATTCAAATCACTTTGGTAATTATTGCCATTAACTGTGGTTGTTACAGGTTGGCTGTATGCAACATCAAATTTATTCTCATCAGTTGTCATATAACTTGATGTGTTCCTAACAGTTGAAAAATCGACTTGCACACCCTTATCGGTAGCGACTAATGATTGTTGAAGATCAGTTGTGCGACCACCGATCGTCAATTTATTCAAAATATCACCAGTCCAGCTGACATGATATTCACTAGCCTTGGTGCTAGTATTTTTCAAATTAGTTCTGATCAAAGCAGTTCGATCACTGACAAAAATAAGATCCATTGTTACTGTCAAATCCGTAAATTGGTATTCCTGGTGTAAACGACCTGGATAGTATGCAAACTTATGTTGTGCCAGCTTGAAATCGTAGTTTTTGCCAGTTGTCACATTTTTAATATTTAGCTGTGAAATTTGTTTCGACAAATTAACGGGATACTCCTCAGCCACAATCATAGGCCCGGTAAAACCACCGTAAGTTGTCGTATCTCCTTCCTTAGGTAAATAATAACCGTGCCAAGCACCCATATCCGAAAAATGTGAATACTTGTTGACTGAAGTACCTGATTTATAAAAATCAGCAGTCGGCGAAGCTTGAATATTCAGCACATTCGGATAGTCCTCAACGCTACTTGCACTAGCTAGTTGTTGGCTAAAATGTATTCCAAAAATCAGCGCCATTACTAGCGATAACGTACGAATAATTCTAGTCTTATTCATCATGTTTCCCCCTGTATTTTTTCGACCATTTTTGGCCGGCAATGCTATTATTCCATATTTTGTATTCGCTTACAATAAATATTAGTTTTTTCCTACAAAAAAGATAAAAAAATACTGACATCAAAAAATCGATGTCAGTATTTTTAAATTTATAATTTAATCAACTGTAACGCCAGCGCCTTCTTGGATCCATTCGTCTGTTGATACACGGTAATAGATATTACCATTTGCATCAGTTGCCCGTTGGTCAGTAGCCCAAGTAGTTCTTCCTGCTAAGCCACGGAGTGAACGAACGCCATCCTTGTTGAACAATGCGTAAACAAAGCCACTAGGACCAGCTAAAGTAACTGTGTGGAATTCTGGATATTGAGTGATGTTAGTAAAGAAGTTAGGAATCTTTTCTTGGAATGTAACATCACTTGCATTTACCCATTCATGAGTTGAAACACGGTATTGGATAGCACCTGTAGCACTATTTTCACGATACTTGTCAGTTACCCATTGAGTATTTGCGGCCAATGAACGAGTTGTTAGAACATTGTCATCGTTCATCAAGTTTGCGATTTGGTTATTTACAGTAATAATTCCATCTTGATCTGTTTCTTTCCATACACCAACTTCATCTTCTGGATCTGGATCTTTGTTAGTATCTGGATCTTTTTGATCATTCTTGTCTGGATCCTTTGTACCATCTGGATCTGTTGTATCTGGTTTTTCGGCTTCTTTGTCACCGACTACAATTTCACGAACATAAGTTACGGCATTTGTATTTCCATTCCAATTTACATTTTCCCAAAGAACACTATTACCATTTAAAGTAAATGTTGTATCACTTGATTTAAGTGAATTATCAGTAATTGTCCAAATATCTGTTTTGTCTTTATCAAAATTGATAGTTACTGGTTGATAATATGTTTTTCCTGCTTGCTTAAAATGATTACCTAAATCCAGCGGATTTTTGAAATCTTTTGCATCAGTTGGATTTGAATAAAATCCACCAGGAACTATGCTTTGATATGCAACTGTTTGACCATTGTTATTGTCAACAGTTGTATTTGTCTTTGCACTTTCTGATTTTTTAATTGGAGTTGTTTCACTATTGAGTGCAACTTTAATTGGTGTATTAAAATGAATGTTCAAGTTGGTTGCGCCGGCAATATCTTTTGTATTATTGACAAAAGTAATCACATGGTTACCAACTGTTTTTCCATCTTTGTCTTTAGTCTGAACATTCAACTTAATAGTTGCACCGTCACCTTGTGCAAATGCGTCGAAAGCAACTTTTAAGTCATTTTGGTTGCCCTCTTGATAGGATAAGACGTATTTATAATCTCCTGCAGCTTTAATTAAAGCCACTTGATCCGGATTGAAAACCTTCAATTTCCCTGCATCAGTATTACTCAATAAATCAGCAAAAGACTCGGCACTTAAATCGCTTCCAAGATTTCCTTGCAATGTATCACTATTCAACTGTACTGGATGATTCTCATCGTAAGTAACTGTGTTTATGCTATTAAGAACGTTCTGAGCCAATTTATGGACATCTTGAGTCGTGTCTTAGAACCATCGTTCCCACTAATACCTTGAATTTTATCTGCAATATCCTGGAAAAAACCAACGAAATTTTTGACCATATCAGTTACATTGCTGATATTAAATCCTGAATCCGTTGTTGTGTCGGCAGCGCTTACAGTTCCTGTTGTTGGTGTGATGGCTAACAGAGCTGCAGCTGCTAGTCCAGCTATTTTAACTTTTTTCATCCCTATGCCCCCCATATTTTGAATCTATCTATTCATAGGATATAAAATATATTGTTTAAACGCTATCAAATATTCAATATATTTGAAATTAAATCGAAGTTTACAAGAGGTTGGCGTTTAATTTAAGATAAAATTATATTTTATGATAGGCGGGAGATCATGATGAAAAAATCTATCTGGGCAAAAATTTTCTTGGCACTGATTTTAATATTTAGTTTAGCCGGATGCTCTAATATCAAGCAGGAACTGGGTTTAGAAGATAAGCAACAAACAAAAAAGGATTTTAAATCCGGGGTTCCTTATGCTTATAAAGGTTATTACGGTCATGGTGATAAACAGAACTTTCTTGCTTTGGAGCTGAAGCAAAATAAATTTTTAGCTAATGGCAATAAATTTCATCATATCGAATATAAACAACTCGACCAAAATACTTACCTGATCCGTGGTAAAAATGATCGCCCTCGCTGGCACTATTTTAAAATGGACTTCAAAATTGACGGCAATTCTACGAAACTGGGACTCTACCCTAATCCTAGTCGCAAGTCAGAGGTCAACTTTGATGACACTAAGAATCTCCGCAAGGAAAATCTTACTTGGTACAAAAGTTACGAGCTATCCGACTACAATCTGATGACTGGAAAAACTAAGGCTCCAGTTACGAAGATTGTTGATCTAGACAGTGATTATTTTATTGATAAGATCTTTATTAGTGATCAACATGATTCCCGCTTTTTAAGTTTTCTGGCTTCACCTGCTGACAGCGAAGATGAGCACTTTCTCAAATTGTTCAAGGTGACTCAGGCTGGTCAGCCTAAGGAAATATCAAATATGAATGAACCTAAAATGGCGATCGACAATAGTTTGTTGACGATCACGACTGATCTTCCCGAAAATGATGCCGATAACGGTTTTTATAAACAAGGTAGTCCCACTTTGACTTTCAAGATCTTAAGCAAGACTAAGTTGAAGGATCAAAAGACTCACGAGACTTACACTTTGTTCGACGGTAATTTCAAGGATGCTATATACACGATTTCTGATAAATTTGGTTACCCCACAGATTACGCTGAAAATACTGAAAATTCTGTCGATTAGATAAAAAAAATAGACTTGATCTTTTTTTTGATCTAGTCTATTTTTTTGACTTGGCTTGATTGCTTCGTTTGATAAAGTATAGTACTAGCGCCTGGCATAAGCCTACGAATAATAGTAGGACTGCTAGCATGGCTAGGGTGGCAAATTTTAGTTGGTTGGTCTGCAAGATGCCGGCTGCATCGTATTTGCGGACTATGACGAAGATCCCCATTGCTGCGAATAGGATTATCCACAGAATATTCACGATCCACCAAATTTTCATTTTCATAATATGACCCCCGAATAATTTGGCATTATATTTATTATAGCTTTATTTGGTTTTATCTTCGATGTTTTTGGATTTAATATTTAATTGAGGTGGTAATTAGGGGGGACGTTCATTGCCGGTTCCGGGGCGGGGCGCTATATGGGATTGGAACGTAGCCGACATCGATTTGAACTACCCGGGAAAACCACCCGGGCATTTCAAATACGAGTCTTCCTCTAAGCTCCTTCGTCGCCAAGAGGAATTTGGCTACTGAACCCATATAGCGCCCCACCCCTCCACCTAGATAGTAATCGATGATTCTCTCTTTTTTTGGTTTTACTGATTTTTTCTTGTTAAATTGGCACTTTTGGTGCTTCCTAATTTTTACTTGTCTATCTCAGGATTCTTCTGAAACGGAAAGATCCTAAAAAGAAAAAACTAAAAGAATAGAAAAAAAGACAAATCCTTCATCTGCGTTTTGCGAATGTAGGATTTGTCTTTTTTGCTACTTTAAGTATTGTTTTTCAGTATATTCCTGATTCTTTTACCAACTTTGGCCATTGTCTGTCATGATTGTTGATACGTCGCTTGGTGTCAATGAATGTGCTTTGACATTGTTGTCTTTAGCGAAGGTGTATGCATTCATGATTGTGTTCAATACTCTTTCAGCTGATCTCTGTAGGTCGCCTAGTGCTAGGTTATCATCAGAGATGGCTTTTTGTAGTTTAGTTTGTGTGCTTCCTGGCATGATTAGGTCATTGCCGGCGTGCATTAGGATCTGTGGATCTGAGAGACTCTTTTGGTTGTACCAATCGGTCATGACAGTTCCTTTGAAGCCCATTCGCCTCGTAAGATGTTGGTCAATAGGTCGTAGTTTGCTGCATTGTATTGGCCGTTTACTTGGTTGTATGAGGACATGATGTATTGTGGTTGGGCGTCTTTTACTACGGTTTCGAAGCCTTTTAGATAGATTTCTCTCATGGCTTGTTCACCGATTTCGTCATCCATTGTTCCACGTTTTGTTTCTTGGCTGTTGGCGAAGAAATGCTTTACAGTTGTGCCGACGCCTGGGTTTGATTGAACCCCTCTCGTCATGGCTGTGGCACTTACTCCTGTTACTAGTGGATCTTCTGAATAGTATTCGAAGTTACGTCCATTTAGTGGATCTCTTTGGATGTTCATACCTGGAGCTAACCAAGTATCAACGCCAAATTCTTTCATTTCTTTACCTACGGCTGTTCCGACTTCGTTGATCATTTCTGGGTCGAAAGTTTGTGCCAATAAGGTTCCGATTGGCCATGCGGTAGCGTATTGATATCTCTTTTGACCATTTACGGTTGAAACAGGTGTCAAACGAAGTCCGGCTGGACCATCTGAATTTACGGAAATGTTGATACCTCTGTTTGTCAATGTGCCAGTTGTTTGACCAGCTGCACCGGGTACTTCTTGTGAAGAATTACCGACGATCGGTGAGCTTGAACCGTTTGAAGGTTCCAAACTACCATTGACGATGTATGAAAGTTGTTTTGGTGTCAAGGTGACGATGAATTGATCCATTGAGATCTTGCCATCGTAAACATCTTTCAAGGTTGAACCATAAACACCAGAAACTGACTTGAGTGTTTCGTTTAAATCAGTTTTGGGAATGTCTATTGAAGAGTTTGAATTAACGATCGTAGTTACATCGTTAGTATCAAAAGTTGATGCGTTGTTGCCAAGGACATTTTCTAATGAACTAGCATTTAGTTGGATAACTGGTGCGTTTACTAGCTCTTCTGCTTGGTTGTCAGGAACAAATGTATTATTTGATCCGTGAAGTTCTGTTGGATCGACTGCTGGAGCCATTTCTGAAGAAAGTTGTTCAGTTGTGACTTTTGAAGTCAAATTCAAGACAGCAGCGACGTGAGTATCACGTGAACTGTTGCCGACTCTAACGATATGTCTAGGATGTAGCTGTTGGAAGCTGTATCGTAGCTAGCCATATTGTAGAGTGGGAATGACAATGTCAAAGTTTGACTTTGTCCTGGTGCCAAGACATCAGTTTTGGCATAAGCAGCCAAGTTTTGGAAAGCTTTATCGACTGTTCCCTTTGGTGCTGAGTAGTATTCTTGAACGACTTGACGTCCTGAATACTTGTCACCAGTGTTTTTTACAGTAACTTTAGTTACTAAGTTGTTGCCATTTACAGCAACTGAATCGGTCTTAGTATCAAAAGTCGTGTAAGAAAGGCCATAACCAAATTCATACTTTGGAGTTACGTTGTAAGTATCGAAATAACGGTAACCAACGTAAATACCTTCGTTGTAGTCTTCTTGATCAGATTGACCATCGTTGTCAGCGAAAGTTGCTGAAGCTGGGTAATCTGAATAGTTTTGAGCCCAAGTTTGTGCTAATTTACCAGATGGTGTGACTTTGCCACTGATAATATCAGCAACGGCAGTACCGACATTTTGTCCACCTTGAGAAACTAAGAGGACACTGTCGAGATCTGGAATTTGATCGGTAAATTTAGTATCGATCTGACCGCCGACGTTGAGCAATAAGATACTTTACTTATAATCGGCTGCCAAATTTTTGATGTTGTTGAATTCAGCATCAGTGATCTCATAATCACCCTTAGTGTCGGTCCTATCTGTTCCTTCACCAGCATTTCTTGAAAGAACGTAAATACCAACATCTGCAGGTGCAGCGTCAAAATCTGCTTGCGAGATCTGTTTGTCTTGATAGACAAAGGTATTCAGCAAAGAAGAAGTTGCATCAAAAGCAGCTTTTTTCTGATCGTAGTCAGCAGCTGTTTTGTTCAAATAATCCTCTGAAGTTATTTGATAGCCAGCTTTTTTCAAGCCATCCCAAATATTTACGACATTTCTAGGATTGACATCACCGGAACCAGTTCCACCTTTGACTGTTCCGTAGGCGCCAGAACCAAACAAGGCTACAGAATTGTCAGTTGATACTGGCAATGTTTGATCCTTGTTTTGGAGCAAGACCATTCCGTCCTCAGCGGCTTTGGTCGACAACTCAGAGTTTTCGATCTCAGTTGCGTTTGGATCTGGACTAGTCGTGGCAGAATCATCAGAAGTTGTCGTTGCGTTGGCATTGATATCGACATCAGTGTTGGCTGGTGTTTTGGTTGATGTTTGAGCAGCTGTTTCTTCTGTAGAATCTGTTGCAGTTTGTGTTTCAGATGTTGATACATTAGCGGGATCTGTTGTTGAAGCGGCTGAAGCATTACCAATAAACGTGAAAAAGCTTAGTAGTAATACGGTGATGACTCCAGTTACTATCGCAACGATCCGCTTACGTTGTTTATTCATCAAATCCCCCCTAATTTAATGTTATGCAACATTTTATGAAAACGTTGACACGAGTTCATTATACAACTTAGGGGAAAAGCTTAGTAAGGATGGGGTGGAAAAGATTTTCAAAATATTGTTGTGTTTTTGGAAAAAATAACCATAATTTTAAAAAAGTTGAAGAAATGTAACAGATTATGAGTAATTTGTTTTTATTGTGTAGTTGGGATAGTTGTAGTAGTTTGGTTGTGCGCTGATTGCCGGTTCCGGGGCGGGGCGCTATATGGGACTGGAACGCTGCCGACCGATTTTGAACCAATCGAGAAGACCACTCGCTTGTTTCAAAACTCGGTCTTTATCTAGGCAATAAATTGGTTCTCGTCGTGGTTTGGTTATTTTGATGCATTTATTTAAGAAGAGGCTTATATACTCAATGCCAATTTTCATGA
>NZ_RHNT01000039.1 GCF_003946325.1 Companilactobacillus furfuricola | reverse complement strand
CTCATGAAAATTGGCATTGAGTATATAAGCCTCTTCTTAAATAAATGCATCAAAATAACCAAACCACGACGAGAACCGGTAAACCGCTAAGTGAAATTTCATGGCTGACGGCGAATTCCTTCCACCCCCACAGAACCTAGGGTAGATTAAACTCTCTTGGTGGGTGGGGGATGCGGTACTTATTTGATTTTTACTAAATTGCTGCGGTTTTGTTTGTTGTGTCTAATTTGTCTTTGTTCTTACTAGTTTTGATTCGTTTTTCTATCTGGTTAATTTTTATTTAGGCTTTTCATCGGTTGGTATTTTGTTTGTAGTCTTTTCTTGCTCTTTGAATGCTCCTTTGTCGCCTCAAAATCGCAATGGTGGGGATGTTTTGTTAATTTTGTTTTTCATTATTTGATTATTTAGTTTCTATTTTATTATGCTGATTTTTAATTTTGGTGGGAGCATGCAGTTTGCTGGTTCATTTTTATTTTATAAATATATTTATAAAATGTTTTAGGGAGGAATTTTTTCTATGAAATTTACTAAAGGTGTTTCTGCTGTTTTGGCTTCGGTGGCTGCTTTGTCTTTTGCTGTGGGTCCTGTTTTTTCTGTTGGCTCTACTCAATCTGCTGAAGCTACTAGTATTTGGGATCTTCCTGAAGGTACTACTATGCCTTCGGAAGGTAAATTGATGGCTCTGAATTATGAACCGGGTGAGACTACTGTTTTCTTGTGGTCATTTGATGGTAATAATATTCGTTTAAGTAATCGTGGAGTTGCTAATTATACTTGGTGGTATACTGATAAATATCGGGTTTACGATGGCGATAAGTATTATCGGGTTTCTACTAATGAATGGGTTAATTATAATGATATGGATCAACTTGAGCTTAATAATGGTGATTGGTTGCTTGGGGCTCAGATCCGAGGATAGATTTTTGTTGGCGCTGCCTGTTGGTGGCGTTTTTTTTATTTTTTCGACATTGATAATTTTGGTAATAAAAAACACTATCCATTCATCATACTGACGTGATTTTGGATAGTGCTGATTTTTTTAGATTGGTTGAAACTTGCTGAGAAATAAGAGTGTTTTCTATTTTTGGTTGCTAAACTTGCTGTGGTTTTGATAGGGGTGTTTTGTTTTATCCTCAAGGATGTTGAAACGAGCTCCGCGAGGTAGCGGCCTCCGGTTAACACAGGTGGTCGCGGCGCTGCGTATTTGATATGAACTAGAGCTATCCATTTTTGATGACTAAACTTGCTGTAGCTTGGATAGTGGTTTTGATTCTTATCCTCAAGGATGTTGAAACGAGCTCCAGGCGACAGCGGCCTCCGGTTAACACACGTAGTCGCGGCACTGCTTCGCAGCACCTTGTGCGACTACATGCGTTAATCCTCAGCAGCTGACCGTCGCCTTCCGCTCTCTCTACTTTTTATTTTGTTGTTGTGATTGATATCTTAACAGGTCGCGGATTTGTTGTAGGTATTCTAGTTGTGGATCGGTTTCTTGGACGTTGTCGAATTTGCTGGTTGAGCCGTCTCTTCGCATTTTGTTCATGGCTTTTACTACTACGAATACGACGAACATGATGATTAGGAAGTTGATTATGGCGTTGATGAAGTCACCTATTAGGAAATTTGCTCCAAATACAGTGAATTTCATGTCTGTCAGGTCGATTTTACCTATTAATAGACCAATTAAGGGGTTTAGGATATAAGTTGTTAGAGCCGTGATCAGGGAGTTAAATGCGGCACCTATGATAACACCAACTGCTAGGTCTACTACGCTTCCTCTTGAGATAAATTGACGGAATTCATTAAACATACTAATGCTCCTTTTTGTTTGTAAAATTAATTATCATTTACTTTACTATCATTCAAAATATTTTTAAAGTGTTTTTAGATTAATTTCGATGAAAACGGTTCAATCAGTATAAATAATGTTATATTTATATACAGTAAGCAAAATATTTATTTAAGGGGTTGCAAAAAATGAAAATAACTAATTTGATCATAGCTGGAGCCGTAGCTTTAACCCTAGGCGGGCTCTCAACTACTCAAGTCCAAGCATCTGCTGATGATAATAATATTAGTGTCAATAATCAGTATGATTCTGATGGACAATATAACGGTGACTATCAAGTTATTAATGGGGAAGTTCAAACTCATAGTCTAACAAAACTTTATAACTCAAAAGGTCAATTAGCCAGCCGCTCACTTCAAGCTGGAACTTATTGGATCGCTGATAGGATGTTGATGAGTGATGGTCAACCGACACTTTATCGTGTGTCAACTGACGAGTGGGTCAAACCTAGCGATGTTACCTTCATCAATCCCATCGGTGCAAGTTTGGTAACTGCTAGATCCAATGCTAATCTTTATGATTCAACTGGAAATGTGGTTGGAACATTGCCAGCTGGTGTAGCTTATCGAACAGATCAAAGAAAGACTGTTAATGGCGTGATTATGTATCGGGTCTCCACCGATCAATGGGTCAAAGCTACTGACGTGAATATTGGAAAATAATTATTGATGCTTTTTAACAAGAAAAATGCCTTCAGAATATTGATGAAAAATCAAATTCGGAAGGCATTTTTTATTTTTGGTTAAAGTTACTTAATTTTGGTTTTTATAATCGTTTAAAAAGCTTTGTTAGTCGATCGATAGGCGATTGATCACATCTGCTTGTCCAGGGAACATTTCGATCAATGCATCTTTTTTGGGAATTAATACTTGACCACTGGAGTTACTAGGGATGCTACCATTCAATTGGGAGAAACCAGCTCCGTTATCGTTGAGATCTTCGAAAGCAACCGCAGTTCCTGGTTCAATGTAAAAACCGTGGACTTGTTTCTTAGATTTATCCAGACCAAGCTTAACTTGGTAATATTTACCATCTTTTGTAAAACAATGTACTAAGGCAGAATTTCCGAGAGAATACATCCAGGCCTGTCCTTGCTCGAGTAAATGTAAGTGTGATAAATGTTCAGTATCGATCGTCATGTACATTGATAATTCACTCGGACGGATCCCGCGTTCGATCATATATGATGGGAAAATCTGCTTTAAAAATTCAGTCTGCTCTTGTTGCTGTGTTGGAGATAACTCAGGTTGAGGTCCTTTTGGACCCGTGATCTTTAGTCCAAGATCTTTGCCGGTCAGAAGTGATTCAAATGCGTCATCAATCGACGATGAAAAGCCGATCGATCTTTCACTAATAATGTCAGGGATCGATACTTGACCTTTGTTAATTGTGATGTAGCGGCTTTTTTCAGTTGCAGCTATTAGTTGGGTGCTTGGTCCTTTGATCATTTGATTGTTTGGGCCGATTCCTAATTCGAGGACTAAAATATTGTCCATTTGATATTTTTGGACAAAGCTAGAAAATCCTTCAAGTTGGTTTTGATCGATTTGAAAATTTTCACTAGCTAGGTTTAGCGATAGGGGCTCACCACATTGATCACACTTGGGGATGTCATCATTTTCTAAAGTACCTTGCTGATCCTTTGAGTAGATATTGTGGAGTTTATCCTGTAAGTTCGTTATTCCATGTTCTTTTGGATGTGCACGACAAATGCCGTTTAACCAATTACCTTCGATTTCAAAAATATTGTTAAAACCGGCTAGGGCAAAGTGATGGTCTGTATTCGATGTCCAAATGTAATAAGGCTTATCTCCAATGATTTTTTTCAGAGAACTCATTAATTTTCCAGGATGATAATTATGTGAATAGTATTCAGTTATCCTACCGTAAGCACGCCATCTATCTAATTCATTAGAATAATTATATCCAAAAGCAGTTAAGAAATTGGGGATGTTATATTTGTCAGTTAGGTCACCTAAGACCTCATGTAATTTTTGGTCATTAGCGAACAAGTTTAGTCCTTCAGAAATGGAGAAACCATTGCTGGCGGTGACTAAAATAGCATCCGCATTCTTGATCCATTTTTGTGCGGTGGTAATTGAGTTAGCCATTTTGACCTCCTTGAACGATATTGGCAGCTTCTTTTAATACTTCGTTGATGTCTTCACTGATCAGTAGGGACCGGTCCTTGATTTCTGGTGCAGTGATGGCATCTTTGGGATTGATGTTGACGTAAAATGAATCCGGCATATAGTTGGTCATTTCCCAAAATGGCTCTTGAATAAACATGGGTGTCATCCGGCCGACACCCATTTCGAGAAACAAAATTTTTTCACCTTGATGTTGTCCCAAAAATCGGCTGATCTTTTGATATTCATCGTTATAGCGTTTGTCCTCCAAAAATTCGGGTCCACGTGCCCAGACGATTAGCGGAGAACCGTTGATTTTACTAGTTGGGAAATACTCTTTAGGCAAGCGGTGGTCTTTGATTTTAGGCAATAAGTCGGCCACGATTTTTTGCATAGAATATAGATTTTTATCGTCACTAGTATCTTTGCTTTGAGCAAAATAGTGCGATCCTTGGATCTCACTGACTTGTTCTTCAGGAAAATATTGCTTAAAAAGGCTATCCTGATTGGTTGTAATGTAGTGGGCAGGTTTGTTGGCCACAAGTGTTCCCAAGTATTGATAAGTTGGTTTCTGAGCAGGAGTATCAAAAATCATCTTCCAAGCAAGGAGCATGAAGGCCCAGTGTTCCTCTTCTGAATCAAAGGGATTATAAAATCCATTAAAGAGTCCTTTAAAATGATATTTGTCGTAAAAATATTTCATATGCTCCATAAATAATGGACTCGCTTCATACCAAAAATCCATTCCAGCAGCGTTCGATAGGCCACTACCGCCACCAACTAAGATGGCATTAGCTTGGTCTATCAGCTGAGTCAGTTGTTCGATCTGTTTCATAAATTGGACTCCTTTTAAGTTGTATTGATTACACCAGTATTGGAATCTTAGCTTTTCTTTTGATAAAAATTAAGCACAGTATTTACATGTTGTTTAATTATGGACATATTTTGGATATTGTATTGGACTTTTGATTGATTGTGAAAACAAAAAAATCCCATTCAACATTAGTTGAATGAGATTGTTGATTATGATTATGAGGAAGCTTTTTGAAGAAAACTACCTTAAATTTGTTATTATTCAGCTGCAACGTGTTCTGCGTAAGCTGCTTTAATATCATGTAAGTCTGTAAGTGCTAACTTGCCATCTACTTCTTCTGTCATGGCTTTCTTTGTCTCGTCATCCCACTTGTAGTAGTTTGCCATATAATCGATGACAGCATCTTTGACTTCTTCCATGTGGTTGATGTCAAATAACATTTGACTGCTACGACGTAGTAGGTAGTCGATTGGATGTTCGACCATTTCGGCTTTTAGACCGTAATTTAACATTGCGTAATCTACGCGTGGAAGGCCGTCTTTTTCACCATCTGGCAATAGTTCGTAAATGTCAGCGACGTTTGAACCGTAACGTTGAACTAATTTTTCAGCGTCTTCACGTTCGAGGTCGTAGTTAACGATTCCTTCGTGGACCATCTTGTCGAAGTATGTTGACCAGCCTTCGTCACCGCCAACGTCACCACCTGAAAGGATAAGGTTTTCAGTTTGTTGACCGGAGAATTGATAGTCAGTTTCTTCAGCTAATTGTTCACCAACACGGTCGACGATCTTTTCAGCCATCTTACGGTAACCAGTTAATTTACCACCGGCAATTGAAAGTAAGCCAGTATCTGATTGGAAAATTTCATCTTTACGAGAAATTTCGGAAGGTGATTTTCCTTCTTCTTGGATAAGTGGACGAACACCTGACCAACCGGCTTCAACGTCGTCTGGTGTAAGCTTTTGTGGAAGTTCAAACATTTGGTTGGCAGCTGCTAGGATGTATGTAACATCAGAAACAGTGATGTTTGGTTCCCTTGGATCTTCTTCCCAAGTTGTATCGGTTGTACCGATGTAAGTCTTGCCTTCACGAGGGATGGCGAACATCATACGACCATCGTGGAATGGTGTATCGAAGAATAATGAGTTGGAGATGGGGAACTTAGCGTTGTCAATAACTAAGTGAACACCCTTTGTCAGGTGAAGATGTTTACCTTTGTTGGAACCATCCATATCACGGATTTCGTCAACCCAAGGACCACATGAGTTAACCACTTTCTTAGCGTGGATCTCACCAGTTTCACCTGATTGAACATCTTCAAACTTAACTCCGCAAACTTTGTGGTTAGCGTCGTATAATAAACCAGTAACTTTAGTATAGTTGGCGATCAAAGCACCGAGTTCACTAGCTTTTTTAGCAACTTCGAGTGTTAGACGAGCGTCGTCAGTTCTGTATTCAACATAAAGACCTGAACCTAACAATCCGTCAGCTTTGACGTAAGGCTCTCTAGCAGTTGTTTCGTCAGGTTCAAGCATTGTCTTGCGTTCTGACTTCTTAACTTGTGCTAAACGATCGTAAACATCAAGACCAACTGATGTCATGAATGGACCGTAAGTACCACCAGCGTAGAATGGTAGCATCATTTTCAATGGTGTTGTGATTTGAGGAGCGTTGTTATAGACAATTGCACGTTCACTACCAACTTCGTGAACTTCTTTGAGAGCAAATTGTGCTAGGTAACGTAGACCACCGTGAACTAATTTTGTTGAACGGCTTGATGTACCAGAAGCAAAGTCACGCATTTCAACTAAACCAGTTTGGATACCACGTGATTGAGCATCAAGTGTGATACCACTACCAGTAATTCCGCCACCAATAACAAGCAGGTCTAATTCCTCATTTTGCATTGCTTGTAAATTTTTAGCTCTAGTTTCATTTGAAAATTCTTTCATGAAAGTTCCTCCTCGGGAAAATGTTCTATATACATAATAGTAAAATTTTTCAAAGTTTGAAAGCGTTTTTAATCGAAATGGCTAATTTTTTTAATAATAGAACAAAAAAATCTAAATAATCATATCGTTGTAAATATGTTTCTGAAATTTAACGTATTCTTCACTGAAAATATCATTTGAATGCTCTTCCAACATCGCCTTAGGGAAGTAAAATCTTTCATCACCGGAAATTTTACCGGTCAAAGCGTTCACTAAGCGACTCACTGTCGAAAGTTCAATTAATGAACCATCATTTTGCATAATTTCGATTTGCGTACGGCTCTTATGCTCACGTGGGTTGTAAACGTCGTAGGGGAGGTCATAACTCGTGTTGGTCGAAGTATAGTACTTTTTATCAAAACCAGCGGCTTCAACGATATCAGCTAACTGTGGTAATTTATCTTGCGTTTCTTCAGAATATTGGGCGGACTTGAAGGGCTTTCTAGTAAGAAAACGATAGGACAGATCCTTCAAGATCTCGTCAGGATAATCGAGCCAAAGCGTGAAGTAAGTATTGAGGATCCCATCGTCCAAAGCTAAATAGTCGTTGATCGTGACCCGATTTTCAAAAAAGGGAACGAGCAAACTTGGCATTTCGAAGCCATTCATCTGATTGTGTTCATACAAATCTTTGGCACGTTTTAACAGTTTGGTCAAAACGACTTCCATTCCCCGTGACACAGGGTGAAAGTAGACTTGTTGATACATTTGAAATCTTGATAGCACATAATCTTCAACTGCATGCATCCCATTAGCATCAAAGGCAATGCCACCACGGTAGGGACGCATAACCCGTAAGATCCGCGTTAAGTCGAACATACCATATTTGGTACCGGTGAAGTAGGCGTCACGAAGTAAATAATCCATCCGATCAGCATCGATCTGACTGGAGATCATTTGGACAACTTGTTTGTTAGGGTAAGTTTTCGCGATCACGCTGGCTACTTTTTCAGGAAAATCGCTCGATACTTGACGTAAAACTTGGTTGATCTCGGTTTCAGGCGATGTGATGATCTCTTGGGTCCACATTTCATGGTCAGTATCAAAGATATGCTCGAAAGCGTGGGAGTAAGGTCCATGGCCAACGTCGTGCAATAAGGCTGCACATAAAGCTACGATCCTTTCAGAGTCATCCCATAGACCGTCGCCTGCTTCTTTAGAAGGATAGTTTCTTTGGAAGTTATCGCAGATCAAGCGGGTTATCTCATAGACACCCATACAGTGGGTGAAACGGGAATGTTCGGCACCTTGGAAAGTAAAAGAAGAAGTCCCTAACTGTTTGACGCGACGTAAACGCTGGAACTCTTTAGTATTGATCAGATCAAGGATGACTTTGTGTGAAACGTGTATGTAATTATGAAGTGGATCACGAAATACCTTTTCACGCGGAAGTTTTTCGATATTGAATGTCATTAATTTTCTCCCAATAGTTTTTTATTTTTGTAGACGAGATCTTCTAATGTTTTGTTGTACGCATCGCTATATGGCGCGGAATTTGAGATGATATTGAAGCTGTCAGTATCGATGCTATAATCATCATTAGATAGGCTCTGTAAGATTTTTTGCTTTGCTGAAGCAACAGTCAGTGGCTGGTGTGTTAAAATATCTAAGTTTTCCATACAGTGCACATCGATATTTGGAAAGTCGATCTTCTGATGGATCGGAAAATTGCTGATCTCATAAAAGTCTTTCATCAACTGTGAACGACTCTTTTGATCGCCAGTGATGCTAATGTAAGCCATGATAGCCACAGCATCGCCTGAACGTCGCTGCGAGATCCCAGCGATTTTCTTGCCATCGATGCTCAAGTCAAAGGTCCCAGGACAATATGAGTGAATGACTTCGCCGGTCTTTAAACGATCAGAGAAAGTTTGCTTCATGATCGAATACATTTTGCCGTAGGCGTCGTCGATCGATAATTGATCTTTGTGAGGTAAAAAGAGCGTGAAGTTCAGGATGTCAGGATCAGTCACCACTCCTAGTCCTCCTGAATTTCTTAGATAGTAAATATAATTCTTTTCCTCAAGAAAATCTAAACCAGCGGATAGATTGTTGAGCCGTTGGTCTTGTAAACCTAATATCACTGTTGGTGAAGTCGTCCAAAAGTGGGCGAGGGCAATTTGTTCTTCAGAAACGAATTGCAAGATGGCACCTGTATCAGCGAAAGGCTCAAGCATCTCTTGAGCAGTTCGCACATTTTGGTCGTATAATATAATTTGCTTATTCAACAGATCACTTCTTTATTTATGTAGTTTATTTATTAATTTTATCATGTGGGGTGTTATATTTTGGAAAATAATCGTATTGATGTCAATGTCGACCTCGACATGTCAGTCTTTCAAGCTGGGGAGATGACACATACTAAGATTTCCGAGCCTGGAAGATTTACGAGGATGGGCAATGCTGTCTACTTACAATTTAATGAAAGCATGGAAAATGACGATCATGCTTCTATTTTAGTAAAGATTACTGAAAATGGCGAAATTCATGTCAAAAGAGAGGCCAAGAATACAAATTTAGCCTCGATGCTATATTTCACGCATCGTGATCACAACTCAGCTAGTCTTTATACTGAGTATGGTGTCATGCAGATGAAGACTTTTACTAAGGATTCTTTAGTCGAGATCAAAGATGATCCTCTTCAAGGAAAAATTAATATTGATTATGACTTGATTTATGATAATAATATAGTAGGTAATTACAAGTTTAGATTGATTTTTAGTGTCTAAATAGATATCATTAGTTGTAAGACGCTGTGAAAGGACGTGTACACGTTTGAAACTTGAAAAATTCAAGAATCAAAATAAAGAAGAATTATCAATGATCGAAGTTGCTTATGAGATTCTCAATGAGAATAACAAAGAGGCAATGAACTTCTCTGATATCGTTAATGAGATTCAAACATATTTAGGAAAAACCGACGAACAAATCAAAGATCATTTGCCACAGTTCTATACAGATCTAAACAACGATGGTAGTTTCCTTTCACTTGGTGAAAATGTTTGGGGCTTACGTAAATGGTATCCATTTGATTCTATCGACGAAGAGGTTAACCACCCCGAAGACAACGGTACTGAAAATACACACAAGGCTGCTCAAAAGGTCAATGCTTTCTTAAGTGATGATGAAGAAGACGATGATGTTGTCGATTATGATGACGATAGCGATTTGAAACTATCCGATGACGACGACGATGACGACGGCTCAAGCGACAGCAATGGTCCTGACCTATCTAAGTTTACAAATTCTGACTTGTCAGTTGATGACGACGATGATGACGATGACGACGATAGTCTTGATGACGGTATTGAAGGACAACTTACTGAATTTGATGCTGACGACGATTCAGACATCGATCTATCTGATGAAGATGACGAAGACGATGATGAAGACGACGACGAGGACGACTCAGATAAATAAGTTGCACATTTTAAGATTTTTAGTTTGACGATTGAACCCAATAACAGTATTATATTGTTTGGGCTCATTAGATAGACTAATTACAAGTTCCCTGTTCTATAAGAATAGGGAGCTTTTTTATTTTTTAGTTAAGAAATCCCTAGATATAATATGTGGAGGAAAGCTATGACGAAGTATATTTTTATTACAGGTGGAGTTGTTTCATCTTTAGGAAAAGGAATTGTGGCCGCATCCCTCGGTAGACTATTAAGAAACCGTGGCTTGAAAGTTACAATGCAGAAATTTGACCCATACATTAATGTGGACCCAGGAACAATGAGTCCATATCAACACGGTGAAGTTTATGTTACTAATGATGGTACAGAAACTGATCTGGACTTAGGTCATTATGAAAGATTTATTGATAACGATTTGAACAAGTATTCAAACGTTACAACAGGTAAGATCTACTCAGAAGTAATCCGTCGTGAACGTCATGGAGATTACAATGGTGCAACAGTTCAAGTAATACCACATATTACAGATATGATTAAACAAAAGATAACACGTGCTGCAACGACAACAGATTCAGATGTCATCATCACCGAAGTTGGTGGTACTGTTGGTGATATCGAATCAACACCTTATTTGGAAGCTTTGCGTCAAATGAAGGCTGATGTTGGTTCGGAAAATGTTGTTTATATTCACACAACGTTAGTTCCATATCTTAAAGCTGCTGGCGAAATGAAAACTAAGCCAACACAACACAGTGTTAAAGAACTACGTGGAATCGGTATCCAACCTAACATCTTAGTAGTTAGAACGGAAAAGCCAATGCCACAAAATATGAAAGACAAGATTGCTTCATTTTGTGATGTTGATTCAGAGGCCGTTATTGAATCACGTGATGCAAGCTCAATTTACGATGTGCCATTGAATCTACAAGCACAAGATTTCGACGATATTGTTTGTCGTTACTTGCACTTGGAAACAAAACCAAGTGATATGACTAACTGGAACAAGTTAGTGGATCGTATCCACAACTTGAAGCATAAGACTAAGATTACCTTGGTAGGTAAATACACTAAATTACAAGATGCTTATATTTCTGTAACAGAAGCATTAAATGCTGCTGGTTATGTATATAATACAGATATAGACATTGAAAAGATCTCTGCTGATGAAATCACAGAAGATAATGTTGCTGATTTGTTGAAAGATACTGACGGTATCATTGTTCCTGGTGGTTTCGGTACTCGTGGGTTGGAAGGTATGATCACGACTATTAAATATGCTCGTGAAAATGACGTTCCTTACCTAGGTGTATGTTTAGGTATGCAAATGGCAAGTATTGAATTTGCTAGAAACGTTGTTGGTATCAAGGATGCAACAACCGGTGAAGTTGATCCTGATGCAGAGAACAAAGTTATTGACTTGATGGCAGATCAAAAAGATATCGAAAATGTCGGTGGTACTTTACGTTTGGGTGCATATCCATGTAAACTAAAGGATGGCACTAAAACAGCAGCTGCTTATGATAACCAATCTGTGATCCAAGAAAGACATAGACACAGATATGAATTCAACAACGCTTATCGTAAGCAATTTGAAGAACACGGATTAGTATTCTCAGGAGTTTCACCAGACAACCACTTGGTTGAGATCATTGAAATACCTGAGAACAAATTCCACGTTGCTGCACAATATCATCCTGAATTCTTATCAAGACCAACTCAACCAGAAGGATTGTTCAAAGCCTTCATCGGTGCTGCGTCTGGTCTTAAAGAAGATAAGTTTATCGGATAGTTTGTTTTTAATTTGATGTAGTTAATAATAGTTAGGGAAAAACTTATGCAAAAACTTGTAATTAATGGTGGAAAAAAATTATCGGGAGAGGTTACGATCGGTGGCGCTAAGAATAGTACTGTGGCTTTGATTCCAGCCGCTATTTTGTCGAGTACTCCGGTTGTGTTAGATTCTGTTCCAGAAATTAGAGACGTGGCTAACTTACGTTCGATCTTGTTAGATATGAACGTGACCTCTGAAGTTAAAAATGACGTACTAAAGATCGATCCAACGCAGATCCATTTCGCTGAATTACCTAGTGGTAAGGTAAGCAGTTTGCGAGCTTCATATTACTTTATGGGTGCAATGCTGGGCCGTTTTGGCAAAGCTGTGGTTGGATTCCCAGGTGGGGATGACATTGGTCCAAGACCAATTGACCAGCACATCAAGGGTTTTGAAGCTTTAGGAGCTCACGTTGAGAATAAGAATGGTCAGATCATCATCACGGCCCCTGAAGAGGGACTAAAGGGAGCTAAGATCTTTTTAGATATGGTTTCAGTTGGTGCGACGATCAATGTTATTTTGGCAGCAGTTCGTGCTAAAGGTACGACTGTGATCGAGAATGCAGCCAAAGAACCTGAGATCATTGATCTGGCTACTTTTTTAAACAACATGGGAGCCATTATTCGTGGTGTCGGAACTGAGACTATCAGGATCGAAGGCGTCGATGAATTAAGGTCAAATAACTCGCATACGATCATTCCAGATCGGATCGAAGCTGGAACTTATTTAAGTTTAGCAGCAGCTAACGGTGGCGATATTTTGATCAACAATATTATTAGCGAGCACTTAGACGCTTTCTTAGCTAAATTGGATGAGATGGGCGTTAATTTAGAGATCGGTGAAGATAGTATTTATGTGAAGCCATCTCCCGAAATCAAGGCAGTCAACATCAAGACGATGCCTTATCCTGGCTTTGCTACTGATCTGCAACAACCAATAACGCCGTTATTGATGAGATCTAAGGGCGAAGCAATGATTATGGATACAATTTATCCAAAGCGTATCAAACATATATCACAGCTCCAAAAGATGGGCGGAGATATTTCAAGTGAAAATGACTTGATTTTCGTTCACGGTGGATCGAACTTAACTGGAGCAACTGTTTCTGCTGACGAGATCCGCGCCGGAGCTTGTTTGATGATCGCTGGTTTGATTGCCGATGGTCAAACTGTGATCGAAAACGCTGAAAATATATTACGTGGATATGACCGAGTAGTTTGGAAACTTCACCAGTTACAAGCCGATGTTGAGTTAGTCGGTAAAGATGATTTGAAGTAGATATTGACAATAATAGATTTACTTGTTAAATTTGATTTAATTATTTATTAGAAAGGGAGTGCATCCATTGAGAAATTAAGCTGATTTCAAATTTTATGCATTTTTGTGTGTGATTTGATTTTGGTTTTGTTTCTTATTTGGGTGCGCTTTCTAAATGGTATTTGACTGGGATTTAGAGCGCTGTTTTTCGCGCTCTATTTTTTTTGCTTTTTGGAGTTTGAATGGTTATCCATCGCTAATTCCGGGAAGGTTTTGAGAATTGCGAACGTGGAACGCCATGGGCACTACAGTTAGTTATCTGCAGAAGATCATTTCGGATAGCCCGCAGCTAGTCCTGACATTAAGTGTCTTCGTTGCTAAGCACCCGAATACTATACATGCAGATAAAGCCTTAAACATTAGACTTTGAAACGCTTTTTATGTATTTTGTATACATGATGTTGGGCTTCTTTTTTCAAATTGCATACTTCATAATTTAACTTTTTGTGAGGTGTTGTTTTATGGGTACGATTCAAATTTCTAATTTATCTTTTAAATACGACCAGATGGCTGATTGGTTGTTTGATTCAGTAGATCTTAGTATCGATGCTAGTTGGAAGTTGGGCTTGATCGGACGTAATGGACGTGGAAAGTCTACTTTATTGCATTTGTTGATGGGTGATTTGGCTTATTCGGGTTCGATCGTTTCTGATCTTTCTTTTGCTTATTATCCGCAACCGGTGATTGATGATTTTCTTTCTGCTGGAGAGATCGCGGTCAGTATTGCTGATATCGAGTCATATGATATCTGGCGGATCGAAGCGGAGATGGATAAGCTGCAAATTTCTCCGGATATTTTACAACGTCCATTTTCTACGCTCAGTCCTGGAGAACGAACCAAGGTGCTTTTGGCAGCTTTGTTTATCGATGACGGGCGATTTCAATTGATCGATGAACCGACTAATCATTTGGATATCGAAAGTCGGGAGGTCGTTGCTAATTATTTGCGTGGTAAACGTGGATTTATTGTGATCAGTCACGATCGGAATTTTTTGAATCAAGTGATTGACCACGTAATTTCGATCAATCGCAATGATATCGATGTTTACCAGGGCAATTTTGATACTTGGGAACGTGAAAAAACGGCTGAGGATGAAAGAGAGCTGCGAGAAAAATCCCAGCTGAAAAAGGATATTAACAAGCTCAAAACTTCGGCTGCTAAGAAAGAAAATTGGGCTAAGCAGACCGAAAAGAGTAAACACAAGAATATCAAGATGGATCAGCACACTAATATAGATAAGGGCTTTTTAGGTCACAAATCAGCCAAAATGATGAAAAAAGCTACTATCATCCAGAAACGGGCTGACGAAGCTGTCGAGCAAAAACAAAAGCTATTGAAAAATATCGAGATCACTGATCCGATATCATTAAATTACGTTGAAATTAAACATTTTGATCAAGTGATTTCTGCTAATGACTTTCAGATGTTCAATTCAGAAATTCAAACGCCAAAAATCGATTTTACTGTCAAAACTGGGCAAGTCACAGCTTTGATCGGGAAAAACGGCATTGGTAAGTCGACTATTTTTAAACGGATAATGAATCTTGAACAGCCTTTCCAACAAAAAGGCGATCTCCAAGTAAAAAATTCAATAAATATTTCTTATTTGCCCCAAGAAACTAAAATTCGTGGTACCATTGTTCAAGTTGCAGAAAAAGAGCAATATGATGTGGAACGGATTTTTTCCAATTTACGTAAGCTTGGCTTTGAGCGCGAATTGTTCAATGACCCGATCGAATCGATGAGTCAGGGATAAAAGCGCAAAGTGGCGTTAGCAATCAGCTTGTCACAGGAAGCCAATTTGTATTTGTGGGATGAACCGTTTAATTATTTAGATGTGATCACGCGTGACCAGATCGTTTCCGCAATTAAGAAACAGCATCCAACGATGCTAGTAATTGACCACGATCTTGGCTTGATCGATGAGATCGCCGATGAAAAAGTCGTCTTGAAATACTAGAATTATATTGAATATCTTATTTGTTCATGGTAATATTTAATACCGTTAGTAAATTAATCTCTATTTCTGCAAAAGATTTAGGGCAAAGGAGACATTTATAATGAAACAAGGAATTCATCCAGATTACCACCAAGTTGTGTTCATGGATTCTTCAACTGGCAAGAAGTTCTTGGCTGGTTCAACAGTTCACTCAGATGAAACAACTGACTATGAAGGTAAAGAATACCCATTGATTCGTGTTGAAATTTCTTCAGATTCACACCCATTCTACACAGGTAAGCAAAAGTTTGCTCAAGCAGATGGACGTATCGATCGTTTCAACAAGAAATATGGTTTGCAAAACAAATAAAGCCATCCTTTCTCGGATGGCTTTTATTTTTTGGCTTTTTTTCGATGTAAATGGGTAAAGACCCAGAAGAAATTGATAAAAGCTAGCCCACTGGTCGTTAAAAAGACCGCTGAGTAACTTAAGGCACTGGAGACGTATGAACCTAACAGAGGCCCACAGACGTTTCCAACAGCCTGAAATGACTGGTTGTATCCGAAGATCCGACCGGTGTACTGATCGTCGGTATTTTTGGTCAGTAGCGTTTGAACTGGTGGGATCAAGCAAGCGTCAGATATGCCGACTAAGAATCGCAAGATTGCTAGTTGCCAAATATTGTTGACGAAAGCTTGAGGGATATAAACTAGGATCGCAAAGATCAGGCCACTGATCAAGATCTTTTCGGTCCCGATGCGATCGCCTAAAGCACCAAATCTTGGGGCTGCGATGATATTGGCAATACCTGGTAGAGCGGCAACAACTCCGGCAATCAAAGTTACTTTGTCAGAACCGTCCATTAATTGGCTGACGTACAAACTAATGATCGGGTTGATCGAGTTATTCGATATCTGAATGATCATAGTTGTCACAAACAGAGCTAAAACGGTGTTCGAATTTTTTAAATGACTGAATATTTCTTTAGTTGATTCTTCTTTGCCTTTAGGGACAGGATGAAAATCTTCTCTAATGAAGATAACTATCAAAATGAAGGCTATGAACAGTAAAGATCCGGTGATCATAAAAGGGATTCGGTAGCCAAAGTATTGTGCGATGACACCACCAACTAGTGGACCTAATAAAGTTCCGGAAATAACACCGGTGTTTAAGGTCCCTAAGGCTCGGCCACTTTCAGATTTTGGAGCTGTTGAAGCGATCAGGGTAGTAGCATTGCTGACGAATCCAGAAAAGACACCTTGCAAGAGTCTTAATACTACTAACTGCCAAGGTGCGGTGACGAAGGATTGCAAGAAGATCACGATCGACATACCTAAAGCGGCACGGATCAGCATCAACTTGCGACCACGACGGTCAGCAATTTTGCCCCAAACTGGAGATATTATCGCCATGACCAAGAAGGTGGCAGAGAAGGCGATACCGTTCCAAATAACGAGCTGACTTTTTGTGAAATTCCCTAAAGTATTAATGTATAATGGCATAAAGGGTGTTATCATACTAAAGCCAATACCTGTTACAAAGGTACTAAACCAGAGGACAATTAAGTTTCTTTTCCAATAGTTATTCTCGTTTGGAGCATTTTGTGTATTTGAACTCATAAATACATCAAATCCTTTCTAAGTAAATTAGTATACTCTTTTCGTTTTTTAGGAGAAAATATTTTTTTTAGAACTGGGGAATAGTATTCATGAAAATGAAGTTACAAGAAGTTTATTCGGCATTAAAGATTCAGTCAGAAGATATTCCTGACGTCGAGATCACCGGCGTCTGCTTCGATAGTAGAAAAGCAAAAGATGGAGATTTGTTTTTCCCTATTAAAGGTGAAAGGGATGGACATGACTTTATTGAGGGTGCTATCGCTAATGGTGTTAGTGCTACTATTTGGCAAAGTGATCATCCAATTGAGAACAAAGATATTCCTTACATCGTTGTTGACGATGTGATGGCAGCTTTCGACCAATTAGCCAAGTATTATTTAAATAAGGTAAATCCGAAAGTCATTGCCGTAACTGGAAGTAACGGTAAGACGACGACTAAGGATATGATCGCTAGTGTGTTGGCAACAGACAATAATGTTGCAAAGACGCCAGAGAATTTTAATAATGAAATTGGCGTGCCCTTTACCATTTTGAATATGCCAACTAATATAGAAATATTAGTAGTAGAAATGGGTATGGATCGTCCTGGTCAGATCGAACATTTGAGTTCAGTTGCCCATCCAGATGTCTCGGTTATCACGATGATAGGCGAGGCACACATCGAGTTCTTTGGGACTCGAGACAAGATCGCTGATGCTAAAATGGAGATCACTCATCATTTACAAGAAGACGGCCTTTTCGTTTACGACGGCGATGAACCATTGCTCAATGAACGAGCACAGCCTCTAGAACAAACTAAAGCAACTTTTGGTAGAAATGATAGCAATACGATTTATACTACTGAGATCAATAGTCAAAAAGACAAGACTACTTTTAAGACGAATCTTTGGCCTGACCTTGAGTTCAGTATTCCGATCATGGGTGATTACAATGTAAATAATGCTATGGCCGCATTGTTGATCGGACGCAGATATCATATTTCTGCAGAGAATATGCAACAAGCACTTGCTAATTTATATATGACAGAGAACCGGACTGAATGGGTCAAGGCCTACAATGGCGCTGATATTTTAAGTGATGTTTACAATTCAAACCCCACTGCAGCCATTGAAGTGCTCGATAACTTGCAAAAATTATCGACAGGACGTAAAATCATTGTTCTTGGCGACATGTTAGAATTGGGCTCAGCATCGAAGAGATTGCATGAGTCTTTGGCCGATCATATTGACCCAAATGATTTTGCAAAAGTCTATTTAGTTGGCAAGGAAATGAAAGCATTGTACGATTTACTCGTACCTAAGTATCAACCAGCTGATATCAGTTGGTATAGTAAAGATCAGTTAGAAGACCTAACTGCAAATATTAAAGAAGAAATGAACTCAGATGACACAATTTTGCTTAAGGCAAGCCATGGCATCCATTTAGAAAACGTCTTAAAAGATTTAATTTAAGTGTGTCGGTTGAGTAACATTGAAGAACGTGGTATTGTAGGTAAATTATGTTTTTATCACGTTTAAACGGAGGATTTTTGTGAAATTTAGCGAATTAAATTTAGATTCAAAACTACTAAGCGCTGTTGATGAGGCCGGATTTGAAGAAACAACACCTATCCAAGCGCAAACTATTCCACTTGTTATGACAGGTGATGACGTTATCGGACAAGCACAAACCGGTACCGGAAAGACAGCCGCATTCGGCTTACCAATTTTAAATGCTGTGGATACATCTTCAAGCGATATCCAAGCATTGATCATTTCTCCAACCCGTGAACTTGCAATTCAAACACAAGAAGAATTGTTCAAATTAGGACGTAACAAGAAAGTCCGTGTACAATCAGTTTACGGTGGTTCAGACATCAGAAGACAAATTCATTCATTAAAGAACCACCCAAGCATCGTTGTCGGAACTCCCGGACGTATCCTTGACCACATTAACCGTCACACACTTAAGTTACACAATGTTAAGACAGTTGTGCTAGATGAAGCCGATGAAATGCTTGATATGGGATTCGTTGAAGATATCGAAAGCATCTTAACTAACGTTCCTCATGATCACCAAACATTGCTTTTCTCAGCTACTATGCCAAAACCAATCACGAAGATCGCCGACAAATTCATGACTGACCCAGAGATCGTTAAGATCAAGTCAAAGGAATTAACTGCTGATAAAATCGACCAATACTTTGTTAAAGCTCGTGATTATGAGAAATTTGACTTGATGACTCGTATTTTTGATGTTCAAGGACCAGAACTAGCATTGATCTTTGGACGGACTAAGAGACGTGTTGATGAATTGACACGTGGATTGCAAGCTCGTGGATACAACGCCGAAGGTATTCATGGTGACTTGTCTCAAGATAAAAGAACTAGCGTCTTACGTAAGTTTAAAGCCGGTAAATTGGACTTCTTAGTTGCTACTGACGTGGCAGCTCGTGGACTTGATATTTCAGGCGTATCGCACGTTTATAATTATGATATTCCGCAAGATCCTGATAGCTATGTTCACCGTATTGGACGGACAGGTCGTGCTGGTAAATCTGGTATTTCTGTAACCTTTGTTACACCAAACGAAATGAGTTACCTCCGTACGATCGAAAACTTGACTAAGAAGCGTATGAAGCCATTAGCACCACCAACAGATAAAGAAGTGCTTAAAGGTCAAATGGAATCTGTTAAAGATGACATTAAGAATACTTTAGCTCATGATACTAACTTAGCACGTTTCCAAGATGCTGCTGATGAATTGTTGAATGAATATACTCCAGAACAATTAGTAATGGTTTACTTATCTACAGCAATCAAGGATGCTGAAAGTGTCCCAGTTAAGATTGCACCAGAACGTCCATTACCAAGCCGTAAACAAAGTCATAACCGTTCAGGTCATGGTAGACGTCATCGCTTCAATCGTGGTCGTCGTGGCGGCGAGAGAAATGAACACCGTGGTGGCAGACGTGATGATCGTCGTAATAATCATGGTCGTAATGGCGGTAATAGTAATAATAGCCACAGACGTAACGAGAATAAGAAGCCTGCTGCTTCGAAGAAGTCGTTTAAGATCAGAACTAATATTTAGGTTTTATTATTTGTTTATTGATTATTTGATGATTTATAATAATGATATGAGGAGGGACAAAGCTTGTTTTGCTTTGTTCCTTTTTTGGGTGCGCTCGGCATGGGCGTTAGCTAGGTGATGAAAGTTCACTGTGAGCCGTAGTAGTCGGAATCACGAGTTGAGGACAAGGGTGTCCACCGCGAGGTGGAATCTGAAGGAAGTCTAAAGCAAAGTACTGAGCTGATGTACAAGAATCGACTAATAGGCCGGAAATGCAGGATAAGTTTGCCCAACA
>NZ_RHNT01000038.1 GCF_003946325.1 Companilactobacillus furfuricola | reverse complement strand
CCCGGGCCCCGGAGTCGGCATTGAACGTAGCAACCAAACTACAACCTCCACACCCAACAACCAAACAAACTAACAAAACGTGCCCCAAGCAAAACTCCTCTGTCTGCCATAGCTCTCTTACATCTTTGCAAAAAAAATAGCCTTGATCACTCCGATCAAAGCTATTGTTAATAACTATTCATTTGTTTCGATCAAACCATACTTACCGTCGTTACGCTTGTAAACAATGCTAGCACCATTAGTCTCAGCATCCTCAAAAATAAAGAACTCATGTCCAAGCATTTCCATTTGTAACACAGCTTCCTCAGCATCCATAGGTTTCAATGACAAACGCTTAGTTCTAACGATTTCTGACTTATCCTCTTTAGCGTCTGCTTCAGGAATATCATCAAGTGGAATATCCTTGATACCTGGTTGCTCACGGTCTTTACGGTTAACCTTAGTCTTAAATTTTCTAATTTGTCTTTCAAGTTTATCGATGACCAAATCCACGCCGGCATACATATCATCGTTCATTTCCTCAGCTCTTAACGTGATATATGGTAATGGAATCGTAACTTCAACTTTAGTACCTTTTGATGGATAAATTTTCAAATTTACATGAGCAATAGGATTACTGTTTGGACTAAAGTATTTTTCCATTTTGGAAAGTTTCTTCTCTACATAATCACGGATCGCAGGTGTTACCTCGATATTTTCGCCACGTACGTTAATTGTTAACATAAAAATCTCTCCTTCCGGTGTTTCGGAATTACTAAGAGCCAAGAATAACTCTTCACATTGATTATATAATTCTATAGGCAAACTGGCAACGTTTTCACTAACGAGTTAATGAAAAAGTCTGAATTTTTTGAAAACCTTGCGAATACAACAATTGGCGTGCATGCAATATTGTACGCCCTGTCGTGTATATATCGTCCACGATCAAGATTTGCATATCATGATCTTTTTGCCGAAAATCTGAGCGAATCTTGAAAGTCTGGGGCGTGTTCATTCGCTCCTGCTTGTTCTTTTGAGCTTGAGGCTTATCGGCATCAACTTTCTCAAAAACTGGGGTCAATTGAAAAATATCCTTGTACAATTCATAAACCGGATCGAAACCGCGTTTGTTAAAGTGGCTGGCACTACTAGGTATATAAGTGATTAAGTCAAATTTGAATTGCTTGCTCCAACGCTTGATCTCACTAGCAAAGAGTTGTGCTAATAAAACATCACCATATCGTTTATAGCTTTTAAAATAATCATGTATAAATTGATTATACTCATAAATTGCAAAATGTTGATTAAATATTTTATATTTATTTTGCCAAATCACACAATCCAAACAAATTTCTCGGCTGCCTAATTTGAAACAGTTTGGACAATGTTCCTTATCTGGCAAGGTTACTAGTTGCTTTTGACAATATGAGCAAAGCTTTGAGCTGGTCATTTCATTCCACAAAAAAATTTCTGATAAATTTAATTTTTTACTGATGTTCTGTCCACAATTTAAGCAATTACTCATTTTAATCCCGCCTGTTGATTAACTGATTTGATCTCTCGACACACTGCACTGATTTTTTCAGTATAAAATTGATAATACAAATGGACTTCATCATCAGGATGACCTTTATCACGACCCGCCCTTCCTGCAATTTGGATCAATGCCGTTTTGGAAAATTCTGGAGCGTCTGCATCGATCACTAATACTTCTATTTTGGGAAAGGTCACCCCGCGCTCTAGGATCGTGGTCGTCAAAATGATTTGTGCCTCTTTATTCCGAAATCGCTGGACTTTTTCGATTCGTTGATCATCTTTGGAACTAACGGACAAGATCGATACTTGCGGTAACAGACGTTTGAGTGAGCGTTCAAAGATCAACATATCGGGGATCCTTGGAAAAAATATCATCAAACGTTCGCTAGCTTTGACCGCTCGCTGTATTAGCCATTTAATTCTTGGATTTATTTGCAAAAAATTACTCGGTCTTAATAAAAGGTGACATTTAGGTTCTGGTAATGGATGACCATGAAATCTCCGGTATAATTTTGAGAGGTGAAGTTGGTTTTGTTTGACTTGTTTTAATAGTTCCATCGGCGGTGTAGCTGATAAGTACAAAATCGTCCCCGAAACCTTTTTAGCTTTGATAATTGCACGATGTAACATCTCATCTCCCGCCAAAGGAAATGAATCAACTTCATCCACTATCAAAACGTCGAAGGCTTTTTCAAAACGCACCAATTGATGAACGGTTGCGATCATTATTTGGCAAGGAAAATATTGTTGCTCATTTTTTCCATGAAATAGACCAATCGTAGTCTGAGCAAACGCTTGCTGCAATCGTGGAAATAATTCAATACAAACATCGATCCGTGGCGAACAAATCGCCACCCTCTGGCCATTATCAATTATCTGCTTGATCAGTGGGAAAATAATCTCGGTCTTCCCTGCACCCGTTACTGCCCAGATCAAATGATCTTGGTTGTTTTGGTATGATTTGAGGACTTCGTGACAAACTCTACTTTGTTGATCAGTTAGTTGGCCTTGCCAAGTCATTATTTGGTCTGCTGGAAAATTCAAGCTTCCATCTGTGATCAATATTTGATCATTCACCAAAAGCTTGCCGAAATTAATACATTTTCGACAATATGGTTGGATCTTTCGAAAGTCATCCAGATCGATCGTACTAAAACAACGTCGACAATAAAGGTGACCCTCCCTTGAAAAAGTTGCAGGATAAAGCTTTGCTCCACAATGTAATAATTGACTTATTTGCTGCGGTGTTAGTAATCTAGTATTAGTGATCCTACCACCTAAATACTCATTAATATTTTCCATAACTTAAATTACGCAAGAGAAGAGGTAAATTTTTGAAAAATTACAAAACTATTGCTCAAGCTGATAGTTATTTAAAAGAGATCAAGAAATCGAAATTCATAGTCCATCTTGCTCAAACTAATTCAGAGAAAGAAGCTAATGCCTTCATCGAGAAAATTCGTCAACAAGAAGCTTCCGCGACCCATAATTGTTTCGCCTTCATCGTTTCCGAAAATGTTTTGATCGAGCGTATGTCTGATGATGGTGAACCTAGTGGAACTGCTGGTTCTCCGATCTTAAATGTCCTTCAACAGCAAGAATTACAAAATGTCACTGCCGTTGTCACCAGATATTTTGGGGGTATCAAATTAGGTGCCGGAGGATTGATCCGAGCATACTCCTCAACTACCGCTGAAGGGATCAAAGAAATCGGTTTAGTCGAAAACCGCTTGCAGCAAGGCTACACCTTGAACATTCCCTATCATCTCTACGATAAATTTGAAAATTATGCTAAAAATGAAAACTTAGCATTGGAAAATAAACAGTTTTCCACGGATGTCAGTGTTGAAATCTTTTTTGATTTAACATCCGAAACTGAAGAAAAGCAAAAAATCATCGATAATTTTCAAAATCAAATTCATTTCGAAAAAACCGAGCAGGAATTCAAGCAAGTACCGATCTCAGCACATTAAAAATTTCATTCAAAAAAACGAAGTAAATTGAGCAAAACTCAAAATACTTCGCTTTTTTTATTTTTTCTCTAAGCGTTTGATAAATTTTTGAATTGAGTGCAACAGCGGCTGACGATCGTCTCCCATCAACCCGATCGACTCGACAAACAATTCGAGCCCGATCAGTAAGGCTATTGCTAATAATAAACTGCCCCAGAAATTAGATAGTGGCAACAATAAGGAAATAAAGGCAAAGACTAAAGCTAATCCATAGATAACTAAAACTGTTTGACGATGAGACAGTCCTAATTGCATCAATCGATGATGCAAATGATGCTTATCTGCTTGCGTGATCGGTTTTTTGTTTAAGAAGCGTCGCAACATTGCATAAACAGTATCTGTGATCGGAACTCCTAAGATAACTACTGGGATCAACATAGTAACGAAAGTTACGTTCTTGAGCCCCTTCAAAGAAAAGACGGCGATCATGAATCCAATAAATAAAGCTCCGGTGTCACCTAAGAAAATACTTGCCGGATGGAAATTGTGTGGCAAAAAGCCCACGAGAGAGGCAACCATAGCAAAGATCCAAATTGAAACGTACACATTGGAGAAGTTGAGGAAGAAATATCCGACGACCCCCATGGTGAACAACGCAATGATCGATACCCCAGTGGCAAGCCCATCCAGACCATCGATCAAGTTGACCGCATTGGTGATCGCTAATATCCAGATGATAGTAATTGGGAAACTCCACCAACCAAGCTGGAAGGTTCCTAAGAATGGGATAACGATCTCATTCATCCGAATACCAGCCAAGAAATAAATAACCAATGATGCCGCAAAGATACCTGCCATCTTAGCCTTGGGTGATAGCTCTCTTATATCATCGATGATACCAGTCAAAATAATGATCACCTCAGCTAAAAAGACACTGAATAATTCATGACTCGGAAATTGATTTCTCAACAAAACAAATGTCGAGAAGGTAAAGGCAATAAAAATTGCCAATCCTCCCATGGTTGGCATTGGTTTCTTATTCACTCGCCGGGCATTGGGATTGTCCACCGCCCCCAAAATATAGGCAAGTTTGATGACGAAGGGAGTTATTATGGCTGAAATAATCATCGTCACAAATAACTTCACGATCACGCTAAACATACTCGACATTTCTCATAAACCTACTTTCCAATAATAATATCAATTATACCAATACCATGGACTAATACCAAAAAAATATAAAAAAAAGAGAGTGAAAGGTGATGCTCAGCTGCTAGTCTCTAAACCACAGGCCGCTATCTTCTGTAACTCGTTTCCAATAAAAAAAGATAGTGATTTCACTATCTCCCATAAAAAACCTATTTAGCTAATTCAACCTTGCGAACTTCCCGAACAACGGTAACTTTAATGTGTCCTGGATACTCAAGATTGTCTTCGATTTCGTTTTTAATGTCACGTGAAAGAATTGCTGCTTGATCATCTGAGATCTCTTCAGGTTTGACCATGACACGAATTTCATGTCCGGCTTGAATAGCATAACAGTGATCAACGCCCTCATGTCCATTGGCAATTTCTTCCAGTTTTTCCAAACGGTGAATGTAGTTTTCCATTGACTCTGATCTTGCACCAGGTCTAGCTGCAGAAATTGCATCTGCTGCAGCGACGATCGTTGCGATCATTGAGGTCGGTGCGACATCCCCGTGATGCGAAGCAATTGTATTCACAACTACTTCTGGTTCTTTATACTTAGTGGCTATATCCACACCTATCTCTACGTGTGAGCCATCTACTTCACGATCAATAGATTTACCTATGTCGTGTAATAACCCTGCTCGTTTTGCTAAAGTAACATCTTCACCCAATTCACCAGCCATAACAGCGGATAACTTAGCTACTTCAATTGAGTGACTCAAAACATTTTGACCATAACTAGTACGATATTGCATACGTCCAATAATTTTAATTAAATCAGGATTGATCGAGCTAATGCCCAAACTATAAATTGTTTGTTCACCAACTTCACGAATATGGTCGTCCATCTCTTTACGAGCTTTATCGACCATTTCTTCGATCCGGGCTGGATGGATCCGTCCATCCTCGATCAATTTCTCAAGTGCCATCCGTGCGATCTCTCTTCTGATCGGATCAAAGGCACTCAAAGCGACAGCTTCTGGAGTATCGTCGATAATCAAATCTACTCCTGTCAAAGCTTCGATAGTTCTAATATTGCGTCCTTCACGACCAATAATACGTCCCTTCATGTCTTCATTAGGCAAGGTAACGGTAGTTACAGTCGATTCAGAAACCGTATCAGCGGCACTACGCTGAATAGCAGCAACAATCAAAGCTTTAGCATCTTTATCAGCATATTGACGTGCTTGTTCATTGCTTTCTTTGATCATTGTTGCTCGTTCATGAGTTAATTTCTCATTAAGTTCATTTAAAATTATTTGACGTGCTTCGTCTCTAGTCAAGTTACTTACTCTCGTTAATTCCGCTTTTTGTTCATCAAGAGTATCAGTCAATTGTTTATCTTTTTCATCAAGTTGTTTTTCTTTAGCTTGAATATTATTCTCATTCTTCTCAATATTTGTCTCACGTTTTTCTAGTGATTGATCTTTACGATCCAAAATATCTTGACGCTCGAGATTACGATCTTCCTGTTTCTTAACGTCACGACGACGTTCATTCAGTTCGCTTTCTTGTTTTTCACGATATTGGTGAGCCTCGTCTTTTGCTTCAAGAAGTGCTTCTTTCTTCAAAGACTTGGCTGACTTTTTCGCATCAGAAATAATATCTTCAGCTGTTTGCTTAGCTTGTGAAAGTTTCTTCTCGTAAGAGTCTTTGCAGAGAGCATATCCGAAAAAAGCTCCTACGATCAGTGTTATTAAGGCAAAAAAGAGGGTTATGATAGCATTCGGCATGCCATCACCTCCACTTTATTAACTTGTTTGATCTGTTTGTAAAATCTTAAAATATACAAAACTTTTACATACAACTTTATATTATAGAATAAAATCCGTCTGTCAACAAAAGAATCTGCAAAAAAAAGAAGCCCAAATTAGGCTTCTTTGTCTGTATTGCCGTCTGTGTCGGCTTTCTCGGCATCTTTATTATTTGCATCGTCTTCAGATTTATCGTCATCTGCTTGACCATCCATATTGTACGCAGCACGTACTTTGGACATAATTTCGTCCATTTTCTCTGGATTTTCTGCAAGGAAGGTCTTAGCGTTCTCACGACCTTGGCCGATCCGTTCATCTTGATATGAGTACCAGGATCCAGCTTTATTGATAATATCCTTGTCAACAGCCATATCAACTAACTCACCAGTCTTCGAGATACCTTTACCATACATGATATCAACGATAGCCACTTTGAATGGTGGAGCAACCTTGTTCTTAACGACTTTTATCTTGGTCTTATTACCAATAACGTCGCTTCCATCTTTGATCTGTTCTGAACGACGAACTTCAAGTCTAATAGTCGAGTAGAACTTCAATGCTCGACCACCTGGAGTTGTCTCAGGGTTACCAAACATGATACCGACCTTTTCACGGATCTGGTTAATGAATAAGGCAATAGTCTTCGTCTTGTTGATCGAACCCGAAAGTTTACGCAATGCTTGTGACATTAAACGGGCCTGTAAACCAACGTGGGAGTCACCCATTTCACCCTCAATTTCAGCACGTGGAACTAAGGCTGCTACAGAGTCAACGACCACAATATCAACGGCACCACTAGATACTAAGGCATCAGCGATCTCTAATCCTTGTTCACCAGTATCAGGTTGCGAAAGAAGTAAATCATCGATGTTTACTCCTAGAGCTGTGGCATAGGCAGGATCCATGGCATTTTCAGCATCAATATATGCTGCAGTACCGCCTTGCTTTTGTACCTCAGCAACGGCGTGCAAGGCTACTGTTGTTTTACCAGAACTTTCAGGTCCATAGATCTCCACGATACGTCCTCGAGGGAATCCCCCAACACCGAGAGCATTGTCGAGAGCTAGTGAACCAGATGAGACAGTTTGAATTTGTGTATTCAAATCATCTCCCATTCGCATAATTGCTCCTTTACCGAAGTCCTTTTCGATCTTCTTAAGGGCAACATCTAATGCTTTTTGACGTTCATCTTTTGCCAAATTGTCTTCCTCCTAATGCTTTATCAATTTAAATAGTATTAGTATTTGACTAAAAAAGCAAGAAAAAAGCAAACATTTGTTCGCTTTTTCCTTTATGCAACTTCGCGTACGAGTACAAGGGCAGAAATAACAGCCTTCCGACGAACTGCGTTGCGGCTTCCATCAAAGTGAAATTCCTTCACATCAACAGAATTCTTCAATTTATCATAGACCCCGATGAAAACAGTTCCGACTGGGCTACCTTCTAATGGATCTGGTCCAGCAACTCCAGTAATACCCACTCCCAAGTCTTTTCTAAGGATCACAGCTGTCGACTCAGCCATTTGTTGAGCAACCGGTGCACTGACCACTGTATGGACTTTAATGACCTTAGAAGGAATATGAAGCATCTTCTCCTTCATCGCATCAGAATAAGTCACGTATCCACCTTCAAACACAGTTGATGCATGTGGGACACTAGCGATCGTCGACTGAAATAGACCTGCGGTAATGCTTTCAGCAGCGGTTATGGTCTTTTTGTCGTCCAAAAGCTTATTGACTACCTCTTCTGGGATATGGGCATATTCTTCAGGTATACCATTTTCAAAATTTGCCGTTTCGATTTGTTCACGAAAATTCTCAAAAATTTTTTTTTCCATTGTTCTCACTTCTAAATTACGTATTTATTTTGTAAAAATTTCTCGACTTTGAATAAAGTAATCTGCTCCTGAATACAATGTGAAGAATAGGCAGATGTATAAGAATATTTCTCCAATTGGGAAATTAATAGCTGAGAAGAAGATATTGTGCATCAATAAGAAAATAATAGCTAACATTTGTGTAGTAGTTTTGATTTTACCAGGCATTTGGGCGGCCATTACTTTACCACCTTGCTCCAGGACAATAGTTCTCCATCCCGTTACAGCTAACTCACGGCAAAGGATCAAGGCAACGACCCAAGCTGGAGCCATCTTGAGCTCAACTAGGAAAACAAAAGCTGTTAAAGTTAACATCTTGTCAGCTAAAGTATCCGCAAATTTACCAAAATTTGTAACTATGTGATTCTTACGTGCAATCTTACCATCTGCTAGGTCTGTCAATGATGCGATGATAAAGACAATTGTTGCGACGACGTGATTTACAGGGATCAAGTCATTCAGTACGTAAATGTCTCCCCAGTTTTCCCAGCTAAACGCCAACAAAATAATAAAAACTGGGATCAAAATGATTCTAAACATAGTTAACTTATTGGGTAAATTCCATTCCATTGTTAGATTCCTCCGTATTAAAAAAGTTATTCCTCGACTAGCCAGAAATAGCGCAGACTTACTAATAAATCATGCGCTACTTTTTGCTAAAAACTTATTCAATGTTGAATGTTAACGTCCTTACAATTGAAGAACTACTATTAGTATTACCTAAATCAACATCTTTTCCTGCAACCGAAATCTTAGTCTTCGAAATATCACCGGTGTGAACAACTACCTTCTTAGTAGTTGCTGGAACACTTGTAGTCTTCTTGTCACCAGATGCGATTGCTTGTTGCCATGACATCGTTGAGTCTTCAGTGAAGGAAACCCAAGCTTGTCCGCCATCAGCCGAAACGACAACGTCGAAAGGCTTATCAGCTGGAAGATTCTTGACATCATAAGTACCCTCGGTACTGCTTTCTTTAACAATTACGGTGTCAGTATCTTTCTTAGCTGCTTGTTTCTTCTTAGTCGTGTCTTTCTTTTCTTTAGATGTGGACTTCTTAGTCGTGGTTTGACTTGAAGTATCTTTAGGAATTGTCACTTGTGAAGAATTCTTGCTCTTGTTGACCATACCAAATACGATCACACCGATAATAACGATAACTACGATCCCAACAATTATTTGTGGAATGTAGTTACGCATCTTCGCAAAGAATCCATCTGATTTGCTTTCAACGGCTCTCTTTTGAGTATTGCCAGATTCTTCTGCCACATCATGCGGCTGTGAATCTGGGATCTCAGCTTTGTATTCATCAAGCAATTCATTACTGTCTAGATCAACAGCTTCACAATATTGCTTAATAAATGCACGGACATAAAAATCACCTGGAAGATGATCAAATTGACCTTCTTCAATGGCAATCAAATATCTCTTTTGAATCTTTGTGACTTGTTGTAAGTCATCAATTGTGTATCCCTTTTTAATACGGGCATTTCTTAACTTTTGGCCAATTTCGTCCATTTCATACCACCATTAACTAATTTTTATAAGTATAACATATCATAAGTATTACCGGCGAGATTACAAAAGCCAACCGCCAGCAAAATAAATCGTTTGTCCCGTTAAATAATTCGACTTAATTTGAACTAAATAACCTACTAGATCAGCAATTTCAGTTGAATTAGCCAACCGATCTGCTGGGATCTCTTCTCGGACTTTTTCCAGTTCTTCACTGGAAAATTCATTGTTCATTTTCGTATCGACCGCTCCGGGTGCAACGACATTGACAGAGATCCCCAAAGAAGCCACTTCTTTAGCGTATGCGTCCGCAAACGAAGACATCGCACCTTTAACGGTACTATATACGACTTCCATCGCCGAGCCTATTTTTCCGTAGATCGAACCGATGAAGACGATACGACCGTGATGCTTTTGCGCTAATTTATCTTGTAATTCCTTTAAAATCAATATCGGTTGTTTGATATGAATATTCCACAAAGAATCAAGTTCCTGCTCATCCATATCAACTAGCAATTTATAATAAGTGTTTCCTTGGGCAAAAATAATCGCGTCTAATCCAAAAATTTGTGAAACTAGTTTCTCGACATGATCACTTTCCATATCATACTGAGCTGGAATGAAATCCTGCTGAGGATAACTTGTTGTCAATTCTTCCAATAGTTTTTGGATACGTGCTTTATTTTTATTGTAGTGGAGATAAAGCGACCAACCCTTCTCAGCCAAATTCTTAGCTGTGGCTGCTCCAATATCGCCAGAACTTCCCAAAATCAATGCGTACATATTATTTTCCATCCGCAATCAAATTATAATAAGTAAATTTATTCTCTTTAAAAATTTCTTTTGAAGTTGCTAAAACTTCGTCTAATGTAGTGGAGTTTAGCAACTGGACCAATTGTAAATAATCGACATCATAAAATTGCAATTCAGCGATTTGATTAGCGATAGCATCAGGAGAATTTTGTGCAAACAAATAAGCTCCGATAGCATCACGACGAATCCGCTCAAATTTATCCTTTGTCAAGATCTTATCTAGATCATTCTTTAAGAAATATTCCCTTAAATGATTTTGAAATTCATCAGGTTTATTTGTCGATCCACTAACAATGATAAAACAATAGCCATTTTCTGCAACAACATTATAAGAAAAACTATCGTCAATAATATTTTTATTTGTCATGGACTGATAATTAGTCGAAGATTCGCCGATCAATGTTTCCATGATCATATTTAAAATATATTGATATTTGACTAATTCATAACCGGTCAATTTAGTATCCACTCTTATACCAAATGCAGAGCGACTCTGACTGATTTTCATGGACTCTTGCCCACCAGCACCAATTTGAAGGAACTTATTCGGTTTGATATCAGTCTGCTCATCCATTTGTTCAAAAGGTGAAGCTTCAACGATCGACACTACTTTATCAAAATCAACGTCCCCGACGAGAACCAGGTCCATATTGTTGGGGCGATAACCATTTTGATAAGTTGCCAGTAAATTATCTTTGTTGATCTGTTGTAGTGAAGCCGTACTACCTGCGATATCAAAAGAGATCGGATCATTCGGATAAAGTTGACCTAAGATACGTTGTTCCAAAACCCATTCAGGCATATCCAAGTACATTTGGATCTCTTGATTGATAATACCCCGCTCTGAATTGACGTTGTCCTCAGTGAAGTATGGATGCTGAAATAAATCTAATAAGATCTTTAAATTTTCGTAGGGATTTTCTAAAGTCTGAAATAAATATGCCGTTTTCGTGTAGCTCGTATATGCATTTGAATTAGCACCGTATTTAGCGAACTTTTCTGATACGTCATAGCCAGGCTTGGCAAATAATTTATGTTCAATAAAATGGGCGATCCCGGCTGGCAAATATTTTCCTTGACCTAAATTAGTATCGACTGAGCCAAAGTTGGCCATAGCTACAGTGTAAGTTTGCTTATAGCCAGGTAATGGAACAGCCGTGACCTTAAATCCATTAGGTAATGTTTTAATGTATTTTTGAAGTTTTTTGGCCATTCTACTCTCCTATCAGTTTGTAATCGGCAATTAAATGTATGTTATTTGCAGCAGCAATAATATGTTTACGATCCAATTTGTCTAATTCTTTTTTGTATTCAGCTTCTGAGAGAATGGTTTTAGGATAAACTGACTCCCAAATGCTTCTCATAATATGAAATTGAATATTGTCTGAACCAACTTGTCGACGAGTGAACAAGACTTTCTTGGCATGTTCGATCTGTTCGTCAGTAAATTTTCCTGAACGCATGTAATCAAGCTGCACATTGATCAGCGATAACGCTTGGTCGATGGTCTTGGCATCGAGTCCCGCTGTAATGGTCAATAAATGATTATTGGGCGCATAGCTACTCGATACTGAATAAGCTAAACTGTTCTTTTCACGAACTTGCAAGAACAATTGTGACTGATCATCGCCACCGAGGATCAAGTTCATCGCTTGTGGTGCCAAATGGCTAAATCCTTTATCGATTTTATTCACGTAATAGCCAATAGCCAAGCGACTTTGATTGACTTTCTTGTGATCTTGACCATGAGATGGATCTTTGATCAATTTATCGAATGACTCAAATTTGATCTCGATATCATTACGTTCTTGTTGTAATAATTTTCCAGAAAATTTTTGCTTAACTAATTGTGCAAAATTTTCAGGGTCAACATTTCCCACAACATTGATCAAAACAAAATCATTGTTGATGGCATCTTGGTAATAATCCAACAGTTCCGCATTAGTTAAGGCACGTAATTGACTTTCATCACCGAAAATTGGCACGAGCTTATTCGGCTCATCTTGATGGATCAGCTTGGATAATTCTAACATGCTCACAAGATCTTGATTGTCTTGGATCGCTTGCAAATTAGACAACATATTCCGTTTCTCAACATCAAAGGCTGTGTTATCAAATTCATCATCTCCAGCTAAATTAGGCTGAAAAATAATTTCTCCTAAAAGATCCAGATTATTCTCAATTTGCTTCGTGTCACCGATCAAAAAACTTGGATCAGCAAATTCAACGCTAAATCCTAAATCATTAAAATTGAGCAGTGATCTAGTGTAGGCGTTGACCTCGGCACCATATAATTCCATTTCACGATCATTGATCGCTTTAAAACTGGGATACTTCTCAGTTGAATTACTCAAAACGTTGGCTAATAATCGTCTTTTCGTCGATTCATCTTTGTTGATCGGACGTAAAAAATCGATTTGAATCTTGATTGTTCTAAATTGCGTCAATGGTTTGACGTTTAATACGACATTTTTTGCTAAAACTTCTCTCAATTTTTCACCTGTTTTTTCCGAATAGTTTCTAGCTGTTCTGGAGTTAATAAGACTTTCCTTGGTTTGCTGCCTTCAGGAGGTCCGACGATGCCTTTTTCTTCCATTTGATCAACGATCCTGGCGGCACGGTTGTACCCTATAGCAAATCTTCTTTGCAACATTGAGACACTAGCAGACTGTTGTTGAACAATCAAATCAACCGCATCATCCCAATACTCATCATTTGGCTTTTCACCATCGCCTTTACCGTCTTCTTCAGAGACATCTGTTGGGATCATGTCTTGATCATACTCTGCTTGTTGTTGCGAGCTGACGAAGTTAACGACATTCTCCACTTCCTCTTCAGAAATAAAAGCACCTTGAAGACGAACTGGTTTACTCTTTCCAATTGGTTGAAAGAGCATGTCTCCTCGTCCCAGTAGTTTTTCAGCACCAACTGCATCCAAGATAGTTCTTGAATCGACACCACTGGAAACAGCAAAAGCAATTCTTGATGGGATATTAGCTTTGATCAAACCAGTAATAACATCAACTGATGGACGCTGTGTAGCAATGATAATGTGCAATCCAGCAGCCCGAGCCATTTGTGCTAAACGAACGATGGCAGCTTCAACTTCATGTCCAGCGACCATCATCAAATCAGATAGCTCATCGACAATAACTACAATAAATGGCAATCGTTCCATCTTTTGATCATCAGGGGCTGTCTTATTGAATTCATCAACTTCATCGTTATATTCACCAATATTACGGTGATTAGTCTCAGCAAATAGCTTGTAACGCCGTTCCATTTCAGTAACCGCTTTTTGCAAAGCCCCTGCTGCTCTTCTGGCATCGGTAACTACTGGGATCAATAAATGCGGGATACCGTTATAAACGTTTAGCTCGACCATCTTCGGATCGATCAAGATCAATTTAACTTCATTGGGCTTAGCCTTCATCAAAATACCAGTGATGATAGTATTGATGGCAACAGATTTACCACTACCAGTCGAACCAGCGATCAATAAATGGGGCATTTTGGTAATATCTGCTTCGATAATATTTCCAGAAACATCTTTCCCCAAAGGCACAACTAATGGTGATTTATTTTCTTTTTGATGCTCCGTGATATCTCTAAAAGAAACCGACGAAACAGTCTTGTTAGGAACCTCGATCCCCACAAACGATTTACCTGGGATCGGTGCTTCAATACGAATATCTTTTGCGGCTAAAGCTAAAGCTAAATCATCGGCTAAATTGACGATCTTACTAACTTTAACACCAATAGCCGGTTGAACCTCGTATTTGGTAATAGTTGGTCCTAAACTAGCTTTTTTAACATCGACATCGACTCCGAAACTCTTGAAAGTTTGCTTGAGCTTATCTTTGTTCTCATCGATCAATTTAACTTCGCCACTTTGATCCACTTGCGGAACTTGTTTTAATAAGTCTGCAGAAGGTAATTGATAATCATCGTCCGACACGCTGTGATGTTCACTACCTGCATGCGGAGTAGGCAGATCCTTATCGGTCGAACCGTCGATCCCATATGGCTTGGACATGATCTGGGCCGTTCCTGTCGAAGCCTCTGGTGTGGGTTCTGGAGTCTTTTGACTCTGACTATTTGGCATATCGATAGTAAAACCAGTATCCTCATCTCGTTTTGGTTCTGGATCAGGTTCTTTTTTATCACGAGCAAAAGAATTAACATCTTGATATTTATCATCTTCACGTTCGATTTTTTTCTCGCGTCGAGACTTCTTAGGCTTTTCCGGATCATTTTTCTTTTCGACATAATTCTCATATTGACCAGAAAAAGCTTCTTTGATGCTGAGTAAGCCACTTCTGGAAAGTTTTAAAAAGCTCTTCATAGCATCTGAGACTTGTTGCATGGATACATTGAATAACATCAAAATACCAATAAATATCAACAAAAACGCCACTAAATTAGTTCCCCAATTGGAAAATAATGGCATGCAAATACTATACAAGTATGAACCGATCATCCCACCTCCGACCGAATGATCGACACTGGAATTGGCCATGTCGGCGCTAATAGTATTCCAAGTAACTAAATTATAATTATGATATAGGTCCAACTTTGAAAACATGATCTTGTGTAGGACTACCAAAGCCCCCATGTATGTAAAAACAAAACCAAAATTTCGTTTAGGATTCATCTTGGGCAATTGTCCGGTAGCAATCAAAAAGGCTCCTGCAAAAATACTGATCAGGAGTAAAAATTGGTAACTATCTCCAACAATGATCCGATATAAATTATCGTAAAATTTACCGACGATCCCCAATTTAAATAAACCTAAAATAGAAAAAACAATCAAACCTAGGCCAATCAAAGATTTGGCCAGACGAACATTATCTACGCTTTTCTTTTTAGTGTTTTTACGTGGACTCTTTTTAGGCGTCGTTGTCGACTTTCTTCTAGCCATAAATACCTCACTCTAAACATTTCATCTTAAAAAATTATACAGTTTTTCGATACAAAAAAAGCGCATCTCTGCGTTTTTTTAATCTTTCTTATTTTTATTTTCACGTAATTTCTTAACTGCCTCATTTGGCTCGACTGAATCCTGAGCTGAGAAATTCAAGGAAATTCCCTTGTTCAAGGTCACTGCTGTAACTTGATAGGTCAAAGTCTCGATGTATTCAACTACTTCGCGAGAGATCTGTTGAACTTCTTTATCCTTTAAGTCCTCAGGGTCGCCATGAAAATCAAGCAATTGCATTACTTGGCCGATCAAGCCAGAAACTTTGAAAGGTGCTCCTTGTGGATGGATCTCGAAAGGAACTACTACTTGGTAGATCTTCCCATCAGATTCATCCATTGGTTGTCCTTTTTCATCTTGAAGGTCAGGATGATCGATCGAGATCTGTAAATCTTGTTTGATCTCATCTTGAGGGTTAGCAATGTCATAATGAAACGATTGAACTGAAACAGGTCCTTTTCTTGTTTTCATTAAAAAGTCTCCTAATCTAATTTGTCATGCTCGTAGTGATGACTTAATTCTAAACCAGCAAAATGTTGTTGTCTAACTGCTTCATAAATGACTAAAGCACAAGTATTAGCTAAATTTAAAGCACGAATATTATCACTCATTGGGATACGTAAACATTTCTCTGGATTTTCACGCATAAATTTCTCTGGCAATCCTGTCGTTTCCTTACCAAACAAGAAATAATGATCGAGTGACGTATCGCTAAAATCTTGATCACTGTAGACCTTGTTGGAGAACTTGGTGATCAAATATAAGTATTTATCATCAGGGATACTATTTAAAAAATCATCCAAATCATCGTGGTAAGTAATATCCACTTTGTCCCAATAATCTAGTCCAGCACGTTTCATATGTGCATCATCGGTACTAAATCCTAGCGGCCTGATCAAGTGCAATTTAGTATTAGTTCCCGCACAAGTACGGGCAATATTACCTGTGTTTGCAGGCATTAATGGTTCAAAAAGTGCTATATGATTTGTCATGTTTTTCTACTTAAAATAAAAAAACGCATCCCCTCGGTGAAGACCACAGCAAGGGCGTGCGTTATGAAACTCATCTGATTACATGCTTTTATCAAAATCAACTTCTGATAAAAACACATAACGAAAAAGTCTAGAACTATTATATGACATAGATTCCGCCCATTCAATACATTTATGAATTAATTGTTATCTTTTTTTGAATTTTTTGTAGCGTTCGCAAGTGGTGTAGGGGTGACTCCCTTACCATCATCAGGCTTATCTGCTTCAATTTCTTCATCGGTATACCAGTTTGAATTCTTCTTGAACCAATTAAAAATCCGAGTACAAATTATCTTTAAAATGGCAAAAATTGGAATTCCGGCGATCATCCCGACTAATCCATACATCCCTGCCGAAACTAATAAGACCAAAATAGTCGTGACAGGATGCATTTGCATCTTATTACCAACGATGATCGGTGAGATCACACGGGTTTCGATCGTTTGCTCGACTAAAAAGACGATGATGACTTTTAGGACCATCGAGGGAGCAATAAAAGCAGCAATAACTAGCGATGGCAACAAGGCTAAGGTCGAACCAACATAAGGTATCAAATTCAAAATACCAGCAACGATACCTAAGACTAAAGCATATCTTTGACCGATAATAAGATACCCAACAAAGAACATCACTGCTACCCAAAAGGCGACAGTCAACTGTCCGGTAATGTATGAACTAAGCGATTGGCTGATCTCAGAAAGCAGATCAGCAGTAGATTTCTTTAAACGATCAGGTACGAACCTAACGACCGACTGTTTAAACTTCTTTTCGTCTTTGAGCATGAAAAACAAAATAAATGGTGCTGTCAAAAGTATCATTACTACATTCGTCACGACACTGAAGACTGAGCCGATGTTACTAAAAGTTTGTGGAACGATTGAATCCATCGACTTTTCAAAACTACGGCTAATGTTCTTGTCCATATTGACTAAACGTTCTTGAACTGCATGCATCTTGGGGTCAGAGAACAAATGTTGGATTCCTTTATTCATTGAATCCCAATAACTAGGCCAGTTCTTGATCAAAGAATCGATCTGACTTTGGACCAATGGGATCAACGACATGATCCCCCAGACGATCAAAGCAGCGATGATAATAAAAACGACCGAGATCGATAAAATACGATTTACGTGGAATTTTCTTTCTAACACATTGATCAAGGGATTTATTAAATAGTACAAGATCAGTGCCAAAATTACAGGTGGCAATGTTATTCCAAGAATTTGTCCGACTGGTTGGAAAACGAAGCTGACTTTCGAAAATAGAAAGATGATCAAAAATACAATTAAAATATTAATCAGTAAAACCGTTGCTTGGTTATTCAAAAACCAGCGATAAAACCAACTTTTTTCTTTTTGCGAATCTTTCATGGATGGCCCCCATATAATTATTTTACGTTTACCAGTATACTGTATAGTATACATGTTTGGAGGTAATTTGATGTTAGAAAATGTCTTATTAAGTGGCTACACACGAAAAACTGGTAAAGGCGTCTATCGTTCACAATTAGATACCGAAACTGGTGAATTAAAAGAGCCAAAATTGATTTTAGAATTAAAGGATCCAACTTATTTGGATGTAACTAACGATTTAAAAATGGTTGCTGTCGCGAAAAGTGAAAATGGCGGTGGGATCGTTTTATACGACGTTTCAAATGATGAACCTAAATTATTAGATCAAGATTTCTCAGAGGAAAACTCCCCTTCTTATATCAAATTAGATAAAAGTAATAATTTAGTGTTCAGCGCCTACTTCCACTTGAGTAAAGTAACCATTCATAAGATCACTGATGACAACAAGCTTCAATTGTTATCAACGATCGACTTTGAAGGGAGCGGTCCTCGCCCTGAACAAGATCAATCAAAGCCTCACTACAGTGCATTGACGCCTGATGGCAAATTGATCATTTGCGATTACGGAACTGACCGCATCTATTTGTACGACATCTCTGATCCAAGCGCACCTAAGCAACTGACAGAATACATTGCTCCAGCAGGATATGCACCTCGTCATCTAGTCTTTCATCCTAGTAAACCATTCATTTATGTGGCCTGTGAATTATCTTCAAAGGTGCTGGTATTGAAATATGACAGTGAAAATTCATTTTTCAATTTAGTTGATGAAGCTTCGGCTGCAAAGGATGAACAAAAGAATACAACTGCAGCTATTCGGATCACGAAAGATGCTAAATTCTTATACGTTTCCACTCGTGGTGCAGATACGATCGCTACTTTTGCTATTGAAGAAAACGGCGATCGCTTAAAGTCCTTAGGAACGACTAAGGTCAAAGGTAAAGGTCCACGTGATTTTGAAATCGATCCATCTGAAAAATATGTCTTGGTAGCTAATCAAGACTCTGATAACTTGACACTTTTCAAACGCAATCCTAACAAAGGAATCTTAACAATTATTCAAGATAATATTGGCATTCCTGAGTGTGTATGTGTACACTTTATCTAGCTTTAAATAATTTAGGAGAATTGGAACATGCTCATTGAAATTATAAAGACCATCATCCTCGGCATTGTCGAAGGATTTACGGAATTCCTACCGATCAGTTCAACGGGGCATTTATATTTAGCAAACGAATTCGTTAAACTTAACGAATCCAAAGCCTTTATTGATATGTTCATGGTAGTGATTCAGTTTGGTGCAATTTTGGCGGTAATTTTGATTTACTTTAATAAATTAAACCCATTTTCACCAAAGAAGACCAAAAAAGAAAAGAATCAAACTTGGCAAATTTGGTTTAAAGTTATTGTTGCTATCATTCCTGCAGCCGTAATTGGTTTGCCTTTGAATGATTGGATGGAACAAAATTTAACTAGTTGGCAAGTTATTTCAGCTACATTATTGATTTACGGTATTTTATTCATCGTGGTTGAAAATTACTTTAATGGTAAGCAATCTAAGGTCAATGACCTGAACGATTTGTCTTATATGACTGCACTTGGTATTGGGTTGTTTCAGGTTTTATCTTTGATTCCTGGTACTTCTCGTTCTGGTGCTACTATCCTTGGTGGTATTTCGATCGGAACTTCACGGTTTGTCGCTACGGAGTTTTCTTTCTTCCTGGCTATTCCTACTATGTTCGGTGCTAGTCTTTTGCGGATTGGATCTTATTTCCATAAGGGACTTGGATTTACTGGCGACCAGGTGATTATTTTGCTTGTTGGTGTCGTGGTTTCGTTTATTGTAGCCTATGCTTCTATTAAGTTCTTGTTGAACTATATTAAGAAGAATGATTTTAAGGCTTTTGGTTGGTATCGGATTGTTCTTGCTCTTATTGTTATTGCTTATTTTGGGTTTATTAAGGGTTAGGATTGTTTTTTGAGGTTCCTCGGATGAGGGGCCTCCTTTTTTTATAAAAATGTAAGAGAGCTATGGCAGACAGAGGAGTTTTGCTTGGGGCACGTTTTGTTAGTTTGTTTGGTTTGCTGGGATGGAGGTAGTATTTTGGTTGGTACGTTCAATGCCGACTCCGGGGCCCGGGGATACGTTAAAGGAACGTAAGTGCTAACGCACTTGCGCAACCGGTTATGGTGGTGGCTACGCCACCGAACAACTAAGGTCGGGAACGTGGTGGGCACATTTTGAACCAATCGAGCAAAGGGCGCTCGCTTGTTTCAAAACTGCACCTTCCTCTAAGCTCCTTCGTCGCCAAGAGGAAACAGGTTAAGATAGGTGAGTAAGTTAATTCTTGACGGAGAATTAATTTACTCACCTTTTTTTGATAAGGTGAATGTGAGATGTACGCCGTAAGTGAAATTGGCACTTGATGCCGTAGAGGAAACTGGCCATTTCGCTAAGGTC
>NZ_RHNT01000037.1 GCF_003946325.1 Companilactobacillus furfuricola | reverse complement strand
AGAAATGAAAGAAAAGTCAGAAATGGCTGCTTAATAAATTATTATATTTAAACTGTCCGGTTGAAAAATCTGCCTCACGACATCGATTTGAACTACCCGGGAAGATCACCCGGGCATTTCAAATACGAGTCTTCCTCTAAGCTCCTTCGTCGCCAAGAGGAATTTGGCTACTGAACCCATATAGCGCCCCGCCCCTCCACCTAGGTTGGTGTTCAACCAGCTCTTTTTTTTGGAGTTTTTCCGATTTTTATGGATTAAGTTGGCTTGTCTTGCTGCCCTATTCTGCACTTGTCTATCTCTCTATGCTCCAGAATAGTAAAAATGGTAAAACAAATGCAAAAACAAAAGAGGGGCAAGTACATGAATCTTTGAGAAACATAAGGGTTAAAAAAAATCTCAAAGGCGTGCTGCCTTTGAGATTGAAACTGCTTTTATTTTGACCAAGTATCCTCCCTCAGAACACTAAAATCATGCAAAAACACCCTTAAACAAACCGATTATTCGTGTTCGCTTATTTCGATGATCTCATCATAGAATGTGTGGACAGGTATTTCCAATTTCTGGTTCAACAAAAACACCTCTTGTTGAGTAAATCCTAGTCCCTTAATCTTGCGGTATACGGTTGAAACTGAAACGTCCAAGGCATCCGCGATTGTCTTTTGTCTGATCTTATGAACAACAAGGTATGACACTAGTCCGGAATTCGTCAACAATCTTATCACTCCGCTTTTATTAATTTTTTGCGAACATTCTTTACCAAATATAAACTTGACTATTAAATTGTATTATCAAGAAAACATTACCTCAATAGCTGGCGCGCAAATGCGTCATATAAGATGTGCTAAGACTATATTTGACATGTAAATTGTATTTTTTAAAAGATTTGCTGAAAAAATTTTTCAAAAATCATCAATTTACGATTTAATTATTTTCAGGTTTTTGTATAGAGGATATCTATAAATGTTGTTCAAATACAGTTCTTAACACATGAATACATTTCTATTATAAATATCATGAGGAGAAATGAAAATAAAATGATTTATGAAAAACTGCTTATTTTACACGTATTTATAGTAAATATTTGAAAATTGATACACTTTTTATATAACATTTGATAAATCAATTATCAATTGGTCTATGCACTTCATGATGTGCGTTATATAACGGATGGATATGGTCATTTTTTGATTAAAATAGAACACAAAAAAAGAGTAGCTTAAGCTACTCTCCATAATTATTAACGAGGCATTGGTTTCAAAAGCTTGTCCCACAATGGTTTGACTGGTTCTGGTTGAGCCATTGGTTGTGGTGCTGCTACCTTTTGTACTGCTTCGTGAAATTCATTTGGAAAATTGTTCATAATAATTTGCTCCTTTAGATCATTGTTTTGTTATTTGGGTTTAGGGAAAAATGGATGGATCAGTGATCCACTGTATTTAATAAAAAATATTTTTATTTAAATTGTTTTAATTAAAATGTTGTTACTTGATCGAAGAAATTACCAACAGCACCGACGATGTTTCCGGCTGTATGGATTCCTGTACTGATACCTGCGCGTAATGAGTTTAATAAAATCATGGATGTTACCTCCGTAAAAAATTATTTTTTGTTTTTATAATTAGAATCTTGTTACTTGGTCAAAGAAATTACCAGCTGCATCAACGATGTTTCCAGCTGTATGGATTCCTGTACTGATACCTGCACGTAATGAGTTTAAAATGATCATAGTTATTTACCTCTTGTAATTTTTTATAGTCGCTTTAAATTAATTAGAATCTTGTTACTTGATCGAAGAAATTGCCAGCTGCATCGACAATGTTTCCGGCCGTGTGGATTCCTGTACTGATACCAGCGCGTAATGAATTAAGAATAATCATATTCTTTAGCACCTCCTTGACTTGGTATTCGTTTCAGTGGCATGTCGCCATTTTTTATCTGTAGCTTGTTACTTGGTCGAAGAAGTTACCAACAGCATTAATGTCGTTACCAACTGTACCAATACCAGCGCCAATGGCTGATCTTAAAGAATTAAGAATAATCATATTAGCTACCTCCTTTACGTGTTATATCTTCGCTTTGGTAGCTTAAAAAAGGCTTAAATATTTGTTGATTAACTATTTTGTAATATTACAAAAATAATACTAGGTTGAGTGTGGGTTGTTTGGTTGTACGTTCAATGCCGGTTCCGGGGCGGGGCGCTATATGGGATTGGAACGTAGCCGACATCGATTTGAACTACCCGGGAAGATCACCCGGGAATTTCAAATACGAGTCTTCCTCTAAGCTCCTTCGTCGCCAAGAGGAATTTGGCTACTGAACCCATATAGCGCCCCGCCCCTCCACCTAAGTTGGTCATCGATATTTTCTTGGTGTGGTCTGCTCCCTATTTCTTTTGATCAAATCGGCTCTTTTTGGTGTTCCCTGACTTTCACTTGTCTATCTCAATTTTTTTCTGAATTAGTAAAACCAAGGACAAATAATTTATTGATTCTTCTAACTTCCAAAAAATCATTTGTCTTTTATTCTTGGAATCTGTATACTCTTAATCGTAACAATTACTATTTACAGAAGTGAGGGATTTTTATGGCTGAAAAGACTGATTTGGCTAGTGCTGGGTGTCGGATTGCTAGTTCTAATAAGAAGACTCGGCGTCGTGCTCTTAAGTTGATCAAAGAATTCAAGCGGGCACAAATTAATAAGGTGGCAAAATAGTTATATAATTAGAGATAGATTTTTTTGAGGATGGGATTTTTATGAAGAGGAAGAAATATTTATTTGGAGTTTTGTTTTTAGCAGTATTTTTATTAGTCGGTTGCAACCGAACTTCGACTGAGAAGAAGATTATGACTACTACTAATACTTACTATGAACCGGTCAAGGCTATTGTTGGGAATAAATACGAGGTGGAACCGATTATTAAGTCGACTGCGGTCGATCCTCACGATTACAAGCCAACTACCAAGGTTTCTAAACAAATTGCTGGTACTCCGCTTGTTGTGGCCAATGGTTTAGGCTACGACGACTGGGTCAACGATATTGTTGAAGCAAATAATATGCAAGATAGCAAACTTAGTCTAGGCGAAGACGTTCTTCACGAAAAAGACGGAACTAACGAACATTTGTGGTTCAGCGTTGAAAATGTCAAGAAGCTTTCCAAGACCGTTTACCAACGAGCCTCTGAGATGGATAAACTCAACAAAAAAACTTATAAGAAAAACTACCAAGCATACAGCAAAAAGCTGGATAAGCTGATCGACAAAGAACATCAAATCAAACAAACGACCAACGGCCAAAAAGCTTACGTGACTGAGCCACTCCCCGACTATTTGTTGAAAGATCTAGGCATCTCCGTTCAAGATAACCACTTTGCTAAAGCCATCGAAGACGGAACCGATCCATCGATCAAAGACGTCCAAGAGATCCAGACTGGCTTAAAAAACCACAAAGTCGACTATCTAGTGGTCAATAAACAAGTCACCAGTGGCGTAATCAAAAAATTAGTCAAAACCGCCAAAGAAAACAATGTCAAAATCATCAGCTTAACCGAAACCCTACCAAGAAGCGTGGGATATTATAAGTACATGAATGACATTTTGGATAAATTTGCAAAATAAAAAACATCTCTATTGTTAAAAATTGACAATAGAGATGTTTTTTTGTACTAATATTTAATGATTTCTAGATGTGCAAAATAATTGATATGGCGACGATAAATTGGGCCAGTTGCCCTATCTCCGAAACCCAAGCGCTTATAATTGCCTCCACCGATAAAGTAATGAGTATAGTACTTACGAGCAAAGTCAGGATCATCAATGATCGGTGCAACGATATGGGTTAAATCTCGCGGAATATAGCCAATAAAATATGCACGATCATTGTCGGCATATATCATCACTTTAATGGCATTAGCATCATGAGGATTATCGGGTTCATGTTCTAAAACCATATTTCCAAAATCTTGATGCAAATTAAATTCGTAAATCCTAGATCCAGAATAATATCTCCTCACCCCTGAATCATAATATCGAACATTTTGCTCAATCAGATTAGTAGCTTTTAAAGCCCTAATTAACTTTTCAAAATTTTCTTGATAATAACTGACACCAACAACTTTGGACGAAAAAACCGCAAAGGGAGTCAACTGACTTTTTGAAAATTTGGAATAAATACCTTTTTCACCAGAATTGGGCGTATACGATGCCGAAATAGGAGTTACTCGCTGGTTAATATTCTCAAAGCAAGAATCATTTGCCTTACCACTTTTAACACCAACTAAAGAAATGGGCTCAATCCACCGGTCAGGGTGCAATGAATCAGACATCTTCCCATCAATATCCATTTGCTTCTTAACCGACGATTCATAATCAGATTTCAAGTCAAGAATCAAGTGATACAATCTACGCACATTTTCTCTCTGAGATTTCGTATAGCCAAATATAGTAATCACATTATCAGCTGTAGAATCACGAAAAGCCAAAATACCACGATCAAAAATGCCCTGCTCCAAATCAGTAATCACTTCAATACATCCACGGGAAAAAGCAGTCGGCATCAACAAGCAAATTTGCCTAATTTCTGAATATTCAAACACTTTAGAAGCCCTGCAAAAACGCATTTGATGCCAATCGAACCACCGCTTCACACAAATCAAACGAGAACCGTAAATCTCAATATCACCATCAACGCCGTGAATAATCCCCTTCGCATCCATAAAGCCCCCCCACAGAACAACGTTAAAAACAAATAATAATTCAACTAGATAATAGATCATATATCATGAATATACCAGGAAAATTAGGTATAAAAAAAGCGCAAGGGACCCAAAAGAATCCGAAAGCGCGCTAATAAGAAAACATAAGATAAAAAAGTAATAAGGCAAGAGTGCGAGGAATGAGCACGCGAGCAAGAAGCGAAAGTAAAAGAAGAATAAAAGTATTTAATCTTATCTAACAAAACATTTAAAAGAAAGGTAGCAAAAGCAATGTAAGTCAGGAATCAAGAATGAGCGGAGCAAAGTCCCGCGAACCGAGAAAAGAATAAGTGGTCAAGACAGAGAAAGTATTACAAAAAAGACAATGAAGCTCCTACTCCCCACCATAATAGATAAAGCCTGAGATAGACATGTGAGAAATAGAACGAGCAAAAAGTGCCAATTTGTACAAAATAAATCGGTAAATCTCAACAAAAGGGGGGGATTATGTCACTATCTAGACGGAGGGGCCCGGGGATACAGCCCTCAGCCGCCAAATTCCTCTTGGCGACGAAGGAGCTTAGAGGAAGACTCGTATTTGAGATTGTTCGGGCGAACTTCCCGAATAAGCTCAAATCGACGTCGGCAGCGTTCCAGTGGCTGTATCCCCGGGCCCCGGAGTCGGCATTGAACGTAGCAACCAAAATACCACCTCAACACCCAGCTAACCAAACAAACTAACAGCCTCCAGCAAAGTAAAATGCTTCTGTCTGCGTTACTCTCTCACATCTTTAACACAAGCATCGCAAAGCCCAATAACCTCATAATGCTGCGAATCGATCTCAAAACCAGGCAGCTTATCACGAACCGACCCCATATCAGGCTTATCCAGCTCCACAACCCGACCACAATTCTCACAAATAAAATGACTATGATCAACATTATCAAAATCACACTGATACTTAGCCCTCATCCCATTATTAAACATCCGGGTCTCCACAACATGCAACTCTTCCAACATCTCAACATTACGATAAACCGTCTCATAACTCATCCGATTAAACTCTTTTCGCAACTGATGATCGATCTCCGTAATAGGAACATAAAAATCACGCTTATTAAACAAATAATCCAACATCCGAGTCCGTTGCTTAGTAATACGAACATTATCATTTTTCAACAGCTCGATCGCTTGATCATATGCTTTTTCAGTCTTAACCATGTGAACACTCCTTAAAAACAAGCACGCAAAAAGGCGCAACCAACATTGCACCTTTAAACGCAATTTATTAAATTGTACAACAGATTAGTAATATTTACTATTTACAGCTTTTGACTAATAACCTTGCTGCAAGTCGATAACATTTTCGATCACTTCGCCATTCTCGAGCATCGACTTCAAATTCTTCTTAAAAATACGGAAAGCTCTCTCTTCATAATGTGGACTACGACCAGCATTGTGAGGCGTCACAATAACATTTTTCATATCCCACAAAGGATTGTCATCAGGCAGCGGCTCGGGATTAAAGACGTCCAAAGCAGCTCCAGCGATTTGTTTCGTTTCCAAGGCCTTGATCAGATCAGAAGTATCGGTCGTCTTACCACGTCCGATGTTGATATAAATACCATTAGGATTCATCTTTTCAAAAACGTCTTTATTGAACATATTTTCAGTAGCTTTAGTATCAGGCAAAATATTCACGATAAAATCAACTTTAGCGACGGCTTCGTCCAATTTATCCATCGACATCATTTCGTCCATGTTCTCAGTCGGTTTAGCCGTCCGACGCATACCGATCGTCTTCATTCCTAAAGCTTTGCAATACTTACCAAGGACCGTACCGATATTTCCAGCACCGACCATTACAACTGTTTTGTTAAAGACCTCATCATAAGGCTCGTCCAATTTCCAAAGATCATTATCTTGATCGCGCATCGACAAGTGCAGTTTACGGACGAACATCAACATGTAAGCCAAAGTTTGCTCGGCGATATTGATTGCATTGGCACCCGATCCACTAGTAACCACGATATGTTCCTTGCGAAGGTCATCCAGTGGCAACGCATCAACGCCAGCACGAATAGTTTGGATCCATTTCAAATGACCATTAGCGACCGCATGGTCCTCCAACCGATTCGACCAGCCATAAATAGCGTCGACCTCAGTCAGATCTTCCTTAGTAGCTTTTTCAGGCGAAACTACTTCCAAAGTAATATCATCAGATAATTCCCTGATCTCACGTTGTTGTGAATCCGTGAGTGGAATAAAACTCAAAATCTTCATTTTTTAGCCTCGCGAATTAAATTTAGACGATTAACGTGACCTTTAGGAAAAAGTTGATAAGAAAAATATTGCATGAAAATATTTTAAGAAAATAATTTTTTAAAAAATATACTTAATCGAACAATAAGATATCATTTTTCCCAAAAAATAAAGTCAGGCATTACGTCTGCTACTTTATTTAATACACCTTTTTACCCAATGTCAATTAAATAGAACATCATTATTATTGGTCGATGCTGCAACAAAGTAAGTCGTATCTATGCCTGACTACATACATTTATATATTATATTTTATTATTAATATCACACTATCCTAATTTGGCATACTCTGCATCAGTAACCTTTTCAAGCCATTCAGAAGTACCCTTAGTAATAGCAACGTGAGAAAACCAGCTGTCAGCAGTAGCACCATGCCAATGCTTAACACCTTCCTTGATTACCACAACGTCACCTTTTTTCAAAAGCTGAGCAGATTTGCCCCACTCTTGATACCAGCCTTCGCCACCAGTAACCAACAAAATTTGGAACCCATCATGATGAATATGCCAATCATTACGGCACCCAGGTTCAAAAGTAACATTACCGATACCAAAATCAATATTATCCTCAGGACTAACTAACCCTTGCAAATAGCTCTGACCGATAAAATATTGAGCATAAGCATCATTCTTCTCACCAACAGGAAAAACCCCATCATTTTTCAATTCTTCAAATTTAGCCATAAATTATTCCTCCGTCCAGATTTCTTTAGCACGATTAAAAGCAGACCAAGCCTTAGGCCAGCCAGCATAAAAAGCCAAGTGAGTAATCTCAGCCACAATCTCTTCCTTAGAAATCCCATTCTGCTTACCGATCTTCAAATGAGCATCTAATTGTTCAGTATTACCAGCAGAAATAATGCTAGCAATAGTGATAAAAGAACGATCATGAGCCGACAACTCATTTTCCTTATCCCAAACTTCACCAAATAAAACATCATCATTCAAGGCAGCAAATTGAGGAGCAAATTCACCCAAATTATCGCGCCCAGCAGTTTGTTTTTTAGCCATAAACATTACCTCCATTAATTAATGACTAAAGTAAACACCTTAAAGTACACTTCAAGTCAAGAGAATAAGTGAATTTTTTCAAAAAAACGACCATTCGAAGCGAGACTGTCCCTCAAGGCGAGAGTGCGAGAGTATCGAGCACGCAAGCAAGAAGCGAAGGCAAGAGAACAAAAAGAATATCAACTCTTATCTAACCAACAAAACATGAAAATCAACAACAGCAATGTAAGTCAGGAAACAAAAATGAGCGGAGCAAAGTCCCGCGAACCGAGAAAAAAGTCAGTGATCTAGAAAGAGAATATATTCAAACAAGAAAAGGAAGCCCCTACTCCCCACCAGAATAGATAAATCCTGAGATAGACATGTGGGAAATAGGACGCGCAAACATTGCCAATTTGTACAAAATAAATCGGTAAAACTCACCCCAAGGGGGGATATTGTCACTATTTAGACGGAGGGGCCCGGGGATACAGACGCTGGAACGTACCCGACGCGATTTTGAGCTACCTGGAAGACCACCAGGCATCTCAAAACTCGGTCTTTCTCTAAGCTCCTTCGTCGCCAAGAGAAATTTGGGTACTGAGGTCTGTATCCCCGGGCCCCGGAGTCGGCATTGAACGTAGCAACCAAAATACTACCTCCATCCCAGCTAACCAAACAAACTAACACTAATCCAGCAAAATAAAACGCCTCTGTCTGCCATAGCTCACTTACATCTTTAACAGCAAAAAAAATAAGGCTCCCATAAGAAACCTTACTCAGCATGATTCATATTTTCCAAATACTCAGCAAAACCTTCAGAATCAGAAATCCGACCATCAGTCTTCCCAGAATACCAATCGATCTTATCATTCAAAATAGTCAAACTATGATCAAGATCGTCCATCTTCTTCATAAAATCTTCCCGAACCGACTTCAACAAATCAAGTCGCTTAGGAATAGTAGCATCGCCTTCAGCACGCCACTGAACATACTTCTTAAGCTGATCAATAGACATCCCAGTACTCTTCAGATGTAGCAAAAACTTAATCCAGTTAACATCAGCATCAGTATAATACCGAAGCCCATTTTCTGATCGGTGTGGCTTAACCAAACCTTCTTTTTCATAGTAACGAAGTGTTGGACTGGTCAACCCGGTCATTTCTGCGAAATCACCAATGCGGTAGTGTTGTTCAGTTCCATTCATCGTATCTGTCGTCATAAAATCTTCCTTTTCATTCATAATTGTTTGAAGTTGACTTAAAGTCTAACATTTATTTTCTTAAATGCAAATATTTATATTATATATAAAAATCCAAAAATAGCTTCGGTAATATTAACAAATAAAACAGCACCATTTCTAGAAATTAATTATTACTAACGAAAACTAGTAACGTTGTCAAAGAATTGTCCGATGGCAGCAATATCATTTTCAGCAGTACGTAATCCAGTACTAATACCAGCTCTTAAAGAATTAAAAAATACCATTAATGACTCCTCCTTCATTTGTTATAAATATTATGAATGCTAAACCTTAATTGAAGCTTAAATCTAAATAAAATATTTAATTTAAATCTATTCCTCCATCTATATTTAATATTTGTCCAGTTACGAAATCATTTTGCATTAAATACACATATCCAGAAGCTACCTCTTCGATCGTCGCCACTCGCTTTAAAGGAACTCCTTGAGAAAAGTTTTTTACTTGTTGCATGACATCAGTTTCTGACATATCTCGCCACAATCCAGTCGGCGTCCAAGTCGGTGAGACTGCGTTGACCCGATAATCAGGCGCTAATTCAACAGCTAAACCGGCCACCATGGTGTTAATCGCCGAATTACCAACAATCGCACCAGAGGCGTCATATGGGTGTCCACCTGAACCAGATGTAAAAATCAGAGACCCTTTTTTATTTAAAAAATTGTGAGCGATCCGGGCGAGCTGTAAATTGGCAAAAAACTTATCTTCGACAGTTTGACGAATTTTTTCAAGCGAACTATCTAAGAATCCACCTCCCATCGCTCCACCCAATGTGGAAATTATATGATCGAATGATTGAGTTGATGCAAAATAATTTTTTAAATCCGTTGAATTAGTTGCATCTAAGACAGTTGCTTCAATGTCAGTGTGTTCTTTATTGAAAGTAGCTACTCTTTTGGGATTTCTACCGATGACCTCTACTTCTGCTCCTTGTTGCGTCGATTGGATGGCAACCTCGCGTCCGAAACCTGAAGTGCCACCTACGACTAGTATTCTTTTGTTGGATAGGTTCATTTTTGTTGTCTCCTTTTTGATGCGATTAGGATAAAACTGTTATCTTAAATCTAGCTTGGATTTAAAAACACCCCTGAGGTTGGTCGAGAATTTGCTCTTCCTTTTCAGGGGTGTTTTTTTGTTGGATTTACTTGTGTCAGAGTTTGTAAATTCGGTATTAGTTATGTTTGTTTCAAATGTTGGTATTTTAATTACCAAACCACGATATTTTTATACCAAACCCGTTTACTTAGATTGCCAAACGGGATTATTTGAATAACCAAACGTTGCCCGTTTTATAGTGGAAACGAGCTCCAGCGCACAGCGGCCTCCGGTTTAGAAACTGTCAGCAGGCGCGGCTTCGCCGCACCTTGGGTGCTGACAGTCCCTAAATCCTCAGCAGCTGACCGTGCGCTTCCGCTCTCTATTTTGAAACGAGCTCCGCGAGGTAGCGGCCTCCGGTTAACACGGGTGGTCGCGGCACTGCTTCGCATCACCTTGTGCGACCACTCGCGTTAATCCTCAGCAGCTGACCAACCTCGCTGCGCTCTCTTTATTTTGAGATTTTGTTCATCCATTTGAACATTTCGTTCAAGTTGTAATCTCCGGCGTGTCCCTTGCCCCATTCAAGGTGATAGTTGACGTCTTTGTTTTCGTTCTTTAGTTTTTGAGCGAAGATTGTTGGTACGGCGATTGATGTGTTGGCATCTTTTTCACCGTATCTGATGTACCAGTGTTGTGCTGTATCAGCGTTGTTTTCGCCGACGAAGTCCATTGGGTTCATCATTTTGATGATGCTTGAACTTGCTTTGGATGTCTTGTTTTTAGCTGTGTTGTTTTCTTGACTGTAGTCAGTAAAGTGTTTCTTATTGACGGTTGCTGTTCCCATTTCTTGGTTTTCAGCATTTGATAAGTCGACGCCATCAAAGGCAGGAGCTGGTTTCATTCTGCCGACGGCCTTGTTATACTTCTTCAAGTTAACATCAGTTACTTTCTTGTTCTTGATGGTCAAGAATGGATATTTCTTTTCAGTAATGTTCTTGCCATTGTCGATAGCTGTTTGAGCTGAATCGATGATTGTTTGTTTGATCAAGTTGTTGAATGAACCTGAGCCGTCAGAGTTCATCTTCAAAGTATTGCCGTCATCGTCTTTGAGTTTCAAGCCATTGACGTAATCTGGGAATTCTTTCTTCAAATCCTTCGAGATCTTCTTTTGTGCTGAAGTCAAAGTCGTTGCTGCTGGAGTTTCACCAGGCATGTGCATTCCGTTGACGTAATCGTTGATACCGTTAAATTGCCATTCGTAGGCAGCATCAGCGTTTTCTAAGTTCATGATCGGACAGAAGTCCATTGATGCAAAAATATTATCTGAAGTATCGGCAGCACCGATGGCCTTTAGATATGGAGCGTAATCTTTGGCATTACCTGATGCACCTAGCAATCCAGATATCGCACCACCGGCACTTGTACCGTCAGAGATGATCTTGTTTTCATTACCAGGGATCTTCTTAGAGTTGAGTTTCAAGTAACGAACGGCGGCTTTTAGATCGACGATCGCAGCTGGAGCTTTTCCGGTATACTTGCCGTTTGCTTTTGTAGTTCTACCTCTAGCACCAGGTGCTGCTACGATATAACCTTCTTTTAGAGCTTTTTCAGGAGCACTGTTTTGTCCTTGTGGAGCACCACCAGTTGCAGAAACTCCTGTACCACCAGCACCAGGTGCTGCTGGAGAACTTGATGATGAGGTTGCTGCAGGCGCAGCAGCTGTTGATGTCGTCGTTGAACCACCAATAGTTGTTGGTTCACCCGGCATATATCCACCAATTGAATTTGGTAAGAAGACTGGTGCTGTCTTCTTCGTATATCCATTTAACTTCTTATTCTTGAAGTATGCTTCAGGAATATAAATGTTCATCTTTTGATACTTCTTATCGACTGGCTTGCTTACGTAAACTATATTTTCATAAGCACGATACTTGATCGTCTTATTACCAGATTTGATAGTTCTAGTTTCATACTTGGCATTTTTAAAGTCTAAGCTGATTTTTTTGCCACTGTATGTCGTGCCATTTCGGTAGTAGGATTGTGATTTCTTGTATGTGGTAGATGCAAGATCACCAGACTTCAAAGTCTTGCTACTAGCGGAATCGTCCTTGTTGCTTGAACAGCCAGCAAGGACTAATACTGCTAAAAACATCGTAAATAAAGCTATGGTAGTTTTTTTCACGTTGTTCCCTCCTCAAATTGATGTATCCAGAATAGCACACTAAATGAAAAATTTTATAACGTCGTTTAGATTGTAACATTCTGATTTTTTAGTTATATATTACATATTGGAATAGAAAAACACCTAATCTTCCTACTAGAATATGGAAATATTAAGTGTTTTATTTAAGTTTAAATTTTTTTCTACTTATTATTAATCATGATATCCAAAATCTCTGGATCCGTTTGTCGCATCCCCTTCGATGCTAATTGGCCAATATTTCGAATCGTTTGGTCGATGTCTTCACTGATCATCCCATTACTAACGGGGATCTCAACACCTTGTTGTGCTAACTTAACGGCTCGATACATTGATGACACAACGTTACCGACCTTTAAGGCACAAGCACAACCGGCGCCATCGCAAATCATACCAACTGCATCTTCGGCCATATTATTAATGGCTTTTTGAGCAACTTCAAAATTTTCGTCGAGCAAGTAACAAACACCAACTGCTGAGCCCATGGCTGCTGAATCAGCCGCGCAAAAAGCCGATAAAACGGGCAAAAACGAATGAATATAAATAGCCACTAAATGTGATAACGCTAGAGCTCGAATAAATTTCTCCTGCTCGATTTTTTGCCGTTGGGCGACAACATAGACCGGAATCGTAGCCGTGATGCCTTGATTACCCGAACCAGAGTTAGTCATGGCGGGCATCATCGCACCACCCATTCGCGCATCAGCAGCTGCCTGAGTATAAATCAAAAGTTGGTGATCGAGAGTGTCTTCACACAGCACTTGCTGTAGTTTCCGACCTGATTGAAGGCCATATAAATTTTTCAACCCTTCATTAGTCAAGGTAACATTGAGCTCGGCAGCTTTTTTGATAAAAGAAATTTTTTCTAAAGGCACTTCAAGAGAAAAATCCCAAATATTGCGTAATTTTTTAGTACGAATCCAATCGTCAATCGTTGACTGTTTTGTAGTTTGTTGCTCTTCTTGCTTCAAGATAACTTGGTCATTTTTTATGATCTCAACAATATTAGTGTGACTACCTACTATTTTTGTCGTAACCGTATTTAGTAAAGTTTGAACCTTGACTTGTACGAAAAACCCCGGACAATCCTTAGCTAGTTCTATCTTAACCTTACCAGATTCAGCTAATTTCTTGATTTCTTCAATCTCAGTTGACTCGATATCGGAAATGACTTTTAGTCCTTTATCTGGATCGCCAGCGAAGAAACCAGCAGCCGTAGCAACTTCTAAACCGGGTTCACCAGTGCCTGGCACGATGACCGCTAAAGCATTTTTATAAATATTTAAAGACACTGATACCCTTATTTGTTCAACCACTTCATCTGCCGCTAAATATTTTCGACTAGTTGCAGCAGCTAAGGCGACTGCTACGGGTTCTGTACATCCTGTCGCTGGCACAACTTTCTCTCGTAGAGCTTGAATGAATAATGTCACATCTTTGTTCTCCATATTGATACCTCTTTGAATCTAACGTTTACCTACTGATACTAATATAGTATGGATCTAGTGCGGTCGCAACGGTAATTATGAAGATAATGATATCGCTTCATATTGACTTTTTGATTACCTTTTTATACACTTCTCAATGCTGCTTTGAAGGAGGAACCATGACATTTTATCAGAAATTACAACTGGATCCGTTCGTATTAAAAAAACAGATCCACAACTCTGTTTCAAAAAACGAGCGTCAAAAGTTATTCTTCATTATGTTTTTACGAAGCATTTTTATCGTAACCTTTGCAATTGGATTCATCTCGGCAATAGGTTACTGTTTTGGAATGGAAAATTCTTTTCTAGCCGTAATATTGTTTTGCATGTTGCTAAGTTTGCGTTTCGTCCATTTTGGTTATAAGATCAGCCATTCGATCGTCAGTCTAGGAATAATTTTTATCGTACTGTTTTCAATACCGCTGATTTTCGAGCTAGAGAATTTTTATTTGAAATTTATTCTCAACTTGCTCAATTTATTATTGCTGCTCTTTTTGACCGGAAAAGACCCGAAAATGGGTAATCCTGGGTTATATTCTTTTTCGTACATCTTCTTGCTGGGAACTAGCACCAAACTCAACGTAGTCCAATTGAACTCCCGTTTTTGGTTGTTGCTAAGTTGCTTCATTTTCTTCTCGGTCATCTTTTTCCAAAAGCATCGCCATAAGGACATGGAAGTTTCGATCTCCCAATCGATATTTGACAAAGGAATCGCATCAATGCGTAATATTTGGCTAGCTTACTACGCAGTCGGCACTAGTCTGATCATTTTATTGAGTGAAGTTTGGGACTTGCCTCGCGCGATGTGGGTCGGTTTTGCTTTTTCATCAATCATTTCGACGTTTGATTTCTCTAGTTCCAAAAATCGCGTAATCGATCGAATGATTGGTGTTATTGCTGGCTCTATTTTGTTCATGGTGTTGGTTAACTTCATACCTAAAGACTGGCTAGGTATCATTGGTGGAATCTGTTTAGGGCTTTCTGCAACTTATCGATTTAAAAATGTTTTCAACTGCTTTGGTGCTTTGGCACTAGCTTTTACTATTTTTGCTGGGAACTCCGCCGTTGTTATCCGGATATTTGATAACTTGGTTGGAGTTTTGTTGGCTGTTATTTATGTGTTTATTTGGAAGTTCTTATTGCGGTGTATGCCGTTTGACTTGGATGCTTTGCGTAAATAATTTTATTTTTTTCTCTGGAAAACAGAAAAAGGACAAATACAATTGTCAGCATGAAAATGCTGATTTTGCATTTGTCCTTTTTTACATCGCTGTTGAATTATTGCTAAGGATTCTGATTGAAAATATCAAAATTGTCAGTTTTTATCAAACAAAAATATTTTGGATGCTAAAATCTGACTGCCTTTTGGCAAAATAGGTTCATATAGTATGGATAAACTCCAACATTCTTATTTCTACCAGATATTAACTCGCTTGTCTGGATCCAACCACATGCCATCGTCTGGTGTGATGTTGAATTCTTGGTAGAATTCGTCCATGTTTTGGGCCATGACGTTGGCTCTTAGTGGGCCTGGCGAGTGGACGTCGGTCTTTAATAGTAGTTCGTTGAATTCTTTGGTTGCTTTTAGGCGCCATACTCTGGCCCAGTTGATGAAGAATTCGCGTAGGTTTTCGTCTTTTTCAGTTTTGGCCGCTTCTAGAGCACATCTTAGACCGCCGACATCGGCTACGTTTTCGCTGACTACTAGCTTGCCGTTTACTTTGCCGCCGTTGTATGGGATGCCGTTGAATTCGTTGATCATTTTTTGAGTTAGATCTTTGAACTTGGCATAATCTTCGTCAGTCCACCAATTGTTCATATTTCCAAACTCATCGAATTGGGCTCCGTTATTATCGAATGCGTGGGAGATTTCATGCGCTATGACTGCTCCGATACCACCATAATTTTGACTGCTTGATTGCTTCAAGCTGTAAAATGGTGCTTGCAAGATTGCTGCTGGAAAAGTGATGTCATTTCTAGATGGATCGTAACAAGCGTTGACCATGTGACCTGGCATCAACCATTTTGCCCGGTCGACTGGTCTGTGATAGCTGTCCAATTCGTCTTGACGACGGATGCGTCTAAAGTTGATCACGTTATCGTATAACGATGAAGTTTCTTCAACTTCGAACTTGGAGTACAATTCGTCGATCTTATCAGGATAGCCGACTTTGATCTTGATCGTCTCCAATTTCACGATGGCCTTTTTCTTTGTATCTTCACCGAGCCAAGTATTGTCATTGATCCGTTGTTCATAGATCGAGATCATCTTCTTGACCATGTTTGTAACGTCATCTTTGGCAGCTTGACCAAAATATTTCTTCCCATAATAAGTACCAACTACTTGTGAAAAAATATTGGCAGCCTTATGGTAGGCATACTTCGTTCTATTCTTGAGTTCCTTGGCACCACTCAAAGCTAAGGAGTATTCGCCGATAGTTTGGCGGAACTCTTCATCAAGATTTGAAGCGTTGTCAGTCAAGTATGTGACTAACATCCATTCTTTGATGTTTTCGAAATTTTCTGAGTTTACTAATTTGTTTAAATTGTCCAAGTAACGTGGTTCTTCTATGATAACTTTTTCAGGAGTTTCATCGATCAAGTCCACGACTTGTTTTTCTAGGTTCAATGAGTTGGACTTAGTAATGTATTCTTTAAAGTCCATTGGGTTGTAGATCTTAGTGTAATCGGCCCACTCTTCTTGACTCTTGACGATCGGTACTAAAGACTTATCAAAGGCTAAAGCCTTTTTAACAATAGCTTGGGCTTTGTCTAGGTCATAGCCGATCATCGAAAGTAATTTTACAGAAACTTCACTAAACTTTTTCAGTAATGATTTGCCTGACTCGTTGTCGTCGTCATAGTACGATTTGTCGGGTAAGATCAGATCTGCTCCCTCGATGTAGACAACGTTGGTTGAAGTGTCTTTCATATCAGCATCGATCGAAACATCGATCGGTAATGGGAAATTGTCAGCCGAAAGTTCGGCTAACTTATCGCTTAAATCGTTGATATCCTTTAAATCAGTGATCCGTTGGATATCTTTTAAAATCGGCTGTTGATGGAACTTGTCCAAGTGATCTACATTGTTTGCTAAACGATAAAGTTTGACTGCTTGAAATAAGAGGTCATCCTTGATCGTATCCTCGTTGTTGGCGAATTCGTGAAAATCTTTCATTAATGTCTTTTCGACATCCTCATCCAGGTCCATGAATCCACCAGTTCTAGGCTTATCAGCTGGGATAACGGCTTTTTCTTGCCATGCACCGTTAACTGCTAAGTATAGATTATCTTTTTCATTAGCCGGTTTGGCATTGACCATATCGCCTGCGCCACCAACTATCTTGCTTGTAAACATGCCTTCACCACCAAATATAAGTTAAATTATGATTATTGATTGAGTACTACTATAACACTAAAAGGAGGTTAGGACTTAGTCCCAGCCTCCCTGCTTGGTTAAATTACTGATTTATCTAATAACACTGACTGAAACCTTAGAGTCGTTAACGATCCGAGCAGCTTGTGAACCGATAGTATTACGGTTGCGATTCTTCTCTTCTACACCAACGATAACTAAGTCTGGTTGGAATTTCGGAATTACTTGTTCAACGATGACATGACCTGGATTACCTTCTGTAACCATTAAATGAAGATCTTGTACACCGTAAGTCTTAGCTTTTTCACCGTATGCTTCAAGGAGTCCCTTGATCTCATCACGACGTTCTGCGAGTGTATCTTTGTCTAATGATTGGAAAATGTTCAAATCGCCTGTTTCCAAAACAGAGACGATACCTAATTTGGCATTGTAGTGTTTTGCTAGAGAACAAGCATAATTAAAAGCATTCTTTGATGAAACAAAGTCATCTGAATCGACACAGATCAAGATACGATCATATTCGATTTTCTTAACATTGTAATCCTTTAATTCGTCCATTTTTACAGCCCCCTATTTTTCAAAATCTCTTCCTTTGTTGACTTCAAAATATTTGTCAAAACGCTTTACATAGTTGTGGAACATGTATGTTAATAACAACCAGCGCTTAAAGGAACGATCTTTGTCATAGAAAACGGTCGTGCCAATTCTGTCTTGTTTAATAAGTTCTTCAGCATAGTGACTAGCTTCATTATCGGCTGCGTACTTGCGGAATACCTTAACTGGAACTCCAAGCCAAAGCTTGTGCTGTGCTTTGTTCTTATTTGCGTAAACAGTTGGCTCATTTTCTAAGCTATTTTCAATATAATCTTCTACGACATATTTAGCAAGATTGTAGCCATTCAATGTTACGAAAAAGCTGCTTCGTCCCATTCTTAAGTTGATCTCGAAAAACTTGAAAGTCTTGTCTCGAGAGTCATATTTCATATCAAAGTTAGCGTAACCCGTGAATTTAATGTCTTCAAGGAATTTTTGAACTAAGTCATAAACGTCTTGATTAAATTCAGGTACGATAGCGACATAGTTACCGATTGCTTGCGGAGTTGGGTCCTCTAAAATTGGATGACCTAAACACATCATCTTCACGTGATGTTCTTGATCCACGTAGGCATTCAATACACGCATGTTGGAATCGTCTCCGGGGATAAAGTCTTGCAAGATCAGATCTGATGTATATCCATTGTCATAGATCTTACCAACGATATCTTTGAACTCTTCATCTGAATGGATCGTGAAAGCTTTTTTCCGACCTTCAAAATGGATATCGAGCCATTCGACACTATTAGCAGGCTTTAAAGCTACCGGATAGTCGTAAGGATTCTTGATGTCTTCTTTATCTTCATACATTGCCTTAGTGATGATGGTAGTTAAAGGATGCGGCAATTTGTGTTCGTCGGCGACCTTATAAAAACTCTCCTTGTTGTTCAATGATCTTAAGAGATCATAATCAACGTATGGGCAAATAAATGTCTTTGATAATTCTTCTTTATGTTTACTAATTAATTCGGCGTAGCCATCGCCACAACCGATCAAAATTACGGGTTCATCATGTTTATCATATTCTTTAGCGATCTGGCGCATCTTTTCAATAAAAACAGGATCTTCGGAAAATCCAGAAAAGAGAGTAAGATCAAGTATTTTGGTAAAACGTGTTGGGGCTAATTGTGCTTCGGCGTATGCTTTGACTGTTTCACCATATAGATCATGGAACGCACGAGCCATGCCGTACACGTTCATATCACTACCTAAGAGTACGGGCGTGAATTTTTTTCCTGATTCAGTTTCGATAGGTATCAACCTCTCACTCTATTTCGATTATTTTAGTTATTTACAATCATTGTTGATTATACCATATTTGTTGGTTTGGATACTTTTTGTGGTAATCGACTCAATATGATAGCAATAATTTGGTATTAATTCAAATTTACAATTTTTTGATGTTGGGGGGGATGGAGGTAGTAGTTTGGTTGTGCGTTCAATGCCGGTTCCGGGTCGGGGCGCTATATGGGACTGGAACGCTGCCGACGCAATTTTGAGCTACCTGGAAGTTCGCCAGGTAGCTCAAAACTTGGTCTTTCACTAGGCAATAAAATTGCCAAGTGAAATTTGGCGGCTGAGCCCATATAGCGCCCCGACCCTCCACCTAGATAGTATTTATAATCCCCCCTTGGGTTGAGATTTACCGACATTTTGTGTTCAAATTGGCACTTCTTGCTCTTCCTATTTCTCACATGTCTATCTCAGGATTCTTCTATTCTGGTGGGAGTTGGCGCTTCCTGATTTTTTCTGTTCTATGTTCTCTTTCTTACTTACTTATTTCTTTTTCGGTTCGCAGGACTTCGCTCTTCTCATTTTTTTGGTTTGTTCCACTTTATTTCTCCATGCTTTTCTTTTGCCGAAACTTCTGTTTGATGGTTCTCTTTTGTGCGTGGTTCGGGGCTTTGCCCCTTCACGCTTCTTGCTTTTTTCGTTCTAAAAAATCAGACGTCTTTCCATTTGCTGGATTCGATGTCTGATTTTTTTGTAATTATTTGATTTGAATTTATCTGATTATAGTAAGCAGGCTGCTACTCCTACTAAGCCTGGGCCTGTGTGTACTCCTAGGGCTGGGCCTACTATGCCGAAGAATTCTTTTTTGCCGTGGACGCCGTTTTCTTCTAGTTTGGCTAGTAAGTTTCCTCCGGCTTGTTCGTCGTCTCCGTGGCTTACTCCGATTAGGTAATCTTTGTGATCGCCTACGAATTCTTTGATTTTTTCACGCATGATTTTTTGGCCTTTTTTCATTCCTCTGGCTTTGGCTATTGAGGTGTAGATCCCTTCTTCGTTGCAGGTGATTACTGGTGCTAGTTTTAGCATGCCTCCTACTACTGAGGATACTAGGCCGATTCTGCCTCCTGCTCTTAGGTAGGTTAAGGTTGGAATGCAGAAGTAGGTTACTGTGTTGGCGCAGATTTTTTCGACTTGTTTTACTATTGTTTCGAAATTGTCTTCTGTATCGACTAAGTCTTTTGCTGCTACGGCTATCAAGCCTGCTCCGATGGCTACTTGTTTCGTGTCGAAGGCGTGATAGGTGAAGCGGTCGTCTTGTTCTAAGAAGGTGCTTAGGAAGTTGTAGGTTCCTGATAGGTTTGAGGAGATCGAGATGGAGATTATTTTGTTGTAGCCCGCATCGTATGCTTCATCTAGAGTTCTTTGAATTGAGTCTCCTGTTGGTAATGAGGTCTTGGGTATTTCTTGTTCTAGGTTGTCATAAACTTGCTTAGAAGTGATATTTACGCGATCTAGGTAGGTTTTGTCTTTATAGTTGATCTGCATTGGTAGCTCATATACTCCCGGTTTATTTAAATACTCCTCTGGGATATCACAACATGAGTCCACGATTATTGCTATTTTATTAGTCATTTTGGTCGCCTTTCTATTTAGTCGTTATTTCCAATTGTTAAAATCTTTCTCGTCATGAGTTTTGTTGCAAAGGTCCGTGTGACTAAATCGATCACCAGACTGCTCAAAAGTTCCGTGTCTTCTGGAACTGGAGCTTTGTTTTTGCCTAGGTTCTTTAAGGCTGCTTCTTGTTTTTCGCAAAAAGTATTATAAGCGGATTCTACGCTAGTTAAGGCGATGGTCTCCGATTCGATGCCTCGTTTGATCTCATCCATTGACATTACTTGTTTTAAAAAAGTTATTACGATCAAATAAGCTAGCTGTTCTCTGTGGTAGCGCTTTTTGATCGGTGCTGGCATCATGCCGTTTTTAACGTAGTTGTTTACCATTGATTGTGTTACGATCGGCGATTCGCCGATCCAGACTGGTTTGACATATTGATCTACTAATGTGATTAGTTGATCTTTATATAGCGCTAGGTCTGGTAGGTTGTTCCATCTTGGTAAGCTGTATTGGGCTACTTGCTTGAGCCAGGTGTCTAGTTCATCCATGGTTTCCCTCTTCCCTTGATTGGTATCTGTTTATTATAACTTACTTATCTAGTTTTGAAAACTAGGTGTAGTGGTTTGGGATATTGCTTTGTTGTGGGGGGAGAGGTAGTAGTTTGGTTGCTACGTTCAATGCCGACTCCGGGGCCCGGGGATACAGCCACTGGAACGCTGCCGACGTCGATTTGAGCTCCTCGAAGAAGACCA
>NZ_RHNT01000036.1 GCF_003946325.1 Companilactobacillus furfuricola | reverse complement strand
TATCCACGACCTTTCAAGGAACATCCTAAGTCGTAATGAATAAAGAAGAGGCTTATATGCTCATGAAAATTGGCATTGAGTATATAAGCCTCTTCTTAAATAAATGCATCAAAATAACCAAACCACGACGAGAACCGGTTTACCGCTTAGTGAAAGACCCAGCTTTGAGATGTCCGAAGTGGTTTTCTTCGGATAACTCAAAGTGGCGTCCATGGCGTTCCACGGCGTAATTCCTGGAACCCCCACAGGACCGGCAATGAACCACCACCCAACCTATACCCTCAAAAAAGTTCAAACACAAAAAAAGCATTCCTGATATTAAATATCAAGAATGCTTAATAGCTTTAACAAACGGAAAAATGTCTTAGCTCTAATTAAAAATTAGGAATGTGAAATTATTGAAGGTTTTGTTTTAAATATCCCATTTCCAACTAGTTACTTCTGGTAAATCATCACCGTTTTCACGGATATACTTGTTGTGCTTGTCAACAACAGCTTCCATCTCGTCAGCAAAGTCGCTAGCAGCGTCGCCTTGAACAGCAACTGCAGCTTCTTCAGCCAAGTGGAATCTGTCCATTTCGTTTACGACACGCATATCAAATGGAGTTGTGATATCACCGTTTTCACGGTAGCCATGTACGTAAAGGTTGTGGTTGTCACGATCGAAGAAGATTTCTTTGATGATATCTTCGAAGCCGTGGAATGCAAAGATTACTGGCTTGTCGATTGTGAAGATTTCGTTGAATTCTTCGTTAGTCAATCCACGAGGGTCAACTTCTGGTGCACGAAGTTTAAGTAAGTCAACGATGTTTACGAATCTTACTTTGATATCAGGTTTTGATTTTCTCAAGATGCTGATAGCAGCAAGTGATTCGATTGTTGGTTCTGTACCTACTGAAGCGAAGACAACATCTGGTTCGCCACCATTGTCGTTTGAAGCCCAGTCGATTACTTTGTATCCTTTATCAGCTAATTCTTGTGCTTCGTCCATGTTGAAGAATTGTAGACGAGGTTGTTTTGAAGTAACTAACAAGTTGATTTTTTCTTGGTCATCCAAAACCTTAGGCATAACAGCAAGCAATGAGTTTGTGTCAGCTGGGAAGTATTCACGGATGTATTCTGGTTTCTTTTCAGCCAAGTGAGTGATCAAACCTGGATCTTGGTGAGTGTAACCATTGTGGTCTTGTTGGAAAGCAGTTGAAGTAGCGATCACGTTAAGTGAAGGATACTTGTTTCTCCATGAAAGTTCGTTAGCTTTTCTTAACCACTTGAAGTGTTGTGTAAGCATTGAATCAACAACTCTCAAGAATGCTTCGTATGAAGCGAACATACCATGACGACCTGTCAATGTGTAACCTTCGTTAAATCCTTCAGCTTGGTGTTCTGAGAGTTGTGAATCGATGATACGACCTTCTGGTGCAACGTATTGGTCATTAGGTTCTTTAACTTGTTCCATCCATTGACGAGGTGAAGCTTCAAATGCGCCATATAGACGGTTTGACATTGTTTCATCAGGTCCGAAGATTCTGAATGTCTTAGGGTTATTTCTGATAACGTCACCTAAGTATTTACCTAAGTTGATCATATCTTGTGATTCGATTTGACCTGGCTTGTCGAATTTAAGTTCGTAATTCTTGAAGTCTGGTAAGTCTAATGGTTGAGGATCAACACCACCGTTTGTGATAGGGTTCATAGCCATACGCTTGTTGCCCTTAGGTGTGACGTCAGCAATTTCTTTCTTCAATGAACCATCATCGTTGAATAGTTCTTCTGGCTTGTAACTCTTCATCCAGTCAACTAAGGCATCGATATGTTCCATGTGGTTTTGGTCTACAGGAATTGGAATTTGGTGAGCTCTAAATGAGTTTTCAATTGGAACGCCATCCCATTCTTTAGGACCAGTCCAGCCCTTAGGAGCACGGAAGATAACAACTGGCCAGTTAGGCATCTTAGCATCATCTGCTGAGCCTTTTCTAGCTTCTTTTTGAATAGCTTGGATCTTTTCGATAGCTGCATCAAATACTTTAGCAGTTTCTGGGTGCATCTTAGCAGGATCGTCGCCTTCAACGAACATTGGATCCCAGCCCATACCTGTAAAGTATTCTGTCAATTCTTTATCAGTCTTACGTGACAAGATTGTTGGGTTAGAAATCTTGAATCCGTTCAAGTCAAGGATAGGTAGAACAGCACCGTCATCAACAGGGTTGATGAATGTGTTTGAGAACCATGATGCAGCAAGTGGACCAGTTTCTGATTCACCATCACCGATAACTACAGCAGCGATTTGATCAGGGTTATCAAGAATAGCACCAACACCGTGTGAAAGTGAGTAACCTAGTTCTCCACCTTCATGGATCGAACCTGGTGTTTCAGGAGCAGCGTGAGATGCAACACCGCCTGGGAATGAGAATTGTTTGAACAATTTCTTCATACCAGCTTCGTCTTGTGTGATCTCTGGATAATCTTCTGTATATGAACCGTCTAAGTAAGCGTTAGAAACCATAACTTGCCCACCATGTCCTGGTCCTTCAATATAGAACATGTTTAAGTCATATTTGTTAATAAGACGATTTAAATGAGCATAGATAAAGTTTTGTCCAGCAATTGTACCCCAGTGGCCAATTGGGTGAACCTTAACGTCCTCAGGTTTAACATCGCGTTTTAACAATGGGTTATCTTTAAAATAAAGTTGTCCAACAGAAATGTAGTTGGCAGCAAGCCAATATTTATCAATAAGGTTTAAATATTCTTTAGATGAATAGTCTGTCATTAGTACACTCTCCTTATGTATTTATCTAGTATGATATACGGTATTTTTATAAAAGTCAACCATTTATTTAATTGGACCGTTCCAATTAAAGCTATCTATTGTCTAGGTCAACGAATGAGTCGTACTTGAAATATTTATAGTGCAATTTCATAGTCGAAAATTCAAAAGGTGTTCCATCATTCAAGAAGAAAATACCTTCCATCAATCCGACTGGCTCATTAGCATTCAAGTCCAATAGTTCCTGTCCTTCTTCGTCAGAAGGAGCAGCCGTAATAGTTAAATAAGTCTTATTTACTTCTTGGTCAAGTTCAGTTTCAACGTAATTAAAAATCGATTCTGAAGCAATTTCCTCAGATAATTCAGGAGCCAATTTGATGGGAATATAGCCCGTTTCGATCATAAATGGGACCGAGTCGATCAGGCGCAAACGCTTGAAGGAGTAGACAAACTCACCTGGTTTTAAAAATAAATTATCCTGTAATTCCTCGTCAGGACGAACCACATCGAATTCTAAAACTTTGATGCTTGGCTTTTGTCCGTTGACTTGAAAACTATCAGTAATACCTAAGTTTTTCCCACTATAGTTGAATCCGGAATCTTGCTTTAAGTAAAGCGGATTAATGAAAGTCCCAGAACCACGTTTTTTAAAAATTATTCCTTGCTCAGCCATGTTGCCTAGTGCTCGTTTGATCGAGCTGCGACTGACAGCATATTGCTCCGCAAGAGATCGTTCGTCGGGTAATTTCATGTCAGGAAATTTGCCCTGCTCGATCTCTTTGCGAAGAGAAGCGATGATCTTTTTGTAGATTAAATCTGCCACGAAATCCTCCTATTATTTATTGGGTCGTACCAATAATTATTTTGGTTATCTCAATCGTTTGTAGTATATCCTATTTTTTCGAGAAATACCATCCCAATTATCGGATACGTGGCAATAAAAAAAGAGCTCAGGGCAAATAAGTTCCCCAAGCTCAATGGTTTCATCCTATCAAGTTGCGACGCAAAATAGAAATAAAATGCTTATTATTTATCATTCAAATTTGCAAATTGTTGGTCAGCAGCGACTGGAAATTGTTTAGTCTCCCTTTGATTCTTGATCAAATCGTCGGTCATAGCGACTGAATAAATGGTCCGATTATCATAAGGAACAAAATACATGACACGATTAGTTAAGTCTAAAACAGTTTGATACTGAGTGTAACTTGATTCATCGTTATCTTTGACGTTGACTCCACGAGGGATCGTTACGCTATCTAGCACGTGTAAGATCGTATTGACCGCTTGTTGAGCTGTTGCCGGCTGTTTAACATTCTCGCGAATGAAGGCGGTTCTGACGAAACGATCAACAGCAGTGTATCCACCAGGAAGTCTGAAGGTCCCATTTTGTCCCAAAGGAATGACTTCTTCATCCCCAAAAGTCTTGCCAGCAAAGTTATGCGGCTGAGCGCCTAAATAATTCGACAGATTAGTTTTGTGCCAATTGTAGTCTGGCGTATTGGTCATTACACCGACTTTGTCTTCTTGCAAGATCAAGCCATTTCCTTGTGGCTCCAAGATGTAAGTTGCACCAGTGGCATCGCTAAAAATAAAGTGCAATGGTTGATTGACGCCCATGACACCTTTGTTCGACTCGATGATGCGGACATCTTTTAGATGATCGTTCAAGTCTTCGATGCTCTTGTTGTTACCTAAGGCCCACAGCAAGAATTCTTCAGCAACGACGTTGACTGCACCGTCAGTTGGTTCTTGATCGTATTGAGCAGCGTGCGAAAAGTATAATTCAGCTGCGGAGAGGCCGTATTCGTTGAAGCCGTCTGCGATCATATAGTTTTTGCCAAACTTGGCACCCGTGCCCATGACTGCATATTTAGATGTATAAACTTTCTCATCGAAAGAAGACGTCCACTGATATTCCTCTGGTAAAAATGTTGGTGCTCCGTGTAATTCAAAGGCAAAGTCCATTGTCCGGGCTAAGAATTTTGAACCATCGAGAGCGGAAAAACTCAAGCTAGTGCACATAGTCGTCATCCTTTCGTTTGTTAATATTGATAAAATTATTATCTACTTATTGTCAATCAAAATTAATTCAAAATCAATAAATTGAACATTTACAATTTAATAAAGTTTTTCACTAATATGTAGTAAAATTAATTATAGTAAAAGAATTCGGAGGTAATTTATGTCAATTAATATCAAAGATTCTCAAGATGTATACAAAGATGCTGGTGAAAATGTAACTTTTGTTACTTTGAACTTGAAGAGAAAGGATCTCGATCAAGAGCATGATGTGATCTCAGAATTTGCCGATATGTCAAATTCGATCATCAATAGTATGCGCATCAGAAACCAAAACGACCAATTAGCCGTTGCTTGGGGCTTCAGTTCCGACGCTTGGGATTACTTGTTCCCAAATGCTAACAAGCCTAAAGAATTGGAACCATTCAAGGATATCAAGGGTCCTAAATACACAGCACCCGCAACTGAAGGTGATTTATTCTTCCACGTCCGTGCTAAAACTGAAGCAGTGGTTTACGAAGTAATGGATCAATTTATGGATATCTTGCGTCCAATTACTACTGTTGTCGATGAAACACACGGTTTCAGATATCTCGAGGGACGTGCCATCATTGGCTTCATCGATGGTACTGAAAATCCTGCTGGCGTTGAATCAATGGATTATACTTTGATCGACAGCGACGAAGATCCTGATTTTGCTAACGGATCATACGCTTTCTCACAAAAGTACATGCACAACATGCATGCCTGGAAGAACTTACCAACAGATGAACAAGAAAAGACTATCGGTCGTAGAAAATTCTCTGACCGCGAATTAGATGACGATGAAAAGTCACCTAACGCTCACAATATTGTTTCTAAAGATGAGCGTGACGGTGTTGAACATAAGATTGTCAGAATGAATGTGCCTTTCTCTAACCCATCAAAAGACAAAACCGGTACTTACTTCATTGGTTATTCTAAGAGCTGGGAGATCACTCACAACATGTTGACTAACATGTTCACCAAGAGCGACCGCCTCTTAGACTTTAGTACCCCAGTTTCCGGAACATTATTCTTCATCCCTTCAAAAACAGTCTTAGACCAGATCGCTGAAGGCGAATTATACTAGACTTTTGTTAAAGATAACGATTTGATTCGTTATCTTTTTTTTACTTTTTTTATTCAAATATTTAAACACAGAGAGCGGAGAGGCACGGTCAGCTGCTGAGGATTTAGGGACTGTCAGCAAAAAGGTGCGACGAAGTCGTGCCTGCTGACAGTTTCTAAACCGGAGGCCGCTGTGCCTCGGAGCTCGTTTCAACATCCTTGAGGATAAAGATAAACTCCACTATCAAAACCACCGCAAGTTTAGCTACACAAAATGGATAGCACAATCTTTTATCTGAAAATCAGTTTTTCTGACAGTTTCTAAACCGGAGGCCGCTGTGCCTCGGAGCTCGTTTCAGCATCCTTGAGGATAAAGATAAACTCCACTATCAAAACCACCGCAAGTTTAGCTACACAAAATGGATAGCACAATCTTTTATCTGAAAATCAGTTTTTCTGACAGTTTCCAAACCGGAGGCCACTGTCGTCTGGAACTCGTTTCCAACACGAAAAAGAGAGAGGATTTTCAATGTTGAAAAGTCCTCTCTCTTTTGTTCATCAATTAACCGCTTTATACCAATTCAATACTGCATCAACATCTTGTTCTAATTGATAGTTGGTATTGAACTTTCTATTAGTAGTTCCAGAGCGCAAATTAATAGTCAAACTGGCAACGCCCTTTTTTTCTAGCCAAATACTTTGCCGCTTTTCAGCTGATTGGATCGTTTCTCTAGGGATCAAAACTAATTGTTTAGTCATGACCCGGTTGTTTCTAATGGCAAGATAGTTTTCATCCAAAACTTGTGCCTTAGTCCGCTTCATCGTCAGGATCGCAGGGACATACCAAAAGCCGATATCGATGATAACTAAAGCTACGCAGAGCCATGGCCAAAAATGTAATAGCGCAATCAAGATAATGGCGTTAGCTAACGTTAATAGTGTCGCATTTCTTAAATTATAGTAATAAGTCCACTTGCTTGGTTGATAAGGACTAACTTTTTGAACGGGGATCGATGGGAAGAATTGATTCAAAAAACTGTCAACTTTGCCCACGATGATCACCGGCATCACAATAATATCTTTCTCACTATCGCCTTGCTTAGAATTGGAAATAATGACGAGTTGAACCGTTGCGATATTCAACCACTGCCGTAAAAGTGGTTGCTTAACTAAAACTGCTTGAACCCGTTTGAAGGAAATAGTTGTTTTCTTCGTCTTGAAAAAGCCTTTAGTCGTAATGAACTGATTGCTCTTTTCCACTAGTTTGAAGTTGTAGTACTGATTGATCAAAATCAAAACTGATCCGATGTAAAATAACAATAAGACTGCCACGATCAATAAAATCACGATCAAGATCCCTAAATGAGATGCTTGCTTGAATAAATATTCATACATTTGGTCACTAATTGCCTGTTCAAATTTCCCATAGGCTGCTAAAACTACTAATAACCCACTTAAAAAAGCTGGTGAAGTTAAGGCAAATTTGATCAGGTCTTTTTTAGTGATGGCGTAGGTATTGCTAGCCTGCTCATCATTTTTTTCATCAACACTGGCTGACTCTGTCTGTCCTGATGAAGTTGCAGACTCCGTCGGTACGGATTCTTGAGTAGTACCTTGATTCCGTAAGTTCTCCAATTGGTCCTTTAATTCAACGGGAACCGCGAAGAGCGTTACCTCTGACTTTTCAGCATGGCTAGCCGTTTCGATCTCCAATTTTTCGACCCCAAACGGTTTGAGGAAAAACCATTGATCAGTAGTAATGTTTTGGATCCGATCGTATGGAACGTGGTCATTGTGCCGAACAAAGATACCGTGTTTAACGACAATCTCGTCTCTTTTCAGTTGAAAAGTAAATCGAAAGAACCTGATCGTCGAAGTAGCCAGCACTAAAATCGTTACGATCACAACTAAGAGCAAAATCGGAACATTCGGCAAGACATTGGCGACCGCAATGACTGTCACGACGAAGGGCACGATCATGTTAATAATATCTCTGAATAAGAAATACAATAATGCAACTGGATGCAAATGCTGAGCGTTAGATGTCATTTCTGGCCTCCTTCGCTAGCTTCATGATCAATTCTTTCAGATTATCGGCTTCTTCTAATTTCAAACCAGCAATATCTTCAGCTCCTGCAGCGGTCACGACTTTAACTTTTTGCAAATGCTTCAACCGGATGATCGGTCCTTGGATCAAAGTGACATTTTGGACACGAGCTATCGGGATAATGATTTGTTTACGGAAGAAAAAGCCGTGATGAAGCTCAACTTGGCGATCGTCAATATAATAAGTCCAGAATTTGTAATGATATGGCACTATCGCCAATTGGAACAAGAATTCTAACACGCCATAAATAGCAATCACTAAAGTTATTCCATAGAGCCAGGGTTGCATGAATGCTGGAGCTAGAAGTCCCCAGATAAAAAATGGCACTGCGATCAACAAAACTATCACCAAGCCAATTGCTGCTCTGATCCGCCAGATCGATTTGATTTCCGCTGGTAGTTGCTTAACTTTATCCATTTCCCCTAATCCCCCTGTTTCATATAGGATATCAATTTCGTTGATTTTTACAACTAGCAAGGATCTAAGGATTTTTAACTGTCCTTCTCAGTGCCCTACTTCAAGTCAAAAAGTCGTACAAAAAAAGCCATCCAAGCGGATAGCTAATTATTATTTTACTCATTCTTTTTTACTCTTTCAGGTTGCGGGCGCCAATTATCTTTGACAAATACAATTGCGAAAGCTATCGATGCAATAGCTGATATCGCTAAAAATATCCGGCCAATAATAAAGGTTGGATCATTGGTCAGTTCTATTATCGTTACGATCATTGATACTAGGATAAACAACGTTAAACGTATGTTGGTCATTGGATCATCCCCCTTGATTTCACTTTCATTTTAACAGAACTTTTATCATTTTTTATCAAGTTAATTTTATCACTAATATACTTTCGGTGACAATTTCGGCTTATAACATGACCTATTAATTGATAATAATTGTTAATATATGACAAAAAAATATAAATTTCATTGACTTTTATCAATTATTTGTTCATTATGAAAACGGTTACTTATCAAGTGATCAAAAATATGCCATCAGGGGAGGCATTAATATGGGCTTTTTAACACCACCTACCACCAATAAGATGGTGCCGAAAAATAAGATCGACCCAACTTACAAGAAATTACGTTGGCAAGTTTTCATCGGTATTTTTATTGGTTATGCAGGTTACTACCTACTCCGGAATAACTTTTCATTAGTAATTCCTAAATTGGTCGATGAAGGTTTTTCCAAAACTCAACTGGGGATCGCGTTCTCAGCTGTATCTATCGCTTACGGTTTCAGTAAATTCTTTAGCGGGATAATTTCTGACCGTAGTAATGCACGTATCTTTTTACCGTTAGGATTGATCCTAACAGCTATCATCAACTTGATGTTCGGATTCATCCCAGCTTTGACTCAATCGATCACAGCAATGTTCATCTTGCTATTCTTGATCGGTTGGTTTGAAGGTATGGGCTGGCCGCCTTCAGGACGTGTTTTGACTCACTGGTATTCCGTTTCTGAACGTGGAGGCTGGACCTCGACGTGGAATATCGCTCACAACGTCGGTGGAGCTTTAATGGCACCACTAGCTGCGTTTGGTATTACCTTTTTTGCTGCCAACATCACTGGTATGAAATCATATACTGGTGCTTTTATTATTCCCGCGATCGTTGGTATTATTGTTGCAATCATTGCTTATATTCTGATTCGTGATACACCCGAATCGCAAGGTCTACCACCTATCGAAACTTACAAAGATGACTATCCAAACGAAGAACACGAAATGTTTGAAACAGAAATGACAGCCAAAGAGATCTTGTTCCAACACGTTTTAAATAACAAATGGGTTTGGATCATTGCCTTTGCCAATATTTTTGTTTACTTCGTTCGTTACGGTGTCGAAAATTGGGCACCAGCATTCTTAACGGAAATGCGTAACATCTCGTTACAAGGTTCATCGAATTCATACATGATCTACGAACTAGCCGGGATCCCAGGAACGATCTTTGCTGGTTGGGTTTCCGACAAACTATTCAAAGGACGCCGTGGTCCTGCAGGATTCAGTTTCATGCTCATAGTCAGCATCTTCGTCATCATGTACTGGAAAGCTACTAACCTAACAATGATCAACATTTCCTTATTCATGATCGGATTCTTGATCTACGGACCAGTAATGTTGATCGGATTACAAGCACTAGATTCAGTACCGAAAAAAGCAGCCGGAACAGCAGCCGGACTAACAGGCTTATTCGGCTACTTATTCGGATCCGTAGCGGCCAACGCCATCATGGGACTAATAGTAGACCACATGGGCTGGACAGCCGGATTCATAACAATCTTCATGTCCTGCCTAATAGCAGCCGCCTTATTCGCCTTAACTTGGAACTTACGTGGACAAGAAATCGTGCCTAAAGACGAAAGAAAATAAAAAAACATAGAGAGCAGAGAGGCACGGTCAGCTGCTGAGGATTTAGGGACTGGCAGCACAAAGGTGCGGCGAAGCCGTGCCTGCTGACAGTTGCTAAACCGGAGGCCGCTGTCGCCTGGAGCTCGTTTCAACATCCTTGAGGATAAAAATAAGCGCCACTATCAAAACCACAGAAAGTTTAGCTACCAACAATAGAATGCACTATCTCTTCAGCAAGTTTAGAAAATGACCAACAGCTTGCAACTAAACAGTGTTTCTGTCAATAGCATCTATACTTGCAAAGGAAGCTTCAACATCCTCAAGGATAAAGCAAAACTATATTTAGACCACCAATGTTCACGGATAACAACTGTACTAGTAATTAAGTACCCACAAGATCCGAGCAACTTCGATAGTCTAAAACCCAAATTTACCAAAATAATTCCATTTAGTCATTTTCCCAAAAAAGAAGTTGGATAATTTCCAACTTCTTTTTTATTACCAGCATTTATTGAATTTATTCTATAGTCCATGTTGACCCTATCGCTTTCAAAGTTCACAATGAACGGTGGACTAATTCCACATATTTTTATAAATAAAAATCAATATCATTATGTATAATATATATAGTGTGTATTTTTTAAAGCTTAATATTTTTATGGGTTAATTTCCTAGGGGAAGAGCATATATGAATGTCTTAAAACGAGTTTTCTCGGACAAGGTGCTGTGGATCGCTGGTGCGGCCGCGATCATTACATCTTTTATCAGTCCGCCACAGCTTTCAGATATTAACTGGAAAACTATTACTTCACTACTTTCGATGATGATAATTATCCAGATTTATGATTACCTTGATGTACTAAAGTACTATGCAGCGTATTTAACTAGAAGCGCCAAAACGACTCAACAACTAATGTTTATGTTAGGTAGTTTATCGTTTTTTGGCGCAATGTTTTTGACTAACGACGTTACGATCCTAACGCTGGTCCCACTTTTTTATAAAATCACTAAGAGTTTGAAGATAAATCCGATTTATCCAGTGATTTTGATTACACTAGCCGCCAACCTTGGTAGTATTTTCATGCCGTTTGGTAATACACATAATTTATTCATCTTGACTCACTTTAATTTGAATATTAGTCAATTCTTTGTAATGTCAACGCCGATCACGATTGTTAACTTTATTGTTGTTTTCATCGTGACTCGCTTTTTCAAAAAAACTAAAATTGAACTCCATAAGTTACCTTCGGTTGAGCTTAATATTCCACATTTGACGCTTACTTTGATGGTTACTGTCGTGATTTTCTTGGGTATTTTCTCCGCTATCCCAATGTGGTCATCATTAGTGGCCGCTTTGCTTCTGGTCGTGTTTATTAATCCCAAGATTTTACAGGTGGTTGATTATTCCATCGTGCTGATCTTTATGTGTTTCTTTATCGCCGTTGGTAATATTAATCGAGATCCTTCGATTGTTAATCATTTGTCTGGTTTGATCCAGACTAAGACTGGTACTTATTTGACTTCGATCATTACTTCGCAGTTTATTAGTAATGTTCCTACTACTATTTTGGTTTCTAAGTTTTCTAACTATATTCATGCTATTTTTCTTGGTACTAATATTGGTGGTTTGGGTACTGTGGTTGGTTCTTTGGCTAACTTGTTGGCTTTTAAGCACTATCGGTTTTATTTTAAAGAGAATGTTGGTAAGTATTTGGTTTCGTTTTCGGTTATTAACTTTAGTTTGTTGATTATTTTAGGGATCGTTGGGTTCTTTTTGATCGATATTATTCCTACTTAGATTTTGTTGCTTCTGATTGTTTTTTGATCAGGAGCTTTTTTTATTGATGTGAGAGAGCTATGGCAGACAGAGGCGTTTTACTTTGCTGGAGTTCTGTTAGTTTGTTTGGTTGTTGGGGTGTGGAGGTAGTTGTTTGGTTGTACGTTCAATGCCGACTCCGGGGCCCGGGGATAGAGATATAATATCCCCCCTTGGGTTGAGTTTTACCGATTTATTTTGATCAAGTTGGCACTGTTTGCGCGTCCTATTTCTCACATGTCTATCTCAGGCTTTATCTTTTCTGGTGGGAATAGGAGCTTCCTTTTCTTGTTTCTATATATTCTCTTTTTGGATTACTTATTCTTTCCTCGGTTCGCGGGACTTTGCTCCGCTCATTTTTGTTTTTTGGGTACATTGCTGTTGTTGCTTTTCTTTGTTTGTTGGTTTGATAAGAGTTGATATTATGCTTGTTCTCTTGCTTTCGCTTCTGGCTTGCGTTCTTGTTTCTCTCGTACTCTCGCCTTTTTCTTTACTTCTATATCTTCAATATTATTTTAAAGGGACTAATTCAACGAATTAGTCCCTTTTTTGTCTTTTTTTCTCTTTTTAATTTATCTCGTCTAGCCACTTGAGATAGTCTGTTTCTCTTTGGATGGCATGCTTTAAAACGTTGTAGTGACCGTTTTGTTGTTGTTTTTCCTTTTCCGTTGGAAACTTGTCTTTTAATTGTTGTTTTAAATGATTTAGCTTTTCTGCTCTTGCTTGCTTTTGCTCATTGATCATTTCTGGTAATAACGGAGAATTTTTACTGTCTATGAAGTAGAGTTTTAGGATAAATTCATCGTGACTGTTGTCGGCCTCTGAGGGTTCTTTTAGCCATTCCTGGAAAGCTGCTTTTCCAGCTGTTGTGATGTCATAGCTTTTCTTGACTAATTTAGGTCCTGCTTGTTCTTCGTGGTGCGTTATTAGCTGATCTTTTTCCATTTTCTTTAATAATGGATAGATCTGGCTGTGATTGGCGGTCCAGAATTCTCCGATGTCACTGTCGAAGGCCTTGGTCAAATCGTATCCTGTTTTAGACTCAATGTTTAATAATCCTAGGATTATGAACTGGAGTCTATTTTTTTGTGCCATTTTGTTAATTTCTCCCTTGACTTTGCTTTGTGATGAGTATACCCTAATCAAGTAAACAAAAACATGTAATTAATTACATGTTAATAATTACTAAGAAAGAAGTAATGATATGACTGATACAAAATTTAAAACACTTGATGACTTTTTAGGGACGCATTTTATTTATACTTATGACAATGGTTGGGAATATGAATGGTACGCTAAGAATGACCATACGGTCGACTATCGTATTCACGGCGGTATGGTCGGTGGTCGGTGGTCGGTGGGTGACTGACCAAGAAGCTGACATTGTTATGCTTACTGAAGGTATTTACAAAATTTCTTGGACTGAACCTACTGGAACTGATGTAGCGCTTGATTTTATGCCTAATGAAAAGAAGCTGCACGGTACTATCTTTTTCCCTAAGTGGGTCGAAGAACATCCCGAGATCACTGTTACTTATCAAAATGAACATATCGATTTGATGGAAGAATCTCGTGAAAAATACGAAACTTATCCAAAACTAGTTGTCCCTGAATTTGCTAATATCACTTACATGGTCAACGCTGGTCAAAACAATGAAGATGTCATTTCTGAAGCACCTTATACTGAAATGCCAAACGATATTAGAAATGGTAAATACTTTGATGAAAATTATCATCGTATCAACAAATAATCTAATTCCATCACTCCTTGATCTGAAAATAGACAGTACACAACTGGCATAATGTATAAAAAGAAACTACGATTCTCGCACTTGAGAACGTGGTTTCTTTTTTATATAACTACCACCACAAGAATGGCAACTGAGGATGACTACTCAAAAAATTCCACGCAAAAAGCCGAAACATGAAACGTTTCGGCTTTTTCATTAAATAATTAGGCGTTTTGTGCCTCGCTCTTTCGCATGGTGAAGTTCTTCCACTTGCGAACTTGGCGGCTGTAGTTAGTAAAAGGCGAGATTGCATTGATCCTGATCCATTTTGAAACTGGCCACATTGCTTTAGTAGTAGCCCATTTCCGTTGACCTGGCTTGAACAACTCGTCTTCGGGCATTTTGTCGACCCATTCTAGTAATTCCTTAACTACTCGACCTAATTCTTTTTCCTCTTTTTGCAGACCCTCACTGCCATACTTGACGTTGAAGTCGTCATATAGTTGTCTCATTTGATCCCATTTATATCCTGGCGTTGGGGTAGTTATTTCTTGTCCGCTTTCCTCGGCTTTTTCCCAGGAGAGGATCATATGGATCCAACCTACTTGATATGACAACATTTCACGTGGAGTTTTGTCGACTTGATCGATCCTATCGTCGGCATCGCTGTCAGAAATTCCCTCATATTCACTGATGAACTTTTGATAGCTATCCTTCAAGTGTTCGATCAGATCTGCTGAATTTTTATATCCCTGCATATTTTCGCTACCTTTCATTAGATTCGAAAGACTAGACTCCTACAGATTCTATTATAGTCCCCAGAAATGGTAATTGTTCAAAATATGCTCATAACATATATATTCTTAAAAATATCATTATATGAATGTTAAAAAATTACTATCCCAAATGTTTTCACAAAAGCTGATTGTTTCCTGAGCAGTCATGAATTCATTATCGTAAGTTGTGGTCATTTCAGGCCTCATGTATAGCTCGTAGCCTAACCCGTGTGCCATTGTGACGGTTGCGTTAACGCAGTATTCCGTTTGCAAGCCACAGATCTCTATCTGGTTAAGATCGTTATCCGTTAACAAATCGTTGAGTTCTGTTTTGTAAAAAGCATTTAGATGTGTCTTTTGCACTGTCATATCTTCTGGTGTCGCTAACAAGTTATCTGCCAATTGCCACTCTTTGCTGCCGGGCAATAGTCCCTTTTCCGTATGCTGAATAAAAATCACTGGTGCTCCAGCTGCTTGATATTCCTTGATCCGCTGATTGATCCTCTCGATCAACTCGTTAAAATTGTAAGCATCCGAAAATCCCTTTTGCATATCCATTACTAGTAAAACTTGAGCCATTTTTGACATATTGATCTCCTTTTGATTTTTTAAAAAATATATAAGACAATATTAATATAATTATTGACATTATTTCTGATAGTGTTATATTTAAGTTGCAGATGAGATAGTGAGTACTCACCCGCAAATATTATTTAGAAATTATATAGAATAGAGGTTGGTTATTATGTTTACAACAATGTTTTGGATTTTAGCAGTTTGGTTCGTGATCAACGTTATCTGGATGTGGTTTGTAATGGATAACTCAAACCTTGAAAAGACTTTCGCTTGGATCAATGTTGTTGCGATCGTCGTTGGGTTTTGGGTATACTTTGCCGCAACCAAAGTTGGTGGCATTGATACTTGGTTCAACGCCCTCAACTACATCAATATTATCGTAGCTGCCATTCAATTTTACATTGGATACCATGGCATCGACAAGTCTAGTCATTCCACACACCAAGCATAATTTCTAGATTTCATTTTTCCTACTGGGGTTAAATAGCCAATAACGCGGGCTATTTAACCTTTTTTGTTTTAAAATAGAAGTATCACTTGTGAAAGGGTCATCATCATGCATAACATTATTAGTATTTACGAGAACTCGCCAGAAACTCACGGACTGACTGAGAAACAATTAAAAATATTCAAATCGGCCATCGAGCTGTTTTCTAAGAAAGGCTATGCCAATACTAGTACCAAGGAAATTGCCGAAAATACTGGTGTTTCAGAAGGTAGTATTTTCAAAAAATTTAAAAATAAAGAAGAACTGCTCTTCTCGATCTTGAATCCACTCTCTCGCAATATCTTACCTCAAGTCGTTAATGAGTTTTCTGAAGAAACTTTGCAAATACGTTATGAATCCCTTCACGATTTTGTTTCAGCCATCGTTCACAACCGAAATATTTTTGTGAAAGAAAACGTCGACGTCATCAAAATATTTGTCGACGAATTTATTTATGACCTACGGATCCGCGATAAAATGATCAAGGCGATCCCCTACAAATATATCAAGAGTTTTAATGATGTCTTAAATGACTTAAAAAAGCGTAAATTGATGATCGATTGGTCAAATAGTGAGATCTTCCGAACGATTTTTTCAGCTTATTTTGGCTACGTTGCCGAACATTTTTTGATCTTCCCAGATATGAAGTATGACGAAAAGACCGAATTAGAGCACACGATAGCTTCAATTGAAAAAGCACTGTCTCCCGAACCTTAGAGTTTTGGATTTTAAATGAAATGGCTTACAATGAAACCATGTCAATTTAAGAGGGAGTGTTTGTATGTTTTTCATCGATACATCTAGAAACGGAAAGCCGGTTTATAACGCGATCGTCAATCAATCGCTAGACAATTATTTAGTCAACGACCTAAAATTACCAGGCCACGGCTTGATCATGTATATTAACAATCCATCAGTCATCGTAGGTGTCCATCAAAATGCCTACGCCGAAGTCAATTTTCCCTATTTGAAAAAGAATAATATTCAATTAGTTAGACGGACTTCTGGTGGTGGCGCTGTTTATCATGATTTTGGGAATTTGGTTTTTGAAAATATTGTGATCGATAACGACGACCATTTTGGTGATTATGAATATTTTGCTAAGCCAATTGTGGACGCGCTCCACGATATGGGTGCCAAGGATGTTGAGATGCGTGGTCGCAATGATATTGTGGTTAACGATAAGAAGTTCTCTGGCATGACAATGTTCAAAGTTGGTCATTCTTACGCTGCCGGGGGGACATTGATGTTCGATCTCAGCATGGAAACAGCCAACGAGGTCTTAACGCCAGAACAAGATAAGCTAGAATCTAAGGGTGTTAAGTCAGTCAACACGAGGATCACGAATATCAAAGATTACTTGGACGAGCCTTTTAGAAGCATGACTGCCGACCAATTCAAGATCGAGCTATTAAAGCGCATCTTCCACGCCGATTCGCTAGAAGATATTGAAACATACAAGCTAACCGACAAAGACTGGCAGATCATCGATTCACGTCTAGAAGGCAAATACGACACAGATGCCTGGAACTACGGCGAAAATCCAGGCTTCACCAACTACGTCTCCAAACATTTTGACATCGGGACCGTAGCCTTCAACTTCTCGCTAGCAGACAACAAAATTTCCAACGTCAAAATATACGGCGATTTCATCACCGGCGGCGACATAACCTTAATTGAAAAAGCCTTGACCGGAGCAGAATTCACCGAATCCGCCCTGACCAAAGCACTAGAAACCGTCGACCTCAAAGCCAATCTAGGCCAAATTGACGCAAAACCACTAGTTGACTTATTACTATCAAAATAAAAGCAAACAAGCGATGCTCCAGAAAAATTCTGGACAGCATCGCTTGTTTTTTGGAAACGAGCTACTGTTGATACCGGCCTCCGGTTTAGAACCTATCAGCGAGCACTGCTTCGCAGCACTCTTTGCTGATAGCCTCTAAATCCTCAACAGCTAACCATCAACCTACGCTCTCTTTTTTCATTACTCATCTTTTAAAACGGCATTGGCTTTTTGATAAAACCGCAAATATAGCAACTGCGAAAATTTCCACCAAGCAAAAGCCAACAGCAGACTGCCTAAAACATCGGACGGATAATGGACACGCAAATAGATTCGTGAGATCACAACAATAATCAACCAAACAATCATCAAAACCCGCAACCAAAAACGACTACCAGCTTCAACGATCCGTGGAACCAAAATCCCTAAAATAAACAAAACTAAAATGGTAGATCCAAACACATGACCACTAGGAAAACTAAAGCCAAATGCTCCACCAACAATATCATGTGGTCGTGCCCGGTGCACCAGGATCTTAAACAAATAAGCCACAAAATAGCCATCTAAAATAGTAAAGGCGATCCACAAAGCAGTAACACGCTCTTTAATAAAAATAAAAAAGGCAATCATAATCCCAGAAAAAATCAAAACTGCAACAGGACTACCCAGCAAAGTAACAAAAGAATAAAATCGAGCCCAAAGCGACCCAGCTTTAATAGTCATCAAATGTTGAATCATCTTATCAATATCGAACAGCCAACTAGCCTGCAAAGACACAGCAAGCATCAACAAGAAAAATAACAAAAAAAGTGCAAAGCAGGCAATACCGCGATTCTCTCTACGTTGAAAAATCATAAAATTCACTTCCACAACTTGAATCAATTAAATTCGTCTTTAAGTGTTAATTGTATAAATTTAATTGTAAAAAAACAAGCTAGAAAGCCAGTAAAAGAAGCTAACGAAGTCCCAAATAAGGCAACATCTCAGAACAACCAAAGCGAGAGCACGAGAAACGAGTGCGCAAGCCAGAAGCAAATAAATAGAGAAAAAAAAAATCACCAGAGCCAGGCAAGAGTGCAAGGCACGAGCACGCGAGCCAGAAGCGAAAGCAAGAGAAGAAAAAATATATTAACTCTTATCTATCCAACAAACAAAGAAAAGCAACAACGGAAATGTATGTCAGGAAACAAAATGAGCGGAGCAAAGTCCCGCGAACCGAGAAAAGAGTCAGTAATCTAGATAGAGTTTATATCCTAGCAAAACAAGGAAGCCCTTACTCCCACCAGAATAGATAAAGACTGAGATAGACATGTGAGAAATAGGACGAGCAAACAGTGCCAATTTGTAGAAAATAAATCGGTAAATCTCAACACAAAGGGGGATATTGTCTCCATCTAGACGGAGGGGCCCGGGGATACAGACCTCAGTACCCAAATTTCTCTTGGCGACGAAGGAGCTTAGAGAAAGACCGAGTTTTGAGATGCCTGGGCGAACTTCCCAGGTAGCTCAAAATCGCGTCGGGTACGTTCCAGCGTCTGTATCCCCGGGCCCCGGAGTCGGCATTGAACGTAGCAACCAAACAACTACCTCCCACCCCAGCTAACCAAACAAACTATCAACCTCCAGCAAAATAAAACGCCACTGTCTGCCATAGCTCTCTCACATCTTTAACAGCAAAAAAAATAGCCAGCACCAGCCAGCTAAAAATAAAATTATTTCAACAAAATACCAACAGAATAGTGAATAATCATAGTAATAATACCAACAATAATATTACGATAAATAGCAACCTTAACCAAACCATCACCAAGCTTAGCACTAAGATATCCAGTCAAAGCAACCGAAGCAATAACCGCCAAAATAGTACCTTGCCACTGCAAACTAACAGGCAACAAAGACATAGCAGCAAGAGGGAAAATACCACCAGCCGAAGCAGCAACCAAAGAAGAAAAAGCAGCATTCCAAGGACTCATATAATGACCTAATTCCAAATCATACTTAACACGAATAACCGTCCCCAAAGCATCCTTCTTCATCAACTCGTTAGCAATATCGTAAGAAGTAGCAGAAGTAACCCCACGATCAATATAATAATTAGCGACCGCATCCAACTCACTCTGAAAATCTTGTTTCAACAAAACTCTTTCCTTCTCAACAACAGCTTTCTCAGTATCCTTCTGCGAACTAACAGAAGCATACTCACCAGAAGCCATTGAAAAAGCACAAGCAATCAAATCCGACAAACCAGCGATAAAAATCGTAAACTGATTAGTCGTAGCAACAGCAACAGAGAAAAGCACACCAACAACAGTTAAAATACCATCATTCGAACCTAAAACTCCGGCACGTAGTGTGTTTGACCGTTCGGCCATTGTTTGTTTTTGTTTCTTTGGTTTAGACATACTGATTGATTTCATCAATTTAACTTAGTCCCTTCTATTATTAGTGTGCGAATAACAATCCAATGCCATATGTGACACCCATCGTCAATAATCCAGAAACAACGTTTCTTAAAGCGGCCTTGCCTCTATTGGCGTTACCTAAAACGGCAGCCGTATAACCAGTGATCACTAACGCAATAACAACAGCGATCATAGTTGAGATCAATTTGATTCTTTCAGGGAATAATGTAATAGAAAGTAATGGTAATAATGAACCTGTTGGAAATGAGATCATAGATGCTAGTGCAGCAGCAATCGCACTAGTCTTTTCTTTTGGATTGAAACCATATCTCTCTCTGACAGCCGTATCGATCTTGTCACCTTCAAGCATTTCTTTAGTAGCTCTTGCGGCGAGTTCTTCCGGTATTCCTGTCTTATGATACTTATCTTTGATAAACTTAAATTCTTTATCATAGTCAGCATCCAAAGCCGCCGATTCTTTTTCGATGGCCCGACGCTCAGAGTCTCTTTGGGTACTTACGGAAACCCATTCGCCCATAGCCATGGAAATAGTCCCGGCTAACATACCGGCGATCCCGGCTAGGAAGATGGCGTAACTATTATTAGTAGCTCCAGCAACACCAATAACAATACCAGCAACGGAAACGATCCCGTCGTTAGCACCCATAACGCTGGCACGCATGATATTGATCTTCTCGGCCAGACTTGTCTTTTTCTTAGCAATTTGCATTATACTCGCTCCTTTAATTCGGTCTTCTAAAATGTCGTTATTAGCTAGATTGGAATGGTTCTCATCTGTTATCGAATCTATATTAACGTTATTATTCATAAAAGTAAACTATAAACGTCTACTTTTTGTAGGATTTTTTCGATTAATCGCTTTCAAATAGTATTGATTTTTAATTAAGAAATACAATTAACTTGTAATCATTATTAAAAAGGTGTTTTAATGAACATAGATATATTAGAAAGGAAGGACTCTTATGGCTACAAAGAATGTTGCAGATAAAACTTTGCAGGTTTTAAAGGATAATAAGTTACGTGTGACGCCTCAACGGCATCTAATTTTGTCTTATTTGGCTAGTCATCATAACCATCCCTCTGTTGATACCATTCATGCTGCTTTAAGTAAGGAACTTCCCAATTTAGGTGCATCGACCATCTACAATACTTTGAACACTTTTGTCGAACGAGGATTGGTTATTGAGCTGCAGAATGGTGATGGCAGTACGCATTACGATTATTTCGGTACGCCGCACTACCATGCTATTTGTACTAATTGTGGTAAGATCGTTGATGTTACTTATGAGGGTTTTGGTAAGGATGAGAAGCAATTTGAGAAACGTACTGCTGAGTTGTCTGGTTATATGATTTCTGGTAATCATATGGAGGTTTACGGGCTTTGTCCTGAGTGCCAGATCAAGCTTGGGTTACGTCGAGCTGATAGTTGATTGCATTCCCTGTTTTGGGGGAGTGCTTTTTTTGTACCAAGATGTAATAGAGCTATGGCAGACAGAGGCGTTTTGCTTGGGGCGCGTTTTGTTAGTTTAGTTAGTTTAGTTAGTGAGATAGAGGTAGTAGTTTGATGCTACGTTCAATGCCGACTCCGGGGCCTGGGGATACAGCCACTGGAACGCTGCCGACATCGATTTGAGCTCCTCGAAGAAGACCACTTCGACGATCTCAAATACGAGTCTTATTCTAAGCGGTAAAACGGTTCTTGTTGTACTTTGGTTAGCCATCAAGAAATTCATCAAGATCTAGGTTGCCTGTTGATTCCAAAAAGACTAG
>NZ_RHNT01000035.1 GCF_003946325.1 Companilactobacillus furfuricola | reverse complement strand
CCACGACTTTGACGAATACGGGCATGTGCGGGGATTGATCAATAAAATTATTTTCTAACCCGAATAACATTCCTAGGGTAAAAGTCTCCAATCCTGTGATAGTCCAGAACCTGTTCTCTCGCACGTATTTCATGTCGTCACCTTCTTTAGTAGAATTCTACAGAATCAATGAGTGGCAATACAGTGAAATTCGTAGAGTCTGTATTTGCCGTATCCATTCCAACGTAGTCTTCCCAACTTTCAATTGTTAATACAAAATGGTCTTTAAAATATGTGTCTCTGGCTGTATAGAATGAGCTTGATGGGAATGATTGAAGCGAAAGATCACTACTAGCATTGCCATGAGTATCAATTACATATATAGGAAAACCACTTCCAGGACCAGGCAGTTTAATGTTATTTCTAGTTTCACCAGAATATAAGTCTTTACTTAAAACTTGCGGATTAGCAAAGCCTCCACTTGTGTAATAGTTGCTGGATGGCACATACCACATTTTTGAACTGTCTGGGGCGCTTGGACTATCAAAATTATCAAAGTTCGTATCTGTAATAGCCATTTGTGCTGTGTTCATTGGGAAATGGTTTCGCCATGTGATTTTAAAACCAGTTTTTACATTCGAAAGGTCAGGCTTTATATCGTCAAAATGATAATAGATTCCACGCCCGTCATTCCCTGGATATAACTGGTGCCTAGGTTTTATCACTCCAGTAAAATAACTGACCTTGTCCCACACCAAATCACTGCCAACATATTCCTTGCCATATCCAGCTACGTTGTACTTAACGCCGTTGTTGTAAATCGCCATATATTAGCCCTCTTCCTTAGTGTGGTAATTAACGTTAGCATCATGAGATGTATTGCTGTATTGTGCTTCCGTACCAAACCAATCGCTGTGGAATCCTGCATCGTAGTTAGCTTGCTTGAGGTCGGCTTTCTTAAGGTAGCTGGTAAGCGCTCCGTCAATTAAATCGGCAATCTTTTGATCGGCATATTTTTGTAAATCGTCTTTGAACTTTGCTACTTCATCTTTAGTAGCATAGTCTTCTGGAGCGGGTGCCCAATCTGTTGGAATGGTTCCAAGTTCAAGTTTTGCGTTTGAGAAAGTAATAGATCCTACGAAATTATCTAGTATTGGACAAACGCCACTGGCTACACCGTGGTCTGTTCTCACGCTTTCTGGTACTGCAAAGCTATACGAATAGTGTCCAGACAAATGATTTTTGTCAACTGTAATGGAGGCTTGACCTGGAAAATCCCATGGACTGTCATTGAACTGCAAATAAAATCTTCCTGTTGCATCCGATGTAGCAACCCAATCGAAACTAATTGTGGCATTTAAAGTATTCTTAAATAATGCAGCTGTATTTTTAACAGATAAATAATAATCTCCTCCCGAATTTTGATTATCTGTATTTAACCCTTTTATTATGTGTGAAGTACCTGTGTCTAATAAATAGTTCCTTCCACCAATATTATAAGGGTCTTTAGTAGCGTCCATATCGCTTCTTAATTTAGCAATATCATTTTTGTTAGTCGTCATTTGAGTTAAATCAACCAACGTATTTAACTCGGATTTTTTAACATAGTTAGCGGTCAATGCTGTCTTGTCAGCTTTGCTGTCCACAGCCGTCAGTGCCTTATTAGCTGTGGCATTAGCTGCATCAACATCAGCTTTGATCTGTGGCACATTAATATCTGCCACACTCTTAGATACATTAGCCAGCACTTGATTCAAACTAACAATTTTATTATCTATTCCATCAATGTCACTTTGTGCCGTGGAAATATTACCCTTAACAGTATTCAAAGCATTGTCAGAACTGGCTTTCATGTCAGCTAGTTTTTTAGTTAATTCAGCCTGCATAGATTTCATGTAAGTTTCATTCTTAGCAGTGAATTCATCATGTAAGCTGTCTAGCCACTTGTCGATATCAAGTATCTTTTTATTCAATTGGTCAACAGTAGCTTGCAGGCTGTCGGCAACTGTTTCAGCGTTATCTTGCTTGGTTTTTAATTTAGCTATCTCTGTGTCAGCTTCCACACCTTTATCTTGCAACGTTTTTACCGTTTTATTGACATCCACAACTGCTGCATTAAATTCACCTTGATATGCTTCCTTAGCTTTATCTAATGCACTATTCAAGGAATCTTTAATAACTTGAGAGTAATCAGTGTTTTCAAGCTGTGCCTTGAGTTCATCAAACTTCCCCTGCCATTCATTAATAGTCTGTTGCCAAACACGAGTTAGGTCGTTTAGCCCTGGAATATAGTCCGTGGAAGGTCCATGAAGCGTGATGCTTGGTTGAATATTAATTTCAAAACTCTCTGTGGACACAGATTTATTAATCAAAAAATAAGCGTTGACAATGTGACCACTAGCAGTAGTTAGATTATTCGTAACCTTGTAAGTGATAGTGTTCCCACTCACAGTTGCAGGGTCGGTAGCTACTGCTGTACCGTCTGGCTTTTGTGCAAATAATTGCGCTGATGTCATACCAGAATAGGCTGCACCATTGTCCAAAATAGTAGCCACGATAGTAGCCGTGCCACTATCGCCTTCACGCAAGCCAATTGGTGAATTGATAGTATATTTAGCTTTGTTAACGTCTAGCGTTACTGAATATCTATTCGCCATGGTCTTCACCAGCCAATTCTTTTACCATTGTACGGAACGCATCAAAGTCTTTTTGCTCTGCTTCTTGTTCACTAGCTGATAGTTTGTCCATTTGTGATTCATTGACATTAACAGAGCCATCCGGGTTAATTGTCCCGTAGAATTGTGCTAACATCACGCCACCTAGAGTGGATGTTCCATTGAAATTAATCGTCTTGTGAGTTTCTAGCGCCATTATCGTCATCTTCCTTTCTTAAGCTTTCTGGGAATGCTTCGGGGAACTTATTGAATAGGATTTTTAGTAGTTCTTCGTCCTTATCAATTTGTGCCTGTAGCATTGCCTTATCTTTGATCAGTCGCATGTTTTCGTATTGAACATTCTTTAACACGTCTTCAAGCGTGATACTGTGTAGTGCTTCTAAATTTAGTTCCATTGTTTACGCTCCTATTCATCTATTCCCTTACCAGCAATTCGCCAGTCACCATATGCAGATGAATTATTAATTCTAGCAACTAGGTAACTACCATTCCAAAATAAACTAACTCCAGAATTTCCAAATCTAATTTCATCATATACAGTTAATGTTCCTACGTTGTTGATGTTCCCGTGGCCAGTACCCATATTTAATCCTGGTGTACTGATTCCGTATGTACTATTAATAATTGTTTGATGTCCAGAACTATTACGTGTCGTATAAATAGAACCAACAGAACCAATATTTACACCATTGATCTGTCCGCCGTTGATAGTTGCACCTGTGATAGTTACAGACGTGAGTGCTTGATTACTAATTTTGTCGGCGTAAAATCTACCATCAGCACTCATACCAGTAATAACAGTGCCATTGTTCTTGTGGAAGCCCATGCCGTGGTCATCAATCAATAGATATCCATACGGCGTGGTAATCTCCATTTGCGTTGCTTCGGCAAGTGTAGGAATCCAACGAATTTTGTTATTACCACCGGAATTCATGAAGTTAGTGATATCTCTCTGTGTAGATTGAACTTTTTCTGTGACTGCTTTCTGGTAGTTCTCAAGCATTTCTTTTTGCTGTCTGGTAAGGTCGTTGACATCATCAATCTTGTCGTTTGTTTCATCAAATATCTTATTGATATCGTCCTTCTGATTTTCCAGTGCATCATCAGATTGTGCCTTGTTATCGTCAGCCTTTTTGTTGGCGTCAGATATACGCTTATCCAAATATCTAAAAATAGTCTGCTGCACTGTTCCAGCTTTCAAACTCGTGTTTATCATCTTGTCGGGATCAAATGTCCGTTCAGTCACAGTCTGTTCTGTAGTTAAATCGTAATCGGGGTCATAGATACGAGCTGTATCCCCGACTTCGGCTATCTTGGCACGCTTGCTGTTGCTACCTGCACTATCAATAGTGATAGTGTACGTTGGTAAATCAATACCAGGATTCTCTTTAAAATACTGTTTGGATACATCAATCAAGTCTGGGATATTCTCCACACGGCTTGAGTAGTCAATATACTTACGGTGTGGAAGATTATATTTTCCCTTGTACGGTGAATTAACTTCTGGAGAATATTGTTTGTGATTCTGTGTTACATGCGTTTCATCTCCAGTCGTTCCTTCGATATCCTTCATGGTGAACCAGCCTACTATAGAAGTAGTTAGCTTATCGATATTCTTTTCGATAGACACACCAGAGATATTTTTACCCCTACGCAGGTCAATTGAATTACCAGTGTTATAACTGGTTAACTTCATGTTATTGCCCTTGCGGACGACACGACCATTAAAAATAGAGGCTAACGAATTGTTAGCCCCTACCATAATTTGTCCTGGGTTCTGGTTAGAATAAGTGACGTCAGTCTTACCAGCATTCTTACTGATGTCAGTACTGTACGTAAACGACTGTGAGGGCAAGTCTAGCTTATCTCTCATCTCTGATATAATGGCACTCGCCGTTTTATAATCTGTGGTTAGATCTCCACGCATATAATTGTCGTTCGTCATCATAGTGATTTGATTACACGTCACAGTCATTGTTCCAGGGTTTTTAGTATCAGTTTTAGTGATAATAAAAATATCGCTGTCGTTAGCATTGACGGCGATACGAACAAACATTTCTGGTTTTACTAATTTAAAGTATTTTGAATTTCTAGTAATAGTAAATGTTGCCGTGTACTCACCGTTCAATACTTCATGAACTGACTGATTATATGCATCAGAGATTGAGCCAACAACATCCTTTGCTTTGTAATCTCGATATAAAATAGGTTTCATTAAATCGTCCTCCATCTAGGATATACGACTGCGTTACCTGCAGTAATAGTTACGATACCAGGTGGCAGGCTTGGGAATTCTTGACCCACGTTGAAAGCATTCTCAACAATAGTATTACCGTTGTACACGTCTTGCTGTGATTCTTCGCAATCGACCCAAGCGCCACCACTAGGCAGTGGACCAAACGTATAAGGTTTGCCATTGATTGCAATGGTTGTTGTCCCAGAATTTAAGAAGTGGATCAATGGCCTAGAAGCATAATTAAAACGGTTGAACGTTTTAGTAGTACCATTCACAGTTACTGATTCGTCTGGACGGTACTGCTTGAATGCTTTGGCTGTAAGTTTTATCTTAACTTCTGAATAATAACTCGTTCTTGTTAATCTACTAGATGTAACAACTTCTGCGTTAGAAATTAAATACTCATAGTTAGGTTCGCCGTAGTGCATGAAACTAATATATTTATCAGTGTCAAACGCTGAATATAGTGCTGACAAGCGCAATGTACGGTCTTCTTCATCATAGGCACGAACAATTATATTGAGATCTATCTCTCGATTATCATAAGCACCTTCATCTAGAATGATTTGTTCGTTTCCACCCTCAATAGATGTGAGGGATTTTTTTCGTTTTGGGATATTGATAGTTGGGTAGTTCTCAAGTATTGCGTGTAGATCTTCAATACCATTTTTACCATTAATATAAAAGTTACCTTTTTTTAAAATCATGCTATTGAACCACCTCCAAATGCAGTACTTTGATTATTAAATATCTCTCTTAATTTTTGCTCAATGATGTCAGCAGTTTGTTGACCTATCTGTTGACCATCTCCACCAGAACCATTAACAGTTACGTTAACTTTGATATTCTGATTGTTTACTAACTTACTGTTATCAGAATTATTGGTGTTCGTCGTACTGTTCGAATAGTCAGTCAGTCCAGAATTCAATGTGGTAAAGTCGTTGACCACCTTGGAATATCCTGGTGTTCCGTTTGCATATTGTTTGATACCGCCAAACATTCTGCTAGTCTCCCGAGCAGGGACAACTTGCGAATGCTTTGGAAGTGTAACCATGACATTACGTCCTTGTGGAATAAATTGTTCGCCAGTTGGAAGTTTGATCAACTCACGGAACATTGAACCACGTTCATCATTGACCATTGCAATTTCTTCACCAGAATCGTTAGTACCTTTGGCGTGACCTCTGATAGTTTGAACAATAGTTTTAAAGAAATGAGTAACTGGATTTTGTCTATTCCAGTTTGAAATAGCACCAATAGCTGAACTAGCTGGCCCTGATGTATTATCATGCCCTTTAAAATTCTTATCCTTTACATTCTTATCATTGTGTCTTTGGACGGCATCTTGTGATTCTTTAGAAGCTTGCTTGTTATTTGAAGCGTCACCTTTATACTTTTTGGTATCAACATTCTTGTTATTATGTCTTTGAACGGCATCCGTACTTTCCTTGGATTTCTTTTTGACGTCTTCGGCATCACCCTTGAATTTTTTGGTATCAACTTTCTTCTTATTGTGCTTGTTGATAGCATCACTTGAATCATTGATCTCACCAATTAATTGAGCTTTGTCACCTCTGAGTTTTTTGATAATAACAGGTTTTCCGTTATATGTACCGACTGCTCTTTCACCCTTTTTAGTCTTTTCCAAAACGTCTTGGTTTTCAGCTGTTAGTTTTTTCTTATTCGCTTTAGACATGTTCCAGCGAGTGAGTGTATTGCCTGCATCAAAGAATTTAGCCATGGCATCATCAGAATTAACAATGATATTCTTTTGAGCTTCTGGCATTTGATTGAATGAAACATATGAACCAATCAAATTACCTAAATCAGTTGCGGAATTCTTTGAATTAATAATGGCATCTTTTTCATCAACTGGTAGGTCATTCCACGTTCCAGCTTTAACCATTGCTGCAACAACCGGTGCAGAAGCTTTATCATTGATAATCGCATCATGAGCCTTAACGTCTAATCCATTCCACAGTCCTGCTTGATAAAGTGGCTGGACAAGCTTAGCAGTTGCTTTATCGTGAACGATAGCGTTCTTGTCTTCCAAGTTAAGTCCTTGCCATACACCAGCCTTAACCATAGCACCAATCAATTTACCAGACGCATCGTCACGTACAACAGCATTTTTCTCGTCAAGTGTTAAGCCGTCCCATTGTCCTGCATCAATCAATGCATCCACAATTTTACGACTAGCCTTGTTGTTAATAATCAAATCTTTTTGCTTAGGGTCGAGGTTGTTCCACTCTCCGATATTTTTCAATTGATCAACAACTTCCGCATTACCTTTACCAGTAACAACAGCTTCCTTAGCTTCCATACTTAGGTTATTCCACGTACCAGTTTTAGTTAGTAAATCTACTAAATCTTTCTCACCAGAAGTATTAACCAATGCTTGCTTGTCTTTCATGGACATATCGTTCCACTCGCCGGCATTGATCATAGCAATAGACAATTCTTTTTGTCCTTTGGCACGTACAATTGCAGTTTGTTGCTTGGGTGTGAGCTTATCCCAGTTGTCAATATGTTTTACAACCTTGGTTAAATCTTCATCGCCTTGTACACGAATCATTGTTTCCTTTTCTTTCCAAGGAAGGTCATTCCAACGTCCAGACTGTATTGCTGCTTCACCAATCATTGATTTAGCATTTGATGTGATTTTTGCATGTTTAAGCTCGAATTGAAGCTGTGCCCAACCCATACCAGTCTTGGCTGTATCATTGATAGTTTTTTGTGCATCAGTCTTGATACGACCAGTCTTAGGGTCAAGGACCATTTTGTTCCACTGCTCGCCGGCACTCTTAGTAATTTTAGACATCTTAGAAGCTGTATCTGCAATACGTGAGTTGGATGTGGATACTTTCTTTGCGGCTTTTTCAGTGTAATTAGCAGCATCTTCATACGATATTCCCATGGAGTTCAAGTACGCTTGAATACTCCCAACTTGATGCTCTGCTATTTTTCCAAGCTCAACATATTTCTTGCCTTGCTTGTTCATAGATTTTTCTTGGTCTTCATCAAGCTTGGACATTGCTTTGTTATAATCTTTTTTGTTCTTAATAAAATGGTTCTTGTATAGTGCTTTAATCTGCTTAGCTTGTTTCTTGTACGCCGCTTGTTCTTTGTTCATAGAAGCTTCAAGTGTTCTTAATTTGTTTCCAGCTTCTTTTTTAGTTATGTTCTTGGTGTCTTCACTCAATATTTTTTGAATTTGAGTTTTCTTCTTGCCTGAAAGACCTAGAAGTTTAATCTCATCATCATTCATTTTCTTCTTGGAATTCAGAATGTATTGATTTTCGTCATCAGTGTACCCACGGTGTTTTTTTGCAGCATTTTTAACAATGTCATTAACGTTGTCACTAGTTTGCTTAGCGTTCTTTTTAATTTTCTCATTGTTTTTCTTTTGCTTTTCCGCAGCTTTACTAACTATTTTAGCAACATCATCTGGCAACCCCTTTAGGCCTTCGGTAAGTTTCTTATTAGCGTCATCAGCTGTTTGACTAATTTGGTCAGACATGCCTTTAAATGACTTACCAATAGAACTTGCGCTCTCACTGGCATTACCATCAAATTCTTTTAATGCTTGACTTGCTTGGCCATTAAAATCTTTCATGTGGGTGAGTGCTGTATCAGCTTTCTTACCAACAGTAGTTCCCCACTTGCTGGTTTCTTTGGCTGATTCAACTGCTTGTTTGCCCCACTTGTTCCAAGCCCAGACACCACCAGCTACAACAGCGGTAGTACCTGCAATTGCCAAACCAACTGGAACGATCGCACTTGATGCACCAGTTGCAGCTAAACCTGCACCGCTTAGCATCTTGCCTAGTAATCCTGCACCTTTAGAACCAGCGACTGCTTCTGTTCCAACGGCAGTTGCAGCTTTAGCAGCAGTACCAGTTTTACCTGCAAAATTAGTAGCTTCAAATGCACCTTTACTAAGCATTGACTTAAATCTTTGTGCGCCAGTTGCTCCCAATTCTCCTGCGGCTTTAAATCTTGCAAAACCACCAGCTACAACTGATAAAGCTGTGGAAGCTCTACCAACGGTAGAAGTAAGTTTTCCAAAGATACCAAGCACTGGACCAATGGCAGCGGTCAGCGCAACTGTCTTGATAATGGTCTGTTGTGTGGATGAATCCATCTCACTGAACTTCTTTACCACATTGGTTAAATCTTTGACTAGTGGCATAAGTGTAGGTGTTAACTTCTCACCAACCGTGATGGCTAAGACGTGTAATGATTCTTTAAATCTTGCAATTTTGGAGGCTGATGTATTGTTCATGGTATCAGCAATTTCTTTAGTCGAACCACTAGCTTCTTTAGTCTTCTTAGTCAGGTCAGTTAAAGCACCACCACCTTCGGAAACCAACGCATTCATACCTGCCTGGGCTTGTGTACCAAATGCAGTAGCAATAGCGGCTGCACGTTGCTCTTTAGTCCATCCCGCCGTGTTAGTTTTGATCTTATTCAAAATTTCAGGGAGAGTTAGAGAGTGATTCTTGAAATCAGCCACATTAATGCCTAATTCTTTAAAGCCTGCTGCATTCTGTTTAGATGGCTTCATCAAACGTGTTAATGCTGAACGCAATGCAATACCGGCAACTGAACCTTCAATACCTTGATTACTCATTAAACCAATTGCTGACGCTGTTTCTTCCAAACTAATACCGGCAGCATGTGCTGTAGGACCTACATAAGTCATGGCATCACCCATGTCAGTAAATCCTGCAGCGGTTGCATTAGCTGTATAAGTCAAACTGTCAGTAACACGTTCAGTATTCTTAAGCATTCCGGCTGTACTTTTTGACTTCAAGCCAAACTGTTCAAGTGTTGAAGTTGAAACAGTCATAACATCATTGAAGTCGTCACCAGAAGCTTTGGCAGCATTCAATATGGAAGGCATTGCTCCCATTGTTTGGTTGGCTGAATATCCACGCTTTACAAGCTCTGTCATACCAGCATTGATCTTATTAGTTGAAATACCATACTCTGTTGCCCATTTCTTACTTGCATCAGACATTTGTGTCATCTCTGATTTAACTTGAGATGCACTCTCACCATTAGCTTTCAGAAGCGGTGCAATGTTAGCAATCTGTGAATTAAAATCAATAGCTGATTTAGCAGCGTAACCAAAGCCTGCAACGATTGGTGCGGTAACTCGTGTAGTCATGGTCGTTCCGACTGCACTCATTTTTTGACCGACACGTGTGGCTTTATTACCAAATGTACCTAGTTTTTCAGAAGCTTTTTGCCAACCAGAGTTTTGCAACACAATTTGCTTATTTGTGCTTTGCATTGCAGCATCCAACTGTATCATATTTGCCTTTGTCTTGTTAACTTGAGCAGCGGCGTTTTGTTGTCTACGTGTTAACTTCTCTTGTTCTTAAGACGTTGAGGCTGTTTGTTTGGATAGTCTAGCGTAAGTTGCTTTTTGCTCTTTCAACCGTGCTTGATAGTTCCGCATTTGCTGTTGCATTGTTGAATATTTGGCTTTCAAGCCATTCAAACTATGCCCGTATGCTTTAGCGGCAGCATCTTGAGCTTTTAAAGCGGCTTTTGTATTTTTGATTGTGGAAGTTAGTGCAGCAGAAGATTGTTTAAACGGGTCGATGTTTAAAGTGACCGTTGCGGCTAAATGTCCTAAGCTTCCTGCCATATTCTAACCCCTTTCTTTAAGCAAACAAGAACGGGAACGCTCTATCGATAGTAGTTTCTTTCTCTTCGTAAATATGGTTCAACCTGTGGACGTCATCCATAGTCATTTTGTCTAAATCAGACAACTTGTAATCCTGTTGCATCATACTTTTGTAAAAACTATCGATATTATCGAGCGAATCCGTAAGTGATTGCTTTGTTATTTTTTTGCTTTACCTTCATCAACTTCATCAGCGTCAGGTGTTCCAAGTGCATCATCAATAGCTTTGGAAACTTCTGTCATAGCCTTTCCATCAGCACCGTTTAAAACATCTTGACGTGAGAACTGATTGTTCCAGAAATTAACAGCAAAATCGGCCACTTCTTCTGAATTCTTTAAAAATTGTTTATCAGTTGGACCATCATCATCTTGATACATAGCCACTTGATGTTGCTGTAAAATCAAAGCTCTTGTGATTTCCTTCAAATATGGTGGCTCTGTTCGTTTAAATTCTTCAAGCTTGCCATCAATTCGCAATTTAATTTTATATACCATTGATTTCTCCTATAAAAAAAGCCGAGACATTTCGTCTCGATTTAAATATTTGTATTCCGACCGCCATCCGCTACCAGTAAGGGAGTATGCTTTTAAAAATTATTCTGTGGTTGTGTCGTCTGTGGTTGTGTCACTCTTAGTCGTATCACTTAAAGTTGTGAATGATACTTTTACACGATTCGATTCACCACTTGAGTTTGACCAGTAAATACCATATTTCTCGATATAAGCGGTTTCAGGATTCAATCCATAAGCCTCTACTACATTTAGTTTGTCACCAGGAGCATCATATCTGACTACTCCGTCTGATACTCTATATAAATGCATTTGTGACTTTTCAAATTTAGTATCTCTTGATGTATTATCAGTAATTACTGCACCTCTTGTAATTGGTACAACAGTTATTTTATCTGGATCAATGTCAACTGGTTTAGGTAACTTAGCAGTTGTAAACATGAACGTTACACGCTTACTTGTTCCACCTGCATTAGTCCAATACAATCCATACTTACTATCGTATGAAGTTTCTGGAGTCAATCCTGTAAGCTGTACTGAATTGACACCAGTAGATGAACTATTGATATCTTTACCAGTTGAAACATCATAGATGTGTAGTGTTAACTCTTTGCTAGATGTCTCTCGTGGTGTTAAGTCTTTAATTACTACACTGTATGGAGCTACCTCGACATTGATCTTACTTGGGTCAATATCTACAGGCTTTGTAGTAGTAGTAGTAAAGTCCAGAGTGACCTTGGAAGTCTTACCAACACTGTTCTCCCAATAAATTCCATATTGGTCAGTGTAAGCCGTCTCCATGGTCAAATCTGGAATTGAAATAGTATTGTTGCTTGAACTAGCAACGATACTACCATCAGAAACCTTGAATGCTTTTAGAGTAGCCTCTTCAACTTGTAAATCTCTAGTTGTTCCATCTTTAATTACCACATGGTCTGGATACGGTGTAACCGTGACCTTATTGGAATCAATGGCAACTGGTTTAATCATCAACGTCTTAAATCTAGGCACATCCACATATTCACTAAATAGTTGAGTACCAGGGTTGTACCAACGGATACTATACATATTTTCATATGCAGTGTTTGGCTTAAGATTATCAATCTTAATACTAAAATTCCCAACCGCACCATTAATTAAATCTGATGGTGTTTTTAATTGTAAATTTTCGCCCATGTGTGACTGTGAGTCACCGTTTTTATCAGTGACCACAACGGATGACTGCTTTATTGAGCCAACTGATAAATCACTAGGCTTCACTGGGAATTTCGTCTAAGGCCTTCAAATCATCTTCACTCTTAGCAAATACGTATTGTTTGAATGAAGCAAGATCAAACTCTTCACTGTCTTCACGACCGATAACAACCATCATGCCATCATCAGCATCTCCACGAGGTGCAAATGTACCAGTTGATTCATCTGCTTGTGGGTCTGGTGTTCCGTCAACAGTCTTAGTATCGATTCCTGGAAGTGAGAACTTACCTTTGAGCATTCCTACCCAGACACCTTTTCCGTCTTCCATCTTAGTCTTGAATACTACAGCGATATCATTAGGTACAAGGTTCTTGTTGTACAATTCAACGCCTTTCTTAACATTGATACCAAACCAATCTTTACGTGCATCTGATGTAATATCATAAATTTTTACGTCTAGTGTTGCTTCTGAAATACCACCAGAAAGAACAACGTAAGGACCATCATCTGCAGCGATTGATTTCAATTCATTTTTTAGATCCATCTTAACTTCTGTTAAGCCTGGAAGTGCTTTTTCTTCGCCAGGCACAAAATCATTTTCAACTAAACCGTAACTGAAATGTGATGCACCAAATTTAACTGTTCCCATTATTAATACCTCATTTATTTAATATTTTTTTGCATAAAAAAAGGACTTACTGATTAAGCAAGTCCTTGAAATTCATAATTACTTTGAACCATAAGTAGGTCCGTCATGTCTGGATCGGTAGCACGATATTTGTAATAGCGTTCAAATCCAAATGAACGCATCAACTTATATATCAACCGTTCCATATCAACTGATTCTTGAGCTTTGGTTTTAACTATCCAAAAATCAATCTGAAAGCGTGGATATTCGATAATTCGTTCATCATCAGCATAGTCAGCCAAATCTCCTGGGATAGATGTAATTCTTATCCACGGCGCATTCTTGTTCTGAACAAACGAATTGACTGGTGTACCCACAAATATTGGATTGTTAGATAGTCGCTTACCTCTTACATCATTCATAAAATCAGTCAATGAAGTGCTTTGGTTTAAAAACTTATATACGTCATATTCTGAAATTGTCATACTTGTAAATTATCCTTAAAAATTTGTAGTACTTGACCACGTGTCTGTTCTTGAGTTTCCTCAATAAAATGCTGTGGCTCTTGCTTAGATGTACCCGAGTTAGGAAAGTGAGCAATTGGACCTTTGACCTTGTCGTAACCAACTGGTGCTTGATACTCACCAGTCTTGATGGACACATTACTAACCTTCATATGTTGTTTAAGATGTCCCTTGCCACTGTGGTCAATTGGTGAAACAGGGGTGTTTTCTGCAAGTTGCTCGCCAAAAAATCTAGCGCCTTCACGTACTGACTTTCTAGCTTTCCTATCAAATCCAGCTTCTAGTGTTTTAACGTTGTTCAACATCTCTTCGATACCTGTTACAGTCATCTATTCCACCGCCTTACAAGCTATCTTTGTGACGTTGCGTTTGCCATAGTCTGGATCAATACTATCTATCTCGTATTCTTTACCACGCCAAATAACGTGCCACATTGAATCAATAGGAATACCGATCTCAAACTTGATAGCAAAGTTAGGCAATTCTTTACGCATACCAACCTTAGTAGTTGGGTCACGAAACTCCCGCATTGGTGTGTTCAATAGTTCCGCCCAGCAGGAATATTCTGTGGTGCTTTTTTCTTCAGTAGGTACACCAAATTCTGTAACGTCTGGCTTCTTAGAGATGAATTCAATACGTTCAGTCATGTGTGTCAATCTCATTATTTATCACTCCCTAATTCGGTACGGAGCTGATTAATGACATTAACGACCGTTTTATTTTGGAGCGGAAACCGCATGACTTCTGAACCTGTGCCACGATAGTAGTAATCTTCTTCCACATACTTCATGAGTGCCACAAAAAAACGGCTATCCTTAATGAGTTCAGTGGGAGTAAGATCAGTGTCAATAGCTCGTGCAATTTCAATTGAACCAGAATCAACTAACTGTTTTAAAACATCATCATCAAATGATTGGTCAATTTTGCAGTAGTTTTTTAACGTTGCAAATTGCTCTTTATTAAGTAGGTCTGCCATAAGCTAACCCCCAATCTTTGAAAGCAATGTGGCTTTTGTATCGCCACTTGCGTAAGTAATACCTTGACTATCTAAATATGCTTTTATCTCTGCAACAGTAGAGTTCTCATCAATCGCCCGTGTAATTGGTTCTACTGTTTTATCTGGGCTAGGCGCTGGGAGTTGAAGCCTTTTGTGTTAAGAAGTAACCAGCTTTTTTATCAGCAACTTTAACGTCAAAACGTGTTGCGGCTTGCAAGTATTGACCAAAAATTTCATTGTCAACCCAACGTACTTGGATATCTAATCTATCAGCCATGATGATTGCACGCTTGATATCACCGACCCAAGCATGTGCTTCTCCTGCTTTGCCAAGTGCTGTATCTTCCACAACTGTGACTGGGATACCTAATAATCTAACTGATGAACCGTCTACGATTGGTTGTTGTAATAGGTATTGTCCGTTGCCATCTTTTAATGTATCTAAGTAGTTATAGAATGATTGACTGGCAATAATTACCTTTTGATATGCAGGGTCAAGATCAACGTTGATAATGTGTTTAATATCGTCAACTGATTCGCCTGCAACGTCTTTAGCTGTGAAGCTTTGCAATGCTGTAGCAATTACAGAGTTGGTTGTATGGATTTTTTGTTCTTGTGCGTTTTGTGACACGATAGCCAGCAAGTCAACAGCTGAATCAGCAATAGATTCGTTTGATACAGGAATAGTACCACGATATGTCTTAACTTCCCAGTTCACTGTTTCGAATTGTGGTTTTGCTAACTCTGGATTCTTAGCAAGTTCATCAACTGATACAAGTCCAGTAGTAGCACGTTTCAAAATAGGATATTTACCAGAAGCAGTATTGGCTTTAAAGTGTTGTACTAATTTTGATAAATCAGTAACTGATTTAACTTCTGATTCTGGATTGTAAACAATGTCCTCTGGGATAGTTACATCAGCATCTGGACTTGTTAAGCCATCACGTACAGCACCTTTAGTATGTAGATATGTATTCAATGCTGAACGTAGTTCTGTGTTTCCACGCTTGAGTGAACGTTCTAGTCCTTGTTCTTGCTTGTCGTTTGCAACAGCCTTGTATGATGCAAGTGTTTCGTTTCTAGACTTGATTTCAATATTCAAATCTTTTACTTCTTTAGCTTTTGCATCAGCGTTTTTAATATCATCATCTGATGGTTTTTCAGCATCTAACAATGCTCTTGTTTCTTGTACTAATTTTGTTTTACGTTCTTGCATGTTTTGAATGTCATTTTGCAATGAACGAATTTTTTCGTCGAGTGTCATATATGACCCCTTTCCGCCTACATTAGGCAATAAAAATAGCCATCCAATTAATCTTGGATAGCTTCTTTAATTTCTGAAATTTTTAACTCACGCAATAATTCATCACGTTTCTTGAGCAGTGGCAATTCTCTGATAGCCTTAACTTTCTCAAGTGACCTTGCACCAACGGATACATTCGTATCTGAATATGCAGGTGTGGTAACTACTGATACATCATACAAGTGCGCAATGTTATTGATACGGCGTTCATAATCTACGCCTTCGATATCACTACGCTTCCATGTGTCGGCAGTATCATCATCTGGCATATCAAATGCAAATGAGCATTGATTGATAATACCCGATCTAATATTTTCAAGTACATCATGAGCAAGTGTTGTATCTGGGAGTGTGACCTTAAATCTCAATCCAACGTCATCAACGTTCATTTCAAGATTAACGCCCGACCGCCCTAACACTTGAGATTGATCGTGGTTAAAAGTAGCAACTACGTTGGACATGTCTGTATTATCTAAACAACGTTTGTCTAGAGTTTCCACAAAAACATTACCAAATCCCAATGGATTGGAGCGTTTATCAAATTTCAACGCATAGCCTTCAATCACATTGCTGTTTGTTTCTTCATCACTTCGTAACTCAACCTTAGATTGTATCGTTCTTAATTCCCGTGTTTGATTCATTTCCCTCACCCCCCTTCTGGTCTTGATAAGCTTCTTTTTTATCAAGGAATACGGTATTCAATGAAGATTGATAACGATTCATATTAGGGTCATCAATAGGTTTCTTGCCTAATTCACGTCTGCCTTCATTGTTCGAGTAAATACCGTTTTGCTGAAGGGTGGCAATATCCGCAACAGTCATGCCGATTTCTTTAGACACGTCAAAATCAAAGTATCTATTGTGTCTATCCTCATCAGACAACAGTTTGAGCATTAATTCTTGCTTGATAGGCGTTAAGTAAAACGGAAGATCGTACTTAACATATCCTTCTTGCAACTGCTTTACTGATTGGTTAGGCGAGTTAACGGCAAGTTTGAATGCAGGAATACGCAAAGCCTTAGCAATTTGATTGGTTGACCAGTTGTTTGAATTGATTAAATTCAAAACGTTGGTATCAACTTCAATAGGCGTGTACTTCATTGTGGAATCAATTATCACTGGAGCATTGCCACCAGTAGACTGTGCATATTCAAAGTCTTCTCGAATCTTCTTACGAGCTTTCTTGTTCAATCTCGAACCAGGTACTTCAAGAACCGCACTCTTTAATCCACTCTTAAAGAACTTGGATAACGTATTAACTCCTGAACTTTGAAGATTCATCTCATCCCCCAACGATAAGAGTGGGGAGCGACCTAAAATAGTATCAGTTGAGAAGAATTTCATATGTATCACATCTTCTGGCTTGCATTCAATCATGCTACGTCCATCATCTGGAGTAAATTGATAAACATATTTAGCACCAGATGTGGTATTGATCTGATTGATGTTTGTTTGAGATGGTGCAAAAAATTCAAACTCAAGTGGCTTACGTGCTTGTGGTCCTCGCTTACGTGGGTCACGTTTGATACGTGAATAAGCATTACCAGTAAGAATTGCATTAGCGACCATGGCAAACTTCCACGTATATGCCGATATGATTTCACTACTCTTCTTATTTAATAAATAAGTAACTTCATCATCTTCCACGAATGCATCATCTTTGTCCTCAAATTCAAGGATTGGAAACCGAGCAACATCACCAGCAATAATTGATACAGCTGTTAGAACATCAGAGTTCTTTAAAGCACCGATACCAACAGTGCTTCCACGTGAGATGCTTGGCAGTATTCCATCACTCAAGTACTGACCCGCCCAGTCATCTGGGCTAGTGTTTAAACTTCTAAAAAAGGCCATTTATTTACCTCCTATCTGATAGGTATGCAATTACGATTAGTTCAATGCCGGATACTATCAAACCGGCAATCGTATTGATCTTGAAGCCTGCAATAACAAGCAACAAAAAACCACAGATAAGTAATATCTGTGGCACATTAATTATTAACCAGTCAAATATAACCGATAATATTTTTTTCATATAATCACCTAAAATCCAAAATCATCAGACATAACATAATCGTCTGTTAAAAAGTTCTCGATATTCTCTGTAAAACAGATAGCATAAGCATCAAGCAATGCATCAAGCGCATCAATTTTATTACTGTACTTATTCTTGTCGATTCTTACACCATTGTTGTCAGTCATGGTAACAGCGTTGTTGGCAGCATTCGTTAAAATCTCATTGCCAGAATGTTTTATCTTTCCTTCCAGAACGTCATCTCTGAATTGCTTTGTTGGCATTGAGAGTGTCATTGTTCCCTGCCTAATCGTTATCTGTTGCCATTCGGGGTGGTTCTTTTCGATAAGTGTTAACAGTGGTCCATATTGATAAGGGTCGTACATGATACCTTGTACTTGAATATCGTTACTTTCAATAAAATTATCTAGCCATTCATAAACACGTTCGTTATCAATAACACCAGATTCAAGCGTAGTGATCTCACATTCACCTTTTTCTTCCACACGGCGATAGTCCATACGGTCACGTTTGATTTTTGCATCAAGCCCGTACTTCGTTCCAACAAACGAATAATTGTCAGAATACCAAACGCCTTCAACTGGATACATCCACGAGATTGCATATAAGTCAGAACTCTTACCAACGTCCACACCAAACCAAACACGTTGACCGTGGATGGATGGCATTTCGTCTGCTACGGCGTTTTTCCAACTTTCAATATCAATATATGAATTCTCTTCTGCTTGCCTCCACATGTTGAAATTCTTGACCAGAACAGCATTCTTTTCACCAGTTTGCTTGGCTACTTCCCAGCGCTTACTTAAGTATTCTGTAAGCTTGCCACTGACCGACTTAACCTCCAGTAGTGGATTGCTTTTAATCCATGTGGATTGATCTTCAATCTCATCAATAGATTCTTGCTCGGCTATGAACGCAAAATACTGGTCGTCTTCTATCTCGCCTTTAAGGATTTCCTTGGCACGTGGATATTCCACAGTGAACATAGGAGCGTTCATATTAAAGTTAGCCGTGGATATAATTACTATCAACGGATTATCAAGCTGACCTTGACCAGATTCAAGCAGTTCCATCATCTCTGATGTTTTACTTGCTCCATATTCGTCTAACACTCCCAGATATGGTTCAAAACCATCAGTCGCCCCCGTATCACGAGAGAGCGGACGTACATAAGAATCATCATCAAGGTTAACAAGTAGCTCTCTAATTCGCTTAGTTGACTTCTTGACGTCTGGATACTTAGCACGTAACTGATCTAACTGTTTACGAGCCATCTCAAATGCAATTTTTGCTTGTTCTTTGTCGTTAGCAGTACAGAATATTTGTCTTGAACGTGCAGGATTCTTACCAAACAAGAATTCATAAAGGATAATACCGGCTATAAGTAGCGTTTTTCCTTGCTTTCTTGCCATAGACACGAAAACTTTATGATATCTACGCAAGTCATGGTTGTCTTTACGTACCCAACCATAGATAGATTCGATAATAAACTTCTGAAAACCTGCTAGTTTGTGGTTATCACCCTTAGGGTCGGGCAGCATTTCAATAAATCTAACGGCTTTTTGTGCTTTTTTCTTGTCGAAAATGTACGGAAAGTCACTATTTTCGGACTTTTTGACGTCTTTTTCATGTCTTTTAACAGCATTTAATACTGACTTGCAGGAGAGAATATCACCGTTTAGTATCTGTTCAACATAATCTTCAAATGTTTCTACCAACTGGTATCCCTCCTATCCAAATATTTCTTTTAAGTTGTTCTGTTTCTTGGTGTCTTTTGGTATGTTCAATCTCATTCTGGAATCAATAGTTAATCCAATTTCAGACGCTGCGGAACGAATGTTTTTTGATATCTTATCTAGTGCATTAATCAACGTGATACGATCGTTCATGTCATCCACATCATCAAGTGCACTATTGATCTCATCAAACTGCTGATACCAAACACAATATTGTTCCACCATTGCCCTATCCACAGCTCTTATAGGAAGGTTACGCAGGTCTGGTACGATTCTCTTCCATTCTGCTTTGGCAACTCCAGATAGCCGATTTGGGGGTGTAGGTTGCAACATCTTGTAACCATCAGAAGCTAACACTTCGGCATTGTATTTGGCTTCTTGTTGTTGCTTAGTTAGATTAGCCTTAGACTGCTCTAACAGCCTATATCTTCCACCTTTACCAGCCATAAGCATCACTCCTTTCTGTTAGTCCCCACTTTTGGCAATATATGGGGTTTAGTCCCCACTTTAAAAGCTTATTAAATAGAATTTCGCTCGCAAAAAAGGGGGCGTGTGTTCAATCGTGCCCCAAATCTTCACCCCCGATTTTTTTGGTGGGGGTAGGTCTACCTACTCTCCCATAGGGTACAGAGATTTACGGCGATATTTTTTTCTGTTTAAAAAATTAATAAAATAAAATTGTCTGAAATTACATTGCACAAACAATAAATTATTTTTATTTTTTTCTTTTTTTTGTTTTTATCAATTTATAATCATCAAACAATCCTTCATCATCTAATCTATCTATCTTGTCCATAGTAGTAGACATACTGTCCGTGTACCGTCCGACTGTCTTCAATCTTCTTGTACATTCTTCTCTTGTTGTATCAAGTCTTAAGTACTCAACATCATATCCAGTTGTGACTAACAAGTTCTTCAGTCTTTCGTCTGGGAAGGTTCTTAATATCCACACATTATTAAACGTACGCTCTGTCCTTAACTTGCGTAGTATCATCTCGTATATCAGTTCCACATACTCATAGATATCTATGTTGGACTGATGAAGTCTAGACTTGATGTCAGATAGTTTAGCTTGACTGTTTGATTGATTGTCATTGTCTGAATAAATTGATTCAATTAAATTTCCATTTAACGAACTCATTAACAAATCATAATCAAATAATAGATCGTGACTAGTATCCACCATACTGGCAACATAGCTAGCCATACCGCTACCTGGGTAGCCTGATATAACGTGTACCTTCATAGCTCGTTGTACTCCTTTGTGTCGCTTTGTCCATTCTCTTTTAGTCTTTAGTTGATGACACTTCTTACATAATGTTTCTAAGTTATCAATGTCATATCTGTTTGACCAATCATCTTCTGATGGAACAATATGATCAACTAGATAACCTTTATTGCCACATCTTACACATAGGTCAAGGTCTCTGGTCATGGCTTCAGCTCTCACCTTTTGCCACTGGGTACTATGGTAAAACTTAAGGTAGTCTGGTTTCTCAACGGCACGCCTTCGATTATATTGCTTGTCGTATTCAGAACGGGACACCTCATCAAAATCAACCAGTACCCGTTTTCCATTTTTGAACATTAGCTTCTTTGGTTTGCTGATACTGGTCACCACCTAAAATAAAAAGACCACTATTCGTGATCTTCAATTGCTTCATTAATTCTCTTAGTTGCTATGTCGAAATAGTTCTGATCTAATTCATAACCAATAAAATCACGATTAAGATTAACTGCCGCTACTCCTGTTGAACCTGACCCCATGCAATTATCAAGAACTACATCGCCTTCGTCAGTGTATGTTTTAATCAGATACTCAAGTAGCTTTACTGGTTTTTGAGTTGGATGCACTGTCTTACTTTCACTATTGATATACAACGCTTGACGGGGATAATTAGTGTATTTCTGAACGTAAGTATGTCCACTCGTTCTCAACAAACCCTTTCCAGAACTATCTTCTATGTTCCTTCTTAGTGTTTCTCCACCTACTGAATTACCATTCTTTTTGGTTTTATTTATTTCAATAAGCCCTTGAGGATTATATGTTGGAAATTTTTTATAAAAAACAACTATATCTTCCACGTTTCTTAAAGGCTGTTTTTTTGCATTAGCGAACCCCGTTACTTTGTTTTTGTTCCAATACCATTGATAGCGAAATATTTTCGGGTTGCTCATAACCAGCGAGCTCGTAAATGGCTGGCTCGCAGTTAACACAATAGCACCGTTATCCTTTATAATCCTTTCGTATTGTTCCCATAATAAATCAAAGGAAATAATACTATCCCACTTACAAGCTGTCGTTCCATAAGGTAAATCACATAGAATCATGTCAACCGAACCATCCGGAATAGCTTTCATTAAAGCTAAACAATCACCTTGTTTTAAATCAATCATTAAATTAATCCTTTTCTCCAAAATAAAAAGACCAGTCATCAGACTGATCTCCGCAATGGTCTCCGTAGAGATACCACCACTCTCTTATTAATAGTAAGGCATGGAATCGAACCTGCATACTTGCTAGCGTATAGTATATCCACACCACTGGATACATCCCACCGAGGAGGATTCTATGAATAAGGGATGGATACACTCCCGGTATGTATATCCAATGAGGATCAGTGGAATCGAACCA
>NZ_RHNT01000034.1 GCF_003946325.1 Companilactobacillus furfuricola | reverse complement strand
GAAGTATTTAGAGTATCGGGTGCGACCGATGCTCTTTTTTTATACATATAATTATATCAAAAAGGGTGTTGTATCAGAGCCTGACGGTTCTAATACAACACCCTTTTTTGGAGACTTATGTCACAGCCTCTTTTGCTTTTGCTTTTCGCTTTACGATTTTACTATCTTGAAGAAACCTGAGATAGACAAGTGAAAACTAGGAAGCACCAAAAATGCCAATTTAACCAACAAATATCGGTAAAACTCAACAAAAAAAGAAGATTAGCTAGACCTCTATCTAGGTGGAGGGTCGGGGCGCTATATGGGCTCAGCCGCCAAATTCCTCTTGGCGACGAAGAAGCTTAGAGGAAGACTCGTATTTGAGATCGTCGAAGCGTACTTCTTCGAGGAGCTCAAATCGAGTCGGCAGCGTTCCCGACCTCAGTTGTCCGGTGGCTTGCCACCACTATAATCGGTTGCGCAAGTGCGTTAGCACTTACGTTCATAAATATAGCGCCCCGACCCGGAACCGGCAATAAACGCACAGTCAAACTACTACCTCAATCTACTACCTCAATCTACCCTTTCATCTCATTCAAACTAGAACCAAATATCTGCTCAATAGTAACCGGATCCCGATGATCAAAAAACTGGCTCTCATTTCTATCCATCTCACGAATAATAGACATCTCATCATCACTAAGCGAAAAATCAAACACATCAATATTCTCCTTCATCCGTTCAACATGTACCGATTTAGGAATAACAACGATCCCACGTTGCAACAACCAACGCAAAACAACTTGTCCATTAGATTTCCCATACTTTTCACCAATCGACTTCAAAGTCTCATTAGTAAAAAGATCATGCTTACCTTCCGCAAAAGGTGCCCAAGCCTCAACCGCAATATCCTCACGTTGATTAAATTCAACCTCTGAAACTTGCTGATACCAAGGATTAACTTCGATCTGATTTACCACTGGTTTAATGTGACTCGAAAGTTCCAAGTCTTTCATCTGATCAGCATAAAAATTCGAAACACCAATAGCACGGATTTTTCCAGCTTCATTAGCTTCTTCCAAAGCTTTCCAAGCACCGATCGTGTCACCGTATGGTTGATGTAACAAGTACATATCTAAGTAGTCGAGCCCAAGATTTTTTAATGATGTATCGATACCTTGTTTAGCTTTTTCATAAGTGAAATCTGAAACCCAAAGTTTTGACGTGATAAACAGATCTTCACGATCAACGCCACTTTCTTTGATAGCTTCACCAACAGCAGTCTCATTTTGATAAGCTGCTGCCGTATCGATCAAGCGGTAGCCACTGTTGATCGCATCGAGCACTGCTTGCTTGCACTGAGCCAAGTCAGTAATTTGGAAAACACCGAAACGCAATTGGGGCATTTCGATACCGTTATTTAATTTAACATTTTTCATCTTTATTACCTCTTCGATTAACTTATGCATCCAGTTTATGAGCAATAAACTGATTTGAAAATTACTAAATAAATATGCTACTATACATACAACGTATACTGGAGATGTCATTTTGATCGATAACTATTTACTCGAAGAATTAGTTACTTTTAAAAAATACGGCACACTAGCTGCCACCGCAGAACATTTGATGATCACCCAACCGACCGTTACTCGAGGCATGCAAAAAATCGAAGAGGAATTTGGCGTGCAGATCTTTGACCGCAAGCCTAATAAGATCAGTCTTACCAAAACTGGGGAATTAGCAGCTGAACAAGCTCAAAAAGTTTTGGCTCTCAATCAAGACATGATCGAAACTGTTCAAAAATACGATTACAACCAACATCACATTACCGTGGCATCGGTCGCACCTGGTCCAGTAATTTTGCTCAAATCGATCCTACCTGACTTACCTCAACAAATCGATATCAATGAGACACTGTTAGAACCAGAAGTAGCTTTAAAAAAGCTTCAGACTAACGATTTTTCAATGATCATGACCAACCAAGAAATCCAAACCGATGAGATCGAATCACGCTACATTGGTACAGAAAAACTCTTTGTCAATCTAAACAAGTTCACCTACTTGGCAAATAAAAAATCCATGACGTTCAAAGATCTGAAGGGTTTTAGCTTCATCGTCTTATTTGATATCGGCGTCTGGAAGAAAAACGCTGAAAACAACATCCCTGATGCAAAATTTTTATACCAAAATCAATATGAAGCTTTCACCGAGATCACCAAATATTCTGACTTCCCTTATTTCAGCACTAATATGTCAAAAATCGATCCTGAACGAAAGAGTATTGACAGTGATGAAGTTGAAATACCGATCACAGGTGAATTCAGCTCGATTGATTTTTATGCCACCTATTTGAAAGCAAACAAAAAAGCCATCTCTCCGATTGCAGAGGAAATGACTTTAAGTTGGGAAGATATCATTTAATAATTTTTACCGGTTACGATAGTCCTTAACATTACTAAAGCGTTGAAACTCATCAACTTGACCAGTTTCTTTGAGATGATTGCTGTACTCATCTGCCAAATCTGGAATAACTTCATTGGTGTTCGGAACAAAATGAATTTCTTCAGTTCCAGCCTCAACGGCTGTTTGATAGTACCATTCTTTAAACTTCAAATAACTCATCGTATCTTGTAGATCGGTGATCTGTTGCTGCAGATCCTTTCGGTGTTCCTCTAGCAACTGATAACGCTCATTTAAGGTACTATCACCTTGCAATCGATAATCAATAAATTTGGAAATATCTGCCACTGAAACTCCGGCATTTTTCAAACAGATAATTGTTCTCATTAGATGAACGTCATTGTCAGTGAATTCGCGACGACCAATCTCGTTTTTCTTAACAAAAGGGAGAATTCCCGATTTGTCATAATAACGGATCGTATCAACGGTAATTCCTAATTTTTTTGAAACTTGTCCGATACTGTAGCTCATAATATTACCTCATTAATCATCAGTAGACATGGAAATGCTTTGTCGACTTTTGATTTCTGTAGTTAAGTTTTCTAAGTTAGTGATTCCACCTTGATAAGCAAATTGTCCTAAAGGCAAATGTTTTGGCAAAATCTTTTCATTAGTAACTTGATTATAAATCACTTGAGCAATTTTTTGGGGATCACCTGGTGCTGATGTTACTGAATCAGGGACGCTTTCGATATCATTACTAAATTTCGCATAATCCTTGATTGTCGGTTCAACCTTCTTAGAAGATCTGCCTGACCAATCGGTTCTAGCGCCACTAGGCTCCACGTTCATTACTTGAATACCAAGGTCAGCCACTTCTTGACGAAGTGTGTCTGCATAACCTTCCACTGCATATATAGTTGCACTGTAAAATCCCATCGTTGGTAATGTGGTGAGTGCTAATGCTGAAGATAGATTGACGATTTATCCACTCCTCTGTGCTCGCATAGTCGGTAAGACTGCATTAGTCATATTGGCTAATCCAAAGACATTAACATCAAACATATATTGAACTTGTTTCATATCACTTTCTTCAATCGTTGAAAAGTATCCTAAACCAGCATTATTTACTAAGACATCGATTCCACCGAATTTTTTCTTTGTATTTTTTACTACTTCCTCAATCTTTTTAGAGCCTGTCACATCTAAAATTTGTTTGAGGATTTTTTTATCATCAAATTCATTTAAGTAATCTAAATCATTCATTTTTCTAGCCGTAGCAACTAAATTTGTATCGTCTGCTTTTGCTACTATTTGAGCTAGTTGTTTACCAAAGCCACTAGAAGTTCCTGTAATTAACCATGTTTTTGTCATATTGTTCTCCTTATTTTTTAGAAATTTTTACTAAACCATCAAGCCATTTTTGATGTCCATTCAACATTGGATTAGGATCTTGTTTCGACAATTCTTGAGCAGGTTTTCCAATTTGAGATTCTTGTGTAAGTAATCTGACTCTGCCATCGTCTAACTTCTCAATCAAAAATGCGTGATAGACATCAAATTGTGTCTCTGCATCGTCATTTTGCCAACCGTGCCATGCCAATCTAGCGGTTTTTCCATCAACTGGAGAAACTAATTCCATAACTTGTGCATCGATCGGAAATCCAAAAGTGTCAAAATGAAATGTTTCAGCAAATTGTAATTTTGAAGTTGATTTGTCACTTAGATCAATATTTGTTGCATTATCATAATACTTTTCCCATTGAGCTGTATCGACCAAATTTTTCCAGATATCCTCAATCGTTACTTCATTACTAATAACTTCGTTTGAAACAAAGTTGTCTGTCTTTCCTGGCAAATATTCTGTAGACCAGTTAATTGCTTTCATATTATTTCTCCTTAATCATTTGTTTTATTTTGTATTACTAATTTTCCGACCATTTGATGACCAGCTACAATTTGTTGTGCCTTTTCAATCGTTGCTGCATTTATCGGCGCAATGATTGTTTGGGTTCTTGTGGTGTGTAGCTTCTTCTCAGAAAGTAGTTTGCTTAAAAGTTCTAGTAGTCTTCCTTGAGTTTCAGTATGGTATTGATATTTACTCTTGGTGAACATCAATTCCCAGTCAAAACTCAATGATTTTTGTTGGAGTTTTCTAACATCGATCGGCACATCAGTTCCAGTTACATTCACTAAATGTCCAAAGGGACGAACGATTTCAACTGTTTCATCAAAATACAGTCCGGTGTTAAATAAGTTGATGCTGCTATCGATTGTTATTCCTAACTCTTTTATTTGCTTGACTACATCTCGATGATAGTCAATGGGATAATCGACCTGATTATCTTTAAGCCAGTGAAAATTCTTAGGACTGCCAGTGGCAACCACTGTTAGACCAATCAAATGAGCTAGCTGAGTGATTACTGAACCAACTCCACCAGCTCCATTGATAACCAAGAGAGTCTGATGATTGTTAGCTTCAGGATTCATCGAGTAGTGTAATTTATCAAATAAAATCTCTGCAGCTGTCAACCAAGTTAAAGGCAATGCTGCTAAATCTGTAAAATTATCATTGGGAGTTAAAGCAACCAAATTTTCATCAACTAATTGTTCGTCAGCATAGCTGCCATCTCGTTGCGTTGTTCCTGAATAATATACTTGGTCATTAATTTGGAATTTTTTTACTTCTGGACCAATTCCGACAACGATTCCTGCAGCATCATAACCTAATATCCGTGATTTTGAAGTATGTGGTGTTTTCTTGATATCAACTGGATTTATTGAAATGGCTTTGATTTTAACTAAAATATCCGAACCAGATGGAATAAGTTGCGGCATCTCTTGATCAGAAAAACTACCATCATCATTAATAACTACTGAATTCATTTATTGACATCCTTTCTGTAAAGAATAAACATACTATATATCCTGGAGTCGGCTCCAGGACAAGGACAAAACAAAAAAACTTCAACTAACGATAAAATCATTAGTTGAAGTCTGATTTTGACTGCTGATTTGTCTGTTTTCTAATTTGTGATAGTAAAAAGTGACAGACTTTAATTTTTTATTTATGCATCAACTCACGAGCAATTTCTTCCATGCTAGCCAGCGGGTGACCTAGGAGTTTTTCAAATTCAGTTGGATCGGCATTATCTTCACCATTGTTTAAATCCAGTGTATGCTCTTGATAAGTTTGCGAAACACCCGCCCAATTAGGCGAAATCCCCGCAGCTGCTAAGGTTGGTATAAAATTATTCTCGGTCGTTATTTTGATACCTAGATCTCCTCCCGCCGCCTTTTTCGTACCTTCGGCTATATCAGCAAAACTACGAGCTTTTCCGGCTAAATTCAAAATTTCCTGATCAGATCCATCAAGGATGACGCGAGCTCCAGCTTCCGCATATTCACGTTTCAAAGCAAAGGAAAGCTTTCCTTTATTAGCAAAGTAAGCGAACTTGCCTGTCTGTTGAGCATAATCAAATAATACTTGGTTAACCTCAGCGTACCAGCTATTTCGTAAGAAAACGTGTTTGATACCTGATTCTTTGATCCAATTTTCCGTCTGCTTATGATTGATCTCCAATCCAAAACGATCCAACTCTGGCTGGAAAATACTTGTGTACGCAATGAATTTGATCCCGTCTTCCACCGCAGCATCCACCACGTTCTTTTGAATGCCAGGTATCGAAACAGAAACGAACAAAAGTCGATCGATTCCTTTGAATGCTTCAATTAACGAATCTTTATCCGCAAAATCGCCAATTCGAACGTTGATACCTTTTTCTTTTAAAGCTGCCCCTTTGGCTTCGTTTCTAACTAAACCAAAAATATTAGCATCGGGCGCGAATTTCTTTAAATAATCAATCGCATAACTTCCGTATCCACCATTAGCACCAGTTACCATAATGTTCATAAATCGTACCTCCTCTGTTTCTGTTATTACACTATAATGGCAAAAAGATTAAATTACATTATATAAAAATGCTAAAATATATAAAAAATTGATATTAACTAATATTTATCTAGCAAGGAATACTTATGTCACTCAAAAATCAAACTAAATTACTTTTTGCTCAAAAACTGGAAGAAATGTTACTGACGATACCGATGGATAAGGTCCGTGTGGTGGAATTGAGCCGAAGAGCCGGTACCATTCCACAGTCGTTTTACTACCACTTTCACGATAAATACGAATTAGTCGCCTGGAAATTCTTGTACGATTTTTCCAATACCTACATCGATGAATCGCAACAATATTCGATCGACAGTATTTCTAAAAATTTGACCGATATGTACAAACATCGTAATTTTTATCAGCAAACTTATACTGAACGCTCACAAAACTCCATTGATCAATATATTCAAAATTTCAATGTCACAACAGCAGTAGAATCGGTTGAAACTTTTTACCAACAGCCTGTTACTTCGGAACAACTTGCTGAAATCAAATACCATTCTTACGGCATGATGGGGTTGTTCAAAGAATGGATTCAAAACGGCAACTCCAATCAAATAAAAAAGCTAGCCGAGTTTCAGTATGCACACGTACCAGCTTTTTTAAAAAAGGCTTATCAAAATTTTGACTTCAAAAAATCCGACATTTTTAAATAAACGACTGATTTGGGTTAGCATCACCTTTTTTAACAGCTATAATTGTCTTTGAATATAATATTTTTAATATGTTATAGGGGATAAATATGAAAAAGAAACGCACAGGATTATCGATCATAATCGGGGGATTAGTGATCATCGTATTATTAGCAGCCTACACTTCATACAAAAGTTACACCAATATTGGGGTCGGCGGTGACGATCCGAAGGTTGAGACTACTAATACTAAATCAAACAAAAGTCAGAAGTCACCCAAGAAAGACCGCAAAGGGCCAAACAAAAAGGATAGCAACATTTTCCTTCAGGATGCACAACATCCTGACAGAATACTTGCTATTAATCCTAACGGCACCAATGGTGTCTATCTTTATCGAATGCAATCAGACGGCACAATTTACCCTGAGTATCAATATTTTAATGGTCAGACGAAAATCTCTAAAAATTCTATTCATTCCATTTCTAGTGGCGCCAAAAAGAATGGGGAATTCAATCTCAAAAAAACGGACACTTCAAATGGAGAATATCAAGACGCGGACTCTGGGAAAGTTTATAATGCACTGAATTATCCCACATTAAATCAAAAATTTGACAACATGCTTTCAAAAACAAATAATCCAATTTACCTTTCAGTCAAAAAAAAAGCAAATGAAAGTAACTTCGACTATCTGTTAAGAGTTACTAAATATAAATCTGATCCATCAAGCTCTGACGGGCAAAAAAATAGTGGTCTGTTTTTTCAACACAGCTATCAAAGATTAAAAAATGGAAATTACTATGATACAAAATCCAAGATGATTTACGGAAATCAGCCAAATGATATTTCTCTATCACAGTTTTATAAAAATCCTTCAAAATACATTGATAATAGCTTTGATATTACGAAGGATGTCATGTATTACAAGCAAAATGATCAAACTGAGGTTTCTAATGATTCAATCAATGAAAATACACAATGGACGAGCAACTATAATGGCAACAATTACCAACAAAGATTATTCCCTAAATTTGCTGAAGAACAGTCAAAAAGGGAGGAATTGGTCCCACCAAATAAAGCATCTTCCAATTTAAAACAAATCTGGTCTACCAATACTATGGCCCAATTTGTGGACAACGGTGTGCAGTAATTTTGGGTCATTCTTATCCATGGAAAGAGTTTTGTCGGAAAGAGTTATCTCTCCTTGAATCAACACATTTTTGTAAACTATATTTGCTGAGAAAAACGCATCATAATCTGATTCAAATTGTTTACTCCTAGACTGCGAATGTTGCAAATCGGTAACGACTACTTTAGCATCTTCTGGATTATCAACCATTCTAAAATGAAATCTTGGATCCTTATTCCATTGCTTAAAACCATATTCAAGAGCAAATGTGACATTTTTATTTCCTGTCTGATTGTAAACCGTCATATCCGAAGGTTGAGCAATGTAATTAAAATATACACTACTTACTAAAACACCTTCCGATCAATTGTTTTAACGGATGAAGCACTAGGAGGTAAATACTTTTGTGTAAAGAACTCTTTTAATCCGTATTCAATTAAATCTTTAGAAATTTTGGGATTTTCTGTTGAGTATTTTTCAACTAAGTCATTAAAGGTAGTCATATCCGGCACGAGCTTAGACATCATGGGTCTAATATCCGACATTTTTGTATCTGGATTATTAACCCACTCGTTTACAAATGGCCATAAATACGTCCATATTTTTTGATCGTTGTCATCCACACTGCTATCATATGAATCTAAAAAATACTTATCCGGTATATCGACTTGATCCCCTGCATCATCAGTCACAACCTTAGCTTGAACGATATTGCTCCCTAAAAATAATGATGTAATTCCAAATAAAACTACTATTAGAGAAATACATCCCTTTAATCGCTTCATAATAATTAATCTCTCCCCATGAATATTAATATAGTTATATTATATCCACAATTTAAAATACTTAAAATCAAAAAAGCAGTAAATTCACTCAATATTTCAAAGAGTTTACTGCCTTTTCTAATTACTATTCGCAATTGACCTAATTGCCTGTTATGTAGCTACTTCAAACAAATGTTCATTACGTCCATCCTGGAGCACATCCTGCTTATAAGGCACCATCACGTCTGCAATCTTCAAAAATCGACGTAAGTGTAACATCCATTAAATAACAAACTTTTTAAATGTCTTCGAGTAAAATCTCAGTACATTTAATCAAATTTTTCTTTTCCAACCAGTGGCCCAATCGATATCTCTTCTTGCTTCCAATCATGAGTCGCAATAAACTTCTCATCTTCAAAAATATTTTTCCTCTTAGGAGAATATATTATCGATCCATCCCGAGTTTGAGTTACGTAATATTCACCGTCTGTTGGCTTAACATTATCAGGTATTTCAAATACATTAACACCATTGATTTTTTTAGCTTTAACAATCATCTCAATACCTCCTATATCAAACACATTATGTAATAATAAGCATCTTCAGACGAAAAAAATCCCTACCATTTCTGATAAGGATAAAAATTCTAGTCATCAGCATGAACATCAAAGGCGTTCAACAACATATCTTGTACGCCATCAGCATCTGGATCATGCATCCCTGCACCATTTTTATCCAGTGCATGAATAGCATCCATTTCGTCAGATGTTAGTTCAAAGTCAAAAATATTTTTGTTAGATTCGATTCTTGCTTCGTGAACTGACTTAGGAAAGACGATGATTCCTTCTTGGTGTTCAAAGCGGAGGATAACTTGACCCACGTCTTTTCCATATTTAGCAGCCATATCTTTTAAGATCGGTTCATTGAATAAGTCTTTATCACCTTGACCTAGTGGTCCCCAAGCTTCAAGTGTAACGTGATTTTCAGCCATCAACTTACGCAATTCTTTTTGTTGGAAATATGGGTTGTATTGAACTTGGTTGACACTTGGCATAGTCTCAAAGTTTGGGACGAACTTATTCCAGATCTTAGGTGTCATATTTGAAACACCGATCGAACGGATCTTGCCAGCTTTTTTAGCTTCTTCCATAGCTTTCCAAGCTTCATCAACCTTGCCGTATGGTTGGTGGATCAAGTAAAGATCCATGTAGTCTAAGCCAAGTTTTTGCAGTGAGGTATCGATAGCCTTTTTGGCATCCTCATAGGCAAAGTCTTGTAACCACAATTTTGAGGTAACCCAAATTTGATCACGGGGAATACCACTGTCTTTGATAGCTTTGCCGACTTCTTGTTCATTGAAATAAGATACAGCTGTATCAATGTGACGATAGCCTAACTTGAGGGCATCGCTGACTGTTTTGTAAGTTGTACCATCAGCTGGGATCTGGAAAACACCGAATCCGAATGATGGGATCTCTGTGCCGTCGTTTAATTTAAATGTAGGAATGTTTGTATTTGTCATTAAGAATCTCCTTTATTGCTTTCGATGAATCTAGTATAAGACCTGTGTCATGATAAAAAAATTACTTTAAAGCTATGGAAGTATACGTCAATCGTATACTTAATCAAATTAAAAAATCCTTACCAGTATAAAACTGATAAGGATCATTTTTTTACATAGCTTCTTGAATGTAGTTTTCAGGTAATTTGCTATAAGGAATAAATGCCCCCGGATGTTCTGGGTCTCCTAAGCGTTTTTGAAGCCAAACAACGTCGTACCATTCGCCGAACTTATAGCCAAAATCGATGAAACGGCCTGTTTGCTTGTAGCCCAAGTGTTCGTGGAACTCAATGCTGTTTTGATTCTTCTCAGTTACGCAGACAGCAAGATTGACGACATTTTGCCTCGCCAACTCCTTTTCTAGAGCGGCATACAATTTCTTGCCAGCTCCTAATCCCCGGGCCTTTTGGTCGACATAGATACTTTCTTCGACTGTCCAATCGTAGGCTTTGCGTTCACGCATTCGGTGAGCATAAGCATATCCTACGACGGTCCCCTCTTCCGTTTCAGCGACGATGTACGGATAATCTTTCAAAGTAGTCGCAATGCGATTTTCAAATTCGGATACTGTTGGTACTTCATATTCAAAAGTAATGCTCGTATCCAGGACGTATGGCGCGTAAATTTCCAAAAGTCTTTGCACGTCTGCTGTAGTAGCAAGTCTAGTTCTTAACATAATACTTTCCCTCGTACATATAAAATATAGAAGCTAATTATATAACATGTAATGGGTAAAAAGCACTATTTTTTTAAAAAATATTTTCGGCCTCTAGGGCTTGCTGTGACGGGGCTAACAGAGGTATTAATCTTGCTCGAAATAGTAGTCATCGATAGTATACATTTAAATGAAAACAGCCTGGAAAAATTTGATCGCAAATTTGATTTCCAGACTGCTTTTTTTAGCTATGATATTCTTTGGTCATTTTAACTAACTTCTTAAAAATAGGCTGAGATTTGATCCCGACGATTTTTTCCTTCGGTGGGAATTTCTGGTCGAATTTCTCAACCGCTTTTTCATCGATAGAAAATTGGGGATCCTCAAAGTAGCGACCTGCATTATCTAATAAGAATCCATCATCAAGTGGCAAAACTTGATGTGCTGCCGCGAAAATATTGTCGCTAGTCCTAATTTGATACTTTTCGGCTGGAACAAAGCCCACTCTTTGATAAAAAGCGGGATCGCCAAAAATAAAAATAGCTTGATATCCCATTTGATAAGCAATTTGTTGCGTATGTTTGATCAATTTTGTGCCAATACCTTGACCTTGATACTTTGGCAAAACACTGATCGGTCCTAAACAAAGAACTGATATATCTTTGCCTGAATCAGTCTTAATGATACTTTTAGTGTAAATTACATTGCCAATAATTTGTCCATTATATTCTGCTACAAAATCTAACTCTGGGATAAAAGCATCGATGTCTCTGATCTTATGCAACAAATAATGTTCCGCACAACCAGGCGCAAATTGGTTCCAAAATGCCTCTCGGGTCAAATTTTCTGTTGCTGAATAATCAGCAACGGTTTCGTTTCTTAATGTAAAATCTATTTTTTCTGTCATTGTATTCTCCTGAATTATTTTGCAGAATACAAAAAATTGCAGTTGAGCTGCACAAGGATTAGTACCTGTCGGTACCTTCTGCGGTTTTACCGTTGATCCTTAGTTATGAGCAATCATCAAGCATTTCCTCCAAAAATTTATTGATAACAAGATATCACGGATTTTAATTAAGGTCAATTTCACTAAAATATGCTAGAATATTACATTATTTCTCGGAGGTAGACTATGTTAATTAGACCTATCAAAGCTGACGACAACCAAGCTATCAAGAAGATACTACGGACAGATTTAAAAGCTGCTCACCTCGACATCCCTGGAACAGCTTATTTTGATGACAACCTCGATACATTAAATGAGTTTTATGACGCCAGTCCTCAACGCGGCTACTTCGTTGTTGAAGACGATAATGGTCAAATCGTTGGTGGTGCCGGCTTCGCTGAATTTGACCTCGACACTGGGATCGCTGAATTGCAGAAACTCTACTTGGATAAGTCTGCCACTGGACATGGGTTAAGTTACAAGTTGATCAACACCGTTGAAGATCAAGCTAAAAAAGCTGGCTATAAACAGCTTTACATTGAAACTCATCACAATTTGAAAGCAGCCTTACACATTTATCCCAAGGCTGGTTTTACTAGACTAGCTGGGCCGATCAAGCAAAGCCATCACAGTGGTGCCATGGATGGATTTTACATTAAAAACATTTAACTGATACTAAAAAATCTCGTTGAACCGATGACTCTACGAGATTTTTTACTATCTACCTAATTCCTGTCTAACATCATGCAGGGCTTGTCCAAGATCAGCTTTGATCGCCTGACCCTTATCTTCAATTTGTTCTGGTAAGAATTGATAGTCACGATTTACCATGACATCATACGCACCTGGAAATGATGTCGTCAAAGCCCAAAATGGCTCTTGAATGAACATCGGCGTCAAACGTCCCACACCTAGCTCTAAGAAAAGAATCTTTTCGTGATCTGAGTGGAAAATCAAATCGTTGGATATCTTTTCGTATTCTTCATGATACTTTGTACCTTCAAGGAAAGTTCCGTAACCACGGACCCAAGGAAACATTTCAGCACCACAATTAGGGCATTTAGGGATCAATTCCGTTGGAACTTTGGTCCCGTCACCCATAGCCTCCTTCATTTCAGCAACTGGTCCTACGGCATCGTAAACTTCATCTGAACAGCGTTCAGAGCACTGGAAATAGCGATGGTCTCCTTGGATCTCAGCTACCTTATCCTCGGGGAAGGCCTTGATAGCTTGAGTATCTTGATTAGTCGTTAAAATAAAGTAATCCTTACCATCTAAAATGGCTTGTAAGTCCTTATAAGGCGAACGGATCTCGGCATGTTGCGTAGTGTATAAGAACGTTGCCAAGTAACCCCAGAATTCCTCGCGAGTCTCAAATGGATATGACATCCCTGCAAAAGCTCCCGCCATCTTATATTTCTTAGCAAAAGGACCAAAATACTTCTTGAAAGAGTCATTATTTTCGTAGTAAAAATCGCCACCGCCAGCTGCGGATAAACCAGAAGCAGAGCCAACAATAATGTGATCAGCTTCTTCGATTTTTTGCGCAAAGATCTTGATCTGTTCATCGTAAGGAAGATTTTCCTTCTTCGAAAGCTTGACCGGGGTCGACTTTCTGGCATAAGCCTCAAAATAGTTTTGGTAGTTCATTTGTGTCTGCATGACTAATTTTTCGTAAACTGGTTGTTCCATTATTTTACCTCCGCAAGTAATTGTTGAAAGTTCTCACCGATATCGCCAGGCAGTGCCAAAGCACGTGATGCGATCGCTGGCAAAACGTTGATCTCTTGTGGCATATTCATCGTCAAATACTGCCAACTCAGATTGTCGTTGACTAGTTTCATCAACGGACCCTTGATCATTTGGTTTTTCGCACCGATACCTAACTCTAATTGCAAAACATTATCAGTAGCGTGGTCAGATATGAATTGATTAAAGCGAGCCTGTTGCTGATCCCAGGCAGTCGTTTGCATGTCTAATCCATCAAAGTTTCCCTCGACTTCAAAAATTTTATCTTCATCAAAACCATTCATCTGAAAATGAGTATCGGCATTTGAGGTCACGATAAAATAGTCTTTGCCTGCGACCAATTCTTTTAAGTTGGCAAAGACTGTCGTGGGTTGATAATCATCGATCAAAAATTGATGGACCTTACTCATGAAAACATTATGGTCTGCTTCAGGTATTTGTGCGAAAACGCCTTGGATCAAGCCGTTGATCCCATATAGTGCCTTAAATTCATTAAAATATTTTCGAAAATTTTCATCGTCAGCAAAAATGTTGTATCCCTCAGCAATCGATAAACCATTGCTAGCACTGATCAGAATTGCTGGACTACTCTTTATCATTTCTTGTGCCTGCTTGATTGATTTCATCTGCAAACTCCTCTATTTGATTATTCAGTAACAAGTTGTACAATTGACTACAATATGTATCGAACTTCTTAAACGGTACTAAAAATCATGACAACAATTAATAACAATTTTGAGAAAATGACCGATTGTCGGACACTTTTCCCAAATTGTCTAGGAGATTTATTATGGAAAGAAAAATTGACCGTCGCACTTTGTACACCATCAATGTCATCAAAGACGCTTTTTTAGAATTGATCAACGAAACTTCTTATAGTGATATGACAGTAACGTCGCTATGTAAAAGAGCTGAGCTCACCCGTTCAACTTTTTATTTGCACTATAACAATTTGACTGATGTGCTAGACGACATTTTAAAAGACATTTTTGCCTTCGATCGAGAAAGCGACACAGTCATATCTGACGAAGATGCCCTTTCGATCGACATGCTCAAATCCAACGAATCTTTATTGCCCGCTTGCCAAAGAGTCGGCGACTCCGCCAAATATCAGCAACTATTGCTCGACCCAACATTGAGTGAGTACATCGTGGGTAAGATCATCAAAAATGAACGGCCCCGAGTATTACCCTCGATAATGCGTCAAACCGGACTTTCCACAGCAGACGCTGACGTATTATTCAACTACGTCATCCACGGATCCTTTGCCATCAACAAGCGACACAAATTCGTTAAAGACAACGAATGGTATCGAGAACTACAATTATTGAACCAATTTTCTCTTGCAGGTTATAAAGCCATCAAAAAAAGTACTGATCGCAGCTGATCAGTACTTTTTGTTTAAATATTCTCTAGAACTATTTCATGTTGAATAGGATTTCCATTAACTAATTTTAGTATTCCATCAGTTTCTAACTGTCTAATAATCTGTTTTACGCTCTTCTTTTTAAACACTTTCTTATTATAATCGTAAAGGGTATTAATCATCTGTGTATCTTTAATTCCTAATGATCTGTCCACATTAAACAGTTTTGATTGAACAAACAAGGATAATATTTCAATAATAATTTCTGCGTTTTGATGATCAGAAAATTTATCTTTAATTTTAGTCATGTTTTCTTCTAGTATTGATTTGAGTTCAGAAAGTTTGTTGATAACAAATGTCTGACCATCAGCAACAATATTCAATATATCCTGAACAAAAAATGTTAATTCTGAATAATTCTCGTATTTATCTGCATTATCAAAAGAACGATAATATTTAGCTTCATGTGAAATTATGGATCCTGAAATTGATAAAGCAGTATAAGGATCATTTTTTTTACTTAAATACTGTGTTAATAAGTATCTGCCCATACGCCCGTTACCATCATAAAATGGATGGATATTTTCAAACATAAAATGAGTAATAACTGCTTTTTCTAGAGTTGGAATATCATCGTTATTCATAAACATTATTAAATCTAATAATTTCTTTTCTATCAATGTCTCATTAATTGGTGGCCGATGGACCACTTTAGATCCATCAATGGTGCCAATCATCACAGCCCCATTTCTAAAAAGTTTTCCATCTGGTAACTTGGTATTCTCAATTTCGCCTTCTGTTAATTGATCGTAAATATTTCTAATTTCAGATAGCTTAGAAATTTTAATTTGTGGATATTTTATTGCACCTAAATATTTTTGGACGGTGGATAAAAGTCTTTGTTGCTTGACCTTTGTTCCCTCATTAAGCGCAGCTACAATTGTCCCTAAATCACGGCGATAGGTTGTTACTTCTTCAATATCATTACTATATTTTATCTCATCGGTCAGCAAGGAACTAATAAAACTATCTTTTGCAATTTTAGGCAAATAATTATTAATAGTACGTATTTTCCTAGAATTCTCAAATATTTTAGAAGTTAATAAAGATATTTGCACCGTATTCGAATAAAAGATTGGTCTATCACTGTGTTGATTACCCATTCGGTCAGTTAAGAAAGGATATAAATTTGTAACGATGCTAGTCTCACTTTGTAAATACTCTTGATATATTTCTTCTACATCAATATTTGACTCTTTGCTGCTCATATACATCAAAATTGACAAAGGTTTCCTAGCCATACTTTTTCCCTCCATTAACTAATTTTAAGAGATTATAACATAGAAATGATTAATGCATTTTAAAAAACAGCAAAAAATTAAAATGTATCAAGAAAAACTGGTCTACATTTTATAAAAATGCCAAAAAATTAAAATGTAATGATAAAAATCATCTCACATTTGCTAAAAACCGCAAAAAATTAAAATGTACCGAAAAAAATGACCTGCATTTGTCAAAAACACTCAGAAATTAAAATGTATTGAAATACTAACATTTCTAAGTTTAAAAAAGCCCATCCTACCAAAAGTAGAATGGACTGTATTTTTACCACTTATAATGAACAGGATCTTTAATATATTTATCGTAAACATCTTCTACGATACCCATTTGTTCATGTGTTAAGGCTGGCAGATCTGATGCTACTGTATTTCTTTCGATCTGCTCAGGCTTTGATGCTCCTGGGATCACAGTGATGACTGCATCAGACATCAAAATATAGCGCAGTGCCATAGCAGCTAACTTATCGCCGGCACCTAGCCGTTCTTTCAACTCGTCGGCTGCTTTAACACCAGTTGCATAGTCAACTCCCGAGAATGTTTCTCCAGCATCGAATTCTTCACCGTGACGGTTTGTCGTACGGTGATCTTGAGCACCGAACTTAGTATCTAACGTGTATTTACCAGTCAACAACCCACTAGCTAAGGGAACACGAGCAATGATACCGACATCATGCGATTTGGCCATTTGGAAAAAGTTCTCGGCCGGACGTAGTCTAAACATATTGTAAATGATCTCAACAGAAGAAATATCGTAATCTAAAGCTTTCATACCTTCTTCGATTTTTTCAACTGAGACACCGTAGTTCTTGATCAAGCCTTCCTTTTTCATTTGGTCCATGGCGAAAAATACTTCTGGCTCGTAAAAAACAGGTGTTGGTGGACAGTGCAATAAAACATTGTCTAAAGCATCTACATCAAGGTTAGTTAAACAATCTTCAACAAACTTGCGTAAATTTTCAGGCGTATAGCCACTAGCGACATGTGGGTCAAGTCGACGTCCGATCTTAGTTGAAACAAAGACCTTATCTTGTTTGCCCTTCAAAAATTTGGCAATAGCTTGTTGGCTTTTTCCATCTTGATAAACGTCAGCAGTATCAAAGAAGTTGACTCCTTGGTCATAAGCTTCCTCTAAAGTTGCTAAGGCGTCTTGTTCAGAAAATGGATCGCCCCATTTTGAACCAAGTTGCCATGTACCTAGTGAGATCTCACTAGCATTGAAATTAGTCTTTCCAAATCTGCGGTATTTCATGGTAGTCCTCCTAGTCAATTAGTAACTTCATTATATAGCTTCGACTTAACTCGAAGGCAAAACTTATTTTTGAACGCCAGAAACTTGGTCAATATCCGCGGAACTAACATATCTATCAGTCGATACTAGAAAATATGTTGAACCATTGTCGCGGTCATCGATTTGTTTGTTAGTATACCAAAGACTGTCACCAGCCAATTTTTCATTAGCAACTGGCTTTAAATCACCGTTGTATAAAGGAATATTGTCCTTATCCAATGTGTGAACGACGAATTCACCGTCACTTATGACAGTATCGGGCGTATCGCCAACTACATCATCGGAGATGATATATTGATCAGTTCCTATTTGGTAAAAAATTTCACCCGTTTGATTGCTTGTTCTGATCGACGTTACATGATAATCAGTATCTGGGTTGATCAGTTGCCGTTCCTGGATCACGCCATATTGATCGTAAACTGGCATCCCGATCAAATTCTTGGTATGGATCCTCTGATTGGTCTTGGTATCAGTCCAAGTTTGTGTCTGAACTGCTTCATCCGCTTGCGCATTCGTTGTTGCAGCTTGGACAGAACCTATGCTTCCCAGCAAAAATGGTGCTACTAAAATGGTCAAATTGAGAGCTAATTTTTTCATTAAAACCCCTCCTATAAACACCTTAATATTAACACTTTTATATAAATATATTTGTTGAAAAACCCCATGATATAGAGCTTGATCAATGCTATACTTAAACCACATTTGAATCGAGACATTTGGGGTGCACACCGCTGAGAATATACCCATTGAACCTGACACAGTTAACGCTGGCGAAGGAAAATGCGACACCGTTTCAACAACGGTATTTTTGTGCCCGCCGATTTTTTCGGAGGGCTTTTTCTTTTGGTGGGAACCCCTGGCCTTTTTTCAAAATAAAATAAAGGGAGTTTGGATACATGAAAAACGCTTCAGGGGTACAAAAGTTGACAATGCTAGCGATCATGATTGCTTTAGATGTCGTCTTATCGCCAATTTTCAGAATCGAAGGAATGGCACCAATGTCTAGTGTTTTAAACGTTATCGGTGCCGTCATGCTGGGACCATTTTATGTTTCGATCATGGCTTTAGTCTGCGCTGTGATCAGAATGACAATGATGGGGATCCCACCTTTAGCATTGACCGGAGCCTTCTTCGGAGCACTTCTTGCAGGATTAGGTTACAAATTTACAGGTAAGATCTGGGGAGCTGTTCTCGGTGAGATCATCGGAACTGGCTTGATCGGTTCGCTTTTATCTTATCCCGTCATGGTTTGGTTCACTGGTTCAAGTAACGGCATGTTCTGGTTCTTATACACGCCAAGATTTTTCGGTGGAGCGATCTCTGGCTCGATCATCGCCTATATCGTTTTATTCAAATTGAAGAACACAACACCTTTCAAACGCGTTCAAAATTTATTCGGAGGATTGCTCAATGATAATCTACAGCCCAAATAACTACTTTTATCCCTTTGTCGAAGATGTTTTACCTTTACCGAAATCACCACTAGTACAATGTATTACTAACGTTATCACGGTGGAATCCGTTGCTAACGCAGTTTTATATATCAATGCCAAGCCAGTCATGGCCGATGAGATCCCTGAATTTCCAGAATTCATGAAACAAAGCGACAGCCTCTTTTTAAACTTAGGCCACCGTTTTTATGGTGAGCAAAACGTTATCTTAGAAGCTGCCAAGATGGCACAAAAAACTAAGACGCCTTTTGTAGTCGACTTAGTGGGAGTGGCTGCTGCTAAGGGAAGAAACGAACTAGCTCACGATCTGATGGAATACCATCCAACCGTCGTTAAAGGAAATATTTCCGAGATGCGAACTTTTTGCGGTCTAAAGAGTGGTGCCCGCGGTGTCGATGCGCTAGCTGAAGATCAAAGCAACAACGCTCTCCACGCCTTGATCAACGCTATGAAAGAAGTAGTTGAAAAGCACCCGGATGTTATCTTATTAGCAACTGGTAAAAAGGATTTGATCGTCTCTAAAAAGCATTCGGTCTTTTTGAAAAATGGCACGACACAGCTGGACCGTTTCACCGGGACCGGAGATATTGTTGGAGCAATGATCACAAGTATCATCGGTGCTGGCGTCGATCCGATCAAAGCAACGATCACTGCTGTCAGTTACTTAAATCTTTGTGCCGAAAAAGCTATGAAGAACACCTTAGGTTTAGCCGACTTCCGTCAAGAAACACTTAATCAATTATCACTGTTGATGAATGAAACTGAATGGTACTTAAATGTTCGAGGTGGCTCGATTTGATCGACTACTCGCTTTATTTAGTGACTGCTCGATACGATTACTCTGATGACAAATTTTTGAATATTATCGAGCAAGCTTGTCAGGCTGGTGTGACTTTAGTTCAGCTACGAGAAAAATCAGGTACCACTCGAGAAATTTTTCGACTCGCTACACTAGTCAAGAAAATCACTGACAAATACCATATCCCACTGATCATCGATGATCGAGTGGACATCTGTCTTGCTGTCGATGCAGCAGGTGTCCATATAGGCGATGACGAATTGCCGGTCGATCTAGTTAGAAGCTTGATCGGTCCTAATAAGATCTTGGGTGTCTCCGCAAAAACGATCGACCGTTCGATTGAGGCACAAAAACAAGGCGCTTCTTATTTAGGCGTTGGGGCAATTTTTCCGACCACTACTAAAGTCAAAACTTGCCATACTTCACTAGAAACATTGCGCAAGATCTTAGACTACGTTGATATCCCTGTCGTTGCAATTGGTGGCATCAAGACTTATAACGTCAAGCAGTTCTCCGGAATGAATATTGCAGGAGTTGCTGTTGTCAGCGAGATTATGCAATCTGACAATGTTGCCGATACTGTTCAAAAATTAAAAGATTACTAAATAGTAATAAATGACTCTGGATTTTTCAGGGTCATTTTTTTGTTGGAAAGAGATGGACATATATTGTTATCGGGAGATCATCTAAATACTTTTCCATCAAAGGTTTAACCTCAGATTCCCAGTCTAATCCCCCATTTCCTACTCCTAACTTGGGAAAAGAGATCGACTGAATGTTCTTTTGTTGATACGTTTCTACAAACTTATCCAGTCCTTGCTCGATGAAAAATAATTGTGATGGCTCTCGCCAATTTTTTTTCGTTGGAAAATTTAAGATCCACTTATCTTCTGATTTGAATAAGTATAACTTCCCTATTATTAATTTTTCGTCCAAACAATATTTTCGGTACTGTTTATACATTTGTGGATACTTCTTTTTGAATTCCAATGCTAGTCCTTTTCCCATTACGCCTTCAGTATTGACTGGGTTTACTAAGATCTGAGCATCACTTTGAAAAATGTCTGTTTCGATGTATTTAATTGGCATAGTTTCCTCCTCGGTTCATGATTAGATTACGCTAGAAGGTTTTAATATAATGTTTGATCAGTCAATTCCATCAAAAAAAGCCATATCCTTTCAGATATGACTCAGTCGTATTATTTTTCTAATCCAGAAAGTTTCTCAAAGTCTTCATCGCTAAGTTTTACGTTGGCGGCATTGAGATTGTCCTTCAAGTGATCTTCTGAACTGGTACCAGGGATCGGAATGATGTTGTTTGAACGTTTCAACAACCATGCCAAGGCTATTTGAGCTGGTGAGGCGTTGTACTTCTTAGCTACATCTTCTAGTGGACTGTCAGTTTTTGCTAGGTTACCAGTATCAAGAGGGAACCATGGTAGAAAGGCCATTCCTTCTTTTTCAGCGTAATCAACGATCGCATCGTCGCCCTTGTGATGACCAACATTGTACATGTTTTCAACAGCATCGATCTTAGCTACTTTTTGCGCAGCCTTTAGTTCATCGAGTGTGACTTGACTGACACCAATGTGCTTGATCTTACCTTCATCTTGCATCTTCTTTAATTCACCGATTTGGTCTTCGATTGGATAGTGATCATCAATTCTATGCAAGAACAATAGATCTTCGTGATCACGATTAAAGAGGCGAAGTGAAAGTTCTACTTCTTGACGTAAAAATGCGGGTGCACCAACTGGCGTCCATTCATTTTCACCTGTCCGAACTTGACCAGCTTTATCTGAGATAAAGATCTTGTCTGAATCAGGATATTCTTTCAAAGCTTTTGCTAAATATGTGTCAGCGTGCCAAGGACCATATGAGTCAGCAGTGTCGACAAAGTTAACACCGAGATCAAATGATCTCTTGATCAAATCGACGGCTTGATCAGGATCTTTGTATGGACCCCAAACTCCGTTGCCTGTTAGTTGCATTGTTCCGTAACCTAAGCGGTTTACTACGAAGTCCTTATCAAATTCAAATGTACCAGCTTTAGAAGCACTAATTTCGTCCATTAAAAATCCTCCTTTAGGATAAAAATGTTTACGTGATTATTAACTATTTTTTAGTCACAACGATACGGTAAAACAAAAATGGTTATGATACAAACATTTGCTCTGAAATTAATTTCAAGGAAATTGCTTGGTGGGAGTTTGTTATTTGATTGGGTTGGGATGGTGGTTGTTGTTTGGGTGTGCGCTGATTGCCGGTTCCGGGTCGGGGCGCTATATTCAATGAACGTAAATGCTACCGCACTTACGCAACCGATTATGGTGGTGGCTACGCCACCGAACAACTAAGGTCGGGAACGTAGCCGACATCGATTTGAGCTTTCCGAAGAAGACCGCTTCGCAAATCTCAAATACGAGTCTTGTTCTAGGCGATAAATCGGTTCTCGTCGTGGTTTGGTTATTTTGATGCATTTATTTAAGAAGAGGCTTATATACTCAATGCCAATTTTCATGAG
>NZ_RHNT01000033.1 GCF_003946325.1 Companilactobacillus furfuricola | reverse complement strand
TTATTTTTCCTACTCATTGTTATCGTCTCCCGGACTGATTATTGTTTTTCATCTGTCCGGTTAAAAAAATTGTAGCAGTCGGCAGCGTTCCAGTCCCATATAGCGCCCCGACCCGGAACCGGCATTGAACGTACAACCAAACTACTACCTCCACCCCCAGCAACAAAACAACAAAGCTCCACAAAAATATCCCAACACATCTCAACACCAACTAAAACAACCAAACCTCTACTGCTGCTTATTTCCTCTTACATTTTTACAAGTGGGAATCGTGCTCTAAACAAAAAAAGAACACCAACAAATGGTGTTCTTTCAATACAAAACTCTATTCTGTTTCTCTATGTTTTCTAGCATAAGCATAGAAAGGAAGACCAAGTAAAGTAATACCTAAACCGATCAAAGCCAAGCCAGTCTGCGTAATAATCGTAGAAATAATAATGAAAATACCACCGATAATAGCGATTATAGGAGTAACAGGATACCAGAGACACTTATAAGGACGCTTCATATCAGGCTCACGTTTTCTAAGAATAATAGTAGCAGCGAAAGTCATAGTATAGAAGATCCAGATAACGAATACTAACATATCAGTCAAAGTATTAAATGCGCCAAGGAAGATCATAATACATGCGATTGCTAATTGAAGCAATGTAGCTGCATAAGGGATACTCTTCTTGGAAAGCTTTGATAAACCTTTGCTGAATGGTAATGATTTATCCAATGCCATAGCGTATGGAACTCTTAAACCAGTCATAGCATAACCGTTAATAGCACCATAAACTGAGATCAAAATACCAATTGTAACGATCTTACCACCAGTGTGACCGAAAATAACTTCAGCAGCATTAGCAGCTGTATTTTCGTTACCCATGATTTGTTCGATTGGCAAAGTTCTTAAGAAGACATAATTAATTAATAAGTAAATAACTGTGATACCTAGTAGTCCGAAGATGATAGCTTTTGGTAAGTCGACCTTTGGTTTTTTCAACTCTCCGGCAATGTTACCAACTTGGATCCAACCATCATAAGCGAACATTGTTGCCAGTAGACCATGTCCTAAAGCTGTGAAGAAACTTGTGTTTTCTCCGGCTTGAATAGGAAATAGTGGAACTGGAGCGCTTTCTTTTGCCATTAGACCAAAGACGATGATCAAGGCAATTGGGATCAATTTGAAGACCGTGGCGAAAGTTTGGAATCCACCAGCGAATTTTGAACCCATTAAGTTAATACCGGTGATCGAGAAAGCTACTATCAAGGCGATGATAACTGAATAGCTTTTATCGATACTGAAAAGATGAACGAACTGTGTACTAAAAACGATAGATAGTGCTGCGATATTGGCAGGGAAGTAAACGACCATTTCTGCCCATCCGATCATAAATGATGGTGCTTCCCCGTATGTATGATGAATGTACTCAACCATTCCACCTGTCTTCGGAATAGCAGCTGAGAGTTCGGCTGTTGTTAATCCGGCACAGATAGTAATTAAACCACCTAGTAGCCAGGCGAGTAGGGTCATATTGGCTGACCCAGTAACTTGAGTAACAACCGGTGTCTTGAAGAAGACACCACCACCAATTGCTGTACCTATAACTGTGGAAAGAGCTGCCCAAAAGCCAATACTCTTTTGGAGCTGTCTTTCTTCCTTCATGTTTTATTCCCTCTTTCTATATAGAATGTTTGTAAATCTGTTCACAATCATTTTACCAAATAAATATTTTTTTGAAAGAGGTTCACGATAAAAAATAAATTAATCAATGATTTTTATTGAAATTTTTTAATTGATAGAAAAAATCTAAATATGCATAATCCAGTGATACCATGCGTTTTCACGATATAACATCAATCTTTGAACTGTTTTTAAAAATTTCATAAAAAGTTTTGTTTATCATCCGCTCAATGAAAAATTAGAAATATTTTGTTAAAAAAAATCACGTTATGTGGTAATATTGATTATGGTGAAAGCAATTACAAATTAAAAAAGCTTGGAGTAGAGGTATTATGCGACGAAAATCGATAAATGATTTGTTAAGTGGTTCAGAGGATAGGCCCAAGACGTTAGGCGTGTTTGATCTAACGATCATGGGGATCGGAGCTATCATCGGTACAGGTATTTTGGTCCTAACAGGAATTGTTGCGGCCACCGATGCTGGTCCGGGGGTAATATTCTCATTCTTGATCGCTGCTTTAGCCAGTGCACTAATTGGTTTATGTTATTCAGAATTAACTACCACGATCCCTAGTTCGGGTAGTGCATATGTTTATTCTTGGGTGACAATGGGTGAGCAGATCGCCTTTTTCTCAGGATGGACTTTATTAGGAGTCTACATTACCACGACCGCCACAGTAGCAACTGGGTGGACCGGATATGTAGCTTCATTCCTAAAGGAAATGGGCATCGTTTTACCAAGCGCTATCAGGTATGACCCCTTTAATGGAGGTCTCATTAATTTACCCGCAGTTATTATTGTACTACTGATTACTATTTTACTAACAAGAGGAATGAGCGAAAGTAAGGTAGTTAATGACATTTTAGTTTTAGTTAAAATCGGAATTATTTTGTTGTTCGTTATCGTTGGTGCGTTTCACTTGAAACCCGCAAATTGGCATCCGTTTTTACCATTTGGAGTTAAAGGTATTTTTACCGGAGCTTCAACCGTATTCTTTTCTTTCTTAGGATTTGATGCTTTAGCGACATCAGCTGAAGATTGTAAGAATGTTCAAAGAAATCTGCCAATTGCGATTATTGCATCATTGACGATTTCAACAATTTTATACATTATCGTTAGTTTAGTTATGACTGGTGCTGTTAAATACAACTTGCTCGATGTGCCAGAAGCAATGTCCTTTGTTTTGATCTCAATTGATAAACCGATCATAGCTCAAATTGTTTCATTCGGGGCTATCTTAGGGATTATCGCGGTAGTTTTGGCGTTCTTGTATGCCTCGTCAAATATTGCCATGTCAATGAGTCGTGGTGGATTCTTACCACCTATCTTTAGTAAATTGAATTCTAAAACTAAGACTCCTAATAGATCGCTTTGGTTGATCGGCCTCATCACAGCGGTTTGTTCAGGACTATTAGATATTAAAAAATTAGCAACGTTTGCTAATGTCGGTTCAATACTTATTTTCTTCTTGATCTCAATTTCCGTATTGTTGTTGAGAAAACAACATCCAGAACTCAAGAGACCTTTCAAAGTGCCAGGTGGCAAAGTATTGCCGATCTTGTCAGCCTTAGGTTGTATCGTACTATTAACTAATTTACCAGGTACAGCATGGCTCAATTACTTAGGTTGGTTATTTATCGGAGTGATTTTCTATTTTGCTTATTCGAAGTCACACGTTACGTATTAAATTTTTTTGAAAACGTTAGTGAAAATAAATTCAAAGATGGGTAAGGTGACGTCATTATGATCGATACATCATGAACGTATTTTAAAGATCAGCATTATTAGAAAAAAAATGTCTTTTTTTCGTAAACAGGTGTTCCTTATTTGTAATATTTTGTCATGGCAATCGATAGAAATTATCTATCTGTTTTCTGTGGTAAAGACCAATTTAAATAAAAAATGTCAATATACGGAACAAATGTATCGGAAATAATTTATTCTTATTGATTTTATTTAAATATTCTAATCGATATCAAAAAATGCAAAGAATTTTTCTATTAATAATGTCGGTTGTGAATATTGGTGCAATTCTTAATTATTTTCTAATAAAATTAGTTTTTTATTTTCCCGAAAACGGTTGCAAACATGTCATTAATACGATATACTTCAGTTGTAAGGTGAAGTGAAAAAGTGAACAAAGAGGGTACAAATGATGGGGAATTTTCATATAGTATCTAACAACCCAATGGTTGCGGAAAAATATCCAGATCTAACAGAATTTGAAAAAGATTCCAAAGTCAAAGATATTTTTGCCGAAGGTCGTAATTCCATCCATTTAGGCGCTAATTTGATCAATCATCCGCTTGCAGGAAGTATCAAACCGAATCAGAGTCCTTATAAGAGCTTAGTTATGAGTAATGAGAAGGGAGAACTTGATATGTTCTCGCTGAAACTGATCGAAGGAGCTCTTCAAGTATTGAAGAAATTCCCTCCCCGGGGCATTGAATACGACGAGCAAACTTTAGAGGATTTTCAAGTTATCGATTTAGATCTATTGGATTCGGCAATTGATAGTTTGCCATATGAATATCATGAATAAATTAGACTGGTAGTTTGTCTTATGTGTATGGGAGGAGAAGTTTTATGTCTGAAGTATATGATCTTTTAGTTGTTGGGGCAGGTCCTGGTGGACTAGCTGCTGGAATTTATGGAAGTCGTTCAAAGATGAAGACGGCAGTCTTAGATAAGAATGCTGAGCCTGGTGGTCAAGCTGCAACGACAGCTGAATTGGAAAATTATCCAGGATTTTGGGAAGGAACAACTGGTCCTGGAATTATGGAGAAATTTGCTGATCACGCCAAAGCCTTTGGAACTGAATTTTTAAGAGGAACAGTTGACGAAGTTGACTTCTCTGGACCAATTAAGACAGTTCACACACAACAAGGTGATACCTACCAAGCTAAAGCCGTAGTTCTATCACCAGGAGCAACTCCTAGAAAGATCAATGTTAAAGGTGAAGCTGAATTAAGAGGTCAAGGTGTTAGTTATTGTGCAACTTGTGATGCTGATTTCTTCGTTGATCTTGATGTATGTGTTGTTGGTAATGGTGATGCAGCTATCGAAGAAGCCATGTACTTAACAAAATTTGCTGCAACTGTAACAATTATCGTCATTCATGAAGAAGGCAACCTTGACTGCAACAAGGCTAGTGCTGAAAAAGCAATGAAGAATCCTAAACTCAAATGGGTATGGAACTCCACAGTTGAAGAAATCGCTGGTGACGGCCTCGTTGAAAAAGTTGTCTTGAAGAACATTGATACTGGTGAATTAACAGACTATCCAACCAATGGTGTCTTCGTATTTATCGGTACCGAACCTCATACAGCATTCGTCAAAGATAAGATCGAATTAGACGACCGTGGCTACATCGTAACTAATGACATGATGGAAACAAATGTGCCAGGTGTATACGGTGTCGGTGATGCCAGAGAAAAATATTTAAGACAAGTTATCACAGCCGCAGCTGATGGTGCAATTGCTGCATCAGCTGCTGAAAAATACTTGTCAGAACTTGAGACATTGCAAAACGATGTTCTCGATGAAAGTAAAGATAAACCAGTCCTATTAGCATTCTGGGCACCTCAGATCCAAGAAAGTATCGACTCGATTTCAGCTGTCGACAAAGTTGTGGAAGGCAACAGCGACCCAGTTGGATTAGTTAAATTAGATACTTATCGTGCTAAGAAGACCGCTACGCAATACAACGTCAACGAAATACCAACTGTAGTCTTATTCAAAGATGGAAAAGACGTAGCTCGTGTTGAAGGTGCTAAGAATATTACTGCTGAATCAGTGGCTGATTTATTGAAGTAATAAGATCCAAATAAAAAGTTTAGAGAGATCTAAATTTTTTATCTTTGAAATTTAAGCGATTAGATTTCAAAGATAAGAAAGATGAAAGGGGGCGAAAATTATGATGGAGCATTTAACAAAAGAAAACTTTGAGGAAACGATCCAAAATTCCAAAGGGTTGGTTATGGTAGATTTCTTTAGTCCAAAATGTGTACCATGTATGGCACTTATGCCAGACGTTGAGAAACTGGCTGATGAAAAATCAGACGTTTGCACATTCTACGCTTTTGATACTACAGGTAACATGAGAATGGCCATGAAGCAAAAAGTCATGGGAATCCCAGCATACTTGTTCTACAAAGATGGTGAGAAGGTCGCAACTCTCGGCAAAGACATCTTGGAAGAAAAAGGAATGGCAGCTGTAACAGAAAAATTGGATGAACTGACTGAAACAGCTTAATTTCATCTTTCTTTTATATGCATTTTTAAAATATGAAAGAAATGGGGGGCTAATATGCGACTAGATGTAGGAAACATCTTTATTAAAGATGTGGCTTTCGGCGATAAGACCGAAGTTAAAAACGGTACATTGTTCGTCAATAAAGACGAATTGATCGAAGCAGCGACTGGCGGAGACGAAAGAATCAAATCACTTGATGTATATCTAGCAAAACCAGGTGACAAGACTCGTATCATCCCTGTCAAAGATGTTATCGAACCACGTGTCAAGGTAGACGGAAAGGGTGGTATCTTCCCAGGTATCATCAATGATGTTGATCAAGTTGGCTCAGGAACAACACATGTACTCAAAGGAGCAGCAGTTGTTACAACTGGTAAGATCGTAGGATTCCAAGAAGGAATCATCGACATGAGTGGAGTAGGTGCAGAATATACACCATTCTCAAAGACAAACAATATTGTCGTTAAGATGGAACCAATTGACAGCATTAAACAACACGAACACGAAGAGGTTATTCGTTTAGTAGGATTTAGAGCTGCTAACTATCTTGGCGAGGCTGCTAAGGATGTTAAACCTGATGAAGTAAAGACTTATGAAACAAAGCCATTACTTGACCAAGTTGCACAATATCCAGACTTACCAAAAGTAGTATATGTATACGCATTACAAACTCAAGGATTGATGCATAACACATTCTTCTATGGCGCAGATGCTAAGAAGATCGTTCCAACATTTATGTATCCAACAGAAGCATTTGATGGAGCTATTGCAAGTGGTAACTGTGTTTCAGCTTGTGATAAGAACCCATCATACGTGCATTTGAACAGTCCAGTTATTGAGGACTTGTATGCAAAACACGGTAAAGAAATTAACTTTATCGGATGTGTCATTACCAATGAGAACGTAACATTGCAAGACAAGAAACGTTCATCAAATATGACTGCTAAATTAGTTGAAATGCTTGGTGCAGATGCAGCAATCGTCTCAGAAGAAGGTTTCGGTAACCCTGACGCCGACTTAGTTATGAACTGTAACAACCTTGAAAACAAAGGTATCAAGACAGTTCTTGTAACAGATGAGTATGCTGGTCGTGATGGAGCAAGTCAATCATTAGCTGATTCAACACCTAAAGGTGACGCTGTTGTTACAGCAGGTAATGCGAATGTCGTAGTTACACTACCAGTTATGGATACAGTTATCGGACATCCTGAAGTTGCTAACACAATTGCAGGTGCATGGGACGGAAGTCTTCATGACGATGGCAGTATTGAAGCTGAAATTCAAGTTATCACCGGATCAACTAACGAACTTGGTTTCGGAACATTATCAGCAAAGACAATTTAGTAAACGGAAAATTAGTAAACATTATTTAATTTAAGAAGAAGGAGAGAGCATTATGGGCATTCTTGAAAACAAGAAAGTCGCTATCTTAGGCGACCGTGATGGAATTCCTGGTATGGCTATCGAAGCTTGTGTAAAATCAGCAGGCTCAGAAGTTGTATTTTCAACTACTGAATGTTTTGTTTGAACGAGCGCCGGAGCTATGGACCTGGAAAATCAACAAAGAATTAAAGATCTCACAGACAAATACGGAAAAGACGACCTAGTTGTAGTACTAGGTGGTGGAGAAGCCGAAGCTTGTGGTTTGGCTGCCGAAACCGTATCAACTGGTGATCCAACATTCGCTGGTCCATTAGCAGGAGTTCCGTTGGGACTCAAAGCATATCACATGTTTGAACTAAAGGACGAAGTAGACGCTGCAGTTTACGAAGAACAAGTATCAATGATGGAAATGGTATTGGATAAGGATGCAATCATTAAAGAAGTCCAAGAATACCGTGGATAATAATCAGTAAGAGCAAAACCTGTGTAAAGGGGGAAAAATGATGGGCAAGAAGAGAATTGTTCATTACATCAACCAATTCTTCGCCGGTATCGGTGGTGAAGAAAAGGCCGACATTAAGCCAGAAAAAAGTGATGGCGTTGTTGGACCAGGTATGGCCTTCAAAGGTCAACTGAGTGATGTAGCTGAGATCGTTGGTACAGTCGTTTGTGGTGATAGTTACTTTAGTGAACATGAAGCAGATGCTTCAGAGACTGTTCTAAATATGATCGAAAGTTACAAACCAGATTTAGTAATCGTAGGACCAAGTTTTAACGCTGGTCGTTACGGTGTTGCTGCAGGTGCAGTAGCCAAACTAGTAGATGAGAACTTACACATTCCAGTAGTTGGTGGTATGTACCCAGAAAACCCTGGTTTAGACTTGTACAAGAAACATGGATACTTTGTAGAAACAGGTAACAGTGCTGCTACAATGAGAAAAGCAATTCCAGCCATGGCTGATGTTGTAAAACAACTATTAGCTGGAAATGAAGAAATCACAGGCTACATGCCTAAGGGTATCCGTGTCAATGAATTCAAAGAAGAACGTGGCTCAAAGCGTGCTGTTGACATGCTGATAAACAAAATACAAGGTAAGGAATTTAAGACAGAATATCCAATGCCTACCTTCGACCGTGTTGATCCAGCACCAGCCGTAAAGGATATTACAAAAGCAAGAATTGCTTTAGTATCTTCCGGTGGTCCGGTTCCCAAAGGAAACCCTGATCACATTGAATCATCAAGTGCATCTAAGTACGGCAAGTATAGCCTAAAAGATATTGATGACTTTACACCTGAGAACGGAGAAACAGCTCACGGTGGTTACGATCCAGTTTATGCAAATGAAGACTTGGATCGTGTCCTACCTGTCGATGTGATTAAAGAAATGCTTGCTAACGGAGAGTTCGGGTCATTACATGATTACTGGTACGCTACCGTTGGTAATGGTACATCTGTAGCAAATGCTAAGAAATTTGGTACAGAAATTGGGAAACAACTAAAAGAAGACGGAGTAGATGCCGTTATTCTTACATCCACTTGAGGAACATGTACTCGTTGCGGTGCAACGATGGTTAAAGCTATTGAAGCTCAAGGACTACCAATTGTTCATATGTGTACAATTGTTCCTATTTCTAAGACGGTTGGAGCTAACCGTATTGTTCCTACAGTCGCAATCCCTTATCCTCTTGGTAATCCAGAATTGGATCCTAAGGATGAAAAAGAACTACGTAGAAAATTAGTCAGAAAAGCTCTTAAAGCTCTTGAAACACCTGTTACTGAACAAACAGTATTTTAGACTAGTAAAGAGCTAAGAGATCCAATTAGGAGCCGGAAATTATTTTCGACTCCTTTTTTTATCGAAAAAGCAAAGATTCATTGTTTCATTCAATTTTTTGGAGGTGCATAATATGACTTTTCCAGTCTTGAAAGGAAGCGCTTATACATTAGTTCATACGCCTGACATTTTAGTCCATGAAGGTAAATTGCAAGAAGAAGAAATGAGAAATAATCCTGATTCAGATTATTTGAAAGCTATTCCTGATCATTTACGTTCATTCGACGATGTTGTAGGCTATGGTCCTAATCAAGCTTACATTGGTAACATTCATCCACGTGATTTGAAAGATATCGAACAACCGTGGTATGAGCATCCTGTCGAAAATGCTTCAGCAGAAGGTAAATTTGGTTCGATCTTAGATGAAGAATCATTTTACGGCTGTATGAAAGCAGTTGATATGTTTGATTTAGTAGTTTTGGAATCAGACTATCAAGCAAAAGTGGCAAAGAAATTAAATGACGATCCAGTTATTGGCAAATATTGGGTCACTTTGGATAAACTAACTGAAAACCCCGCTTCAGTTGAAGATATTCAAAAGTTGATCGATGAAAAAGACGCCAAACCATTGTACTTAGATGGCAAACTAGTTGGTTGTGTTAAGAGAGCTCATGAGTTTGATGCTGCCTTGACTAGTGACGTTATGTTCGAAAACTTAGTAAGTAAAGCTTCAGCAGCTTATGGTTTAGCTGAATTATTCGCTAAGAATGAATTAGTGCCTGAAGATGTTGATTACTTGATCGAATGTAGTGAAGAGGGATGTGGTGACATGTTCCAACGTGGCGGTGGTAACTATGCCAAAGCCATCGGTGAAATTTGTGGCTGCGTTAACGCAACTGGTTCAGATACTCGTAGTTTCTGTGCTGGCCCTTCACACTCAATGGTTGAAGCTGCAGCCTTAGTCCAAGCAGGCGTTTACTCAAACGTTGTTGTTTTAGCCGGTGGATCATCAGCTAAATTAGGAATGAATGGTAAAGATCACGTTAAAAAGGATCAACCATTACTTGAGGACTGCTTAGGTACATTCGCAATTCACGTTGCTGAAAATGATGGCAAATCACCAGTTATCCGGACTGACATTGTAGGTAAGCATAAGATTGGTAGTGGAGCAGCTCCACAAGCAATCATGCAAGCCATAGTTTCCGATCCCCTTGAAAAAGTCGGAATGACAATCAAAGATGTTGATGTATTTTCTGCCGAAATGCAAAATCCTGAAATCACAGTACCAGCTGGTGCCGGTGATATTCCATCAGCTAACTACAAGATGATCGCAGCTTTAGGTATCATGAAGAAAGTCTTTGAAAAATCGCAATTAAATCAAGTTGTTGAAGACATCGGTATGCCAGGATTTGTTCCAACCCAAGGACATATCCCTTCAGGTGTGCCATTCTTAGGCCATGCTAAAGAAATGATCGAAAACGGTGATATCCACCGGACAATGATCATTGGTAAAGGTAGCTTGTTCTTAGGAAGACTTACTAACCTCTTTGATGGAATTTCATTTATTGTGGAAGCAAATGATGGTAAGACAGAAGACGAAACAGTCGATAAAGACACAATTCGTCAAATGATCGCCGAATCAATGAAACAATTTGCTGCTTCTCTAAAATAAAAGAAAAATCAAATTAAGGAGGGAGAAAAATGAATAATAACGTACAAAACACGATCGCAGATGTGTTTGATGAAATTGCCCAAGGTCTTGAAGATGGTAACTTCGGTTCAAGACCACGTGTGGGTGTTACACTAGTTGGCAGTGAGCATGGCGAAGAAGAAGTCCTTCGTGGTGCAGAACTTGCTCAAGCTAACGATTCCTCAATTCAAGTAGTAGCTTTAGGTACCTTAAAGAGTGACAAAGTTGAAATTGTTGCTGCTAATGATCCTGAAGAAGCTCACAAGAAAATGGACGAGATGTTAGAGAGCGGTCAATTAGATGCCGCAGTTACAATGCACTATACTTTTCCGATCGGGGTTTCTACCGTAGGACACCCAACTACACCTGGTTTTGGAAAAGCAATGTTTGTTGCTAATACCACTGGAACTTCTGACATGGAAAGAATCAGTGCCATGGTCAAGAATGCTATTTCTGGTATTGCGGTGGCGAAAGCTAATGGTATCAAGGATCCAACCGTCGGTATCCTCAATATCGATGGCGCTCGCCAAGTAGAAATTTCTCTGAAGAAACTACAAGATAACGGTTATAATATTCATTTCACTCAAAGTCATCGTGCAGATGGCGGAGTGGTCATGCGTGGAAACGACTTATTGCAAGGCGTTCCTGACGTCATGGTTATGGACACATTGACTGGTAACATCGTTATGAAGGTGATGAGTTCCTTCTTAACAGGTGGCAGTTATGAGTCAGTCGGTGACGGCTATGGTCCTGGTGTCGGTAAAGGTTACGACAAGATCATCAACATCATTAGTCGTGCCTCAGGAGCTAACGTAATCGCTGGTGCATTAAGCTACGCCGGTAATTGTGCTAAAGGTAATTTAACCGATAAAGTAAATGCGGAATTCAAAGCCGCTGAAAAAGCTGGATTGTCTGAGATTTTAGATAATCTAACCGCTTCCCCCAAGAAAGACGATTCAGCAGAAGAAGTCAAAGAACCTGCCAAGAAGGCAGTTTCTGAAGCTATCTTAGGAATTGACATTTTAGTTTTGGAAGACGCAGTAACAGAATTATGGAAGTCAGATATTTATGCTACTAGTGGGATGGGATGTACTGGACCTGTTGTTATGGTCGCTCCTGAAGACGAAAGTCACGCCCGCGAAGTTTTGAAATCAGCTGATTTCTTGTAATGTTTGATAGGCTTTAAGTTGTATTATGTTTCCTTGAAAAATCCCCCAAAATCCTCCGAATCCCCCAAGATTCGATTTTAAATTTGACCATAAGTCTCTGGTTTTGAGACTTATGGTTTTTTTTGTTTTGTGTTTGATTTTTGCTTGTGTTGGTTGTTTGTGTTGAGGTTGATTGCCGGAGCTGGGGGGTTCCGAGAATTGCGTCGTGGCATCCTTGGTTGTTCGGTGGCGTAGCCACCACCAAAACGGTAGCGCAAGTGCATCAGCACTTACGTTCCATCATTTCATGGCTGACGGCGCAATTCTCTCCACCCCCCAGCTCCTAGGGTTTGCATAAACTGTTTTTTTTCGTGGGGTTACGGTACTTATTTCTATTGTGGTATGTTGTTTTGGTTTATGTAGTTGTACCTAGCAGTTTTTTGGAATCAAATTCATTTTTTTGCGTTTATCTGTTCTGACCTTTTTCGAAATTATCATCGGCTGCTATATTAATAGAGCGAGATTTACGATTCTGATTTTTCTTTTAAAATTTTATTTTTTTCGTCGAATTCATTGTGGTCACTTAATTCAGAACTTATTCTAAGATTCTTTGTTTTGCTTTAATTTGATGGTTGGTGTGCTGGTGGTGATACTTATCGCTTGTTGTGAACATTTTTTAATTATTCATATCTATTTTTGTTGTTCTCATTGGTCTTTGTCCAACTCGGATTTTATTAGGGCATGGTAAAAAAGCGCTGTTCCCGGTTGGGAACGGCGCTTTTTCTTCTTTTATAGGATTGGTGATAATAGGCGGGAGAATCTTTGCTTGAAGTGCATCCAGACTCCTTGGTTGTCTATTATTTCTTGTGTTAATAAGGTTGAGACTTCCATGTCGTTTTCGAAGGATCGTTTTATTTTGTGGGCGATTTTTGAATCGTAGATGAAGGCGTTGGCTTCGAAGTTTAAGGAGTAGCTTCTGAAGTCGTGATTCATTGAGCCTACTGAACAGATTTTTTCGTCGATGATTGATGTTTTGGCGTGCATGAAGCCTTTGTCGTAGGTGTAAATTTTGATGCCGAATTGGGTAAGTAAGTTGGAGTAGTATTGCGTTGCTCTGAAGATGAATGGATGGTCTGGCATGCATGGGACCATTATTCTGACGTCTACTCCTGATCTTGAGGCGATGGTTAGTGCGGTGAACATTGGGTCATCGGGGATCAAGTAGGGCGTTTGGATCCAGATGCTCTTTTTGGCGTTTATGATCATGTCGATGAAACCATCTTTTAAAATCTCTTGTCTTGAGTCGGGACCGTCCGTTACGATTTGGATCGGTAAGTTGGTGTTTTCGTTGAAACGGTCAGCTGGGAAGTATTTGTCCATGAAGATCAACGGTTTAACGTGTCGATCTGTGGAAGCATTCCAGTCTTGGAAAAATCTTTCTTGCATTAGTAGTGTTGCGGTGCCTTTTACCCTGATGTGACTGTCGCGCCAGTAACCGAATTTCTTCGATTCGCCAACGTATTGGTCGCCAACGTTGAAACCACCGATCCAGCCAATGGTTCCGTCTACTATGACTAATTTACGGTGCAAATGGTAATTCAATCTTGTTTTGTAGATTACGTTTTTCGAAGTGATGAAGGGTAGTACTTGACCTCCAGCAGCTTCGAATTCTTTGAACCAGCGGCGATTGCTGCCGCCTGATCCCCAAGGATCGAAGAGTAGGCGTACTTCGAGACCTTGTTTAGCTTTTTCAGTTAAGATATCAAGAAATTCTTGGCCGATGTTACTCTTGATGAAGGCATAGTATTCGACGTGGATCGTTTCTTTGGCATTTTTGATGTCGTCAAATAAACTTTGGAATTTTTCCTTACCGTCAAAATAGAGGTCGATCTCGTTGTGGCGGGTCAAAGGTGTTTCCTCGGTTTTGTCGAAAAAGCTGATCACATGTCTGGCGTAGTACGTCTCATCGTAACGAGATCCTCTTTTTGGCCGGTGTTTTTCGAATTCAGCAATTTTCTTGAGTTGATTTAAACCGATATGTTGTTGATTTCCGATGTTAAAAATCTTTTCTTGGGCTATCCCGCGGCCGAAGAAAGCATATATTAAGAAGCCAACTACTGGTAGTAACATTAACACTAATATCCAAGCCCAGGTCGTAACGATATTTCTTGGTCTGTGGAATACCGTGATCAAAGCTATGATGGTGTTTAGTAGTAGTATGGCTAGTATTGTTAGTATTAGCCAATGATCTATTAGCATTATTTTCTCCCCATTGATTCTTTTATATAAAAAAAGTGTACGTCAAATTGGGAAATAATGCCATTTTAATATTTGGTTTATTTAAGAGTTTTATTTTGCTACTACCTCTATTTAATAGAGACTATAAAATGTTAAAAGAGTGACCCCATTTTTGACGGAGGTCACTCTTTTCTTTCCTATTAAATATACTTGATAAAAATATCGTGTCTGCATACTGATTTAGTTTCACTTATGCCTTTACTGCAATGGCATCCTTGATACTCTTAGCGTAATCAGCGAGATCTTGTTGAGTGTTGGCGGTGTTTTGGGCAATGATCTTTACCACAGCGCTTCCGATAATGACTCCGTCAGCGATAGCTGCTAATTTTTCAGCTTGCTCTGGTGAGTGAATGCCGAAGCTGATCGCTACGGGAACGTCAGTCACCTTTTTGATCCGGTCGATGGTGTTTTTTAGCTGCGTGGAGAAGTCTTCTCTTACTCCAGTCACACCTAATGATGACACCATGTAGATGAAGCCTGTAGCTGTTTGAGCGATTTTTTCGATCCGTTCGCCTGATGTTGGTGCAATTAGTGGGATCAAGTCGATATCATGTTCGTTGGCAATTGGTTTTAATTCTTGGTGTTCCTCATATGGTAGGTCAGGAATGACTAGCCCGGAGATATTTAGATCTTGACACTTTTGGCAGAATTTTTCGTAACCGTATTTGAAAGCGATGTTTAAATACGTCAAAAAGATGATCGGTACGTCAGTTTGTAGACGAGCTTTTTCGACGATATCAAAGACGACATCAGTATTGACACCCGCAGCGAAGGCACGTAGATCAGCATCTTGAATCACTGGGCCATCAGCCACTGGATCAGAAAAGGGGATGCCTAGTTCCACGATGTCGGCACCGTTGTCAGCTAGAGTAACAATGCTATCGACCGTCGTGTCAAAATCCGGGTCATCAGCTACTACGAAGGGAATGAAAGCTTTTTTATTGGAAAAAATTTGTTTTAAATTAGTCATCGATATTTACTCCTCTATATTTTGCGATTGAGGCAACGTCTTTGTCGCCACGCCCGGATAATGTGCAGATGATGATTTGATCCTTGCGCATTTTAGGGGCGATTTTTTCTACGTAGGCTACAGCGTGGCAACTTTCAATGGCGGCAACGATACCTTCAGTTTTAGCGATATATTCGAAGGCATTAACAGCTTCGTCATCAGTGATACCAACGTATTTAGCACGTTTTAATTCGGCTAAGTGAGCATGTTCTGGTCCGACTCCTGGATAATCTAGTCCGGCTGAGATGGAGTAAACTTTGTCGATCTGGCCGTATTTATTTTGGAGGAACATTGATTTCATTCCGTGGAAGATCCCGACAGAACCACGTTCGATCGTGGCTGCTGTTTGGTCGGTATCGACACCTTTGCCAGCAGCTTCACAGCCTACTAGTTGGACATCTTTGTCGTCGATGTAGTTGGCAAAGCTTCCAATTGCATTGCTCCCGCCGCCGACACAAGCTACGACCATATCTGGCAACTTGCCTTCAGCTTCTAATATTTGTTGTTTTGATTCTTTACTAATAACACTTTGGAAATCGTGCACCATTTCAGGAAATGGATAAGGTCCAACGGCAGAGCCCATTACGTAAAAAGTATCGTCGATCCGTTGAGTCCATTCTTGTAAGGTCGCATTAACGGCATCTTTTAAGACCATCGAACCAGTCGTTACCGGGTGAACTTTTGCACCTAGTAATTCCATTCGATAGACGTTTAATTTTTGTCGTTCGGTATCTTCCTTACCCATGAAGATCTCGCAGTCCATATTGAACAAGTCAGCGATGGTGGCAGTTGCGACACCGTGTTGTCCGGCTCCAGTTTCGGCGATCAGACGGGTTTTACCCATTCTTTTAGCGAGTAAGGCTTGGCCGATCACATTGTTGATCTTATGAGCACCGGTATGATTGAGGTCCTCGCGTTTTAAATAAATTTTGGCTCCGCCAAGGTCTTCAGTCATTTGTTTTGCGTAATATAACAATGAGGGACGATTAGCGTAGTTATTAAGCAGATCGTGGAGCTCCTTTAAGAAGTCAGGGTCATTTTTATAATGATCGTAAGCTTGTGCGACTCGATCTAGTTCGGCCATTAAGGTCTCAGGGATGTATTGTCCACCGAATTCTCCATAATGACGTGATTCTGTTGTCTCTTTTTCCATTTCTTTCATGGTATTTCCTCCTATTAATAAAGCGCATGTGCTTTTGAAACGATATTTAATATTTTTTCAGGATCTTTTTGGCCATTAGTCTCCACACCGCGGGATAGATCAACTAGATCTGGATGAACTGTCTCGATAGTTTTTTCGAGATTATCTTGGTCTAAAGCACCAGCGATGAACAGTGGTTTATTGGTAGTAATTTGTAAGTTTTGCCAATCGATCAATTGTCCGTTCCCAGAACCGCTGTCGATCATGATGTAGTTGGCAACGGTATTTAAGTCGATCAAATCAGGCTTAAATACATTGATGACGGGAATATTTCTTGCTTGGATTTGTTTGACGGTGTCTTCTGTTTCTTGACCGTGAAGTTGGATCATAGAAACAGCACCACTTTCTACTGCTTGTAACATTTCATGGATCGGTGCGTTGACGAAGACACCGACGCTCTTGATCTGAGGATCAAGAGCTTTTCGCATTTGCAATGCTTGGCATAGTTCTAGATGATGTCGACCTTTGGCAAAGATGAAACCAGCCAGATCAGGTTTAGCTTGGTTGACAGCTTTGATATCGTCCAAATTCATTAGTCCACAAATTTTTATTTTCGTCATAATTTATACGCCTTGAAACTGTTGGATTTTTTCGATGCGATTCGGTGCTTTCATGAAGGTCTCACCGATCAATACACCGTTGACATGAGCTTGTTTTAAACGAGCAATGTCATTAACATCTTTGATCCCGCTTTCGGTAATGAAGGGGATGGTTCGATCGACTAACGGTCGTAATTTCAGACTGTTGTTAATGTCGACGGTGAAGTCTTTTAGGTTACGATTGTTGACGCCGATAATTTCAGCGCCGGCAGTTAGTGCTTGCGCCAATTCTTGTTCGTCGTGAACTTCCACTAAAGCAGCCAAACCTAATTGTTTAGCTAGCTGCAAGTATTCTTTCAGCTGTTTATCAGTAAGGATCGCGACGATCAAAAGGATCAGACTAGCGCCATTTGCTTTGGCTTGATAGATCATATAAGGATCGATAGTGAAATCCTTTCTCAACAATGGCGTAGGTACTTTTTGAGAAATTGCTTTCAAGTAGCGAATGTCTCCGTGGAAAAAATCTGGTTCCGTTAAGACTGAGATCGCATCGATATGAGCTTGTTGATACTGTTGAGCAATTTCTAAATAAGGAAAATCCTTTACGATCGTACCTTTTGAGGGGGATGATCGTTTGATCTCTGCGATGAAATGAAGTCTCGGCTGTAAGAATAATTGAATGATGTCGTTAGGATCTTTATTAGGTATTTTGCTTGCTTGTTGTTCCATTTCTGTTGGCGAGATGATCTGTTTTCCCTGTTCGATCCGTTTTTGGGTAGCTTTTACGAGGTCGTCGAGGATCATGCTGCAACACCTTCCTCAGTGAGGCGTATGAATTCTTGTAGTTCTTTCATGGCCGCTCCGTTGTCGATCACGAGTTTTGCTTGGTCGATGGCTTCTTGAAGAGTTACTTCAGGTCGAGCCGTATGAATGGCCAAGGCTGAATTTAGCAAGATGACGTCACGTCTAGCACCCTTAACACCGTTTAAAACATCTAAAGTAATAGCTGTATTTTCTTGTGGAGTACCGCCAATGACTTCATCTTTGTGGGCACGTCTGAGACCGAATTGCTCAGGAGTGATCTCATATTTTGTGAACTTACCATCGTGAACTTCCATTACTGTAGTAGGTGCAGAGATCGATGCTTCGTCGAAGCCATCTTGGCCGTGAATAACAGTCGCATTTTTAACGTTTAATTGATCTAGTACTTTGGCCATCGGTTCGACTAAGCTTTCATCGTAAACGCCAAGGACTTGATTGGTGGCATGAGCGGGATTGGCTAATGGGCCTAAGACATTGAACAACGTTCTGATCCCAAGTTCTTTTCTGATCGGAGCTACATATTTCATTGCCTTGTGATATTCTTGGGCGAATAAGAAGCAAATGCCGATTTGATTCAGGATCGCTTCACTCCGTTTAGGATCGAGATCGATCTGGACACCTAGTGATTCCAAAACATCTGCGGCACCGCTCTTTGATGAAGCAGCACGATTACCATGCTTGGCAACAGGGATGCCAGTTGCAGCAACGACTAATGCAGAAGTCGTGGAAATGTTGAATGAATTGGAGTGATCTCCACCGGTACCAACGATTTCTAGCACTGGTTCGTCGGCTTCAAAGTCTAATGCATGAGCTCTCATGGCATCAGCAGCACCGGCGATTTCTTCAACGGTTTCTTTTTTTACGCTGAGGGCGGTCAAGAAACTCGAAATTTGAACTGAAGTAGTCTTTCCTGTCATGATCTCATCGATCACTTGGTTCGTTTTCTCAAAAGTTAAATCTTGTCCTTCGCTTAATTTCATAATTGCTTTTTCGATCATAGTTAGAATCCTCCAAATTAATTTATTGATAAAGGTTAATAATTAATTTGAGATTTGCCATCGTTGTGTTTTGTACATTAGTGAACCCCCTGAGTATAAAAAAATCCGCCCATAAACGCTTAGCGTTTAAGGACGGATATACCACCGCGGTGCCACCTTATTTCAATAGACTGATAGAGAACAGGTATACCAAAAGGGCTACCAAATATCTATCGTCCATTACTCTTAGCGAAGGGCAATCACCCTCCCGACAACTTACGTATGCCTGACGTTCTTTCGTACTCATTGCTTTTCGGAAAGACCCTCGATGGTCCATTTAACTATCTGCGTTCGGTTGTACTCTCAGCAACGACAACTCTCTGTGCGTGCACGATAATCTTGACTTCCATCTCATTGGTTTATGGACGAATTTATTTGTTGATAAGAGAATAAGGCTGTTTATTAAGTTTGTCAACTAGTTTTTTAATTTTGTTTTAATAAAATTAAACCATCTGCAAAAAGTTTTTAGCGATCTGCTTACCAACAGTAAGGTCAGTCATGATCGATTCCGGATGAAATTGAACGCCAAAAACTTTTTTCTTTTCGTCAGCAACGGCCATGATCTCACCTTCAGCTGTCATCGCTGTGAACGTCAAATCTTTAGGAATGGAATTCTTGTCGACGATCAAAGAGTGGTATCTGGCGGCGCTGAATTGCTGTGGGCAATCTTGAAAGAGTTGACCAGGTTGAGTAATAGTGATTTTTGAAGGCTTACCATGCATTAATTTTGGTGCATGGATTACATTTGCTCCATAGATCTCACCGATCGCTTGTTCACCAAGACAAACACCCAGGATCGGAACTTTCCCGATAAAGTCCTTGAGTAATTGATTCATATTGCCGGCGTTTTCCGGACGACCAGGTCCAGGAGAAAAGACTAAAGCATCGGGAGCTAATTTTTCTAGTTGTTCAGTCGAGAATTGATCATTTTTGACGACCGTGATCGGCGTATCGCTGATCGTACCGAGTAATTGATATAAGTTATAAGTAAAGCTGTCATAATTGTCGATTAAATAGATCATGATAAGACCTCCGTGTGATTAGTCTTGTTCAAAGCGTCAACTACGTTACGAGCTTTGTTGTTGAATTCCTGATATTCGTTTTTGGCAATACTGTCGGCAACGATGCCGGCTCCAGAATGAACGACTAAATTATCGTCCTGACGGTAGGCAAGTCTGATGCCAATGCAGAAATCTAAATCGCCGGAAAAATCGAAGTATCCTAAACATCCGCCGTAGATCCCGCGTTTACGATTTTCTAATCGGGAAATAATTTGCATGGCACTGATCTTGGGAGCACCGGAAAGCGTTCCGGCAGGCATTAGTGATTCGACAATGTCAACCGCTGATTTTTTGGGGTCGGCCAGGCTCTCGACCGTCGACCCCATGTGCATGACATTGCTGAAATACAACAATTTACGGGCCTTTGTCACCTGGACCGAACCAAATTCACTGACACGACCAAGATCATTGCGACCAAGATCAATCAACATATTGTGCTCGGCTAATTCCTTCGGACTGTGCGTTAATTCTTCAGCAAACTTTTTATCTTCAGCAGCATTTTTCCCGCGCCGACGGGTTCCCGCCAACGGATAAGTAAAGAGCTTTTGACCATGTTTAGAGATCAAAGTCTCAGGAGAAGAGCCGACAGTTTCAAAATTATGATGTTTGTAGAAGAACTGGTATGGGGCGGGGCTATCGTGGAACAAGTTTTTACTTACGGCAAACAAACTACCAGACATCGTAGCATGTTGCGGATTAGACAAGATTAATTGGAAAATATCTCCATCGATGATGTGTCGCTTAGTTTCAGCTACTTTCTCAGAAAATTCCTCTTGATCAAAATGCAAATGCAAGGCTGAATTCATTGCAAAACGTGGCAAGGAAGATCCGTGGTTATTTTGAAGAACCACTTGTTGAAGTTTGTTTAAATCAGCAATTGTTTTTTCAAAGAGTTTATCAAGCTGATCACTAGGGATGATCTTGGATAAAGTGATCATTTTCGTTTTATGATTATAAGCAATCACTTGTTTGATCAACAAAAAGTCAGCATCATTCAGATCATAGGGGTCAGCTAATTTTTGTGGCAAAGTTGGATTGGCAAAGCGGGCATAGTCGTAACTAAAGTAGCCAGCGATCCCACCTAAAAACGGAGGAAGTGCAGAGATTTTAGGCGTTCGATATTTTTGTAAAAGATTTTCTAAATAAGGTTTTAAATCAGTGACTTGTGTTGTTTTACCTGCTTCATTTTCAACAGTTAACTGACCATCTTTAAAAGTAATCGCAGCAGCAGGATCCAATCCAATAAAACTGTAGCCATCTTCATCAGGTTTCGGTTGTCCCGTGAACAAAAAACAAGGTCCCAGATGCTGGTTCAAATTTTGCGTTAAATCGATCGGATCAAAATTCGTCAAAGGAAAGTTCAGCGTAATCGGGACAGCAGGGTAGTTTTGAGCAAGCATTTTCAATTCTTCAAATTTCATAATAATCATCCCTTTAAATTTAATCTGAGTAATTTAAAAGGAATTGCCATCGTTTCTCCATAATTTCCTCCCACAAAAAAATCCGCCCAAAACTTCTGACAAGAAGTTAAGGACGGATAACCGCGGTGCCACCTTAATTCAATCTTGAGACTACGACAAATAGTCATCAAAATCACGCTTAACTGAGAGCCAACACTCCCTTGACAACTGACGTATGTCTGAACGTTTCTCCATACTAAAAATTCAGGAGAACCCTCGGTGGTCCATTTAATCATGTGCGTTCGGCTGTACTCTCAGCAACGACAACTCTCTGTACGTGCACCATAATTGTTATCTCCACCTCATAGGTTTTGGGCGAAATGTTTAATTGACCATGATAATAAACTTCGAAAAAACATTTGTCAATAAAAGAGAGCGGAAGGGCACGGTCAGCTGCTGAGGATTAACGCGAGTGGTCGCACAAGGTACGGCAAAGCCGTGCCGCGACCACCTGTGTTAACCGGAGGCCGCTATCTCCAGGAGCTCGTTTCCGCTATAAAACGCGCAACGTTTGGCATAAAAAAATCAAAGTTTGGTATAAAGAAACAGAATTCGGCATAAAAAAAGTCAAGATTTGGCACAAAAAAAACGATATCCAAAAAAATTGAATATCGTCGAAAATTTATTATTCAAAATTAAAAAGATCATTCTCGATTGTTTCCAAAAATAATGATCAAACGTAACAGTTGTAACGCCGTTGAAAGGGCAGCAGCAACATAAGTCAAAGCAGCAGCCAAAAGCACATGTTTAACCATCGGAACCTCGTCACTATTCAACACTTGGCCTGATGCTAGGATGCTAACAGCACGATTAGAAGCGTTAAATTCCACCGGCAAAGTAACCACTTGGAATAAAACAACCAAAGCAAAAAGCCAGATCCCGATAGTGATCAAAGTATGGTTCATTCCCAAAATCATGCCTAAAACAATCATAGGAAATGACAAGTTGGAACCAATATTAACAGCAGGAACAATTGCTGATCTGATCCGCATAGGGAAGTAATTCTTCTGATCTTGAATAGCGTGTCCACATTCGTGAGCAGCAACACCAATAGCCGCAACCGAAGTAGCATTATAAGTAGATTCAGACAAATTTAAAGTCTTATCTGAAGGATTATAATTATCAGTCAACTTACCAGTGATTTGATTTATAACGACGTTTTGCAAACCGGCATTATCCAGAATAAAGCGAGCAGCTTCAGCTCCAGAAGTACCGCGGGTACTAGTAAATTGATCGTATTTTCTAAAAGTATGATTAACATACCAAGAAGCCCACATACTGATAGCCATACCAATAACTACCAGAATAATCGAAGGCCCCCAAAATGATCCGTATCCGTACATTATCTACATCCTCTTCAATTTATTGTTATTTAAAGTATAACCATTTAATGTGAAGAATTTGCTAACTTTTGAAGGAATCTTTTCAAATCTCAATTCATTCAAAGAAATCTGATCATGAACCAGCAAAAACAAGCGATACAAAATCTCATCACAAAAGTCATCTGGAATAGAATTAGCAAACTCAACACCAAAAACAGCTGAACCCTTATCAAAATCAATATCAGATAAACTAATCAAAGCAATCACATCGCCCGAAGACTTATCAGAAACAAACCAATAAACAGACTTATTACTCATAGTATCCTTAGCAGTCTGACTAACAAAATCAGTAATCTCAGCAATCGGAGAACCAAGAAAGTCACTAATAGCATTAAGTTTCAAACGAGAAGGAAAATCCCAAACAAGATTCTCCGTAACCAAAGGACGATAAGATTTAACCTTAATCATAAACAAAAACCCACTTCTTTAAAAATTTACTTCACAAATACAGTGTAAAGATAAATTCATAAAAAAGCGAAAAAATAGCACCAAAAAAGGAAGTAACAAATAATAATCAAACAAACAAACAAATAAACAAGTGAATTGCGAGAATGCGAGCGAAGCAGGCAGACAAGCAAGAAATAAACAAAATGACAAGAAAAAACAAATTAGAACACGGCAAGAGTACAAGGAACGAGTACGCGAGCCAGAAGCGAAAGCAAGAGAAGAAAAAGTATAGTAACTCTTATCTAAACAACAAAACAATGAAAAGCAGCAACCGCAATGTAAGTCAGGAAGAAAAATGAGCGGAGCAAAGTCCCGCGAACCGAGAAAAGAGTAAGTAATCTAGAGAGAATATGTCCCAAAAATAATAGGAAGCACCTACTCCCGCCAGAATAGATAAAGCCTGAGATAGACATGTGAGAAATAGGACGAGCAAACAGTGCCAATTTGTACAAAATAAATCGGTAATTCTCAACAAAAGGGGGGATATAGTCTTCATCTAGACGGAGGGGCCCGGGGATACAGCCCTCAGCCGCCAAATTATTCTTAGCGATTTATCGGTTCTTGTTGTACTTTGGTTAGCCATCAAGAAATTCATCAAGATCTAGGTTGCCTGTTGATTCCAAAAAGACTAG
>NZ_RHNT01000032.1 GCF_003946325.1 Companilactobacillus furfuricola | reverse complement strand
ATATATCCATAGTATAATTACTAATCAATGAATAAAATATTGATATATTGCGGGTTAAGCTTGACATCTGGTAGGAATTTCACCACTGAGGTCTGTATCCCCGGGCCCCTCCGTCTAGATAGAGACATAATCCCCCCTTTGGTTGAGTTTTACCGATTTATTTTGTACAAATTGGCACTGTTTGCGCGTCCTATTTCTCACATGTCTATCTCAGGCTTTATCTATTCTGGTGGGGAGTAGGAGCTTCCTTTTTTTGTTATGATATATTTTCTTTTTGGATTACATACTCTTTTCTCGGTTCGCGGGACTTTGCTCCGCTCGTTTTGTTTCCTAGCTTATATTGCTGTTGTTATTTTTGATGCTTTGTTAGTTAGATAAGAGACAATATTCTTTTTGTTCTCTTACTTTCGTTTCTGGCTCGCGTGCTCGAGTCTCGCACTCTTGCCTAGTTCTTAAGTTTTCTTTTTGCTCTGTTAATTTATTTCTTGCTTGTGCACTCGTTCCTTGTGCCCTCGCATGGTTCTCATGGTTTCTTTTTTCTTTATCGTTTCCCTCTGGCTTGGTGCTTATGCTTCGCATGCACCTGCGCCTTTTTGTTTTGACTTTTTACTGAATTTTTGACGTGTCCTACTTTCTTTTCTTTTTGGAAACTGCCATAATCATTAGGATAATTATTTGTGAATTGAGGTTCTTTTTATGTATAAGGAAATTGCTGTTGAGAATTTTACTGATATTCCCCACGCTGTGATGGCAGGGGCTGACAGAATTGAGTTGAATGATAATTTGGCTGTTGGAGGTACTTCTCCTAGTTTGGGTGTTTTGCAGGAATCTGCTAAGTATTTGCACGAGAAGGATGTTTCTTTGGTTGAGATGATCCGGCCTCGTGGTGGTAATTTTGTTTATAATGATTTGGAATTGAAGATGATGGAAGCTGATGTTTTTCAGGCTCAGAAGTTGGGAATCGATGCTGTGGCTTTTGGTGCTTTGACTGCTGATGGCGAGCTGGATGAAGATGCTTTGGAACTTTTGATTGGTGCTTCTTCTGGTATGCAGGTTGTTTTTCATATGGCTTTTGATGAGCTTGCTGAAGCTACTCGTTTTGATGCTATGGATTGGTTGATCGATCATGATGTTGATCGTATTTTGACCCACGGTGGTCCTTTGTCTGCTCCTATTGAGAAGACTTTGCCACAAATTAAGAAATATATTGAATATGCTAATGGGCGCATTCAAATTCTGCCTGGTGGCGGTATTACTGCTGAAAACGCTGATGCTATTGCTTCTGAGCTTGGCGTTTCGGCTCTTCATGGTTCTCGTTTGCTTTAATTCAGTTTTTATTTATTGATGATTGTACAAAAGAAGACAAACTAACTATCCATTTTTCATAAATGAGATGATTAGTTTGTCTTCTTTTTTTGCTTCTATATTCCATCGATCAAATACCAGTCTAATTGAAATGAATATCGTCCTGGATTATTTTGTCCGTTGGATTTTAGCAGAATACCACTTTTTTTGCTCCAATTCTTGACGATGTTAGTTTCTTGTTTACTGTCATTGTCTTTTTGCTTGATGTCGATTATTTGTGGATTAATTAATGATGATTCTTGTCCACTTCGATTTTTGTAGATGATGCTTCCATCAAAGTGTTTGTATTCTTTTTGATTAGGGGAGGCTTTGACTGCTAATTTCCAACCATTGCCTTTTGATCTGGCATCGCTTACTCGAAAATCCCAGTCACCAACTCTTGAGATCAACTGCCCTGGATAATCTGAGATCACTGTTTGAAAATTTACTGTTGGTGTATTGTTTTCAAAATACAATGAATCCGCAATGTTTATTGTGATTTTATGAACCGGCGTTTGAAAATCGTCTTGCTTATCTTTGGCGTATATTTCCAATAGATTCGACCCGTAATTTAGATCCTGCTTGTCAATTTTTAGTATGTAAGGAATTTTTGAAGACAATGAATTCAACTGAATTGAGTTTTTAATATTACCTAATTTGTAAAAAAGTTGAACGTTGGCATTATCATTGTCCGATAATTCTTTTTCCCAGACGTAACAATTGATCTTTAATGATGATGGAATTGAATTCTTATCTTTATAATTTATGGTCCCAAATGGATCCGTCCGCAAATTTAATTTGGATGTGACTATTTGAAATTGCGGTGTTTGGGTATCCAAAATGTCATACTGACTCTTAAATCTGGCATGACTAGGCTTGACTGTTAATTCCTGCGTACCTGCCTGTGAATGAACATTTAGGGTGGCATTTTTCATTGATTGATTCAGTGGACGCGTTATTTTACATGTTAACTGATGATCATCAATTTGAGGATCCGTCACTTGTTCGGTACTACCGTCGGCATAAGTGATGTCAGCTGAGACAAATTTGACCCCATCAGGTACGTCAACTTTAGAATAAATATTGACCCAATCCTTCTCCCCACTCAGATAAGCTAAATGATATTTAAAAGTTAGATCATCGCCTGTATGAACTTTATTTTGTTGAGTCTTTTGATCATTTGTGATCTCAAATTGTCTGGTTTCATCAAATAATGATGACGAAATGTCCGCGTTGACTGCTGAAGGAACCGTTTCAAAAGATATTAAGTTATCCTGGTAATTTTCTCCTGTCGATCCAGTAAATCCCCATCGTAATTTATTTGCCATTGGCCCTTCTTTCGGTAATTTGAAGTGACTGATGTCGACTGCTTGCGTGCTGCTTAAATAAGAATTTGAATCAATATACCCATTTGAATTTTCATTCAGATTTGTATAGGTATTCGGTGTTCCATCTCTTTTTTTATCATTGTACTCATAAGTTAGTCTACCAATTTTGCCGTCTCCTTTATTCCACTTAAGAGTAAGATGATGCCAGTAACCATCTGGTAAAAATACACCTGATTGTAATGACGAGTGCTTCATTACAAAATAGTTTCCATATGTCCCTCTCTCTGGCGTGTAAGTATTAGGAGAATCAGGATAAGCCATTGCTATATGTTGTGTTGAATCATAATTAGAGTTAGCTATTTCATTTTGTGAATCAAAACCAACGCCTTGATTATTCGGGTGTGATCCATCTGTAGTGATGTCTCCGAAACTGTCAAACTCAAGTGCAAAACTATTTTGAATGGCTGTTTTGGCAATTTGATTTGGATCAGTTTGATTGCCATCAAAATCCGTTCCCCATACTCCGATCGATTCACCGTTACCAAATCTTGTTTGACCTTGATTTTGCTGGCTTTGAGAAATGGCACTAATTCCTTTGCTATCGTTTTGCAGAACAAAAGCCATCCCATCGCCACTACCCCGTAATAGTTCCTGATTGCCAAAATATAGCCACATCGAAAGTGTTTGATCCTTAGAAACATCAATATAGTTTCCTGAATTAATATCACTCCAAATAGACCCTAGCTGCCATTGAGAATCGTTGACTTTCAAAATACTAGATTTTATACCAGTACGATTCGTGTTATCCTTGATCACCGCTGAATTATCTTTAGGACTCCCAAAAGTGCCTAGTTTGAACAGCGGAGCAATATCTAAGCCATCTGGTGCATTCTTTAATGCTTCAACTTGATTTTGCGATTTTGGTCCTAAAACTTCACTATTGGAATCATTTTTTGAAGCACCTGCATCCCAAGGCTGATCACGTTTGACGATGATCGGCATAGCTTTTTCAAGATCAGCTCCTGTTGTTTGCTGATTATTAAAGTTCATGCCGAAAATAAAACCAACGATAATGATCGGTACGAAAAAGTAGATTAAACATACTTTTAGGAATGATTTATTATTCACGGTTAGCCTCCAGAATATGAATGTCAATGATGCTGTTCATATCAAATTATAGTTCACACATTAACTAATGAATGAATTTATATATTTATAGTTTTACGTCAAAGATATTAATATCCAGTGTTATGCCTGATACAACACAAAAAGAGACTCCTTAATGAATAGCTAAGTGAGTCTCTTTTTATTTAAATTAAGTCATATTTGATATATTTATTTAATTTTTTCAAGCACCAACGAAATATTTCAAGAACATTCCGGCAATACTGAAGTAAATCAGTACACTAGTTAAATCACTCAAGGTAGAAATGAATGGTCCACTAGCGACGGCAGGATCAAAACCGATCCGTGACATTAGCATAGGAATAAAGCTTCCGGCAATGTTAGCCACAGTAATAGCTGCACACATTGCTAGACCGATCACTAATCCCAGCACAAAATTGTGCTTCCAAAAACCTACGATGACAAAGATCGATGCTCCAGTGACAACTCCAGTCACTAAACCTGTAATCAATTCTTTGCCCAGCAGTTTGAAAAAGTCGGAACGATCGATCTCATCAGTCGCTAGTCTTCTGACAGCGACAGCTAAACTTTGAGTACCAGCGTTACCGGCAGTACCTGTGATGGTCGAGATGAATACTGCTAAGATACTAGCTTGAGCGAGGAGCGCTTCATATTTATTGATCAGCGTTGCCGTTATCATACTTAGTAATAACAAGGTGATCAACCAAGGTAAACGCTTCGTTGCAGCCTTAAATGGGTTGTCAGAAATTGACTCATCAACGTCAACACCGGCCAAACCTGAATAGTCTTGTTGAGCTTCGTCATCGATAACTTCGATAACATCATCAACTGTGATGATCCCGACTAATTTATTGGAATGATCGACTACTGGCAAAGCTAGGAATTCATAATCTCTGATAACTTGAGCAACATCGGCTTGTTCATCATCAACGTTGACGGTTATCAGGTCAGTATTCATAGCCGTTTTTAAAACTGTCTTCGACTTTTGCATGATCAAATCACGCAAAGACATAACACCGACTAAATCTTCATTGTCATCTAAAATGTATAAATAATAAATCGTTTCTGCTGTTTCAGCTACTTTTCTTAAACCTTTGATAGCTTCTCCGGCAGTGATATCTTGATTGAACTGAACAAAATCAGTCGTCATGATACCACCGGCAGTTTCTGTATCGTAGTGGAGCAAGCCACGCAAATTATTGGCATCGCTTTTTGGCATTTCACTCAAAAAGAGGTCAACATGTGACCGATCCATATGCTCCAATAAATCGGCGGCATTATCATCATACATGCAATTCAGCATCTTGGAAGCGTATTGAACATCCATTTCATCCAAAAGTTCTGGGATCAAAGGCAGATCATCTTCAATAGTATCGAACATGTCCCCCATTTCATCAGGGCTCAAGATGCTATACATCTTTAAACGATCCGGTTTTTCTAATGACAAATAAAAAGTACTTTGGTCATAAAAATGCATATCTAAATAAGATTTCCGAAATCTGATCCGGTCATCACTATCGAGAAATCCCTTTAATTCATTAAATTTATCGTCTTGTTTCTTTGTGCTTTCGTCCACCTGACTCACCCCCTTAATTTCTGACAGAGTTCTGTCATGTCAGCTGGCAATGGCGCTATAAGATCCAATTGTTGCTGCGTGATCGGATGAAAGATCTTTAATTCAGCGCAATGCAAAGCTTGACGATCGATCAACGGATCGACCCTTTGTGTATAGTTGTAGTCACCCACGATCGGATGACCGATTGCTTTCATATGAACTCTGATTTGGTGCGTCCTCCCCGTTAATAATTTTAGACGCACTATACTTGCCTTAGGAAAAATCTCCTCAGTCCAATATAAAGTCTGCGACGGTTTACCATTCTCAAAATCGATCGCGCGCAAATAAAAAGCTGTCTTATCGATCCCTATTGGCAGATCAACCTTACCAAAACGAGGCGTTAATTGCCCTTGAATAATTGCTAAATAAAATTTCTCAAATTTATCTGAGTGCAAGATCTGATCCAACATCGAATGTGCATACGAATTCTTGGCAAAAACCATTAATCCAGAAGTATCACGATCCAGTCTAGTGACTAAATGGATCGTGCCATTTTCGTGCTTATTTTGTAAATAAGCCTTCACAACATTAGCCATCGTCTTACTAGTTCGTGCCTTAGCAGGCAAACTGGCGATCCCTGGTGGTTTGTTGATGACTAACATGTATTCATCTTCAAAAATGACATCCAATTTTCCTGGCATAGGTTTGATCAAATCTGAAGGCTTTTCTTCACTCATGACAATCAATAAATGATCCCCAGATTTCATTTTGAAATTAAAGTGGCGCTGTTTGTGGTTAACAAAAATCAGACCACCTTTATTTTTCAGATTATGCAATTGGCTGGATGAAAATCTTTGATGCGTTAAAAATTTGCGGATGATCTTTTTGTCGTCTTGGCCGATGACAAACTTTAAGAAGCGTTTACTCGTCATTTTTACCCAAAAAGGCCGTTTCTACCCTAGTCCAGAAATGACGATGACGATATTGAGCAAATTGTGCCCGACGTGGACTTAGCTTAACTTTGATATACTGCGTATCCTTTAGCTCGACCACTTTACCATCAAAATTAACCACGTAATCTTCAGCATCTTGTGGATAAAGACAAACGATTTGATCTGCCGGGATCACCAATGGCGACGAAATCGTCCGATAGACCCGATTATTGATCGAGGCAACTTCAACCATTTGGAAAACATTGACTTTAGGATGAACTAAAGCTCCACCGATCGATTTAGAATACGCCGTCGAACCAGTTGGCGTAGCAAAACAAAGACCATCGCCACGAAAACTCTCAAAATATTCATTATCAATATCGACTTGCGTCTTTAAAGTTAACGCTGAAAGCCGGCGAACAATAACCTCATTGATGGCAGTTCCTTTGATCACTGAACCGTCCTTAGCTTCGATCTGGACATCGATCAATGGATAGCTCGTGGCCGGGATATCCTCCCCATGATCAATGATCCGTTCAACTAATTCATCGATCTCGTCATCCGTCCAATCAGAATAAAAGCCCAAATGTCCCGTATGAAGTGCGACAAATTTGACCTTATCTAAATTATCAATATAAGCATGAAAAGTACTCAATAATGTGCCATCACCACCAACACTAATTACCAGAGCTGGATCGAGTTGATCGAGCACAAAATCGTGAGCGATCAATTCACGGCGGATCTTGTCAGCGGCTTGGACAGATTCTTGCTTCCCATTATTATTTACCCAAAATTTCATTTCTTCGGTGACCTCGTAGAATTATTAATATTTCGCTTATTGTCCGTAAAGTATTGCTGTGCATCTTGAATTTCTTCACGGATCTTTGACATTTCTTCATCGAGTAAAAATGAAGCTTCCGCTGCTCGTTTCAGTCTTTCATTTATCTCTTCAGGAAAGTCGCCCTTATACTTATAGTTTAACGAATGTTCGATGGTAGACCAAAAATTCATCGCCAAAGTTCTAATTTGAATCTCAGCCAAAATATTCTTCTGACCATTAGCCAATTGGACGGGATATTCGATAACTACGTGGTATGAACGATACCCGCTTGATTTACTATTGGCAATATAGTCGCGTTCCTCAATAACGCGCATATCTTCTCGTTGATGTAATAGTTTCGCTACGTCGTAAATATCTTCCACAAATTGACACTGGATCCTGATACCAGCAATATCTTGCATATCTTGTTCTAGCAAGTCTTCAGAAATATATCGACGCTTCATCTTTTCTTTGATACTATCTACAGTTTTCACCCGACCGGTCACAAATTCGATCGGTGAGTGGATATTCTTTTCTAGGTACTCTTTTCTCGTATTTCGAAATTTTAATTTTAGTTCATCGACAGCTTGTGTGTATGGAATTAAAAAATCGTCCCATTTGATTTCTGACATTACGATCCCTCTTTACTATTTAAATATATCCTACTGGGCATTAATATTCATCTAAAAATATTATTGTAACAATAAAGCAGTTTATTTTACCTTTTTTATGATAGCTGTTAGAATGATTTTGCTAAAGAGATGGAGGGAATAGCAATGTGGGAAGTTTTTTTATATATTAATCCCTTATGTTCATACTGCTTAAAGGTGGAACGTTCTATCATCGATTTCACCCGAAAAAATAACATTGACACACAGTATCACTTTGTAACAACTTTCAACATGGCAACTATCACTGATTATATGTTAATGAAAGGTTATAAACCAGCCGATCTGCAAAAAAGGAACGAAGTCACTGAAAATATTTATGAAGCGGCACTACTCTACAAAGCTGCTGCTTGCCAGGGTAACAAAAAAGCTCGTAGCTTCTTAATGAATCTCCAAAATCAAGTCAACGTTTTAGGAAATCCATTCAACGAAGATACTATCAAAGTGGCCGTAGAAAATAGTGGTCTCAACTTTAAAGCAATCATGAAGGAAAAGGACAGCGATACTGTTAAAAAAGCTGTTAAAAAAGATCAAGAATTAACTTGTCAAATGAATATTGAAAAGGCCCCGACAGTTATCGTCTTCGATGATGACGATCCGTCAAAGCCTGGCGTTATGATCAATAAGTTTGGTAGTGTAACTTCTGAAGATATCATCAATGAAAATCTTTCAGCAATGCTTGAAAAAACAATGCCAACAGCAAAAGAGTCTGATATTGAATTTAATCAGCAAAGTCGAATAATTTATTTTGAGAATTTCAGAAGATAGTTTAACACTAGCTTCTTTTTTTTTACCCAAAATTGCCGTTATCATTCTTGATCTAGTTTCTTCGTAGCATTCAATAATGGCTGTCTGATCCGACGAGGGGTCGACCCACATTTCATCATCCAGTGATACGTCTGATAAATCGGCTTCAGCATCTCAAATTTCTGTCCGACTAAAAAATCCTCCACCCGCTGGTGATGGCGTTGATAATAGCTAGTTTTAAAACGATTGATCTTTGGATCATTGATCCGCCTGATCCGTTCGATCTGGTGTTCACTTATCGTTACTTGTTTGATTTGATCTTGTTTCGGTTGAAAATCGAGGAAATGTCTAAAATTCTTCATGGCAAATGTTTTCTTATGATAAGCCAAGCGATTGAACGGACCGACAAATCGGACCTCATAAAATAATGACAATTTCTTTGTTTCCGTATTAAGCATGACAATATAAAATCGCCAACTAGGATTGTAGGATAAAAATTTCAAATGTTGTTTGGTGATCTTCTCTGATAAATAATCACCACCAAGGATCCACAAATTCTCCAGTCCTTTGTCTTTATAACTATTGACTCGTTTGGATAATCTTTTCAAATCCAATTTGGCACATTGATATTCGATCACAGTCTTGCCATCTACCATTATATCCGGCCTTTGGTCAATGTCTTCTAGATAGACTTCTTCTTCGATCTGACAAGAAGCAGAAGTAGAATCCCTCAAAGCTTTCATCAGCATACTTTTCCCTTTTTTGTGCACGGGCCGTTCATTGATCTCATTATAATGTTCACTTTCATGTTTAAAAAATGGCGTTTTCTCGCCTCTGATCAATACAACAGGTCTCTGACAATTTGGACACTTAAATTTCCCTGCTTTATCGCAATCAATAGCATTGATCAGCTGATCCTTTTCATCTAATGCAGCATACATTTTAATCACCTCTGAATTAAAATTACGCAAGAACAACGAAAATTTTTTTATTTTTCATTTTTTTTCAGATTTTTTACTGATCATACCAGCATCAGATTTAAATTTTATCTATTTATGATTTATAACTGTAGATTTCGGATCAAACAAAATGAATATCAGAAATAACATTCTGAATCCGCAATTTAAAAAATCCGTCTCAAATAAACTTATGACTGCTTAAATAGTAAAGATGAGATAGACATGTGAGAAATAGGACGCGCAAACAGTGCCAATTTGTACAAAATAAATCGGTAAAACTCAACCAGAGGGGGGATTATGTCACTATTTAGACGGAGGGGCCCGGGGATACAGACCTCAGTGGTGAAATTCCTCTTGGCGACGAAGGAGCTTAGAGGAAGGTGCAGTTTTGAAACAAGCGAGCGCACTTTGCTCGATTGGTTCAAAATGTGCCCACCACGTTCCCGACCTTAGTTGTTCGGTGGCATAGCCACCACCATAACCGGTTGCGCAAGTGCATTAGCACTTACGTTCCTTTAACTTATCCCCGGGCCCCCGAGTCGGCTTGAACGTACCAACCAAACTATCACCTCAACACCTATACAATCAAAAAAAGGCAGCAGGAATACCGAAAATTCAGCATTCTGCTACCTTTTTCTATATTCAATTCATGGTCATGCCGCCTGTTACATTGATAGCTTGTCCTGTCATGTAATCTGAAAGACGACTGGCTAGGAATAGTACGACATTTGCGACATCTTGAGGCTTTCCAGTCCGTCCCAGTGGAACTTGACTATTGTCTTCCTTTGCAATGTCGTCAGGTTGAAGTCCTCTGATCTTTGCTCCATCGAATCTTTCTCGATGCTTCATCGCAGTTTCAATGATCCCGGGACACACGGCATTGACATTGATTTGTTTACTAGCAAGTTCAATGGCCAATGTCTTAGTGATCCCTAATACCGCGTGTTTTGATGCGGAATATGCCGCCATCGCACGGTAGCCATTCTTTCCAGCTTGTGAAGCCATAAAAATTATTTTAGCTGGCTGATTCGTGGTCAACATCAAATTAGCGATGTATTTATCTACTAAATAAGTTCCTTTAGTATTCACAGCAATAGTTTTGTCAAAATCACTAGTCTTGCTGTTAACTAGGTAATCCATAGTCGATATCCCGGCAACGTGAGCTAAGACGTTAGGGATCAAGTTGGCCTCTTTCAGTTGATCTGTGACCGTTTGAACGCTTTGTTCATCGGCAACATTCAGATTTACTTGGTAAAGGCCTGGTTTGACCTGATTTAGTTCGTGGTTTTTAAAAGCTAAATCTGCCTCGATCACGATCGACCCTTCTTTGTAAAAAGTTTGGGCAACTGCTTGACCGATTCCTTGATACGCTCCCGTCACAAAAACTATTTTGTCATTCAATTCTGAAAATGTCATTTAACCATCCCTTTAACGAGAATTAGATTACGTGACGTTCAAATGGATCGCTGCTGATACCATCTTCTAAAATCTTCTTAGACCATTCTTTAGCTGAAAATAGTGAATGGTCCCGATAGTTACCACAACTGTAAATGTCAGTTCCTTGAACGTCTTTCCATTCGATCTTATTTGCAATTTCTTCTAATGAACCTTTCAATGCCTTAGCGACTTCTTCAGTTGAGTGTTCACCCCAAGTGATCAAGTGGAAACCTGTACGGCAACCAAATGGTGAACAATCGATAACGCCTGAAAGACGATCTCTTAACAATCCAGCCAACAAATGTTCAATTGTGTGTAAGCCAGCTGTTGGGATAGCATTTTCATTTGGTTGTACTAAACGCAAATCAAAGTTTGAAATTGCGTCGCCTTTGTCACCGTGTTCAACAGTAATTAAACGAACATATGGTGCCTTAACCTTTGTATGATCTAATGTAAAACTTTCAACTTTTGCCATAATTTAAATCTCCTCCAATTTTTCTACAGTATATATCTTAGACTACTTTGACTATTTTTTGAAATATGACAGTGGCTTATCAACTTCAATTTTCGTTCCGTAGTACTTTTTCTTAATATATTGTTGAATTTGCTGATTGTGGTATAACTTGACCAACTTTTTATAAGTTTTGTTGTTCTTGTTCTTTTCAGCAACCGCCAATATATTTACATTGTCTTTCGTCGACTGATCGAGTTTTTCGTGGTAGATCGAATCGGTCAATACGTGCAGCCCTCCGTCAAGTGCCACCGTATTGGAAATCAGGACTACATCAACATCATTCAAAACACGTGGTCCAGTGGTATCATCAATTTCTTTAAATTTCAAATTCTTTGGATTACTTGTTATGTCTTTAGCGTTCCCCAATGCGCCAAAATTTTTCTTCAATTTAATCAATCCAGCATCCTGAAGTAACTCTAACCCCCGAGAAGTATTGGCAGGATTATTAGCAATCGCGATAGTCGAACCATCCTTGATTTGACTAACTTTTTTAAATTTCTTTGAATAAATCCCCAGCGGTTCTAAGTATGTTGTACCGATCGCCGCTAATTTTCCATTAGGATTTTCACGATTGTAAGCTTGGTAATACGCCCACGATTGAAAAGCATTCACATCAACCTTGCCCTCAGTCGTAGCCTTATTCAATTGCGTCCCATCAGTAATTTCCTTAACATTGATCTTTAAACCAGCATCTTTAGCTTGCTGACTTTTAGCAATATGTTCCCAAATCTGCAGATCTGAACCTTGGGAACCAATAGTAATCGTATCGTTTGAAGCCTGACTACTTTGTCCACAACCGGCCAAAACAAAAACCGACACAAGCGCAATAAAAGTAGCCCAATACCAACGAACCCTCTTCATAGAAAACTCCCCCTTTGCGCCAAAAGCGCTGGTTTACGAATGATTCAATCAAGCAAATTTATGAATCATTCAAAAAAGAAAAATCAACCATTCAACCACCTCTTGAAAAAAAACAATCATTCAACTAGATAAAAATTAAAATTTCATTAGCGAATCGCGTTTTTGAAAGAAACAAAAAGTTCCGGATAAAACAAAATCGCCCCTACAATCGAAGCAAATACACTTCAAAATTGTAGGGACGATTTCCCGTGATACCACCCTAATTCGCACTTTACTCACATAAAGCACCTCATCGACACAAACATGTCCGGGATGATATCGCATCCTTGCGTATCCTTAGCTTGCACCAAGAATAAGACTCCGAGCTCATGTTCAGATCAAAATCAATTCCGCCCTCTCACTAACCAACGGTCGCTGTGCAATAAAAATCGATCATACTCTTCTCTTCAACGTCTAATAAAATTAAAATTTGATTAGTTGATGTGAATAAAGATAAACCCAAAGAAAAAGAAAGTCAAACAAATTTTCAAACTTTCCTGAAAACACCCCAACCAAAACCCCATCAGAAAAAGAACCAACAAAATAATATTAAATTTTTTATCCAAAAATCCACCCATCAAAAATGGCCGAATGATTCAAAAAAAAGAACAAATAAAATCTTTTTGGGTTTAGGTTTTCATTTTGAGGTTCGGGTTTGGGTTTGGGTTTTACTATTTCGTAAAAGATTGAGATAGGCAAGTGAGAAATAGGACGAGCAAAAAGTGCCAATTTGAACACAATAAGTCGGTAAAACTCAACCAAGGGGGGGATTATACATACTATCTAGGTGGAGGGGCGGGGCGCTATATGGGCTCAGCCGCCATATTTCACTTGGCAATTTTATTGCCTAGTGAAAGACCAAGTTTTGAGATGCCTGGCGAACTTCCAGGTAGCTCAAAATTGCGTCGGCAGCGTTCCAGTCCCATATAGCGCCCCGACCCGGAACCGGCATTGAACGTACAACCAAACTACTACCTCCACCCAAAACAAAACAAAAAAAAACCGCTGAATAAAAATTCAGCAGTCCCAAAAAACTTTAATCTTTAAAATAATACCGAGTCAACTCAAGTGCAGTCTTGCTCATCAATTCCTTACCATACTCAGACAAAACCGCCGCAGTAACCTTAGTCCGGTAACTGTATTCACTCAATAAAGCCAAGATATCATTATAAGTCATATCGTGCATCTCATCAGTAAATAGTACCAATTGTAAGTAGTATGACCCCTTATATTCCCATAAATTAGAAATTCCACTCTCAAGTCTGAGCAGTCTGGCTAATTGGATATAATCTTCAAAAGTCTTAAACTCAACAATCACAGTTTTCGTAGGTGTATCTGGGTCATTTAAATAAGGAGCTGTATCAGCATCATATTCCTCATGGCCTAGTTCGTTAGTATTAACGTTGACCGATGGAACTTGGTTGTCGTCAGCTATGGCATCATTATCCAATGGCAATGAACCTGGAAGATCCTCGTCGTTAGTCTTACTGATCAGCAATTCCAAGCCAGCCTTATTTGGCATGATCTGGAAAGTAACAGGTTCATTGTTTGAAAATGTATGGTTCTTATCGACCTCGTCTAGAATACTGTAGAAGAATGCTTCGATTTGTTTCTTATTTCCTAACAAATCTAAAACAGTTACCCCACGTTCCTGCAAATCCTGCGTACTAAGAATGACTCTGATCGTATTTTCATTAATATGATCCATTTCCATCATAGTCACCTCAATTCTTGTATCTACATTTTAACAGTCTTAAGTATCTTGTAAAGCAAAGAAGTTTGGATAAAACAAAATGAAGGATCTAATTCATGATTAGACCCTTCATTTTCTTATTTACTGGTTATTATAAACCTGCCATCAATTGAGCCTTTTGTAGCTCCATTGTCCGAACACTTCTTGGCAAGAATCTTCTAATTTCGTCTTCGTTAAAGCCAACTTGGAGACGCTTGTCATCCATGATAATAGGACGTTTCAATAGTCCTGGGTTTCTTTGTACTAAATCCAAAAGTTGGTCGATCGTTAAATCTTCCAAATTCATATCTAAGTTTTGGAATGCCTTCGAACGAGTAGAAATAATTTCTTCTGTTCCGTCTTCAGTCATTTGTAATACTTGTTTAATTTCTTCTTTATTTAGTGGTTCGGAATAAATGTTTCTTTCCTTGTATGGAATGTCGTGCTTTTCAAGCCAAGCTTTTGCTTTACGACATGAAGTGCAACTTGGAGATGTATAGATTGTTACCATAATAATCTCTCCTTTTTCACTAAAGTGTGCTAAGGTGATTCCTCAACACCATATATTGTAGCTCATTAAAATTATAAAATCTACACTATTTGAAAATAAATAGCGAATATTTGTTCTAGCAGTCAATGGTTGTGAAAGGCTGATCTTTGAGTTTTTGCGACAAAAAGAATGTTTTCACAATCACTAATAACTATAAATTAATTTAATTAATAGGATAAAAATAATGGTATGGTCAACCTCTACTCCTAAGTCTTGTGGTCTAGATCTCGACTTCAAGTCCAGTAAATGCATGAATCGTTGGGATACCCTCAGAATATTTCTGAGTTTCTGTCAACATCTCTTCAGCATTTATTTTTTGAGGTAAATGACTGATCATTAATCTTTTCACTTGGGCAGCTTTGGCTAACTCGCCGGTCTGCTTAGTAGTTAGATGCCAAATCTTGCCTGTTTTATCTTCAGGGAAGTTAGTATCCGTGATCAAAAGATCACTACCCTTAGCGAAATCAATTAATCCATCAAAATATGCAGTGTCTGAAGTATATACGATTGATTCATCACCCTTCGTAATTTTCATTGCATAAGCTGGAACTGGATGGATCGTTCTTAAAAATTCAAAGTTCAATGATCCAATTGTTGTTGTTTCATAATCATTGTAAGCAATGCCCTTACTTACACCATCCATAGTTAATTGAGCAAAGTTGACAAAGTCTTGGGTATGACCGTAGATCGGTAAAACATCATGTTTCCGATTTTGTGGGTCAAGTTGCCAATTATATTGCAACACGCCCAGATCTGCTGTATGGTCGTGGTGATAATGGGATAGGACGACTGCGTCTAATTGAAGTGGGTCAATATAATTAGAAAGTTCATTTAAAACGCCACTTCCACAGTCGATCAAGATATTTTTACCTTCGTCTTGAAGTAAATATCCTGACGTTCCCTGTCCTTTATAAGGATAACCGCCATAAAAACCCAGTACTGTTATTAACATATAAACCCTCCAAATTTTTTTAGAAAGGATCTCAATAATTATGGACATATCATTAAAGTTAGGCACAGATAATTTTTTAAAAACTCAGCTAACTTCTGCTGATACCTTATTAAAACCCTTATTAGTAAGCAATGGAGACCATCTTTTAATAAAAGAATTAACCACTTCTGGTGACTATCGAAATCTACAGGGTGATTTGGATTTATCAAAGGATCTCTATTTACTAGTGTACATAAAATTGAATAATGAACAAATCTCGATCTTTGAAGATAAAGTTTACAACAAATTTGATGAATTCGTTGAAAAAGATAATCAACCAGCTATTTTTCAAAAACGAGCTGACTTCAATGAATACTTATTGATCAATAGTTTTTCGCATCAAGAAGATCTAGGCTTGTGGAAAGATCAAATTAAAAGTCTGATCGAGAATGGTATTCAAGCTGTTTCGAATGAACCACTAAAATTCTTTACTAAAGCTTATCAAAAAGAACTTTAAAGTTTGTCTTTGACGCCACGCCACGACAAAATATACGTTAACACTCCTGTCAAGCCGTATAAAAGTACGTATGACAAACCTATCAACACAAATGATGCAAACTGATTAGTCGTGCTGAAGACTAATTTTAAAATACCGATGACCAAAAATGATTGGATCAAAGCAAATATCATGGGCATTCCAAATAGTAAAGCTGTTTCTTTTTTGATGATCACTTTGATCTCGTTTTCTGATGCACCGATCCTTTTCAGTGTTTTCAGCTGACGCCATTCATAATCATCTCGCAGCAACACTTTGAGCGTCAATAAGCTGCCTAGAGCAATCAACAACGCGATACTAAACGTCGTAATCAAAAACAAGAAAAAGCCAGTCGCTTGCCGGACGATATTTTTCGTCACCTCTTGTCTGACAAAGCTCGATTGAATATATTGATTGGTACCCAAGTATTTACCATCCAATTTGTCTGACTTAGTAATGTAAGATTTGTTCAGCGACGATTTCACGTGAACGGTCAAGTAATATTGATGCTCCTTTTGCTTAAGTCGTTTGATGGCAGTTGCTGACATCTTATCAGCGCCTTTAACGTCCCATCCATAAAAAGTCTCACTCGCGTCACTGTTGATCTGGCGGTAATAACTATTTGGCACAACTAGCATGAGTCCGGAATACATGCGACTTCCGTATGGAAACATTGAACCGACTTTTCGTGCTGTTATCTTTGGCGCATTTTTGACTGAAATTGGATGTTCAATATTATTGTAATTAGGAGTCAAAGCTGACAGTTCACCTTTTATTTCTAGAAAATCTCCCGATTTGATCGAGGGATTTTTTTTCGTGATCCGTTGAGGTAACTTCAAATAATTATCGTATGACATTACGGAAACTAATCTTGGCGTATATTCCTTGCTGGAATAATCCCATATTTCAGCAATCGTTCGTTTGATCGGTGTATGATAGCGTTCTTTGACTTTGGTCCCGTGATCTTTTAATTGTTGTTCCACAGCGCCAGCTTGATCCTTGGTGGAAACTAACGAAAATGAATAAGAAATTTGATAATCTTGGTAAACGATTTGATACCCAGCGTAGCAAAATACTAGCATAGCCACGGCTAAAGCTGATAATTCGGTGATAAACCAAATGATAGAGGTATTTTTCACCAGTCTTTGATGCAAATATTTAAATGAGAACAAATTAGTCCCACGATATGAGAAAAATTTGATCCGATCTAGCATTTCTAAAACTAAGGGTAAAAATCCGCGAAAGACAAAATAGCTCCCAAAGACATAAAGCAGTCCGATGATAAAAGTCAAAATCATCGAGTCATCGTTACGTCCGATTTCACTAGACATTGAAAGTAATGGCATTGTCAAAGCGACACCAGACAAGAACAAGACCACGCCGAAGATCCCTAAAAGCGATCGGATAAACCAGTTATTGTAAAAATGCTGCTTCTTTTTTCGTTCGCGCAGGATCAAATATGCTCTAAAGCCATTCAACAAACTCAAGATGATCGATGAATAAAATCCAGTCTTCAGCATTATCCAAATAACGTCCATTGAAAGATAAAATCTAAAGGTCAAATCGATGCGCATCAAGTAGACTAGCAACATGCCAATGAATTTTTGCAAAATGACTGCCAGCAACATGCCGATCACCCAGGCGATCAGTTGAACTACTATCGTTTCCAAAAAACTGATCAGTGCGATCGCAAATTTGGACATCCCTAATTTGAAATAGGTTTTAAATTCCAGGCGTTGCTGCTGAATAAAAAAGCCACCGACATAAGTCATATAAACAAAGGTAAAAAAAGCGAAAACAAATGCCATAACGTACATGAATTGCTGCAGAGTTACATTCCAGTAATGGGAACTCTTTAACGTTGGATCATCCACGAGCATCGCTAACAAAGTCAAGACTGCAACGGCAAAGACCGACGAGGCAATGTAGATCAAGTAGCTGTCTCGCATTTTGGCTAGACTACGCCTAATTATCTTAAGGTATATTGAAATAGCTACCACCTCCGATCGTCCGTTGCATATTGATCACTTGCTCGAAAAAATCATTTCTATTGCCAGAATTGACGATCTCAGAGAAAATCGAACCGTCCTTAATAAAGACTACCCGACTACAATAACTAGCTGTGAACGCATCGTGTGTCGCCATTAAGATAGTCGTCTTTTCACGTTGATTGATTATCTGCATATAGTTCAACAAAATCGTGGCCGACTTTGAATCGAGACTTCCGGTAGGTTCATCGGCAAACAATATCTCTGGATTATTGATCAATGCCCGTGCAGCGGAAATAATTTGCCGTTGCCCTAATGACAAGTCGTCGATCGTGCGTTGACTTAACTCGCCAATATCTAATAAACGATTCAAATGTTCAAACCGTTGCTCAATAATTTTCTTCGATGAATGATTCAAAACTAATGGCAAAATAATATTTTCTTTAACATTCAGCGAATCGAGCAGATCAAAACTTTGATAAATGAACCCCATCTTATGACGTCGATATTTGGCTAGTGTTCGATCATGTTGCTGCGTCATGTCGATCCCATCAATGATTATTTGTCCATGATCAGGACGCTCATTAGTTGAAATGGCATTCAACAAGGTCGACTTCCCAGCTCCAGAAGGTCCCATGATACCAAGAAACTCACCTTCAGCAACTTCCAAATCGATATCCTTTAAAGCGTGGACCGCATTTTTCTTTTTTCCATAGTCTTTAGCAATATTTTTTACGATTATTTGCAACTGAAACTCCCCATTGATCGATTAATTATTGTTATCATTAAGTGCGTATATATTTTATCATGAGGGCGGTTTATTATGGCTAAAATAATGATTATTGAAGATGACGCTTCAATTTCTAAATTAATCAGTGAAAATTTATCTAAATGGCAGATGGATACTTACGTAGTGACAGATTTTTCAACGATAATCGAGCAATTTCAAGCAGAAAAACCAGATCTAGTATTGCTCGATATCAATCTGCCGGTCAGAGATGGCTACTACTGGAATCAAGAGATCCGCAAGATCTCCAAAGCACCGATCATCATCATTTCTTCCAGAAATTCCAATATGGATCAAATCATGTCTATGAATATGGGCGCCGACGATTTCGTGGAAAAACCTTTTTCGATCGATATCTTGATCGCCAAGATCAATGCATTGCTGCGCAGAACGTACGACTTTACAAAATCAACTAGTAACATCATTGAACACGATGGTTTGAAGCTTAATTTATCTGATGGGACAGTTGAGATCGGTGAAAACAAGATCGATTTGTCGAAAAATGAATACAAGTTGCTGCAACGATTGCTAAAGGACCAAGGAAAGATCGTCTCGCGTGAACAATTACTTAACTTCATGTGGGATGACGAACGCTTTGTTGACGACAATACTTTAACGGTCAATATCAATCGCTTACGGAATAAATTTGAAAAAAATGGACTTTCCAATTACATCGTTACAAAAATTGGACAAGGGTACATCATCCCTTAGGAGGCAAATATGACATTTTGGAAATACTTGCGTGATCATGGATTGCTGTTACTAGCAATAATCCTCGGTGTCACTTTTGTCGAACTAGTTTTATATTTGGACCCAAACGTGCAATTTGATACTGGCACTTTGCTATACAGTTGGACTCTAGCTATGATCATTGCGGGACTTTGCATCAGTGTCTCGTACATTCGTAAAAAGAGCTGGTACAAGAATCTTGAAAGCTATCAGGAAGACCTGTCCAAAGAACTAAGCGGCGCCAAAAATAACGAACAACTTTTTGTCCAAGAAAAGATCAACAATATAGTTTTGCAATATCGCCAAGAATTGACTCAGCTTTATCAAAACCAACAAGATCAACAGGAATACACCGAATCCTGGGTCCACGATATTAAAGTTCCCTTAGCGGCTTTAAAATTAGCTTCGAATGATGAGCTAGATCCAGAATTGTTGAGTGAAGAAACCGAACAAATCGATTATCTAGTCGATCAAGCGCTTTATTTTGCCCGCTTGAATAATTTTTCCAATGACTATTTGATCAAAGAGCAAGATCTTAACGAAATAGTCAAGAACAGCATTCGGACTAATAAACGTAGCTTCATCAACAAACGCATCGGTATCGACCTTGACGTCTCTGACCAGCCGGTCTTGACTGATTCCAAATGGTTGAGCTTTATTCTAAATCAGATCCTCGCAAACAGCTTGAAGTACACCGCTGCTGGAGGAAAGATCCAGATCTTTACCACTTCAGAAAAACAAAATATTTTATTACACATCAAAGATAACGGGATCGGGATCAAAACTGAAGATCGAACACGCGTCTTCAATAAGGGCTTTACCGGTAGCAATGGACGAACCTCCGGCAGCAAAGCCACCGGTATCGGGCTATATTTAGTCAAAAAAATGATCGATCGTCTGGGTCACTTGATCGAAATCAAATCTACCGTAGGAAAAGGGACCGAAGTGATCATAACCTTTATTGATCTTCCCTATTACTACTCACAAGGATAAGAGAGCGGAAAAGATGACTATCTTCTGAAACTTGTTTCCACAAAAAAATCGTCGATGAACTGATCATCGACGATTTTTTTATATTTTACGTAATGTCATTGCATTGATTGCCACTATGATAGTTGACAATGACATGATGACCGCACCTAAGGCTGGATTTAAAACAAATCCGATCGGTGCTAAAATACCGGCCGCCAGCGGGATGGCAATAATATTATAGCCAGCTCCCCACCATAAATTCTCGACCGTTTTCTTATAGGTCTTTTCTGCTAATTTTAAGAACTTGATTATGTCGGCTGGATCACTATTGTACAAAACGATATCCGCTGAATCGATAGCAACGTCTGTCCCTGCACCAATTGCCACACCAATAGTGGCACTAGCCAAACTTGGAGCATCGTTGATCCCATCACCGACCATCATTACCTTGTGACCTTCTAACTCGAGGTCACGAATAACTTGATGTTTATCTTCAGGAAGTAACTCCGCTTTAAATTCTTCGATCCCTAACTGTTTAGCAAAATTCTCAGCAGCTGGTTTGTTGTCACCTGTCAACATGATCGGTGTAATGTTTCTAGCCTTCAGTTCCTGAATGAACTTAGCGGCATTTTTCTTAACTTTATCACCCAACGCAACTAAACCGACTACTTGATCATTAGTCACCAAATAACTGATGGTGTTGCCTTTATCTAAGTATTCTTGAGCATGTTCACCATTAAATTTGATCGACTTTTCATTTAAATACTTCATATTGACTAAAAAGTAAGTTTGCTCTTCATACGTTCCACTCATTCCATAACCCTTAAGGGCTTTTACGTCTTCAAATTGAGTTGGTTCAACTTGGCTAGCTTTAGCCTTAGAAACGATACTATTGGCAATTGGATGGCTCGATCCTTGTTCAAGTCCAGCAATTAATTTAAGTATCTCATTATCCGAATAATCGCTGTCTAAGGACTTTAACCCATTGACTGTGAATTCACCTTCAGTCAAAGTTCCCGTCTTGTCCATCGCCACATAATCGATTTTGCGGCTATTTTCGATAGCTTGGTTATCACGAATGATCAAGCCGTTAGTAGCTGCGATCGACGTACTCCGTGACATTACTAATGGGATAGCTAATCCCAAAGCGTGTGGACAAGCGATGACCAAAACGGTTACCAATCTATTCAGAGCAATACTGACTGAGCCAAAGACTAACCAATATACAAAGGCAATGATCCCAACCATCAAAGCTGCGTAAAAAAGCCAGCCAGATACTTTATCAGCTAACACCTGTGTCTTAGATTTACTCATTTGCGCATCAGAAACTAATTTGCTGATCTGAGACAAGTATCCTTCTTGAGCCGTCTTAGTAACTTGAACTCTGATCGTGCCATCGCCATTGATCGAACCACCAACAACTGAATCAGAGACGTCTTTTTTGATAGCCTTTGATTCACCAGTAACTAATGATTCGTTGACATAACTTTGCCCAGAAACAACGACCCCATCAAGCGGGATCGATTCCCCAGCTTTAACTTCAACAACGCTACCAGAGATAACTTGATCGATATTTTGTTCAACCACTTTGTCGCCTTTAACCAAATGAACTTGATCAGCAACTAATGACGAAATCTTATCCAAAGCACTACCAGCTTGCATCGTCGACTTCATTTCCATCCAATGACCTAGCAGCATAATAACGATCAAGGAAGCAAGTTCCCAGAAAAAGTCCATCACATGGGTATCAGATCTAACGATGTCATTCATGACAAAAGCATAAATACTATAAATATAAGCCACCGAAATACCCATAGTGATCAACATCATCATCGCAGGCTTCTTCGACTTAAGTTCCGCATAAGCTCCCGTCAAAAATGGTTTACCGCCATAAAAATACAAAATACTAGACAAAATCAAAACGATCCAGTCCGAGCCAGGAAATTGAAACTGAAATGGCAAATGCAGTCCCATAAAAGGCGACAAAATAAACACCGGAATGGCAAAAATCAACGAAAGCCAAAATTTCTTCCGCAAATCTCCCATGTCCATCATCATGCCACCATGCATCATCATATGACCATGGTCCATCTCATCCATATTCATATCATTCTTCGACATATCATTCATATCCATAATTAAGCCTCCCCTAAACAGTCACATTGAACATGATCAGGTGCATTTTGTTTCTTCTTCTCCAACAAGGAAATCAAATCAGCAATATCACCTTGAGAAATCTCCGAACTAGCAATCAAATCCTCAATAGCCTTACCTTTCTTCATATCGCACAAACTATTAAAAACCCGATTAACATTCTGATGAATAGCCTCATTCTCAGCAATCATAGGCTTATAAACATAAGGACGCGAAGACTCATCAGCCTGCAAAAAGTCCTTCTTCTGCAAGCGAGTGATCAAAGTCTTAACAGTAGCATCCTTCCAAGCAGTCTTACGCTTCAAATACAAAATAGCGTCCTTACTAGTACCGGAACCTAAAGTCCAGAAAATCCGCATAACAGTCCATTCGGCATCGCTCATAGTCTCTACATTAGACATGTAAACACCTCCTTAAATTACACTTGTAAATTATCTTTAAAGACAGTTTACAACCGTAAACTAGGAAAGTAAAGCAAAAAGGGATGAACCAAAAACATTCAGTCTGAAGAAACAAAGGAGTACGGAAATCAAAGGCAGATATTAAAAAATCAAGCGGTTACAAGGCAAGAGTGTGAGGAACGAGCACGCAAGCAAGAAATAAATAAAAAGAGAAAAAAACGAAGCACCAGAACCAGACAAGAGCACGAGGAACGAGTACGCGAGCAAGAAGCGAAAGCAAGAGAAGAAAAAAAGTATTTGATCTTATCCAACCAATCAAGAAAAGAAAGAAGCAACAACAACGTAAGTCAGGAAACAAAATGAGCGGAGCAAAGTCCCGCGAACCGAGAAAAGAGTATGTAATCCAAAAAGAAAATATATCATAACAAAAAAAGGAAGCTCCTACTCCCCACCAGAATAGATAAAGCCTGAGATAGACATGTGAGAAATAGGACGCGCAAACAGTGCCAATTTGTACAAAATAAATCGGTAAAACTCAACCAAAGGGGGGATTATGTCTCTATCTAGACGGAGGGGCCCGGGGATACAGACCTCAGTGGTGAAATTCCTACCAGATGTCAAGCTTAACCCGCAATATATCAATATTTTATTCATTGATTAGTAATTATACTATGGATATAT
>NZ_RHNT01000031.1 GCF_003946325.1 Companilactobacillus furfuricola | reverse complement strand
TTATTTTTCCTACTCATTGTTATCGTCTCCCGGACTGATTATTGTTTTTCATCTGTCCGGTTAAAAAAATTGTAGCAGTCGGCAGCGTTCCAGTGGCTGTATCCCCGGGCCCCGGAGCCGTATAGCAACCTCCAACCAAACTATTACCTCCATCCAAAACAACAATCATCTAACCAACAACCATCACATCCACCACCATTCAAATCAACCAACCGTTCTGTCTGCTTTTTTCCTCTTACATCTATAAAGCATCTATAAAATATCTAACCGATCACAGAAAAAAATTAGGCAATTCCCGAATTAAAATCGTTTTCACTCTATGACATAATTAAGTCAAATAATTCTTCTGGGGGCTTATTATTATGGATAAACTATATGATCAATACGATCGTCTACACGATTACATCAGATTATCGATCACCGATCGATGCAACTTACGCTGTGTTTACTGCATGCCCAAAGAAGGATTGCCTTTTTTCCCTACTGACCAAGTTTTGTCTCAAGATGAGATCGTTCAACTGATTCAAAATTTTGCCAATATGGGAATTAGTAAAGTCCGTATTACTGGGGGCGAACCTCTTTTGCGGACTGATGTGGTAGATATTGTTCGTCGGATCAATGATATTGAGGGGATCGATGATATTTCTATTACTACAAATGGCTTGTTTTTAGCAAAAAAAGCCGCAGCTTTGAAGGAAGCTGGGCTTGATCGTCTTAATATTAGTTTGGATACTTTTGATCCTGAACGTTACAAAGAGATTACTCGTGGCGGTAATATTGAGCAAGTTTTGGATGGGATCAAAGTTGCTGCTAAGTTGGGATTTCGGAAGATTAAGCTGAATACTGTTTTGATCAAGGGTCAAAATGATGATGAGATTTTGGAGTTTTTGAATTTTACTAAAGAAAACGATGTTAATGTTCGTTTTATTGAATTTATGCCGATCGGTAATTCTTTGAAGACTTGGAAAAAAGAATACGTGGGCTTGGATAATGTTTTTGATATTTGTAAGGAAAATGGTCTGGAATATACGCCAATTGAATTGCGTGGTAATGGTCCTTCCGACAATTACCAAATTAAAGGATACGTTGGAAGTTTTGGCTTGATCCATCCTATCAGTGCTAAGTTTTGTGAAAACTGCAATCGACTTCGGATCACAGCTGATGGTTATGTGAAAGCTTGTTTGTATTGGAACGAGGAGATCAATATTCGTGAAGCTATTCCGGATGAGAAGAAATTTAGAGCCTTGATCCAAAGATCCTTGGATAATAAGCCACTCAATCATGAAATGGCAATGTCAGAAACGGATCGGATCATTGATAAAGCTCCTACTTGGAGACATATGAGTCAAATCGGAGGGTAATCATGGAAGAAGTTTTAGGTCAAGGTGAAGAATTTTCACCAATTGAAAATGATGTTATGAATTCTTTAGAAGCTGTTATTGATCCGGAGTTAGGGATCGATCTGGTCAATTTGGGCTTGATCTATGACGTTGTGGTCAAAGAAAAAGACTGCCTGATCACAATGACTTTAACAACTATGGGATGCCCCTTGAGCAACTTGTTGGCAGAGCAAATTACTGAAGCTGCTGAATCAGTTGAGGGTATCGAAAATTGTCAGATCAATTTAGTCTGGCAGCCGGCATGGAATCCATCCATGATCAGTCGTTTTGGGAAAATTAGTCTTGGGATCCACGGTTAGCCATTTTCTTTTTCATCGAAAACGAAGTGGCCACTTTTACCTCCCATTTTTTCAACTAGGTGAACGTCATTGATGATCATTCCTCGGTCGATAGCTTTGCACATATCGTAGATCGTTAATAAAGCGGTCTGCACAGCAAGCAAGCCTTCGATCTCAACACCTGTTACGTGCTTAGTTTTGACTTGGGCAGAACAGGTGATGATCGACTCGTTATCATCTTCAAAATGAATGTCGACTCCAGTCAGTGGGATCAAGTGACACATGGGGATCAAGGAACTAGTTTGTTTTGCAGCCATTATTCCGGCGACTTGGGCAACTGCTAACACGTCGCCTTTTTTGATCTTCCCCTCGTGGATCCGTTGCAAAGTTTCCGGATGCATCTTGATCTGACCTGTGGCGATAGCCGTTCTTGAAGTAACTTGTTTATTAGTTACGTCGACCATTTTTGAACGATTTTGATCATTAAAGTGTGTAAGTTTATCCATAATTCAACCGCTTTCTTAGAATTGATGACCCCATTATAACAAAGCAAAAAGGAAGAATAAAAATGTCGAATGAAATTTCAGCTGAACTAGAAACTTTTGCTAACGAACACGGTGAACCTCATTGGTTAGTTAAACGCCGTTTGGACGCTTTGAAAGAAATTGAAAGTGCGCCAGACTTTTTACAAGATGAGCAATTTACGCCGTTGTTACTGCAGGCTCCTAATAAGGTTAAATTGACCAAAGAGCTACTGAACGCTGCAAAAGTCGATGAGGACTCGGTTGGGGTCTATCAGATCGGGCAGTCGACTTTGGAGAATACTTTGGATGAAGACGATGAAGATAATGGTGTGATCTTGACGGATATTTTCACAGCTTTTCGCCAACATCCTCGTTTAGTTGAAGGTTACTTTTTGAAAAAGCTTTTACCTCAGGCTCAAGATAAAAATAGTGCTGCACATATGGCTTTGTTGAATAGTGGATTATTTTTATACGTGCCTAAAAATTATGAATTGAAAGATACGGTTTATTTGAATATGCTTCAAGACAGCATTAACGACCAACCTTTAGTCACGCATTTGTTTATCTACGCTGACGAAGGTAGCAGTGTTAAGGTCGTTCAACGCTTGAAGACGATCGGGGAGCAAACGGATCCGCTTGATTTGATCGTTGAAACTTTGGCTCGACCGAAGAGTTCGGTTCAATTGACCGCCATTGAGTCATTAGGCCCAAAGACACCGGCAACGATCAGAAGGCACACTCAAGCTTCACGGGATGCCAAAGTTTTGCTCAATATCGTTTCAAAAAACCAAGGCTCGACGATGGAACAAATAGTTGCCAAGCAAGCTCATAAAACTGCTAAAATTAACATTACGTTCAATGGTTTGCAAACTCAGTCAGAACAAATTTACAATTTGGAAACTACGCTTGATTATAAGGATCTCGCCCAAAATAATATTGTTCAGACAATTGATGGTGAAGAGCTTAAAAACGTTAGAGCTCGAATTAATACTGTTCAAAAAGATGAGGTTCAGAATTATGCTTCTGAGCTTGTATCTGGGAAAGGGGAGATCGTTCAAGGTGTTACCGATGGAAAAAATGTAAATCGGACAGACATTTTAGGCGATAAGATGTTAAATGATTTGTTTTTAGAACGGGTTAATGAGTATCAGAAGGAAGATACTTATCAAGATGTTTTGGATGGTTTGGAATAGTTTAACTTAAAAGGAGTGATCAGGTTTTGTTCTGATCACTCCTTTTGGGGTTTGGATTTGGATTGTAAATGCTGATAAAAGTTGGTATTTAATGGTGCTTGATATTTTTGATTACTAAACTTGCGGTGGATTGGATAGTACTTTTTTTTGTTTATACTAAAGGATATTGAAAAGCGCTCCTAGGAGATAGAATTCCACGGTTTAGAAACTGTCAGCAAGCACAAGATAATAAGAATTAAGATAGTGCTATCCATTTTATCTAGCTAAACTTGCAGCGGTTTGGATAGTGGTTTTCTGTTTTATCCGGAAGGATGTTGAAACGAGCTCCGCGAGGTAGCGGCCTCCGGTTAACACATATAGTCGCGGCACTGCTTCGCAGCACCTTGTGCGACTATACGCGTTAATCCTCAGCAGCTGACCAACCTCGCTGCGCTCTCTGTGTTTAAATCCTCAGCAGCTGACCGTGCCTCTCCGCTCTCTGTGTTTTAATCCATTACGACTAATGATGAATCTACGCCTGTTTTGATTAATGGTGAGATTGTTGTGTTTGCGCAGAGTACTAATTCGTGCATGGCTCTGGTGCAGATTGTGTATAGTGTGTCGCTGCTTCGGTTGTCAGGGTAATTGGTGGCTGAGACGTTGTGGGCTATGACGGCGTCAAATTCTAAGCCTTTGGCTAAGTAGATCGGCAGGACTATGATGCCTTTTGGTACGGAACGAAAATCGGCGTCAACTAGTGTGACTAATGCTTCGTCGCCGTAGTGAGCGTATACTTGTTCAGCTTGAGCTTGGTTTCTTGTTAAGATTGCGACGGTTTCAAAGCGTTTGTTTAGATCGCGAGCGCAAGCTTTTAAGCCGGCAAAATAATGCTCGTTATCGAAGACTTTGACGGTTGGCTTTTCACCACTTCTGGAAAAAGCTTTGATCTTTTCAGTTTTCGGTAAAAGCTGACTTGCAAAGTTAGTGATTTCGGCGGTTGAACGATAACTCTGATTCAACGTGATGGTTGTTAGGTGCTTTTTACCGAAAAGTTCTGATACTTCGGTGACTAAATCTTTTTGGCGGTAGGAGCTAGTCAATACATCTTGAGAACGATCGCCTAATAAGGTCATTTTGGCCATTGGGAAGGCGTGTTCGATGTATTTGAGTTGGGCCATGGTGTAATCTTGGACTTCATCAATGAAGATATGCTGGATCGACGAATTGATCCCTGAGTCTGTAATGTAGTCGCGAAGATACAAGATGGCAACTGAGTCGCTTAAGCTTAACTTATGAGCTTCGACGTTGTGGTCGATCGACTCGATCATGGTTTCCCAGATCTTTTGGTCGACGATATTTTGTTTTAAGTGACTGAGTAAGAATAAATATTCTTTGTATGGATCAAAGAAATAATTATTAATCAAGGCATTGTAAATTGGCGCATAGCGATCTTTTAAAAATTCTTCGGCGATGATCGATCGTTGGTTAGTCGATTCTTCGATCTTGTGATCGGTAATGATTTGTTGGAAATCTTCGTCGGATAGGTTATCGATCTCAGCTTGGACCCAATCATCATCACGGTCTTCGTGAATACGTTTTTGCAGCTTTTTGATCAAGGCATTCTTTGTCTTTAAAAAGCGGTCAGGTATGCTGTAGGCCTTGTTTTGAGATTGATATATTTTAGAAATTTCATCTTTGGTAAAGAAAGGACGTCCTTCAAAAATGATATCTTCAAAATAAAGTAGATGGTCTTTGTGCTCATTTTCTAATTTTTCCAAATCATTCAAGAAGTCGGCACTTTCTTTATAAAGTCGAATGTCGACCATATCTTGAGGGAGATTGCGTTCGTCTTTTTCGTAACGATCGAATAAGGTCTCAACTTGGATACCGGTCAGACGCAGTGATATGAATTCGTTAAGAGTAACTTGGCGCATGTTTCGTTCACCTAAACTAGGTAGGACTTCAGAAATGTAATTACTGAAGAGCTTGTTAGGCGAAAACAAGATAATTTGATCAGCGTTCAAACTTGATCGACTATGATATAGCAAAAAGGCGACTCGCTGTAAGATAGCTGAAGTTTTACCTGAGCCAGCAACCCCTTGAACTAACAAGACATCTGAGTGGACGTCACGAATGATGGTATTTTGTTCATGCTGGATCGTGGCCACGATATTCTTCAAATATTCATCGCTATATTCTGACAAAACAGATTGGAGAATATCATCGCCCACGGTCTCGTTTGTGTCGAACATGTTCTTGATTTGATTGTTGACGATTTGAAATTGGCGCTTTCGTTTCAAGTCAACTTCCGCAGTTCCTGTAGGAGTTGGGTAGCTAACTTTTCCAAGAGTTCCATTGTAATAGATCCCGGATATCGGTGCTCGCCAGTCATAGATCAAAAAGTCGCCGTCATCATTTTGCAAAGTTGAAGTACCAATGTATAAGGTATCCTTCTCGCCATCTTCAACGATGTCGATCCGACCAAAGTATGGCGAACCTTTTAGGTTATCTAATTTTTGCAGATTACCTTTTAAAATATTCTCATTTTCAACGGCTAAATAGACTAATTGCTTTTGTTGTTGAACGGAAGCGTTGGTTTCCATTTTGTCATCAACTTCAAAAGTATTAACCTTGGTATTTTCACCGTAGTTGCGCTCGATATTTCCCGTTTCGGAGTGAGCTTTAGCTAAGTCATTTGTGACTTTTTCAATTTTATCGTCGATAATATTAGCTACTTTATCGACGCGTAATTGTTCCTGTTCCTTGCTGTCTTTTGTGGTCATAAATTTACCTCGAATTGACAATCTTCTTTAAATTCCTTATGATTATATCGAAATTAAAGTACATTAAATCATGGTCATTTTTGAGTACTAATTCAAGTAAGTTGAATCAGAGAGTAGTTTCTAGTCTGGAAAAACTACCGACCTTGGATCAGGAAATGGATAATGGGTGGTCACCTTATAACCTTAAGTGGTAGAAATTAATTCTACAAAACAGGTGGTACCACGTAGAAGCGTCCTATTGATAATACAATAGGGCGCTTTTTTTGATGATGTACGAGGAGGAATAATTATGGCAACAAATACAATTTTAACCGGTGATAGACCTACAGGAAAACTACATATTGGACATTATCTCGGCTCATTGAAGAACCGAGTTCAACTACAAAATGAAGGCAAGTACAAAATGTTTATTATGATTGCCGACATGCAAGCTTTAACTGATAATGCTAGAAATCCGGAAAAGGTAAGAAATAGTTTGATCCAAGTAGCATTAGACTACCTATCAGTTGGGATCGACCCTGCTAAAACTAACATTTTAGTACAATCACAGATCCCGGCTTTAAATGAATTAACTATGTACTATTTGGATTTAGTTTCTGTTTCACGTTTGGAAAGAAATCCAACAGTTAAATCAGAGATCCAACAAAAGCAATTCGGTCAAAGTATCCCAGCTGGCTTTTTAACATACCCAGTCAGCCAAGCAGCCGACATTACGGCATTTAAAGCTGATACAGTGCCCGTTGGTGATGATCAAGAACCAATGATCGAACAATGCCGCGAGATCGTTAGAACATTCAATAGAACTTATGACAGGGATGTTTTAGTCGAACCAGAAGGAGTCTTTCCACCAAAAGGCCAAGGAAGACTGCCCGGAATCGATGGGAATGCCAAGATGAGTAAGTCACTGGGTAACTGCATCTACTTATCAGATACAGCCGACGAAGTTACTAAGAAAGTCATGTCAATGTATACAGACCCAGATCACGTGCACGTAGAAGATCCAGGTAAGATCGAAGGGAACACGGTCTTTACATACTTAGACGCATTTGCTGAAGACAAAGCCAAGGTTGAAGAATTGAAACAACAATATCAAGCCGGCGGTTTAGGTGATGTCAAAGTAAAACGTTACTTAAACGATGTTCTTCAAGCGATCCTCGAACCGATCAGAAATAGAAGAGCTGAATATGAAAAAGATATTCCTGCAGTCTATGAAATGCTAGAAAATGGCAGTCAAAAGGCAAATGAAGTAGCTAATCAAACATTAAAAGAAGTTAGAGACGCTATTGGCGTTAACTACTTTGACAAGAAGTAATTATATACAAAAAATGACGATCAAATCCGTTTGAGGATTGACCGTCATTTTTTTTACAGGTGTCTAAGTCTGTTTTTTTTGAAACGAGTTACATTTGATAAGCAATAAGACCACCACCCCAAACCCAAAAAGAGAAGATACGACCAACTTAGGTTATGAGGGGTGGAGGGAATTCGACCGTCAGCCATGAAATAGTGGAACGTATGTGCTAACGCACTTGCGCAACTGGTTCTTGGTGGTGGCTTTGCCACCGACATTAAGGAAGCCGCGGTCGTAATTCCCGGAACCCCTCAGAATCGGCAATAAACCACTATCTAAATACCTTCTCCCACAAAGAAAACAGTTTCATAAACATAACTCTTGATTTTCTCAACAATAAGCCTTAATATCATCTCTGGCTCTATAAAATGAAATAATTTTTATTTGGAGATAATATTTTGGATTATACAATATTAACAGGATTTTCAGTTCGTTATTTAATGACTAAAAAGCGCACCCTCAACTCGATCTTAAAAGAACAAGATCTTAACCCAGTTGACGGTGTTTTAATGGTATTTATCGGTAATCATCCCGGCTTTAGTCAAGAAAAGATCGGTGAAGTTACATTGTTTGATGGAGCAAGCATTGCTCGCTCTCTCAAACGACTGGAGCAAGCGGAATTTGCTACCAGAAAAGTTCATCCGACTAATCATCGCAAGAAGCTAGTCCAACTAACTCCTAAAGGTGAGGAATTCTTGGCGCTGATAAAAAAAGCCGACAAGGAAGTAACTGATAAGCTTTTTGATAATATTTCAGCGACTGATCAAAAAAAGCTCGATAATATTTTGCACCGTGTGTTTGATAATTTTGATGAACTAAATATCCAAAATAAGTAAGGGTAATTTAAATAATTGAGAAGAGGTAATTGCTATCGTGAATAGTAAACAACATTTAGATATCAATGGGAAACCCTTCAACCGTAATCTAATGGTTCTTGTTTTGTTAGTCGGTACTTTCTGTACTGTGCTAAACGGAACTATTTTGACTACAGCCTTTCCTACATTAATGAGTACATTTAATGTCTCAACTTCAGCTGTTCAATGGCTAACAACCGGATTTTTGATGGTCAACGGTATCATGATCCCCGTTACAGCTTGGTTAAGTACTAATTACAGTACAAAATCATTATATTTGTTCGCCATGTCGACTTTCTTAGTCGGAACGATTTTGGCTTTCATTGCACCTAACTTTGCGACGATCTTGATCGGTCGTCTCGTCCAAGCGGTCGGTGTTGGTATTACAATGCCACTAATGCAGTTGGTCATGCTATCAATATTCCCAGCTAACCAACGTGGTACTGCCATGGGACTTGGTGGTTTAGTAATTGGGTTGGCTCCAGCTATTGGACCAACTTTGTCAGGATTCATCATCGACCATTATTCATGGCGTGATCTTTTCGGAATGATCATTCCGATCGTCATCTTTGTTTTGATCTTTGCAATGTTCTTCATGCGTCCTGTTATCAAAACGAGAAAAACTAAACTAGATATTCCTTCATTATTGCTTTCAACCTTAGGATTCGGTGCTTTACTTTACGGATTCTCATCTGTTGGTGATGAAGGCTGGGGTTCACCGATCGTTTTAAGTACCATCATTGGTGGTTTACTTTTGATCATCTGGTTTGGTCATCATCAACTACACATGGATACGCCTTTCTTGGAATTACGTGTCTTTGGAGTTAAAAAATTCAGTATCGCTGCAGCTCTTTCATCAACTGTAAATATGGCTATGATTGGTGTCGAAATGATCTTGCCACTATATCTACAAATTGTTAAAGGGATGTCAGCTTTCCATTCAGGATTAACACTACTTCCTGGTGCTTTCTTGATCGGTATTATGTCACCGATCACTGGACGTGCTTTTGATAAGTTCGGTCCAAAAGACTTGGCTCGTATGGGTATGTTCTTATTGACTGCCGGTACGATCCCATTCTTGTTCTTGACTAAATCTACGCCAACGCTTGATATCGTTATTCTTTACGCTATTCGGATGTTTGGTATTTCTATGGTCTTGATGCCTGTTACCACAGATGGTATGAATGCATTACCATTCGACTTGATGAGTCACGGTACTGCGGTAAATAATACGGTTAGACAAGTATTTAGTTCAATGGGTACTGCTATCTTGGTCAGTGTGTTAACTAATGTTACGAACACAGTTAAACCAGGTAAAGCAATGCTTCATGAAGCACCACTTAAATATCAAGATAATTATTTAAGTGCTACTTTGACTGGTTATCATGCTGCCTTCATGGTCGCAATTTTGTTCTGTGTGATCGCTTTTGGAATCACATTTATGGTTAAAGATGGTGCCAAATCTAAGTCAGTTGATACAACTAATAAAGTTGAAAAAGCTGCAGCAGAAAAGGCGGGTGAATAATTATGATTCAAATCACAATACTTATTTCTGCAGGAATTGCATATTTCTTTGCGGTCTTCTTAAAGAACAAGCGTGTTGGTTATTCACTTATGTCAGTTTTTATCGCTTTATTCCTCATTTCGATCGGCTTGCTGGTCGGTAATGAGTATGGACACTTTGGAATGGAGAAAGTTACGACGAATAAAAACATCGCCATTCAAACTGTTAAAAAAGGTTCTAATTTGTTGCTTTATAAGAAATTAGGTACTGGTAGTGAGAAAGTTTACGTTTACCGGACTCCGGATACGGCTAAGGCTAAGAAACCTAATACTACTAAGGCCGATATCAATGTTTCTAATAAGGTAAAACAAGGTAACTTTGATAATGCTAAGATCAGACAAAAGACTACTCGTTGGGAGTATAAGAATGGTTTTTATTCTTTCTTGTTTAATTTGTCTGGTAATGGTCATGAGTTTGTTAAGCAGTCTAATACTTTTGAGATCGGATCTGATTGGATGGTCTTGAGTACTACTCAGGCTAATAAGCTTGATAAGTTGCTGAAGGATAAGGATGTTCAGGCTCAGATGAAGTCTGAAGGGACTGAGTATGTTGAGTCGGCTGTTGCTAAGAAGATGGCTGAGGATCCTTCTATGAGTGAGACTGAGCGGGCTGATGTTGTTAAGCAAGCTCAGGCTGAGTATCAGGCTTCTGCTGTTAAGAAGTTGGTTGGTAATTTGAAATAGTGTTTTTGCTTCGATTCTTTTGGGATCGGAGCATTTTTGTATATAGATGTAAGAGAGCTGTGGCAGACAGAAGCGTTTTATTTTGCTGGTGGTCTGTTAGTTTGTTTGGTGGTGGGGTGTGGAGGTAGTTGTTTTTTGCTACGTTCAATGCCGACTCCGGGGCCCGGGGATACAGACGCTGGAACGTGGTGGGCACATTTTGAACCAATCGAGCAAAGGGCGCTCGCTTGTTTCAAAACTGCACCTTTCTCTAGGTTCCTTCGTCACCAAGAGAAATTTCACCACTGAGGTCTGTATCCCCGGGCCCCTCCGTCTAGATGGAGACATAATCCCCCTTGGATTGAGATTTACCGATTTATTTTGATCAAGTTGGCACTGTTTGCGCGTCCTATTTCTCACATGTCTATTTCAGGCTTCATCTATTCTGGTGGGAGTAAGATCTTCCTTTTCTTGTTAAGGTATATACTCTGTTTTGAATACTGACTCTTTTCTCGGTTCGCGGGACTTTGCTCTGCTCATTCTTGTTTCCTGACTTACATTGCTGTTGCTTTCTTCTTTTCTTGGTTGCTTAGATAAGGTTAAATACCTTTTTTCTTCTTTTACTTTCGTTTCTTGCTCGCGCACTCGTTCCTCGTGCTCTTGCCTTGTTCTTTTATTTTGGTGTGTTGATTTTTCGGTATTTTTTCTCTGGCTCTTGTGTCGTTTCCTCCACACCCGCGGTGTTAGTGTATAAAAAAACGGTGCTCAAACTTTTTTGTTTGGAGCACCGCTTCTGTTTATTTTTTTGAAGGATTTTTTTTCACCGATTTTCGGTGATGTAATGGTATATATTTTTATTTTTGAAGGATTGTATTTTTGGATTTTATGACAGAACTGAAAATTTGATACATTGTTGTTTCTAATTTACTTTGAGGTCGACGTTTCCTAAGCCGTTGTCAAAGCTGGCACGCCATGTGCCTTTTTCTAGTGATGGTGGTAGGACGAATGTTCCTGATGATACTCTTTGATCTTTTAGCAATTGCTTGCCTTGTTCGTCTAGTTTATTTACTAGCCATTGCAAGGATTTTAGTGGATTGCCTAGTACTTCTGATGATTTGCCGGACTTTAGTTCTTTGTCGTTGTGGTAAAGTGTGGCATTTACTCTTTCTAAGGCTTCTACGTCTTGGAATTTGTTGGTGTCGAATTCTTCGCCGTAGACTACTAGGCCACTGACTGCTCCGTCTGACATTACCATGTATTTGGAGAGGCTTGGGAACCAGTCTTTGAATCTGGAATCGGGTACTTCTAGGGCTGGAGCTACGGTTGTTTTGTTCATTAGGTCTTCTAGGGTGTCGTTTGGTGTTAAGTCTTCTTTGGCTCTAAAGCACATTTCTACTTCTACCAAAGGTTCCATTAAGTCGTCTAGGTTGACTGTGGCCGGGGCTCTTAAAAAACGGTCTTGCATTTCGGCTCCGTATAGAGGTTCGGTTGAGTCGAACATGTCTTGGGTTTCTTTGCTGGTTAGGGATACTTTGTAGCCGCCTACTTTTCCTGGTTTTAGTCTGGTGAATTGATCTTGGACTTGATAGGCTTCTTTTTCGTTGGTTGCGTTGTTGCTCCAATCTGCTTCTGTTAGTGGTTTGCGGTTGCTCAACGCTGTTGATAGGGCGTTGGCGAAGGCCTTTTGGTTATTTGTTAGAGTTGTTTTGTTTTCGGTTACGGTTGTATTTTGTGTCATGAGTGATTCCTCCATAGAATTTGTTTAATTTTTTAATCTGAATCTGACTGTCGTTTTTAATGCCACTAATATTGCTTTCCATAGGGAACCACCTCACTTTGTTTTGATTTTTTAATTTAATAAAAAAACGCCCAATGATGACTATGACTTAGTCATCAAAGGACGTTTTGCGCGTGTTACCACCTTTTATTTATAACATCATTGCTAATGTTACCTTGAACAAACTGTTGCCAATTTGTCGGCACGTTAATGGGTGCAACCAGCGACTTCTACTTGAGTGGACTCTTTTGAATCGCAACTGGCAGGGGATTGAGTTTGACGTTTGGTTATTGTCTCGCATCGACCGACAACTTTCTGAAACTACTAGGTCAACTCGTTTCCTGCTGAACGTTTTTTATTAAATTAATGATTGCTTGTAATTTAGTCCTAAATTTGGCAGTTGTCAAGCATTAAATTAAAAAAATATTAGAAAATCTAATTTTAAATTGTACCTTCTTTTCTGGCTATTAGTAGTAAAAAAAGCTAAAATTTTGTTAATATAATTTTTTTATTGTGGGGTGAAATATTGGATAATGTGATTGAGATTAAACGTTTGAATTATTCGGTAGATGGTCAGGACATCCTTAAGAATATCAATTTGGACATTCCCAGAGGGACTTATTTAACTTTTCAAGGTCCTTCAGGTTCGGGTAAGAGTACTTTGATGCGGATCATTGCTTCGATGATTACTGCTACTTCTGGGGAAGTTTTGTTCAACGGTCAACATTTGAGTAGTTATGAACCGACGCTTTATCGACAGAAGGTTTCTTATGCCTTTCAACAGCCAACTTTATTTGGTAAAACGGTCCGTGAGAATTTGGAGTTTCCATTTTTGGTCCGGGACAAGGAATTTGATCAGTCGTTAGTGACGAAGTATTTAGAGATGGTCAATTTGGATGAGTCTTATATCGATAAGAGTGTAAACGATGTTTCTGGTGGTGAAAAGCAACGGATCGCTTTGTTGCGTAATTTGATTTTTCCGCCAGAGGTATTGATCACCGATGAGGTTACAACGGGATTAGATGCTGATAATAAGGCTATCGTGCATGATTTGATCGACCGTTTTAATGAGAAACGTGGCGTTACGGTTTTGCGGGTGACTCATGATGAATCCGAGATCGATGCATCAAGTCACACTGTTACGATCGAAAGTGGGGAGATTAAAAATGTCTGATTTAACAGTTTCTAATACAACTTTAGTTTTAGCTTTTATTTTGGTTATTTTGGCGTTAGGGATCGGCTATAAAGAGAAACTGAATTTTAACAAGGATATTATCGTTGGTGTGATCCGAGCTATTATTCAATTGTCGATCGTTGGTTATATTTTGAAGTTCGTTATCAAGGCTGATGATATTTGGTTGACGTTAGCTTGTTTTGCCATTATCGTCATTAATGCTGGTTGGAATGCTGGAAAACGTGGCAAAGGTATCCCTAAAGCTATTCCGATTTCACTTTTTGCGATTGCTGTGGATACTGTTTTGACGGTTACGATCTTAGTCTTGACTGGATCGATCAAATTTATCCCAGCACAGATCGTGCCATTTACGGGAATGGTTGCTAGTAATATCATGGTGGCTATCGGGTTGTGCTATCGCAATATGAAGCAAACATTCGCTGATCGTCACCAACAAGTTTTGGAGAAATTAGCTTTGGGTGCAGATATTAAATTAGCCTCGTCAGATATTTTACGCGAAAGTATCAAGAGTGGCGTGCAACCAACTGTTGATTCGATCAAGACGATGGGATTAGTTAGTTTGCCAGGAATGATGTCCGGTTTGATCTTTGCGGGAGTCGATCCTGTCAAAGCCATTAAATACCAAATTATGATTTGTTTTATGTTATTAGGAAGTACTAGTTTGGGTTCAATTATCGCGTGCTACCTAGCTTACAAGCAGTTTTATAATGAACAAAAACAACTTAATGATGAACTATTTTCTTAACTTTACTAAAAATAGCCTACTATGTGGGCTATTTTTTTTATATAATTGTCCTTAATAGGATGTGATGTAATGTGAAGTTAGCAGTCATTGAAATTGGATCTAACTCCATTAGAACATCAGTTTATCGCTCTTCAAAAAAGAATCGATTTAAGACACTTGACCGTTGGCGAGAGCCAGTCAGATTAGGTAAATCGATCGCTCAAAGTCGACTTTTGACAAATGAACAAATAGAAGAAACAATTGATGTTCTAAAAGAATTTCAAAATAGAATTGAAAAATACGAAGTAGATCGAATCAGTTTGATTGCTACTGCAGCTGTTCGACTGGCCAAGAATCAATCACAATTGATTTTTGCAGTCTTGAAGGAAACTGGCCTCAGACTTGAGGTCATCGATGAGAAAGAAGAAGCATATTACGATTACGTAGCGGTCCGCAACACCATGCGCATCAAAGATGCTTTAATAGTCGACGTTGGTGGCGGTAGTAGTGAAATTAGTCTCGCTAAAAAGGGACGTTTGAAACAAGGATTAAGTATTCCGATCGGGGCCATTTCGATCTCCGATGTTTATTTAACGAGTGATCCTATCAAAGATAGCGAGATCACCAAGGCGCGTAAGGCGATCAATGAACACCTCGACAGTTTGACCTGGATGAAGTCACCAGCTACATTCGTAGGTCTTGGTGGGACAATGAGAGCTTTAGCAAGTATTTTAAATCGTGAAGGAAAACGGAAGAAGACGCTTCATAATTCAGTGATCTCTTGTCAACAAGTTGATCAATTATTTGAACGCCTTTTGCACGTTAATAATGATGAGAGAAGTCAGATCAAGGAACTCAGTGATGGCCGTTTTGAGGTCATTCTTGGCGGTATTTTGATCTTGTCAGAAATTATTAAAAAAACCCCCTCTAAGGAAATTCGTTTCTCGAATTTTGGCGTTAGAGAAGGTTATGTTTTTAATTATTTTTATAAAGCTGCTAGAAATAAGGATTAAGCACGGCTAGGGATGATCATTTTGGCTTGACCTAAAATATGACCATTCATTTTATGAAGTAGTTCATTCATCCAAAATCCCTGTGCAATATCTAGTTCAGTGTCTAAAGCATAAGCCTTTAAGACATAATCGTGCGTTTGATCAGGTGGATAAGGGCCGTTGTAGCCGACCATCAAATCAGGATCGTTATTGTTTAAAAGTGGGCTAGCTGAACTATTTTTTCCTTGAACGACAGCACCTGAGTCACCATGACTGAAGTTTTCTGGTAGACTTAATTGTGAAACGGGAATATTAGCAGCCGTCCAGTGGATCCATTCGAAACCACAAACTGGGATCGAATCAGGATCAGTGAACGTGAATGCTAACGACTTCGTACCGTCAGGAATTTCGGAAAATTCAACAGGGAAACTAATTATTGGTTTCCCGTTTTTAATTTGATCACCTGTGGCGTATTTACCATACTTATCAGGCAGTAAATTATTGGTAAGTGATACGTTAACTTTCATAGGGATCTCCTTTGTAAATAGATTTGAGAGGTAATAAAATGGAACGAATAAATATTAATGATTTATCTGATAATATTGTAAAACAAATCAAGCAAATTGAACAAACTAGTGACAAGAAAGTTGAAGTATATAGCGACTTTGAAGAGCAAAGTATTTTAACTTTAGATCAAGCTAGCCATACGAGTGATGAAGATACCATCAAGGTCGAGATCACCAATGAGAAATTTGCCAACTTCGTCTTGTTGCACGAACTCTACCATATTCAATTGGAGATTTCGGATCAACCTAAGATCTACACTGCCGTAACCAGTGGTCAAAATGATCTCGACGGTCGGGTCCTTTCCACAGCAAATTCTATTTTTGAAACGCTTGAACATTCGAAGATCATCGAAAAACAACTTGAAGATGGAAGCTTCGATGCTGCGACTAAAGAAGCATATTTAGCTGGGATCGAGAAGACATTGAACCCTAGCGTACAGATCGATGCTGCCAACATGACTTTCTTTAGAGCTTTGATCTTGTTTGATGCTGTTATTTTCGGAAAGAAACGTGGCGATGCCGAATGGAAACACAATTATACTGATGCTTTCCGTTTTGTCGATAAGGCCGTTAACATTGCTGATAAGAATGATCTAACTGTTCCTTTCCAATTCCGGAGAGCGTTAGTTAATATATTGGACGCATATAACGATTTGATCATTTCCAGTGGTTACGAAAGTATGAACTACCACGAATTTCTATCGATCACACCAATAGTTTCCAAGCATCAACTGCGCTTGAGCTTGAATCAAGTTTATCAGATCAAACATTCAGGATTTAAGATGCGCGACACTCGAGAAGACGCTTTCCCATTGATTGCGATCAATGATGGTCAAAGTGTTGCAGCATTAGGATTTGACGTCAATAAAGTCAACCCTGAATTTTATAAAGAATTTTACCAACAATCAGTGGAAGAGACTTTTGAAGCCAACAATATCGATTACTTAATTAGATAGGGGATGGATTTCATGACAGAGAAGATTGAAGAATTAAAGGAACTAATTGACAAGGCACATTACATCGCATTTTTAACCGGTGCGGGCGTTTCGACACCATCAGGTATTCCGGATTATCGTTCTAAGAACGGTCTTTATAAGAAAGAGAAATATGATTTTCCTCCAGAATACATGTTGAGCCACGACAATTTGATCAAGCACCCTGACATTTTTCATGAATTTGTCGTTGAAAATATGTATTTCCCAGAAGCTGAGCCCAACGTTATCCATAAGAAAATGGCTCAGATCAGTAATGATAAAGGCATCATCGTGACGCAAAATGTTGATAAATTGCACACCAAAGCTGGGGCTAAACATGTTGTTGAGTTTCACGGCAACTTATACGACAATATTCATTGCTTAAAGTGTGGCAAAGAATTTGATTACAAGCGTTACATCAAAGACTATCGTCATCATGAAGATGACGGGATCATTCGTCCTGGTACAACGGTTTTGTATGGTGAAGGGATTGATCCTAATAATTTGCAAAATGCGATCACCGCTGTTTCTGACGCTGACTTGATCATTGTGGTCGGAACGAGTTTTAAGGTTTATCCATTTGCTGGACTATTAGAATATAGAAGTCCTAGTGCCAAATTAGTAGCGATCAATAAAGAGAATCTAGGACTAGATTCTTCGATCCTAGCGATCACCGATGACGCCGCAAATGTTTTTGACCAACTTTAAAGAATTAACATTTAAAAATGATATAATTGAAATCAATTTGATTAGTGGAGGCTCTCTACATGACTAATGGAGACAAACAAACGTTTTACATCACGACGCCAATTTATTACCCATCCGGTAAATTAACAATTGGTAACTCATATACAACTATCGCTGCCGATACATTGGCACGATACAAGCGTGCTGAAGGATACGACGTATTTTTCTTAACAGGTACCGACGAACACGGTTTGAAGATCGAGGAAAAAGCCGAAGCCAACCACATGAAACCTCAAGAATATGTGGATATGATGGCAGCAAAGATCAAAGATCTTTGGAAATTACTTGAGATCTCAAATGACAAATTTATTCGAACAACTGACGATTATCACGTTAAAGCAGTTCAAAATATTGTTGAACGTCTGATCAAGCAAGGAGACGTTTATTTAGGTGAATACACTGGTTGGTATTCAGTCGACGATGAAGAGTATTTTACAGAATCACAATTGGCAGAGGTATATCGCGATAAAGATGGCAAGGTCATCGGTGGTAAAGCTCCATCTGGTCATGAAGTGCAATTAGTTAAAGAACCTTCATACTTTTTCAAAATGGGTAAATATGCTGATAGATTGTTGAAGTATTATGAAGACAATCCAACATTCATTGAACCTGAGATCCGTAAGAACGAAATGATCAATAACTTCATTAAACCAGGACTTGAAGACTTGGCTATGTCCAGAACTTCATTTAACTGGGGTGTTCCTATCCCTGATGATCCAAAACACGTTGTTTACGTTTGGGTCGATGCTTTATTGAACTATATCACTGCTCTAGGATATGGTACTGATGATGATGCATTGTTCAAACGTTACTGGCCAGCTAATGTTCAGTTCGTTGGTAAAGAAATCGTTAGATTCCATACGATTTATTGGCCAATCATCTTGATGGCTCTAGGTATCGATTTACCTAAGCAAGTATTTGGACACGGTTGGTTATTGATGAAAGACGGTAAGATGTCTAAATCTAAAGGTAACGTCGTCTATCCTGAAATGTTAGTTGAACGTTATGGTCTTGATTCATTACGTTATTACTTAATGCGTGCCATGCCATTCGGTAATGATGGTGTCTTCACTCCGGAAGATTACGTCGATAAGATCAACTATGACTTAGCTAATGATCTAGGAAACTTGTTGAATAGAACTATTTCCATGGTCAACAAATATGAAGGTGGCAAAGTTACGACAGTTGAGAATGTAACTGACTTTGATCAATCATTGATCGATGCTTCCAAAGAAGCCATCAAAGAATATCGTCAACACATGGACAAATTCGAATTCCCAGAAGCTTTAGCTAGCGTTTGGTCATTTATTAGTCGTGCTAACAAGTACATCGATGAAACGAAACCATGGGTTTTAGCTAAAGATCCTGAAGCTAAGACAGAGCTTGCTGCCGTACTAGGTCATTTAGTTGAATCATTGCGCTTGATTGCTTTGATGATCAGCCCAGTCATGACACAATCACCTAAGAAGATCTTTGCCCAATTAGGCTTAGATATTGATAAGGACACTAAATTAGAGTTTGGCGATACTTCTGTTGGTACAACTGTAACTAGTGATCCTAAACCGATCTTCCCACGTCTTGATGCTGATGAAGAAGTTGCTTATATCAAAGGCAAAATGGCAGAAGAACAAGCTAAGAACGGCAATGGTAAATTGAGTAAGTCTGCTCAAGCTAAGGCCAAGGAACAAAAAGACAACGATGATGGTTTTCCAAAAGAGATCGAATTCGACGATTTTGCGAAAGTGAAAATGGTCGTAACGGAAGTTCTTGATGTTAAACCAGTTGAAAATTCTGACAAATTGTTACAATTCAAGCTTGATGATGGTACCGGTATCGACCGTCAGATTCTTTCAGGGATGCACAAATACTATCCTGATTATAAGGAATTGATCGGTAAGAAGATTTTGGCCGTAGTTAACTTGAAGCCTCGGAAGATGGTCGGCGAATGGAGCAACGGCATGTTACTATCCACGGAAAAAGGTGACGAAGTTAAACTTGCCATCGTTGACAATTCACACAAAAATGGAGCTATCTTAGGATAATGAAAATTTTTGATTCGCACACGCATTTAAATGATGAAGCTTTTCAAGGTAAGACTAAAGAGTACATCGCTAACGCCAAGGAACTCGACGTTGATGAAATGGCTATTATCGGTTCGAATGAGGAATTCAATATCGAAGCGATCCGATTAGCCCAAAACTTTGAACCTCTACACGCAGTCGTGGGGTGGCATCCAGAGTTTGCCAAGGAGTACAACGAGGAGCAATTGGTCAATCAGATCAAATTGCCTGAAGTAGTGGCAATCGGTGAGATCGGTCTGGACTATCATTGGGAAGAAGATCCAGCTCCTGAGATTCAAAAAGCTACTTTGATCAAACAACTAGATGTGGCCCAACAATACGACATGCCAGTCTCGATCCATTGTCGTGATGCCTTTGACGATATGTATCAGATCTTAAAAGATCATGATATGTCTAAAAGTGGCATCATCATGCACAGCTTTAATGGCGATATTAACTGGTTGAACAAATTTTTGGATTTAGGTTTGCAAATCTCTTATAGTGGAGTAGTATCATTTAAAAATGCTCCGGAAGTTCATGAATCAGCGATCAATACACCACTTGATCGTTTGCTTGTTGAAACAGATGCACCATATTTAACACCAGAACCTTATCGTGGTCATCAAAATCAACCAGCTTACACAAGGTATGTGGTCGATGCGATCGCTAAACTGAAAGATATCTCGCCGAATGAAGTTGCGGAACATACATTTAATAATGCGAGAAAAGTGTACAAACTAAATTAATATGAAGAAAATACAAGAAATAATCGTAGTCGAAGGAAAATCAGATACTAGTCGTTTACGCGACTGTCTCGGGGATGTCGATACGATTGAAACTAATGGCTCGGCGTTGAGTGGAGAGACGAAAGATCGTATCAAAGTGGCTCAAGATAAACGCGGAGTCATTATTTTTACTGACCCAGATTTCAATGGCAATCGTTTACGAACAATCATCCAACAAGTCGTGCCAGCTGCCAAGCAAGCTTTTTTACCTAGAGCTTCTGCTGTTCCTAAGAAAAGCGATGGCAGTTTAGGTATCGAACATGCTAGCGATGCTGATATTAAGAAAGCACTTGAGTCAGTCTACTCGATGAATGACATTAATTTTCAAAAATATGACCAAGGCGACATGGTTGATTTGAGATTGATCGGTGACGTTGACTCTAAGATACGCCGCGAGTACGTCGGCCAGCAATTGAAAATAGGCTATACTAATGCAAAGCAATTTCTGAACCGCTTGAACATGTTTCAAATCGATCCGTTAGTATTACGTCAAGTTGTAAATAATTTTGATAAAGGAAAATCCAATGACACAAAATAGATTAAGCATTTCTGATCCGATCCGGACCAATGACATCATGCGTAAATATAAGCTCCGTGCGAAGAAGAGCTTGGGACAGAACTTTTTAACTAGCGAGAAGGTCCTTGATGACATCGTTGATGCTAGTCAACTGCAACCAGACGAGATCGCTATTGAGATCGGACCTGGTATCGGTGCCTTGACTGAAAAATTAGCCCAAGTAGCAGAGCACGTTTATGCGTTTGAAATCGATGAAAATCTTATTCCCGTGTTGCACGATACTTTGAGTTATTACGATAATATTGACGTTATCAATCAAGATATTTTAGACGTTGATCTCGATAAGTTCGTCAAGGATCATGACTTAGAAGGTAAGACGATCAAGGTTGTAGCCAACTTGCCGTACTACATAACGACACCGATCATGCTCAATCTGATCAATAGTGATTATCCATTCAAAGCATTAGTCCTAATGATGCAAAAAGAAGTTGCACAAAGGATCACAGCTAAACCCGGTCATCGTGAATACGGCTCCTTGACCATCGGCGTGCAAACACGAATGGCAACTAGGATCGACCGGATCGTTGGCAAGAACTCTTTCATTCCACGGCCAAAAGTTGATTCAGCCGTTGTCGTATTGGAAAGATTGGACCACGAAAACGAAGGGATCACAGATTTAAAATACTTCAACAAATTGATCCGCTCTGCGTTTGCCCAAAAGCGTAAGAGCTTGATGAATAATTTGTTGAACTGGCAAGGTCGTAATGACGATACACGTGCCAAATTGAAGCAAGTATTTACTGACTGTGGCATCGAAGACAACGCTCGAGCAGAGCAACTATCGATCGAACAGTTCAAGAAAATGGCCACAGAATTACAAGCAACTTTCAAAAAATAAAAAACGTTTACAAATTTGTAACATTCTTGAAAAAAAGTCATAAACGTGATATAATTTCATGCCTAAGGAGTGATTATTATATGCCAACGTCATTACAAACAATCAAGTCAAACTTGGACCAACATCTAGGGGAAAACTTGACGGTAGTTGCACAAGCGGGACGTAAGAAAGTTATTCGTCGTCGAGGAACGTTATCAGAAACATTCCATTCAGTATTTGTAGTCAACTTAGACCAAAATGAGAACTCATTCGAACGAGTATCATACAGCTATGCTGACCTATTAACAAAGTCGATCGACATCACATTCGACAGTGATGTAGAAGACGCAAACGAGGAAGAAGCAGACGCCGAATAGTTGAGCTTCTTAGCAAAAACCACATCAAATGATGTGGTTTTTTATTTTGCGGTGAAATGAGCTCCAGGCGACAGCGGCCTCTGCTCTCTTATTTTGTCTTACCACTTAACGACTAAAGCAGCTGCAGTCACAATTTCTAAAACTATCTAGCAACCGGAAATGATCCTCCTGAAAAACTCAAAACACGAATTAAAACCACTAAAAAAACTAGAAAAAGCTTGAAATCATTAATGAAAAAGCGGAAAATGAGTGAATTGTTGGGAAAAATACTTTATAATTTTATGCATGATATGTTTTTAGGAGAATGAGCTATGAAAACACGAAGAAGTGAACGATTAATAGATATGACGCGTTACTTGTTAGAGAGACCCCACACACTGATTTCTTTAGCATTTTTTGCTGACCGCTATGAATCGGCCAAGTCATCGATCTCAGAAGACTTAGGTATCTTACGTAGGACCTTTATGATCCGTGGAACAGGTGTACTTGAGACATTACCGGGCGCCGGCGGTGGAGTGATCTTTACTCCAGGTATTTCTAAGAAAGAGGCTGTTGAATTTATTGACAACGTCAAACAACGCCTTACTGAACCAGACCGGATCTTGCCAGGCGGCTATGTTTATTTAACTGACTTATTAGCTGAGCCAAGTTTGTTGAGAACTATCGGTCGGATGATCGCGACTCAATATTCACAAAGTTCGATCGATGTAGTCATGACTGTCGCTACCAAGGGGATCCCGATCGCCCAGAGTGTGGCAAGCTTTTTAAACATTCCGTTCGTTATCGTTCGTCGTGATTCAAAGATCACCGAAGGATCAACGATCAGTGTTAACTATGCTTCTGGTTCATCAGATCGTATTGAAAAGATGGAACTTTCCAAGCGTTCATTGGCAGAAGGTTCACGAGTATTAGTAGTCGATGATTTCATGAAGGGCGGCGGAACTATTAATGGTATGCGCAGCTTGATCAATGAATTTAATGCTATTTTTGTTGGTGTAACAGTATTTGCGGAAAATGCTTTGATCGATCCAGAAATTCGCGATTCTGATGTTACGTCGATTTTTAAAGTCAAAGACATCGATCAAGAAAACAAAATTATTAATATCATTAATGGTGATTATTTAGATAAGACTGATTTCAGTTACTTCGAGTAAAAGTAGATTGAGGCATTGCCTCTAAAAATGCTATTATATATATATATTTGTCTGACTGAAAGGAAGTTTCCAATGTCTAATCGCTATGTAATAATCCTAGCTGCTGGTATGGGTACAAGAATGAAGTCAAAACTTTATAAAGTACTTCAACCAGTTGCCGGAAAGGCTATGGTCGACCATGTCGTTACACAAGTAGAAAAGGTCAAACCAGACTTGATCGAAACTGTTATCGGAAATGGGGCTGAGAAAGTTAAAGAACTTCTCGGTGACCGTACTAAATATGCTTTACAAGAAGAACAATTAGGTACAGCACACGCTGTACTCCAAGCTGAGAAAGATCTTGGTGGCAAAGAAGGTATGACGCTTGTTGTTAGTGGAGATACACCTTTGTTGACTGCAGATACTTTCCAAAAGATGTTCGACTACCATGAAGAACAAAATGCTGCTGTTACTATCTTGACAGCCCATGCTGACGACCCATTTAGTTATGGAAGAATTATTCGTGATCAAAAGGGTAACGTTTCTAAAGTGGTTGAACAAAAGGATGCAACAGATGAAGAACGAGCTATTCAAGAAGTAAACACTGGTGTTTATTGTTTTGATAACGAAATGCTCTTTGAAAATTTGCACTCTGTTAACAACGATAATGCTCAAGGTGAATACTACTTACCAGATGTAGTTTCGATTTTGAAATCGCAAGGTGAAAAGATCGTTGCCTATCAGATGGACGATTTAAGTGAATCGATCGGCGTTAATGATCGTGTTGCTTTGTCACAAGCCGAGAAGTTAATGCAAAAGCGTATTAATGAAGCACATATGCGCGATGGCGTAACGATCGTTGACCCAGAGAATACTTATATCGACGTTGATGTTCAAATCGGCAACGATACTACGATCGAACCTAACGTGAAAATTTTTGGTAATACTAAAATTGGCTCAGACTGTCTGATCGGTCTAGGTTCACGCTTGAATAATGCTACGATCGAAGACGGTGTGACGGTTATTAGTTCAACCATCGAAGATGCTATTATGCGTCAAGGCAGCAATATCGGACCTAACTCACATCTACGTCCAAAAGCTGATATTGGTAAAGAAGTACACATTGGTAATTTCTGTGAAGTTAAGAATGCTACGATCGGTGATCGTACTAAGGTCGGTCATTTGTCATACGTTGGTGATGCTACACTAGGTACTGACATTAATGTTGGCTGTGGAGTTGTCTTCGTTAATTATGATGGTGTTAAAAAATTCCACAGTAACATTGGAGATCATTCCTTCATTGGCTCAAATTCGAATATCGTGGCCCCAGTCGATATGGCAGATCATTCATTCATTGCTGCTGGATCAACGGTCAACAAAGATATTCCAAAGCACGCTATGGCGATCGCACGTCCTAGACAAACCAATAAAGAAGATTATTGGGACAAACTACCACTATCAAAAAGTGAAGAATGGAAATAAAAGGTGAGAGATTAATGGCATATAAAGATAATGAACGTCCGCTCAAAATTTTTGCTTTAAATTCAAACAAACCTTTAGCAGAAAAGATTGCTAAAGAAGTTGGTATTCCTTTAGGAAAATCATCCGTTACACGTTTTAGTGATGGTGAAATTCAAATCAACATCGAAGAGAGTATTCGTGGATCAGATGTTTTCTTGATTCAATCAACATCAGCACCAGTTAACGATAACTTGATGGAACTTTTGATCATGGTTGATGCGCTCAAACGTGCTTCAGCTCATTTCATCAGTGTAGTTATTCCTTACTATGGTTATGCTAGACAAGATCGTAAATCAAGATCACGTGAACCTATTACAGCTAAGTTAGTAGCTAATATGCTACAACGTGCTGGGGTCAATCGTGTTCTTGCGCTAGACTTGCATGCTGCACAGATCCAAGGATTTTTCGACATCCCAGTTGACCATTTGATGGGTGCTCCATTATTGGCTGACTATTTCTTGTCAAACCATCTTGAAGAAGATGCTGTTGTAGTCTCACCAGACCACGGTGGTGTTACACGTGCTAGAAAATTGGCCGAATTCTTGAAATCGCCAATCGCTATTATCGACAAGCGACGTCCACGTGCTAACGTTGCTGAAGTTATGAATATCATTGGTAATGTTAAAGGTAAACGTGCCATTATTATTGATGATATGATCGATACAGCCGGAACAATTACTTTAGCCTCACAAGCATTGATCGATGCCGGTGCTACTGAAGTTTATGCTAGTTGTACCCATCCAATTCTTTCTGGTCCTGCTATCGAAAGAATTGAAGCTTCACCAATTAAGAAGTTGATCGTTACTGACTCGATCAATCTTCCTCAAGAGAAGGTTATCGATCGTATGGTCCAAGTTTCGGTTGGTCCACTTATCGGTGATGCTATTCAACGTATTCATAATAATGAACCGGTTAGTCCATTGTTTACTAATCGTTTTCAAAGAAGTAATAAGAAGTAGAGTTTAAGCTTTGAGGTCTTTTTGATCTTAAAGCTTTTTTTGTTTGGAGTTTTTTTTGAGGTTATAGGTTGGGGGGAGGTTCATTGCCGGTCCTGTGGGGGTTCCAGGGATTGCGCCGTGGAACGCCATGGACGCCACTTTGAGCTATCCGAAGAAAACCGCTTCGGACATCTCAAAGCTGGGTCTTTCACTAAGCGGTAAACCGGTTCTTGTTGTACTTTGGTTAGCCATCAAGAAATTCATCAAGATTTAGGTTGCCTGTTGATTCCAAAAAGACTAGTCTACACTTTTTAAAAAAGTTGATAAAATTAGTCCTTCCGTATACAA
>NZ_RHNT01000030.1 GCF_003946325.1 Companilactobacillus furfuricola | reverse complement strand
CTCATGAAAATTGGCATTGAGTATATAAGCCTCTTCTTAAATAAATGCATCAAAATAACCAAACCACGACGAGAACCGACGAAGGAGCTTAGAGGAAGACCGAGTTTTGAGATGCCTGGGCGAATTTCCCAGGTAGCTCAAAATCGCGTCGGGTACGTTCCAGCGTCTGTATCCCCGGGCCCCGGAGTCGGCATTGAACGTAGCACCAAAATACTACCTCCATCCCAGCTAACCAAACAAACTATCAACCTCCAGCAAAATAAAACGCTTCTGTCTGCCATGGCTCACTTACATCTATAACAAGCAAAATAAAACACCTCTGTCTGCCATAGCTCACTTACATCTATAACTAGCAAAATGATTCACAATATCATTGAATCTCCCCCGCCCATCTGCTAACATAATTAAAGAATCAAAATAAATGATGCCCGTGAGCATCAATTTTGGAGGACAATTTAATGAAACTAGCAGCAGAACCACAATCAAACCATCTAGATAGCTACCAGAAAAAAGTAGTTGCTTCCACAACGGCCGGATTTGGATTGGAAAACATGGACATAATGTTCTTGTCATTTGCCCTATCTTCCATCATCGCACAACTAGGCCTAACCGGAACGCAAGCGGGAATGATCTCGACAATTACTAACATCGGTATGTTAATAGGTGGTATTTTTTTTGGAATTTTAGCCGATCGTGTCGGAAGAATCAAAACCTTCACTTACACGATTTTTATCTTTGCCGTAGCGACAGGTGCCATGTACTTCGCTAACAATTTAACAACCGTCTATATCTGCCGATTCCTTGCCGGTATCGGTGGCGGTGGTGAGTACGGAATCGGAATGACTGTCCTTGCCGAAAGCTTTTCGAAGAGTAAACTAGGTCGTATTTCATCATGGGTCGGCATGGCAGGACAAATGGGTGCTATCGTTGCCACTGTCTTGGCAGCCTTAATCATCCCAACTCTCGGTTGGCATGCACTCTTCTTATTTGGTGTCATCCCCGTTTTCATCATCTTCTTCATTCGTCGTCACTTAAAAGAAAGTGACAGTTTCATCAAGTCCTCTAATGAAAAAAATGGAAGTATCAAAGAATTATTCGAAACACCAAAAATTGCTTATCAAACCGTCGCTTTAATGATCATGGCCATCGTTCAAATCGCTGGCTACTTCGGTTTAATGAACTGGTTACCAACGATCATGCAAAAACAGCTAAACTTGACCGTTTCCAGTTCCACATGGATGATTGCTACCATTTTAGGAATGTGTGCCGGAATGTTTACCTTCGGTATGATCCTCGATAAATTGGGACCACGCCTGGCTTTCGGTATTTTCTTAGTATTCTCAGCCATCGGCGTTTATGTTTTAACCTTACCAACTAATATGGCATCACTGATCGTCGTTGGTGCAGTCGTCGGTTACTTCTCAAACGGAATGTTTGCGGGCTACGGAGCAGTCGTCAGCCACCTCTATCCAACTGAGATCAGAGCTACCGCCAACAACGTTATTATGAATACCGGACGTTGCATCGGTGGATTCTCCAGCTTGGTGATTGGCTGGATCCTCGACAACCACAACGTGATGACTGTTATGATCTTTATTTCTACTTTATACATCATTAGTTTGATCGCCATGCTTTCTATCAGCAATCTCAGACAAAAAAATTATCGCCAATTTTAATTGAATTCATAAAAAGACCTTAGAATTAACAGCATAATTGCTGTATTTCTAAGGTCTTTTTTTGGTGAAAAAAGCTTCAAAATAAGATTTGACTTTTTTAATCAAATGATTAATATTTTAAGATAAATCATCCGAAAAGAGGGGGGAATCAACTTGGACGATATACTAGACACAAAAACTGCGGTCAAAGATACATTGCCAACTGTCTTCGGCTACATCGGCATCGGTATCGCTTTTGGGGTAGTCGGCAAAGCTTCTGGATTAAACACCATCGAGGTCTTGTTAGCATCACTAATAACTTATTCCGGGTCCGCTCAATTCGTCATGGTTGGTTTATTAGCCGCCCATGCACCCTTCATCACCATTGTATTCTCCGTCTTTTTGGTCAATTCAAGAATGATCTTAATGAGCACGACTGTAGCTCGTTATTTTAAAAATGAATCATTATTTAAAAATATTCTCATCGGAACTTTATTGACTGATGAAAGCTTTGCTTTAAGCATGAGCAAGCAAAACTATACCAACGGCCAGCTAAATTTTGAATGGTTCAATACCGCCAATTTATTGGCATATGCAACTTGGGCGATCTCAACCTTGGGTGGCGCACTGATCGGCAATCTGATCGGTGATCCGGAAAAATGGGGATTAGACTTTGCCTTAATCGCCATGTTCATCGGATTATTGTATCTGCAATTAATCAGTGACAAAGCGCTCAACTTGAACTTACAGCTGATAATGATCGGTATTGTCTTAGTCTTGATGTACATCGGTCTAATTTTTATCCCAAGTAACCTTTTGATCCTAGTAGTGACCATCGTTGCTTGCTTGTTAGGGGTGATACTAAAACATGCTTTCTTTTAATTTCGTACTTATGACCATCGTAGGTTGTGGACTAGCCACCTGGCTCTCACGTGTCTTACCATTCTGGGTATTACGAAAAGTTAAATTATCACCTAGAGTAATTGAATTTCTAAGCTTCGTCCCGATCGTAATTATGTCTGCCCTATGGTTTGAAAACTTATTCCATCAACATCTCGGCCACTTACCCACGATCGACTTTCCAAATCTAATAGCATCAGTTCCTACTGTATTCAGTGCCATCATTTCAAAAAGTTTATTAGTTATCGTTATCGTCGGCATCATCTCGCTGGCAGTTGTACGGTATTTCATATAAGAACGTAGTTCATTTCAAAAAAAAATCACCCAATGGGTGATTTTTTTAGTCAGATATCAAATGAGATAGAAAAAAGGGGCAAGCCTTTAATCCTAGCCCTCTGACCGGAAGCCAAGTTTCATATTACCATATACTATTAGTAAATATAAGAAAATAGTCAGAATATATAACAATAAATTTAATTTATTGCAATTAATATATCTACTTATAATTTAATTTTTAGCAATTACAATTATCCGGCAAACAATTACATTTAATTTCTTCAACCGGCTGTTTCTTGTCCAAAGCATTCTTGATCTTATCAATATCCTCAGCCGTCAGCTCAGATTCATCAACCAAAGAAGCAATCGCAGTCCCAACCTTACGAGCACACAATTGATCAAAAAACTGTTTAGTAGTAAGCTCGATCGTATCAGTCTCTTGCATCTTAGCAGTATAAATAAACTTATTCCCCTGCTTAGTAGTAGCAACAATATCCTTATCAACCAACCGGCGCAACAAAGTCTTAATAGTAGCAGGCTTCCAGTCCATCGACTCCCCCAAAATATCGATCAATTCCCGAGAAGTAGCTGAACCCAAAGTCCAGATAACACGCATAATCCTCCATTCAGCCGTAGTAATATTAATATCCTTAACATTATCCATAAAATTACCTCGATTATCCATTAACACTAGTCTAGCCGATAAATCAAAAAAAAAGAACCAATCCACCTAAAAAATAAAGTTAACATTCAAATCAAGCAAACTATAAAATCAAAATGAATCAATAAAATAAACCAAGTCCTAAACAACCATCTAAAAATCAAATCTGACAGGGATCTTGAACTTGTACTTGTGCCTGAACTTGAACCTGAACTTGCATTTGATCTTGCTTTGAACTTACCAACCAAACAAAAGCCTGAGATAGACATGTGTGAAATAGGACGAGCAAAAAGTGCCAATTTACACAAAATAAATCGGTAAATCTCAACCCAGGGGGGGGATATTGACTCTATTTAGACGGAGGGGCCCGGGGATACAGACCTCAGTACCCAAATTTCTCTTGGCGACGAAAGAGCTTAGAGAAAGACCGAGTTTTGAGATGCCTGGGCGAACTCCCCAGGTAGCTCAAAATCGCGTCGGGTACGTTCCCGACCCTAGTTGTTCGGTGGCGTAGCCACCACCATAACCGGTTGCGCAAGTGCGTTAGCACTTACGTTCCTTTAATGTATCCCCAGGCACCGGAGTCGGCATTGAACGTACAACCAAACTACCACCTCCACCCCAGCTAACCAAACAAACTAACAAAACGTGCCCCAAGCAAAACTCCTCTGTCTGCCATAGCTCTCTTACATCTATGAAAGATCGATCATAAACTGAACACTTTTGCGATAAACAATTTTATCATATAATGAAGCTATTGAATTCTAGGGGGAGCAACTTTTGAAAAATAAGAATCAAAGTTGGTTTTTGATCAGCATGATGCTGATTGCCGCCAACTTACGTCTACCAATCACCATAATTCCACCATTACTAAAGACGATCGAAAAGAACCTAGGAGTACCAAGTTCGTTAATCGGTTTGATCACATCGATCCCACTAATAGCCTTTGCTATCTTCTCACCGATAATCGTCAAAATCGCCAAAAAATTTGGTAATGAACTGACTGTATTCGTCTTCTTCATCATCTTGATCTCAGGAAGTTACCTGCGGATAATCCCGACCGTGTGGGCCTTATTCATCGGTACCACCCTCGTCGGTATCGGTATCGATAGTGGAAACGTCTTAGTACCAGCCATGATCAAAGACCACTTACCAACCAAAATACCACTAGGTTCGGGACTTTACACCGGTGCCATGTTAACTATCGGTGCCATTGGGACAGCCTTATCAGGTATATTCATCGATCATATCAGTTTGAGCGCCACTTTAGCCATCTTATCGGCACTAGCTATCGTAGCCTTGATCTTCTGGATCCCAAATCTAAAATCCAATACGATCGACAAAGTCGAAGAAGGCGTTGAAAAACCAAATTACCGCACCGTTTGGAATCAGCCAGTCGGTTGGTATATCACCGTCTACTTCGGATTACAGTCCCTAGTTTACTATTCACTATTGACTTGGACTCCGGCGCTACTAGTCAGTCACGGTGTCGCCAACGTCACTGCCAGTAATATTTTGACCGTGCTTCAAATCGCCGGTCTTCCTTGTTCATTTATCGTACCAATGTATGCTTCAAAAGTTAACGGTCGCCGTTTCTTGAATACATTCTTGATCATCGGCTACGTCTTCGGTCCACTGATGCTCTTGCTCGACATCAAGACAACTTGGATCTTAGTAGTCTTCGCTGCCTTGACTGGCTTTGGTTCTGGTATCGCCTTTAACGAAGCAATTTACTACTTCACTAACAAGACGACCAACCCTTATCAAACCGCTGAAGTATCCGGTATGGCCCAATCGGCTGGTTATTTATTGGCCGCTTTTGGACCGGTACTCTTTGGCTTCATCAACGACATCACCAATACTTGGACGATCACAATGTTCTTGTTAACAGGATTCTCGATCATCCTTGTAGTCACTGGTATCATCATCAATCGTCACAAACCGATTGCTGAATAGTTATTTAAATATCAATTTCTTATTACTATCAGGCACGATGAATTTCATATTTAGATCTTGCATCGATTTGACCGCTAATTCAGGAAGATAGGAATGCCATGGCACCGTCTGCTTAGCATTGACCGCTTCGACCAAGAAATTAACGTCCTGGATCGACGCGTGACCACTAGCACCAAACTCCAAATATTGAAATTTCGATTGATACAATTTATCACGCAAATACTCAAAATCACGATTTAAACTAATAACAGGAAAACCATTGCTATGTAAGTAAATACCAGGTTTCAATTTTTTTAAAAAGCCGATATTGTCAAAACTATTTTGTAAGACGTAGTTGCGAGGATGGCGCACAATATCGTCTAAAGAGACGACCTCAAGTCCATTTGGGGTCGTTTTTTTGTTGCCCAAAGTTTCCTTCAAAACACAGATGTCGACCTTCGGGAAAGATTCATGCAACACCTTGGCATAAGCTTGTTCGAGGACAACTTTTCTACCATAATGATGGCTCTTCTTACAGATCGATTTGAGTCGGTCAACATTGGAGGGGTCGACGTTAATAACGATCAAGTCACGACGTTGAGTTAGCAGGTCGGAAAACTGATGGATCAGCGCTGATTCATCAATATTGAATAAGTCACAATCCTTGGAAAATGAGTAAGCTGTCGAATCGAACAAAAACAGATCGAGATTTTTCTTGCGGAATTTACGGATCCAATGGAAGGCCTTATCTCGATGTGGACCATTGATCCTGACATCCCCTGAAACGCCGAAACAATGCGCTCCATCACTGATCAATAACGACTGACTCCCCATCACACCGCAATCACTGGCAAATCCGCGAATGAACAAATCGCCGACTAAAAGTTCATGGGGCATCTCTATGACATTAGCATCGATCGGTTGGATCAAACCATTTTGCAACAGCGATAAATACAGACGGTAACCTTTTTTCGAAACATAGATCTCGATCGATGAATTTAAATAAACAGCCGCCATCAAATTGTCGACATTGACCTGAGTTAAAATAATTGCCTGATGTTGAAATTGCGATTTCCTGTTCAAAAATAAATCAGGTAAATCCGGTAACAAATGAGACTTGATCAACTTGGAAACTTGATCTTCTTTGAAACCGCCGACCATACCAAAATCCACGATCACCCTTGAGGTCTTCGTGTAAAAAGCCACGATATTTCCTTGAACATTATGAGATCCATTTAAAAATTTAACAGAGGTCATTAATTTCTCCAATTTGTTCGACATTTTAACGATATTCATTAGTTATTTTATATTATCAATTTATTATTAATGCTATTTCCGAACAAATATCGATTTTGTCTAGTTTTTATATGTATTATGACCTAAGAAAATTGCAAAAGCAATTACAATTTGAAAATTTTCAGCAAAAAAAGATGACCTACTAGAATATTACTTCTAATAGGTCATCTTTTGTCTGACACATTCTAAGCTTTGACGTTATTGAATTTATCGATATCATCAACGCTCAAAGTCGTATTTTCTTTAGCATTTTCGACCGCATCGATCACAGCGGATACTACCATATTTACTGGCAAGCTGTGATGTTCTTTCGTGCTATCAACGACGTCGTCAGCTGTGGTCATGTAAGCTGGTCTGGCGATGACTGTTCTGAATTTCCGTTGCTTTAATTCTTCTTCAGCATCACGTTTAGTGGAAATGTAGCGCCTATTGGCACCAGGAATATCATCAGCCGAAATATAAGCCATCACGGGAACTTGATTCTTTTCGACAGCATCGGCAATATTGGCGGCGCTTTGATAATTAACTTTTTCAAAAGTCAGATTTTCATTATTGTTCTCTTGGTACTCGCCGATAGTATCGATAACGACATCGACATCTTTGAGATAGTTAGTCCAAAAACCAGTTGAGAGTGCGTTACCAACTTTCCAGTCAACTTTGTCGTACCAAGCTTCATTGCCTAAGGGTTCACCAGTTCTAGAAATACTGATAACTTCGTCACCCTTATCAACAAATTGCTTAGCAAATTCTCCACCAACAAATCCATTTGCTCCAAAAATTACTACTTTTTTCGTCATTAAAATTCCTTCTTTCAACCAAACACGTTATTAAGCGAATTCTGAAAATGCTTCGTCGATTGCGTGGTAGTCACTGTTTCTTAATTCCAAATTCATCGCTTTAGCATTTTGATCGACTTGCGCGGCCTTTCTGGCACCTGGGATCACGATCGAGATATCAGGATTCTTCATGTACCAGGCGATCATGACTTGAGCGACGGTAGCATCTAATTTATTGGCGATCTTATGGACGACGCCTAAAGCAGCGATAATGTCGCTAAACTGAGCTTTGGTAAATTGATCGAATTTCTTGGCATCAGCCACACCATATTTACCCGTCAACAAACCTGATGCTAATGGGAAGTATGGCACGAATGAAATGTCATTTTTTCTCAAATATGGAAAGAGCTCTTTTTCAGCATCGCGGTGAACTAGACTGTAGTTGTCTTCCACGATATCGACCAAGCCATCTTTATTAGCTTCTTGCAACTGCTCCAGTGAGAAATTGGAAACACCGATAGCTTTGATCTTGCCAGCTTTTTTGAATTCAGCCAAAGTTTTGACAGCTTCATCTTTATGCGTAGTTTCGTCAGGAAAATGGATGTAAAAAATATCGAGATAATCCGTCTTCAAACGCTTTAAAGCTAAATCAACAGACTTCTTTAAAAATTCCGGACTATTGTCGACTTGACCATCCTTCTCAGGATTTTGGGCTGCTTTGGTAGCGATGATCAATTTCTGGCGATCGTAATTTTGGATCACATCACCAATGATCTCTTCAGAACGACCATTACCATACATATAAGCCGTGTCTAGCGTGGTAATGCCTTGATCGATAGCTTCTTTGACTACGGCATAACCATCTTCATCTTTTAGATCAGGAAAAATATTGTGGCCTCCAACTTTATTAGTTCCGAGACCGATTTTTTTACTAGTTACCTCTGATTTACCTATTTTTATCAAATTTTCCATAAAGAGCCTCCAATAAATTGTATTTTTTGGATACCATCTTTAGCATAGTCCATTTTGGCAAAAAAAATAAAATTATCTGCATATTTGATAATTTTATTCATGCTTTGATCAATAACATCACGCCGAACAAAAACAACATGCCGTAGACATATTTGACTAGCGTTGCGGTATTGATTTTTCTTGAAACGAGATTTGACAACCAAATGATGACTGCTAAGAGTGGCAATGAGATCAAAAATATTTTGACCACTTCGAGATTCCAAAATCCTGAAGCCATTTGGCTGGAAACAACGATGATCCCGGTGAAGGTGAAATGAGCTTGCAAGATGCCACGAAATTCTTTGGCCGTCCAGTTCTTCAAGGTACCATAGACTGCGACCGCAACTCCGTGCGAATTGTAGGCACTGCCTAAAACACCAGAGATCCAGCCGAATAAATAATCGAACCAGTGCGAATGAAGTCGTAAATGCGTTGCTTTGCCGCGAAAAATCTTGAACAAGTTGTAAGAACCGTAGATGATCAAGAATATTCCTAAGACACGGGCAATCGTTTGGGTACTAGAAAATTTGACGAGTGCTATCCCCATTGGGATACCGAGGATCGATCCTAATACTAAACGGATGATAACTTTCCAATTGATGTCGTGACGGTACTCGATCGTTGCTGGGATCGCTACGCATAGGCTCGTGATACCGATCAAGGCGGTGGCTGATTGGGTATCGAACGCGATCAAGGCTAGTAGCGGCATTGCTGCTAAGGCGTCTCCAAAGCCGAAGACGGTTCGAATGAACGCACCGAATAGGATTATTAGGATTACTAGGATCTCTGTCATTTTTACCTTCCCCTTTTAGTTCATTAATTTAGTTTAACTGATAATTGGTGGGGATTGTAGGGGGTTGGGAGTTTTTGGTGTGTCTGGGTTGGAGAGGGGGTTTTATCTGGTTGTTTTTTTTGAATACTGTAGTTGTTTTGTTTAGGAAGGACATTTTTCTATGGTTGTTTGTTGAATTTGCGAATACGGTAATTGTTTTTATTGTGGAAGGAATTTTGTTACAGCTAAATCTTTTAGTTTGCGAATACGGTTGCTCCAGATGTAGCGGAAACGAGCTCCAGGGGATAGCGGCCTCCGGTTTAGAAACTGTCAGCAGGCACGGCTTCGCCGCACCTTGGGTGCTGACAGTCCCTAAATCCTCAGCAGCTGTTCGACCCCGCTACGCTCTCTGTGTTTTATTCAATTTCTTTTTGGTTAGTCTCTACCCCAAAGAACCAAACTACGGCGCCGGCGAATATTGCTATGGCGCTGATTATCCAGAAGATTACATTGGTGGTGGTGACTGTTAGTAACCAGGCTACTGCTATTGGCATTGCTACGGTGAATAGTTTGGCGATTCCGTTGGCTATGCCTGAACCTCTGAATCTTACTTTGGTTGGGAATAGTTCGGCTACGTAGACTGCTACTACGCTGGCCATTAGGATGTAGAAACATGTAGTTAGTAGGAAGCCTACTGCTACTACTCCGTAAACGGTGTTTTGTTGAGCATACATCATTCCAAATACGGCTGTTAAAAAGAAGGCTGGGACGATGGTTAGTTTTCGACCGATTTTATCTACTAGGTAGGCACCAATGGCACAGCCGACAGGTGCTCCTAGCATCATTAAGGTCGATAGGCCGAGTGAGTTTCCGATGTCGATATTTTTTTGAACTAATAACGTTGGTACCCAGGAAGTGAAGGTGTATTGACAAATGATCGTTGCTGAGACAGCTACGATTGCTACAAAAAGGCTAACGCCAAAGGAATGATGATTTTTTTGACGTGGTGCTTTCTTTTCCGGATTAAAATCAGTGGTCCCATTAACTTCGAGACGTTCGATGATCTTTTGTGCTTTTTCCTCTTGTCCGTGAGCGATCAACCACCGTGGCGATTCTGGGATATCACGTCTTAAATACCAAAGAATGGCGGCAACGATACCGATCATGGCAAACATCGGACGCCAGCCGAATCGTGGAATAATTGCAGTACATAATAACATCGTGATCGGTGCCCCACAGTTGGCGATCAAAGAAGTAGCTGCACACCACTTCCCGCGATTGTGTACCGGAGCAAATTCATTGATCATGGAATATCCAGTCACTATCTCTGAACCTAGGCCAATACTAGCCATTAAACGACAAAAGATCAGAAAAGACATGTTGGGTGCGAAAGCTCCTAAAAAGGTAAAAGCACCAAATAAAATCAAATTGATTTGATAAGCTACCCGGCGACCTTTAATATCGCCAATGAATCCGGCAATGATCGACCCGATGAACAAACCGAGAAAACCACTCGATAAAAAGTAAGAATTTTGTTGGATCGTGGACCAGTTGTCTTTTAAAGTTGAACTGGCGACGGCACTAGCCATGTAGACGTCGGCAGCATCCAAGATCATACCACCTGATACTAATGCAAAAATTTTATAAAATAACGGCGACTCTTGAGTTCTGTCTAAACGAGTCTGTAATTGTTTGGACTGGATCTCCATGTTTTTACCCCCCTTGGTTGATGAGTTGTTATTAAGTTTGGTGGAAGTATTTTGTTTCTAGTAATTTAGTGTGTGAATGTGGATTTATTTTATGTTGGGAATCGCAAGATTGCTCCGGTTAGATACTGTCAGCAGGTACGGATCGATTGGCATAAATTGGTGCTAGATATTTTTGTTAACTAAACTTTCTGCAGTTTGAATCGAGCAATCTATTTTTATCCTCAAGGATTTTGAAACGAGCTCCGCAGGGTAGCGGCCTCCGGTTTAGAAACTGTCAGCAGGCTCGGCTTCGCCGCACCTTTTGTGCTGACAGTCCCTAAATCCTCAGCAGCTGTTCGATCCTGCTGCGCTCTCTGTGTTTTAATCCTCAGCAGCTGACCGTCGCCTTCCGCTCTCTGTGTTTTTAAAATTGTGGCATTTTCTTCTCAAAGTCCTCTATCTGATCCTCGTATCCCATGGTAATTGCGATATCGTCCAACCCGTTAACGAACTTATGCTTCCAAAGCGGATCGATGTCAAATTTAAAAGTTTTATCTCCGGCTTTGACTTCTTGGTTAGGCAAGTCGACTGTAATTTTTTCATCGGCTGGAATAGAGGCCAGATATTCACGTTGGTCTTCTGGTAACGTAATTGCTAACAAGCCATTCTTCGTACTGTTCATATAGAAAATGTCGCTGTATCCACCTGCGATGACGACTTTAAAGCCATAATCTTTCAATGCCCAGACGGCGTGCTCCCGACTAGAGCCACAACCGAAGTTGTCACCTGTGATCAAGATAGTGGCGTTTTGTCGCTCGTCATCATTCAAAATGAAATCAGGATTAGGCTTTCCACCTGGTAAATAGCGCCAATCGTAAAACAAATCGCGGGCATAGCCTGTCTTCAAAATATTTTTTAAAAATTGCTTGGGGATCAATTGGTCAGTATCGATATTTTCTTTCATGATCGGTACCGTCGTGTCAGTGATCGTTGTGATTGCTTGCATGTTAGATAGCTTCCTTTCTAATGTCGATAAAGTGTCCGTGGATCGCAGCGGCAGCGACCATCGCTGGACTAGCTAAATGAGTTCTCGAACCTGCACCTTGCCGTCCTTCAAAATTTCGGTTGGAAGTCGAAGCACAGTGCACACCGGCTGGAACTCGATCAGGGTTCATTCCTAAACAAGCTGAACAGCCTGGTTCGCGCCATTCGCAGCCCGCTTCTTTAAAAATTTTGTCTAACCCTAATTCTTCAGCTCGTTCTTTGATAGCGCGTGATCCGGGTACGACTAAAGCTGTGACTCCCTTTGCAATATGATGTCCTTTGATTGCTTTTGCCGCGACTTTTAGATCAGACAACCGGCCGTTAGTACACGAACCAAAGAATACAAAACGAACCAAAGAATACAAATCTGATCGGGATCTGCGAAGCTGTTTCGCCTGGTTTTAAACCAACGTATTCATAAGCTTTTTTATCATCGTCATTTTTGATCTCAGGAAATGGCTTGTCGACGGGAACGGCCATACCTGGATTAGTCCCCCACGAAACGAAGGGAGCTAATTGTTCAACATCAAAGTCGATCGTGTCGTCAAAAGCCGAGACGTCGTCAGTATAAAATTGCTTCCAATATGCGACCGCTTCGTCAAATTTTTTCGGAGCATATTTACGACCTTTGACATAATCGAAAGTCGTTTGATCTGGTTGAACGCTGCCCATTTTAGCGCCACCTTCGATGGCCATGTTACAAAGCGTCATCCGTTCTTCCATACTCATCCTTTCGATGGTGTCACCGTAAAACTCAACAGCATAGCCAGTCCCAAATGCCACTCCTTCACGGGCGATGATGCCCATGATGATATCTTTGGCATAAACGCCTTTAGGAAGTTTGCCGTGAACGTGGATCCCCATCGTCTTGGGCTTCGTCTGCCAAATAGTCTGTGTTGCCAAAACATGTTCAACTTCACTAGTACCAATACCAAAAGCAATTGAGCCAAAAGCTCCGTGAGTAGCCGTGTGCGAATCACCGCAGACGATGATCATCCCTGGTTGAGTCAAACCTAATTGAGGTCCGATAACGTGAACGATCCCCTGGTCTTCTGAGCCGATGCCAGCAAGTCTGACGCCAAATTCTTGCGCATTTTCTTGGAGAGTTTCGATCTGTTTACGAGAGATTGCATCTTTGATATTAAAAATATCGACTGTCGGAACGTTGTGATCCATCGTCGCAAAATTTTTTTCGGGACGACGAACTTGTCGATGATTTTCTCGCAATCCTTCAAAAGCCTGCGGAGAAGTTACTTCATGGAGTAACTGCAGGTCAACGTACATTAGTTGCGGATCTCCTGGTTCTCCTGCGATTACGTGTTGGTTCCAAATTTTATCGAACATTGTTTGTGACATACTTTTCACTGCTTTCCTTGATGTTTTGAATAATATTGTCAGTCACTTCCGTCGTGGTACTATTACCACCAAGATCAGGAGTGACGATTTTTTGCTCAATTGATTTATCGACCGATTTATTAATGATATTTGCCAGGTCCTGGCGTGCAAAGGAATGCTCCAACATCATGGCGACTGATTTGATCATCGAGACCGGATCGGCGATATTCTTACCAGCGATATCAGGTGCTGAACCGTGGATCGGTTCATATAAAGCTGGTCCTGTTTCGCCAGTACTCATTGAAGGGATAGTTCCTAAGGAACCAGTGATCTGGGCGGCTTCATCGCTCAAGATATCGCCGAACAAATTCTCGGTTAAAATGACATCGAATTTTTCAGGCTGAGAAATGATCTTCATTGCCATTGCATCGACGTAACTCGTGTTGTACGTGACTTCTGGATAAGCAGTCGCAACTTCGGCCACGACTTCTCGCCAAAACTTGCTGGTTGCTAAGACGTTAGCCTTGTCGACCAAGGTGACGTGCTTCTTTCTTCTCATCGCCATATCAAAAGCGACTTGAGCGACACGTTTGATCTCTTGTTTGGTGTAGCGCATCGTATCGACTGCTGCAGCAGTGGTCTTTGATCGAGGTGTCCCAAAATAAATCCCACTAGTCAATTCCCGGATGATCACAAAATCCACATCACCGTTGATCTTGATCGGCGAGAAAGGCTGCATCGCTGAACTGATCCGAGTTGGACGAATGTTGCTGAACAAATTCAGTTCCTTTCTGATCGCCAACAAACCTGCTTCAGGACGGTTCTTTGCTTGATCCCACTTAGGACCACCGATAGCTGAAAGTAAAATAGCATCACTTGATCGACAAGTTTTCAAAGTCGAGTCCGGCAAGGGTTCGCCCGTTTGGTCGATGGCCTCGCCCCCGAAGGGAGCAAAATGCAACTCATAGTCGAATCCGGCATTTTGACTGACAGCTTCCAATACCGAAAGCCCCGCTTTCATGATCTCTGGTCCAATGTAATCTCCTTGAAGTACTGCTATGTCTGCTTTTTTCATCTTAGGCGATCTCCTTGATCTGATTCATAATATTGCGAAGCTGCTCTTCGGAGACGATCGAACTGTGATCAGCAACGTGCTTGAACCTTGGAAAGATCCGCTTCATGTCTTCTTTATCGACTTGATAGCCCATCTTTTGAAGCTTCGTCATCACAGCGTGAGATCCGGAAAGTTTTCCTAGAGGTAAGGTGGTCTTATTGGCTCCAACGATCTCTGGAGTTAAGATCTCATAAGTTTGAGGGTTCTTGAGCATCCCATCTTGATGGATCCCTGATTCATGAGCAAAGGCATTCGCACCAACGACTGCTTTATTGTGTGGCACTGGCATTTCTGAAAAATGACTGATCATTTTGCTCGTCTTCATCGTCTCGGCCATATCGATATGGTTATCAGCTTGGTAATAGTCTTTTCTGACATACATCGCTGCAGCAACTTCTTATAGAGCCGCATTTCCAGCCCGTTCGCCGATGCCGTTGATCGTACCTTCGATCCTAGTAGCACCACTCTTGATAGCTTGTAAACTATTAGCGACCGCCATTCCAAGATCATCGTGGCAGTGGACTGAAAAAGTGATCTGGTCAAACATTGGGATATTTTCGCGAAGATTTTTGAAAAGACGTTCGAATTCTTCAGGGTTGGTATAGCCAACGGTATCAGGAATGTTAATCACCGTAGCACCGGCATCGATAGCAGTTTGGATCGATTCAACCAAGAAATCAGGCTCCGTTCGCGTAGCATCTTCGGGTGAAAATTCTACGATCTCAAAAAATTTATGTGCATAACTAACGCTGTCGTGGATCGAGTCGATCACTTGCTCCTTAGTCATATGTAGCTTATCTTCCCGGTGGATCGGACTAGTTGCGATAAATACATGGATCTGTTTATTTTTGGCGGCTGTCGTAGCTTTCACGCAAGCATCGATATCTTTCTTCTTAGCTCTAGCAAGTCCGGTAACTTGCGTCGTCGTAACGGCCTTAGAAACAGCTTCCACAGCTTCAAAGTCACCTTCTGATGCGACTGGGAAACCAGCTTCGATCACATCCACGCCCCATTTTTCAAGCTGTTTAGCAATAGCGACCTTGTGGTCGATATCAAAGTTAACGCCAATAGTTTGTTCACCATCTCTTAAAGTGGTGTCGAAAAATTGAATTGTTTTGCTCATAATGTAGATCCTCCATTGTCTTCTATCTATTTTTGGATAAAAAAAACACCTCATTGCTTTTAACAATGAGGTGTCGGAAAAATCTACTAGTCGAGCCCCATTGTCTAACGCAAAATAGGACTCGACATAAATTGTCAGAGTCCTGGCTAGAGCAACAAGGCTAGTAAGAAGGCCACAGAGTTGTTAGATTTAATTTGTTTGGCATAAGCTTTATTAAACATACGATGTAACCTCCTTGATTTGATACACGTATACTAGCATTAAATTTTTTAATATTCAAGGATTAATTTTAATTTGTTGTTAATTTAATTAATTGCATATTTGATGTAGTTATTGATATATCAGGGGTCAATTGGTGATTGAATTCCTTGAAAAAATTTTAGATTAGAAAATCTCTAAATATGATTTATGCTATTTTGACAATTGTTGAGCTGAAATTTTCTAAAAATCTCATTGCGGATTTTCAATGCTAAAAGAAGTTTTTCTAATACAAGTTTTCATTTATGCTGAACACATAAATATAAAAAATTCATTTCTTCGTTACACACCATATTTGATATCATTAGAAATGAGAAAACTATCGGAGAAAAGCCTTTGGAAAAAATTAATTCACCAATTGTCAAAAAAATTAAATATGACAAGAAAGAAATCGATAAAATAGACAGTTCTTTTTCAAATTTAAAAGATAATAATTACATTTTAAGTTATCCCACCGTTTACATCGTGGATGATAAAAATAAACATCAAGACCAATACTCTGTTTACGTCGGTGAAACAACTGATATCAAACGTAGGTCATTGGAACATCTTAAAGAAGACAGTGACCCAAATAATTTTTGGCAAAAAACCGAGAATTCACCTACTTCTGAAATGTACATTATCGGTCACGATCACTTTAACAAATCATTGACACTAGATATCGAAAACAAATTAATCCATTACATGTCCAGTGTTAACAACGTTACCTTGGACAATGGGAGAACCAATCCCCAAAGTGACTATTACACTGAAGATGAACTCGATGCTATTTTTTCGAAGATATGGAATAAACTTCGTGAAGACAATAAAGAACTGTTTCCTTTAGAAAGAGTTATTCGTGATTCCGCGATTTTCAAGTCTTCACCTTTCCACAAGCTAACCTCTGAGCAATTAAATGCCAAAGACGAAATCATGATGAAAATCGAGGAAGCCATCAATAGAAATAAAGAAAAGCAATTGATCCTGATCAACGGAAGTGCTGGAACTGGAAAAACGGTTTTACTAAGTAGTATCTTTTTTGAACTAGAAAACGAATCGAAACATGATGACAATAAGATTCTTGAAGGCAGTACTAATTATTTATTAGTTAATCATGACCAACAGTTAAAGGTTTATGAAAAAATTGCAGAAAAACTGGGCTTAAATAAAGATAAATCCGTTGTTTCCAAACCGACCTCTTTCATCAACCATCATTCACCCGACAACAAGGTTGACGTAGTGTTGATTGATGAGGCTCACTTACTTTGGACACAAGGAAAGCAATCATATCAAGGCGAAAATCAGTTACAAGATATCATCGACAGAGCGAAAGTAGTTGTTGCAGTTTATGACGAAAACCAAATTCTCTCTCGTGAACAGTACATGGATTCAGAAGATATGCTTCGATTAGTCTTAGAAGCCTCACTTGAAGGAAATTATATTAAATTACACAATCAAATGCGGATCAACGCCAATAAACAAACTGTACAGTGGATCAGAGGACTGATTGATAAAAAGACCGTTTTCAATATTCCTGAAGATGACAAATATGATCTAAAAATTTTTAAAGATCCACAAAGCATGTACAAAGCCATAAAAGAAAAATCAGCCAATCTTGATAATGGAATATCTAGGCTGTTAGCAACTTTTGATTGGAAATTCATCAAGGGAAAACATCCTGATGACGAGCAATACTGGAACGTCAAAGTTGGAGATTTTTCATTACCTTGGAATTTGCAACTGCCAAAACCTCGAAATAAAAAAGTTAATTACAAGGATCTATCTTGGGCTGAGCAAGATCACACCATTGACGAAGTTGGCTCAACTTTTACCATTCAAGGGTTTGATTTAAACTACGCCGCTGTGATAATTGGTCCATCGGTTAAATTACGAGATGGCAAGTTGTTCTTCGATAAGTCTGCCAGTTTCAACTCAAAAGTGACTCAACGGAGAACTTACAAAAACCAAAAAATCGACGTCTCCACTGACTTGTTAAAAAACGAATTAAATGTTTTACTTACTCGTGGAGTCAACGGATTGTATATCTACGCCGTTGACGAAGAACTTCAAAAAGAGCTTTTAAAAGCACAAAAAGGGGATATTTAAAATGACTGACCACACTTCTATGCAAAAGATCAATAAATTTAGAGATGATCGCAATTGGCGTCAATTCCACAATGAAAAAGATTTAGCCATATCCATCTCTCTTGAGGCTTCTGAGCTATTAGAGCTCTTCCAGTGGAAGAAACCCGAAGATGTAGTTGCAAAGAAACCCGATCAGCTCAAAGAAGAATTAGCTGACGTTTTGATTTATTCTTACATGATGGCTGACAACCTTGGATTAGATGTTGATGAAATCATCGATAGCAAATTGAAAAAGAACATTGCTAAGTACCCTGTTGATAAAGCCAAAGATAGTAATAAAAAATATACTGAATTATAATAAACAAAGTCGAACATCTAGTTAATTCTTGATGTTTGGCTTTTTTCGTACAATTCGTACAACATGTTAAGTGGTCATCTTATACAAAAATAGAATTTCATCTAAAAATTATATAAACAGCAGAAATTGTAAATTGATGTTCTCAAACACATAGCTTAAAGTGCAGTTGTAAAGGTTATGACAAAGAGAATATCATATGAAAAATATACTAGTATTAAACGGCTCATCTAGAACTCACAGAACGACGAAGCAACTTATCGACAGCTTTACTGAAGGTGCTGAAAAGTCCGGTAACAGTGTCCGCAAAATGAAGACCGATGAATTAAAATTTAGTGTTGCACTTTATTCCGACGACCAAGGATACAAAGAAAATCCTTATAACTTGCACGAAGTTCTAAGTGGTAGTGACGTGACCGCACGATTTTCCTAAGAAGTACTCGATGCAGACATTATTGTCTTTGCCACCCCCGTATCTCTGGTAGTTTAAAAACAGCTATCGATTACATTCAGCCAATATTGCAGGCCGTTGGATTTAAAAAATTCTTCAAGGAGAGTGTTCTGTTAGTTACTGCTGGAGGCGATGATTTTTCTCAACCAGTTGAGTGGTATAAAAGATTCGAAAAATATTTAGATTGGAAAAATTTGGGTGAAGTATTAGGAATTGAAAACATTGATCAAGCTCGCGTAATCGGTGCTGAGATCCAGTAAAAATTGTAACCAACAAAAAAAGACGAACACGATGCGATTTCTCGCTCATGTTCGTCTTTTTGTATGTCGTATTTTACCGACACTTCGTTTAATACTACGTTTGGTTTCGACAAAGTTGTCTGGTTGTAGAAATGGCATTATTTTGGTTGCCAAACTTTTCTTGTTTTATACCAAACGTTGCCCGCTTTGTAGTGGAAACGCGTTCCAGGGGATAGCGGCCTCCGGTTAACACGTGTGGTCGCGGCACGGCTTCGCCGCACCTTGTGCGCCCACTCGCGTTAATCCTCAGCAGCTGACCATCCCCTTCCACGCTCTATTTTATCTCATAATCAATAGGATCTAACTTATCAGAAGACTTCTTCAAGTTGAACATTGCTCTGAAGAAGATGACTAATAAGATAACAACACCAATTGTAAAGATGATATCAGGCACTGATCTGATGATGGTCAACATCTTTTCAGCTGGTTGTTGATAGAAACTAGCTTGTCTTGCGTGCCAGTATCCGTGGTCTAAGGCATCCTTTAGTTGTAACCAACCTAATGGCATTAGTGTGATAAATGTCATTCCAGCTAGTCCTACGTTTAGAGTGATGCAAGCCCATTTGATCCACTTCTCGACTTTTTCTGTCCAGAAGCTGGTCTTCGTCAAATGACGGATCGCAAATAGCATGATAGCTATTGAGAAGAATCCGTAAACTCCAGCCATTGAGCCGTGGGCGTGGGCTGAGGTCCATTGTGTTCCGTGTTCGAAGTAGTTGATTGCTGGTGCGTTGATCAACCAACCTAAGGCACCGGCACCCAAGGCGTTCCATAGTCCTGTTGATACTAAGAACATGAATGTTCCCTTGTATGGGAAATCTAACATACTATCACGGTAAACGCGGTAGTGTGTGTATGCTTCCCAAACTAAGAGACATAGTGGGATTACTTCTAGAGCTGAGAAACAAGCTCCTAGAGCTAACCAGATCGAGTGGTCACCTTCCCAGAAGTAATGGTGTCCCATTCCGACTACACCTGTTCCCAAGAGTAAGATCAATTGGAAATACAAGGCTCTGATAGTTGATCTGATAGTGGTCAACTTCATGTCGACTAACAAGTAACCGATCAAGATAACGGCGAATGATTCGAAGATACCTTCTACCCAAAGGTGAACGATCCACCATCTCCAGTAATCGGCAAATGTTACGTGTGAATTTGGAAGAATAAAGAGTGATGCTAAATAGAATAGTGGAATTGCTATTGATCCACAAAGTAACAATGTCAAAAGAACTGATCTGTGCTTGTTGACACGTTTCTTGATGGCAGGAATGAATCCACGGCATAAAATTACGACCCAGAGAAGCATGCCAAGGATGAATAAGATCTGCCAGAATTTACCCATCTCGGCATATTCCCAACCGTAGTGACCGAAGAGCCACCACTTGTCGTTAATAATACCTGTCACAGAGCCCCATTCACCAAGCATTGATCCCCCAACGACGATGATCAAAGCCCAGAATAAAATATCAACTAGAACTCCTTGATGTTTTGGTTCATGTCCTAATACTCGTGGTGTGATGTAAATACCTGTTGCTAACCAGGCAGTTGCGATCCAGAAAATAACTAGTTGCAAATGCCAAGTCTTAGCCAAGTTAAATGGCCAAATGTATTGCAGTGGTAGTCCGAAGAATCCTTGTTCAACGTAGTAGTGAGACATTAACTCACCTAGTAATACTTGAACTAAGAACATCAACATAACAACTAAGAAATACTTAGCTGCTTTTCTTTGCGACGGCGTGATCGGTTCACTCGTCTTGATCTCGCCCATTTCTTCATAGGCTTCAGTGTAGTCCATATCAAACGAGTACTTCTTATAGAAGTAAATAACGATCCCCATACCGGCAACGAACAAGGCAACTGAGACAGCTGTCCAGATCATAACGTCACTCGTCATGACATTTCCGGCGTCTAAGTCATATGGCCAGTTGTTAGTGTATGAGTAGATCTGGTTTGGACGGTTTGTCGAAGACATCCATGCTCCCCAGAAGAAGAAATAAGTTAGCTGATCGATCTTATCACCATGTTGCATAAAATCGTCAGTATTATTTCTGATCATATTTTCCGGCATCCCTGCTTCTTTAGGATTGTTCCGGAATTCTGTCCGATAGTACTTCGTCAAATGATTCAATCCAGCAACTTGGGCATCAGTTAAAGTCAATTGATCCTTAGATTCGTTATAACGATTGACTCGGATCTCTTTAGTAACTTTCCCTTTGATACCTGATTTTTGCTCGGTACTCAATTGCTTAAAGTCCTTATTAAAGTCCTTGTGTGCGTAGTAATTGTGCATACCATTCAAATAAACATGCAATGCTTGCGCAGTATAATCAGGTCCAAAATAAGTACCGTTCCCTAGATAAGTACCGTAATCAGTCAAACCGTATTTTTCAAAAACAGCTTGTCCTGACAATAATTGCTGCTTCGTAACGACAGTCGTACCTTGCTCATTAACGATTTTTGAAGGACGTGGAGCTTCATTCTTAAAAATCAAAAGTCCTCCGGCTATCAAGATTGAGAAGGCGACAACTAAAGTCCAAAGTAGCGTCTTATTAAGCTTCTTATAAGACGTCAAAATAATCCCCTCTTACTTACAGTCTTTAATCAGCTTGCGGATCTTTATCAATTCGTTTTCATTATGATTGAATTCAGAAAATACTTGAGCCTTATTCAACAGGTCTAACACATCGTCGCTTTGTCCATCAACTTCGCATTTATTGATGGCTAATTGCTCGTAGATGCGGGCAATGTAATAAGTAACATGATTATCCTGGCAAATCTTTACGCCGTATCGCAACAACGTATTGGCCGTTTCAAATTCTTTGCGGTTTGAGTAATACAATGAGCAGTAAAAAATAATATTGATGTAACGCCAGATCTTAGTCACATCATCGATCTCCATGCCATAAATATCATTAAATACCTTGCTGAAATAATATTCGCTCTTAGCATCATCGCCTTGTTGAGCATAAACCATACCCATACCAACGAAAGCTAGAAAAGTAAAAATCGTCTCACCTTTAGCATCGAGATCGGACAAAATACGATTAAAGTCAAATACAGCTTCCAACAGATCACCATCATCAAGAACATTCAAATATCCTTTCAAATAGTAATACTGCATCGTCGCCTTCAGGTCATCAGAAAGAGAATCCAAATCGATCTCCTTCAAAATCTCCCAAGAATTATCGTATTCCTCAATGATCAAATTAAACTCAGCCTTATTCATAGCCTGGATCTGCTTCTTCTTACCATTATTGTCGATACCAATAATATCATCCAAAGCCAGATCCAAGCGATTACACAACTGAATCAAAATCTTCATCGAAGGGATCTTGCCATTATTTTCAAACTTGCTCAAAGTAGCCTGGGTACAAATACCCTTACTAAGTGCTTTCTGTGAAAGACCCATCTCTTTCCTTTTCTCAACGAAAGATTGAATATTCACGTAACCACCCCTATATCATAATTTTCTCTACGAATAGAATTATATACTATTATAATCCCCCTTTGAATAGGTAATAAATATCCCGTATAACTGATTTCTATAACAGTCTAGTCTCATTTATCAGTTTTGTAAATAACCATTTTATATATAAAATATTCCTAAATTATATACATTGTGAAATCAAGTTAATTAAAACGCTTTCAACAATAACAGCGAGAAAAGGTCTCCAAAAGCAATATCTTGTGAAAATAAAAGATAAAGGGCAAAAATATCATCAAATATGCCCGCAAATATCAATAAATAAGCGTAAAACAAAGAGATTTTCACAGCGACAAAAGGCCAAAAAAAAGAGCAAAAAAAGAAATCTTAAAATTGGAAAACACAGTTCGAAACAAAAAACAAATAGGAATGAATTAAAAAAACAACCAGATAGGAATCAAAGAGAAAAATTCTAACAAAAATATTCAACAAGGAACTCCACCTCAATCCAAGGTACCACTGACATAAAACTAAGTACCGTGCCCCATTCCAAAAAATGATTGCACTACCTTAGGTTCTGCGTGGGGTGGAGGAAATTCGCCGTCAGCCATGAAATTCCACTTAGCGACGAAGGAGCTTAGTGGAAGGCCCAGCTCTGAGATGTCCGAAGCGGTTTTCTTCGGATAGCTCAGAGTGGTGCCCATGGCGTTCCACGGCGCAATTTCCGGAACCCCACGCAGAACCGGCAATGAACCACCCCCCAAACAACCCCCGCAATCAAAACCCCAAAACAAAAAGCCTGACTCTCAGCGAATCAGGCTTCATCAATAAAAACTTATTTATTCTTCAAATCATCAATAGTATTAATATTAGTCATATAAGTAGGAACAGCTAGACCAACCTTAGCTCCCTCAAGACTAGGACCAAGATCTTCATACTGACCCTTATAATCACTAGCAAACTTAGCAGCCGTCTTAGGCAACCAAGCACTAACCATTGCGTCTGCAGCACCAGTTGAGACAGAAGCCCAAACTGGTTGCATTTCCATTGATTGGATAGTTACATCATAACCTTGATCTCTCAATACTTGAGCGATCACGTTGGTTGAGGCAATTTCCGAATCCCAAGCGACATAAGTCATCTTGAGTTTTTCACCATGGACTTTCTTAACACCTTTGGTCCATTTCTTGACCATGTCAGGATTCTTCTTGATCCAATTTTTGGCAGCTTTATTAGGGTCGTCGCCATTGTTGACCTTCAACATAACACTCGACATCTCTTCACGATTCCAGTGGAAACGATCCAAAATTGTGTAAGCCTCAGGTTTATCTTTCTTCAATCCTTTACGAACCACGGTATCAATATGTTCTGCTTTACCGAAGACGTTTTTAGGATCTTTTAAGAATTTGATCTTATACTTAGTGAACATCCAGTGTGGTTGCCAACCAGTGATAACGATCGGACGTTTGTCCTTAATGGCTTTATCTAAGGTACTAGTCATAGCAGCAGTTGAACTAGGTTGCAATTGCCAGTTCTTCTCCTTTAGACCATATTTGTCTAAAGCTGTTTGCGTTGATGACATTACACCAGCACCAGCGTCAACACCAGTGATCGTATAGTTGATCTGTGGTCCCAATTTTTCCTTAGGGTTATAAGGAGCAGTCGTCGATCCACAGGCAGCTAATAGTGGCACCATCAATAACGCTACGAAAAAGACGCTGAGATATTTTAATTTTTTCAAATAACTCACCTATCCTTTCTTACGGCTACGTGTAAGTGACTGTGTTAGACGGTCAAGGATGATGGCTAAGATAACGATTGCTAAACCAGCAGCAAAACCGTTACCAGCATCGTTACGTCCAACGGCAAAGTAAACTTCTGTACCTAAGCCCATAGCACCGATCATGGAAGCAATAACAACCATTGATAGTGCAAGCATCATACTTTGGTTAACACCAGCCATCAAACTAGTTTTAGCTAATGGTAATTCAACTTTGAATAATTTCTGCCATTCTGTTGAGCCAAATGAATCGGCCGCTTCGATCAATTCATCAGGAACTTCACGAATACCCATGTTAGTCATTCTAACTGTTGGAGGCATTGCGAAGATAACTGAAGCTACGATACCTGGTACCATACCAATACCGAACAAGGCAACAGCAGGGATCAAGTAAACAAAGGCTGGCATTGTCTGCATGAAGTCAAGGATCGGCTTCAAGATAACTTCAGCAATGTGGCTCTTAGCCATCAAGATACCCAGTGGGATACCGATAACTAGAGCGATCAAACTTGACGTTAATACTAAGGTCAAAGTTTGTGTCATATCACGCCAGTAATCTAAGTTCCAGATCAATAGTAGACCTAAAAACTCAAATCCGAGCAAGTACCAATTTTGCTTATCGCGGTTAACGTAGAAAGTCAACGCCAAGACGATGACGATAAAAAGCCAAATTGGCAAGAGATCAAAAATCCATTGGAAAGCATTATTGATCGCACCAATGAAATTCGTGACCCCATTGAAAAATCCTGTAAATTTAACTAACCAATCAACGAAAGCATCGATCCAATCAGCTAAGGGAATTTGTGGAATATTAGTCAATATCTTTCACCTCATTTCCGGCAAGTGCACCTAGAACCGCACCACGAACGATAATACCAAGTAATTGTTTCTTATCGTTAGTTACGGCGATCGGAATTCCTGTTTGTGAAATATCATCCATCAAATCAGAAATTGGTTTGTCTTCATGAGTCGTAGGAACGTTGCTCTGAACAATCGAACGTAAGTCACTACTATTAGTTCTGATCAACTTGATAACATCATTAGCATCAACGATACCAACTAGTTTTCTTGAATTGTCGATCACATAAGCTGTTGAAACTTCATTATTTCTCATTCGTTTAATAGTTAAACGAGGACCAGCTTTATCAATATTGATCGTAACTGGTCTGATCATAACATTACCGGCAGTAAGAACTTTAGAACGGTCAACGTTCTCGATAAAGTTCTCAACATATTCATTCGCAGGATGCGTCAAAATATCTTCCGGCGTCCCCGTTTGGACGACTTCCCCATCACGCATGATCATGATCCGATCACCGAGTTTCAAAGCTTCGTTCAAATCGTGGGAAATAAAGATAATTGTCTTCTTCATATTTTCTTGAAGATCGAGCAATTGATCTTGCATATCACTTCTATTCAACGGATCAAGCGCTGAGAAGGCCTCATCCATCAAAAGGATTTGTGGGTCATTAGCCAAAGCACGGGCTAGCCCAACACGTTGTTGCATACCACCAGATAATTGTGATGGATACTCATCGTCATAGCCAGTAAGACCAACTTGTTCCAAAGCAGTCTTGGCTTTTTTAGCACGTTCTTCTTTATCAACACCTTGGATCTCCAAACCGTATTCAGCGTTCTCTAAAATAGTCCGGTTAGGAAGCAAGCCAAAGTTTTGGAAAACCATGCTCATCTTTTTACGTCTAACATTACGTAATTGTTTCTTGTCGATCTCCATCAAATTCTCACCATCGATAGAAACCGAACCGTCAGTAGGCTCAATCAAACGATTGATCATCCGGATCAAAGTAGACTTACCAGAACCAGAAAGGCCCATAATTACAAAAATTTCACCATCGTAAATTTCAAAGTTAGCCTGGTCAACACCAACAGTGGCACCAGTCTCCTTCAAAATTTGTGGCTTAGTTTCCCCTTTACGGAGCAATTCTTTAGCTTTGTTAACATGTCTGCCAAAGATCTTAGTTAAGCCTTTGACTTCAATTTTAACTTTATCTGTCATTAAATCCTCCATTCTTGAATCTCGGAAATAAAAGCAACTTACTAAATATAAAAATAGCGATTTACCAGTACAAAATTGCCATTACGTCCGCTAGATTACTTTAACAAAAATTTTTTTGTCGTTCAAACAGAACCCCGATATCAAGGCAAAATATGGGCTCTTAACCCCTTACAAAGGCTTATACCATACAAATAACCCATTCTTAAGAAATTCTTAAACTCTTTCACAATTCCGTCAAAAAAAGGCAATAAAACTGCAACAAACACCACCAATCTCCGGTCAGCCAAACATAAGCAGCAAGTGAAACAAAAAAATTCCGAATTCAAAAAAATTTAACGAACAAAATACAAAAAACAGAAAAATAATCTCTCTTTATTACATCTTTAATATACAGCGTTTACATAACATAAAACAGCAACAAATAATAAATCAGTTAAATATGACCGATTACCAAATCAAAAAAACAGTTCCTACTATAATATTACAAAAATTGAGCTCCAAAAAAACAAAGCACATTTTGCAGAAAATTTAATTAATAATAGAAGAATGAAGAAAAGCAATATTGAGTCAAGCAATTAAAGCAATATCGAGCACGCACAAAAATAAATTGAATAGATAGATACCCACAGTTCAAAAACGCAAAGACAAGAAAAACTAAGTACCGTAATCCTCACCAAAAACCTAATGATTCTGAAACCGAAGGTTCTGCGGGGGTGGAGGAAATTCGCTGTCAGGTGTGAAATTCCTACCAGATGTCAAGCTTAACCCGCAATATATCAATATTTTATTCATTGATTAGTAATTATACTATGGATATAT